>JBPCKF010000099.1:0-38822 GCA_051004555.1 Phycisphaerales bacterium | reverse complement strand
ATGATGGCAATCTCCTCAAGGCCCGATCAGCCTATGGCTTTCTGAGTTCAGAGCCGAATGTACTGCGAACGAATGTGAAAGCAACAACAGAGAACCTCAACGCAGAGACCATTCATCTGCGCGTTGTAAGTCGCCTGAATAATCCCAATGGCACTGCAACCCTCCGCCTGCGCAACTGGAATACGAAGGTGTTTGACACCATTCATACGTTCCCAGCAGGCACGACTGAAGAAACCAACAATCACGCAATTGATGACGCAAGTGGATACATCAACGCAACCACAGGCGAGATCGAACTGTGCATGAAACATGTTGTGATCGCGACATTCTCGACAAGCGGATTCATCGCGGAGATTGATCGCGTGCGTATCGGTGTTGAGTGAGATTGGCGATTGCGAAACAACCGAGTTGGGCGTCGCGGCGGTCGGACCGCTTACTGCGTGCGCGGCTCTGATGTGATGTCACAGTGACGGATCGAAGCCATGTCCGCGCAGGACAGCACGCACCGGGCTGCCATCAAAGCCCACCAGACGCAGGGGCAGAGCAATCAGTTCATACATGCCGGGAGGGACGTCGCACAGCATCAGTCCTTCAAGAATCGCAACATCGCGCGCCAGGAAGCGCGCGTGCGCGGGCAGCTCTTTGGACGTTGCGGGGTCGACGCTGGGCGTGTCAATCCCCACAAGCTTCACGCCTCGATCGGCCAGTACATCGACCGTCTCCGGCGCGAGGGCTGCAAAGTCGTCATTCCACACCGTTGGATCAGGAAACGTCCCCGTACTCAAGAGAACGCGTGGCGGCAGCGCGACATCTGAAGGTGGAAGATGATGCGGCTGGATCAGTTGATTGCGCTGCATCTGCACAGGCATCACCATGCAAAGGCCAATGTACAGCGCCAGTGGCTGTTGATCGATGGTTCTGCCCGCTCTGCCATAGTGGCTGGGCGCATCTGCGTGAGCGCCCAGGTGAACCGTGCCGCGCAGCGTTGAGACGGTGACGTGATCGCCGCGCGCGATATCCATCAGCACATCACGATCAAGGGGTGTATCGCCCGGGAAGACCTTTGTTGTTTCGGTGAGGGGCGGCGAGATGTCATACAGATGCTGGGTCATTTGCGCATCACAGTCGCACTCGAATCTGCCACAGATCCGGAAAGATCGGTTGAAAGAGAGACTTTTTGAGAAACTCGACGCCGGGCGAGCCGCCTGTGCCGGGCTTGACGCCAATGGTGCGTTCGACGATCTTGACGTGACGGTAACGCCACTCCTGCAGTCCTTCATCGAAGTCGGCCATGAGTTCAAAGAGAATGACCAGGTCTGGCCGCGTGCGGTAAAGGTGAACCAGGCAATCCTGTACAGATGGAATCCCCTGGCGCGGTCCATCGGGCTGATCGCTCGATTCAGATGCGATGGCATCTGCATCTGCACCATGATGAACGAGAAACGCGTAAAACGCATCGACAACATCAGGCTCGTCCAGCCGTCTCATCACTGCGGCGGTTTGCGGATCACTTTCCTTCAGATACTTTACAACATTGCTGCGTTTGTAACCCAGAGCAAACTCGATTTCGCGAAACTGGGCAGATTGAAAGCCTGAGGATGTTTCGAGGCGGGCCCGAAAACTGGCAAAGCTGGTTGGTGTCATGGTTTCGAGAATGTCCAGTTGAGACACCAGCACCTTCATGACGGTGCGCAGCCGCTTGAAGGTGTGAATGGAACCGTACAGATCGTTGCAGCGCAGTCGTTGCATCACGCCATCAAGCTCGTGCAACACTTCAAGAAACCACAACTCATATGTCTGATGAATCACGATAAACAGAAGTTCATCGTGTTCAGCCGGATCGGAAAGCACGTGCTGCAGCTTCAGCAGTTCAGGCAACTTCAGATAGGTTGAATATGTCAAAGGCTCGGGAGTCGTCATGCGGGTATTCCGATGGCAGGGGCGCCTGCGCTGCGCCCGAGAAGATAGGCGATGATGAGCAGGAGCAGCATGAGCACAACCACGCCCACCCATCCTGCTGCGCGGGTGCGCTGCTGCGAAATGCTGCGGGCTTTGGCATAGGGAATATTCGTGAAAGTGACCATGTGATAGAGCGACTGTACGCCCACATGCTGATGCATGAAGTTACTGATGCGCTTGCGCAGGCGAAACCAGGGTGATGCAGTGCGATCGCGCATTTCGATGAAGTTATCCAGAGCCATGTCCGCAATCGCTTCGACATCATGGACGCGATCGCCAGCAAATCGCGCAACTGCAACCGCGAGATCGCCATTTGCATCATCAATCGCTGCATCAAACAGGCGGCAATCTTCAAATGCAGCGTTCATGCCCTGACCATAAAACGGAACAATGGCGTGAGCCGCATCGCCCACAAGCAGCACCCGCCCGCCCATCTGCCAGGGAAAGCAGCGCATCGTGACCAGAGGGCCAACGGGGTTGTGCTGAAACAGATCAGCAAGATCAGGGATCAATGGCACAGCATCGGCATACTCGCGCGCGAAAAACGCTTCGACCTTCGCAGCTGTGTCGAGTTGTGCAAACTGTTCGAGGGGCCAGAACAATGTGCAGGTAAACGAACCATCAGCATTGGGAAGTGCGATCATCATTGACTGGCCGCGCGGCCAGATGTGCAGGGCATCGGACTGCATCGCAAAGCCCCCGTCACCATCAGGCGGAATCGTCAGTTCCTTATAGCCATGATCGAGGTAGGACTGGCTGAAGTTGAACTGCCCGTTTCCTGCGCCCAACTGCAAAGATTGCCGCACAGCTGAATATGCGCCATCAGCTCCGATGATGAGATCCGCCGTTGCGTGCGTGATCGCGCCGCTGTTTCCTTCGAGCGAAACGGTGTTGTTCTCTACATCAAGACTGACGCATGCTGTCTGGAAAACGAGTTCAACATCTTCATGCGCTGCTGCTGCGTTGAGGAGCGTGAGATTGAGTTGGCTGCGCGATACAGACAGCAGCGATTCATTTGTCTTTCGGCTGTAGTACTGAAACGCAAGGCTGCCATCGCGCGCGTGCATGAGCCTGCCCTTCATCGCAACCGCCTCAGCGCGGACAACATCATCAAGTCCGACACCAGCCAGGGCTGTCAACCCGCGTGTTGAAAGGGCGAGATTGATCGAGCGACCGCCGATGAATCCAGCCGACCTCGGATCTGCTCTGCGTTCGATCAGTTGCACGCTGCAGTTGCGCCTGGCCAGATAACACGCCAGCAGAGATCCAGCCAGACCCGCTCCGATGATGATGACACTGCTGGATTGGCGTGGGGCCGACTGCATGGTGATGATGGTAACCGATCACGCGGCTCAGTACTGATAGACAAGCGTGCCGCCGCGCAGACGGCAGTCCGGCTGGATGCACGATCGTACACGACCAAACTGTTTCCACCCAGCTGGCCTCGACAGCCTCAGACGCGTCCAGCCATCCAGCGAAGGTCGGGCCATCGCAGTAGTCACCTCGCCATTCCCACTATTACCCTTTCGCCAGGGCGCGAGCATGGCACGCCACGCCACTGGCCACGCCTCTCGATGAAGGTGGATGGGATCGATGCCATACCAGCCGGGATCCGGTTCGACATACGTTACGCCCTGCGTGCCGCGGGCCAGTTGGGCGATGCCATCGTGCAATGTCCGGACGCGATCGTGCACAGCATCATAACTGAGCGTCGAACCGCTGAACATGATGCGCTGCACCATTCGGAACTGCCCGGGCGTCACACGCTCAATGCGACGGAAAGGCACGCCAGTCACGATCACCTGCGCGTGCACGCATACCAGGCGACGGACACATTCGCCCACCCACTCAATAATCGTCTGGGGTGTCTGCCCGTACATGATGTCGTTGCCGATGTCGGTAATCAGCGCGTACACAGCAGGACGATCAGCAACTGAGACAGCATCGTTACCGCTTCGTTCACGGTCCTGCAGCGCGCTCCAAAGTTCACATTGCAGAATGCCCGGCAGCGCTCTTCCGCAGAAACTTGAAGTGATGCCATAGCTTCGTCCGTGACCGATGGCTGCCAGCACATCCATAGCGTGAGCACCGAGCGCCACACGTGCTGATTCGATCACAATTGACCTGCTGCGCGTGACATTACTCGCGCCCAGAAGAATCACAAGTGGACGGGCGTGCGTTGCGCTGAGAACATGGCTCATGGAGCGTGATGATACATCGCGTCGCGTCTTTCCAGCCGATTCATGTCGCAGCCAGAGCAACGCGGGCGGCTGCTTCTTCGGTGATTTCGCGATCATCAAGTCGTTCGATCTTCGCGCCAAGAGCAGCAAGTGTTGTTTCCATATGCGGGTAGCCGCGATCGAGGTGGTAGACACGGCTCACCATTGTCTCGCCTCGGGCTGCCAGCCCCGCAAGCACCAGACATGCAGAGCCTCGCAAGTCGCTCGCCATCACGGGCGCTCCCACCAGTTCGTGGCATCCCTGCACCATCACAGTCGGCCCCTGACGAAACAATTGGGCGCCCATGCGGCTGAGTTCTGCGACGTGCATGAATCGTTCCGGATAAATCTTTTCGGTGATGATGCTGTTGCCCGCAGCCAGGCACAGCAGGGACATGACCTGCGCCTGCAGGTCTGTGGGAAAGCCCGGATGCGGCTGGGTGGTGATGAGCGTTGGCCGAAGCGTTCGCTCGCTTGTGACGCGCACACTGCAATAGCGCGTGTCTTCATTGCGATCAATCTGATCGATGTGCACACCAACTTCATTGAGACGATCGACGAACGCGAGCATGGAATCGAGTGGGAAGTCATCGAGAATCACTTCGCCATTGGTGATTGCGGCTGCGATGGCATAAGTTCCTGCAACGATGCGATCGGGCATGACGTAGTGATCTGCTCCGCCCAGTTCATCGACACCTTCGATGATGATGCGTGGCGACCCTGCGCCGCGAATGCGGGCACCCATTTCGTTGAGAAGGTCTGCGAGGTTGACGATTTCGGGTTCGCAGGCCGCGGATTCGATGATGGTGGTGCCTTCCGCGAGCGTGGCTGCACTCATGATGTTGGCTGTGCCAAGCACAGTTGAACCAAACGGTCCGCCCAGGAAGATGGTTGCTCCACGCAGCCGTTCCGCGGTTGCGATGATGTAGCCACCGTCGAGTTCGATGCGGGCGCCCAGTGCTTCGAGGCCACGCAGATGCAGATCGACCGGCCGCGCCCCAAAGACGCATCCGCCCGGCATCGAGACTTCCGCCCTGCCACGCTTTGCAAGAAGTGGGCCGAGCACGCAGATACTCGCCCGCATGGTTTTGACGACGTCATAGCGGGCCCGGACGGCTGATGTGTCTGTCGTATTGAGCGAAATCGTGCCGTGGGTGCCTTTGACCGCGCAGCCAAGTTCGCCCAGCAGCCGTCCCATGTTGGCAATGTCAGAGAGGTCGGGAACCCGCCGCAGCGTGATTTCCGAGTCGGTCAGCAGGGCTGCTGCCATCAGTGGCAGGCTGGCGTTTTTCGATCCGTCGATGGCGATGCGGCCTGCAAGTCGCTGGCCGCCCTGAATGCGGAATGCATGCATGGTGTGTTCGTCCGTGAACTTTGGGAGTTGAGTTGTAACCGACGGCCAGAACCTACCAGAAGCGGAGGCTCACCGCAAGGGGCGATTCGGAGAAACTGGAGTTTCGTTTATGGCTTCATCTCCGACCCGATCCGCCGACTTCATGCCTGTGGACTTCTTGAAAGTTTTCTTGATTTTTCGCTGCCAATCAGTCCAGCCGGACTCCAAATCTGGTATACTTGCTATCGCGTCATGGTTGACGTCACCTTACTGAGGCTGAGCAATCTTCAGCCTCTGCATGGAAAGGAATCCTGCATGAACCACGACTTCTCGTCATCCTCATCGATTGGAAACACCCTTCGGCGCGCGGCTCTTTGCGCGTGTGTCGTTGCAGCAGCTTCGACCGCGTTGTGCCTGCATGCACCTGCATTCGCGCAAGATGGTGCTGCATCCACGGTGTCGAGTCAGCCCTACCTTGGCTACGTCACAGGCGATGATGTGTACATCCGCTGCGGGGCAGGGACAACGTATTACCCATTCGGCAAACTTACGAAGGGGCATGTCATCGTCGTCGCGGAAGAGCGCTTCGGCTGGGCTCGTGTCCGCACTGTGGGTGAAGCGTTTGATGATCTGTTCGGCCTGGTGAAGAGCGATGAAGTTCGCCTGAACCCCGATGGCAAAACAGCCATGACGCTCGGCCGCGTGCAGGTGCTTGCTCCCAACTATGAACGCCGTAACGATCCGGAAAGCAGTTGGAAGTGGGTCGAACGCGTTGAACCTGAGCAGGTGCTGACCATCCTTGGCGAAGTGCAAGGTGCCAGCGCATCCTATTACATGGTGGCCCTGCCGGAAACGGGCGAAGGGTGGGTCTCCCTGAACTTCATTCGCAAGGCTACCGATGCAGAAATCGCAGCAGCACGCGAGCGGGCAGCTGCGCGAACCGCGCCCGCCCAGCAGCAGACGCCACAGTCACAATCGAACGCTGCCAATACTCCAACGACAACCACCCCGCCGCCGCAGAATATCGAACCGCTGCCACCTGTCGAAGTGCAGCCGCTCCAACCTGTCAATCCGCCCGCTCCAACCACAACAACTACAGAAACAGTCGACGCTGACACGGTCGAAGTTCCCAACCCGCTTGATACCGTGGGCGATGACACTTTGCTGGACAATGCGGTTGATGATGACGCGACCGGCGCTGATCTTGATACCATTCTCGATCAGCCGGGTGGCCGCTCACCATCGGGCACCAATCCGATCAGCCCCGATCGCAACGTGCCAGCTGGCAACAGCATGCCTGGAAACATTGCCACACCTGCGTGGGATAACGATATCCTGCAGCCGAACGATGTGACAACGATCTCGCCGCGCGATGTCGCAGTTGCGCAAGACGCTGTTGCGACGGATGACATTGTCGACCCGACGGATGTCACACTGGCTGATCTGGAAGCTGCCTACGAAACGCTGAAGCGCGAGCCGTTGCGTCAGGCGGAGATCGAACCCCTGCGGGCCCGTTATGCAGCGCTGACATCGCAGCAGAATGTTTCTGAACGTGAGCGCGCCATTGCATCTGCAAGGGTGCAACTGCTGGATGCACGTCTTGATCTGCAAACGCAGATGCTCGAGATCGATGCTGTCAAGGCCCGCATTGACCAGGCCGCAGAGAACACTGAATCTGCCCGCATCGTGATTGATCGCGCTCGCCAGTACACCGCAGTTGGCGTTGTATCTGCATCGACGGTCTACGATGGCCGTCGTCTGCCTCAGCTGCTTCGCCTGGCCGACCCCTCGACTGGCCGCACGCTTGCATACCTTGATCCGACTGCCAGCGACATCGAGCTGGCGCGAATGATGGGCCAGCTGGTCGGGGTCGTCGGCAGCAAACAGTTCAACGATGCCATGAAGCTCACGATCATCGCGCCCGGCCGTATTGATGTCCTCTCAGGATCAGGACCGGAGTAACTGACTGACATTTCCTTTGCTCCCCTTTCCGCAAACCCACGCGCACTTCCCCCGAGCGCGTGGGTTTGCTTTTTTGGACGAACGGGTTGGATTGCCATCGTTCGCGCGTGGCGGCTGGCGGCGAACGAGGCTACGATCGGCCAGCAGATCAGCCGATGATGATGAGTATTGAACGGGCGTGTGAGGCTGAATGTGATTGCCGCCGTAGCTCAGTGGTAGAGCACACCCTTGGTAAGGGTGAGGTCACGGGTTCAAGTCCCGTCGGCGGCTTTGGGAGCGAGTGGACATGGCCTTTGGTTGGGCCATCGTGTGGACCCGCCCCACACGCTGTGAGAGGGGTTGGAAGGAGCGTTACCAAAATTTTTGGCAGTTTTTTATGGTAAGGCTCTGGCATACCAAATTGTTTTTAGGTAGTGTGTGTGAGAATGCGAGCCGGGCGATTCATCAATCAGAAGGGTGTTCGTGCCTTTCATCCATCACCGTTACCACCTGATCCGCCGATCGCAATCGACGCGGAAATGTTGAGACTCCTGTCCGATGCGGATCGCGCATTGGGACGGCTTGATGGCGTCTCGACGAACCTGCCCGATCCCGATTTGTTTGTTGCGATGTATGTCCGTCAGGAAGCGGTTCTCAGCTCGCAGATTGAGGGAACACAAAGCAGCCTTCAGGATGTTCTTGAGTTTGAACTGCAAGGGATGCAGGATGATGATCCAGCGGATCTTCCCGAAGTCGTCAACTACATCAATGCCATGGACTTCGGACTGCACCGGTTGGAAACGCTCCCGCTCTCGCTGCCATCTTCGTGCCACCTCCAGTATCCGAACTGAAAGCAGCGCTCAGCAACTTCGAAGCGTATTTGGTGAAACATCGGACGGAGCCAGTGCTTTTTCACTGTGCAATCGCTCATGCACAGTTCGAGACCATCCATCCGTTTCTGGATGGCAATGGTCGTCTCGGCCGACTGCTTATCACCTTCCTGCTGTGTCAGCGTCAAGTGCTCGGGCGCCCCTTGCTCTACATCTCATCGTATCTCAAGAAGCATCGAACCAGATACTACGATCACTTGATGAGGGTCCGAACAGATGGCGATTGGGAGGGGTGGATCAAGTTCTTTTTGCGGGGTGTGTACGAGGTGAGTCTCGCTTCCGCGAGGACCGGCCGAGAGATTGTACAGATGCGTGAATCCCATCGGGACCTGGTGCAGAATAAATGCCGCGGCGCGAAGAACTCCCTGCGACTGCTAGAGACGCTTTACCAACAGCCGATCATTTCTGCGAAAGCAGCGGTTCACCGGCTTGGTATCACCGATGTGACTGTCCGCTCGCTCATCAACCAGCTCGAAGCACTGGGTTTGCTTGAAGAGATCACGGGACGGAGCCGCGATCGCCTCTACAAGTACGCACCGTACCTTGCCCTTTTTGAGGATGATGAAGCAGCCACGTGATCTGATGAGCCAGGATGATGCAAAGGGGTGGGCCTTACCCGCCCAGCGGCTCTGTCCCGCCGGTGATCATCGTTGCCTATTGCCTTTTCTGCGACGCACGCTATACTGGCACATCGCCCCCGTTCGGGGGCGTTTTCAATCGGATGGGAAGGCAGATTGACCGCCTATCATCATCGGCATTGAGCAGGTTGACCGGATGGGCCGGCTGCCTGTACCGACTCAGAACTTTCTTTCTCACACCTTCTTTTCACCACTCCGTCCAGTGGGGAGGACAACCCAACCTCCTCCGCGAGTATCGGGAGACCCTGCAATGGCCAAGGCTGTTTTTCAACGAACCAAGCCACACGTCAACATCGGCACCATCGGTCACATCGACCATGGCAAGACCACGCTCACCGCTGCCATCACCATGAGGCAGGCCAGCAAGGGTCTGGGCCAGGCTCGAAAGTTTGATCAGATCGACAACGCTCCTGAAGAGAAGGCGCGCGGTATTACCATCGCCACCTCACATCAGGAGTATGAAACCCCGAGCCGTCACTATGCACACGTCGACTGCCCCGGCCATGCTGACTATGTGAAGAACATGATCACCGGTGCTGCTCAGATGGACGGCGCCATTCTTGTGGTGGCTGCTACCGATGGTCCCATGCCCCAGACGCGTGAGCACATCCTGCTGGCCCGTCAGGTCGGCGTGCCGCGCATCGTGGTCTTCATGAACAAGTGCGACATGGTCGACGATGAAGAACTGCTCGACTTGGTCGAGTTGGAAGTGCGCGATCTGCTCAGCGTCTACGACTTCCCCGGCGACGAGATTCCTGTCATCCGCGGCTCTGCCCTCAAGGCAATGGAGTCAGAAGGCAAGGACGACGAGGCTGGCAAGTGCATCGATGACCTCATGGACGCCTGCGACACATACATCCTCGAACCCCCACGCGAGACCGACAAGCCCTTCCTCATGCCCGTGGAAGACGTCTTCTCGATCAAGGGACGCGGCACTGTGGTCACCGGCCGCATCGAACGCGGCATGGTGAAGGTTGGCGACGACATCGAAATCGTCGGCATCAATCCCACACGCAAGACCGTCTGCACGGGTGTTGAAATGTTCAACAAGACACTCGACTCGGGTATGGCTGGCGACAACGTTGGCGCACTGTTGCGTGGCGTTGAAAAGGAAGAGGTCGAGCGCGGCCAGGTGCTGTGCAAGCCCGGTTCCATCACGCCCCATACCAAGTTCGAGGCTGAGGTCTATGTGCTTACCAAAGAAGAAGGTGGCCGTCACACCCCCTTCCTTACCGGGTACAAGCCCCAGTTCTACTTCCGCACCACCGACATCACGGGCAAGCTCGAACTCGGCGGCGGCGCGGAGATGTGCATGCCCGGCGACAACATCTCGATGACCGTCGACCTTGAAGACAAGCCCATCGCCATGGAAGAGGGTCTTCGCTTCGCGGTCCGCGAAGGTGGCCGTACCGTCGGCTCGGGCGTGGTCGCCAAGATCATCGAATAGTTTGCTGTATTTATCCGATATGAACCCGGGTCAGGCACATCACGCCAGAGGCCTGACCCGGGCTTCCCCGACGTTGTGAGGAGCCAGTCATGGCCAAGAAAACAGATGATCGCGAATATGTCTGGCTGCAATGCAGCGAGAGTGGTGATCTGAACTATCGCACCAGTATTCGCGTAAAGGGTGGCATTGATGAGAAACTCAAGGCAGGCATGCAGAAGTATTGCCCGCGCTTGCGCAAACACACCCTGCACAAGATCAAGCGCAAGTAACGCGAGCGGTCAAACACCAGCTGCTCGTTCCAAACGCCAGTAGCTCAATTGGCAGAGCAGCGGATTCCAAATCCGCAGGTTGAGTGTTCGAGTCACTCCTGGCGTGTTCTGCCTCCACTCGCTGCGTCCCTCACTCAAAGCCGGAATCTAATCATCATGGGTCCCAACATCTACAAACCGGGTCAGGGCTACTGGACACGTGTGATGTCTGCCATTTTCTTTGGCCTGATTGCGCTCATGGGTGGAGCATGGCTGGGCAATCAGATCGCAGGCTGGCGCGTTGCGAATCTCGAACCGATCTACATGCGGGCGGGCGCGTTCCTCATTGTGGCGCTGCTTGCGGGAAGTCTCATTTACTTCTTCATCGGCCTCAAGAAGCGATCCGTCGATTTTCTCATCGCGACAGAAGGCGAAATGAAAAAGGTCAACTGGTCGACCCGCCGCGAAGTCTTCGGCATGACCTGGGTGGTCATCGGACTGACGATCTTCATTGCGATTTTCATTCTCATCTTTGACTATCTGATTTACTCGCCGATTTTCCGGGCGTTGAACGTACTGGAAACCTGAGCACGCATTCTTTCACTGTCTCCCCCTTTTCAACATCGAGTCGAGTCTCATGACCATGACAGATGACATCAACGTGAACGGCGGCGAGCAGACCGAACTGCCGATGTATCGCGACGGGATGGACTGGTTCGTCCTTCGCGTCGCCTCCAACAAAGAGTCTTCCGTCCGCGAGACACTGCTGCGAAAGGTTCAGATCGAGGGTCTGGCGGAACGTGTCGGCCGCATCATGGTGCCCACCGAAAAGACCAAGACCTTCAAGAACGGCAAGACCCGCATCACCGAAACCAAGCTCTACCCGGGCTATGTTTTCGTCGAGATGCGTCTGGAAGAAGATGGCCGCATCCCCCAGGATGTTTTCTTTCTCATCAAGGAAACCACAGGCGTGGGCGACTTCGTCGGCACAGCCGGCCGGCCCACACCCATGAAGCCTGATGAAGTCGAGAAGATGCTTCACGACTCAAAGAAACCAGACGAAGCCCCCACCGTCAAGATGGAGTTCAAGCGCGGCGATCATGTGAAAGTGGTCGATGGTCCCTTTGCCAACTACGACGGCACGGTCGATGAACTCTTCCCCGACAAAGGCAGAGTACGCGTACTCGTCACCATCTTCGGAAGACAGGCGCCATACGACCTCGAATACTGGCAGATCAAACCCGCGGAAGAGTAAGGCCGAGCGGGATGATGTGTCATTCACGCGCTGCGCGGGAATGACGAAAACGCGATTCCGCAGAGGTTAGATCTCAAACAGATCTTCAAACGTCCTGCCATCAACCGACAGCACGCGGCCGCGCAGGTGCCAGGTGGTCTGGTCATCCAAAGGCTGTTCCAGCGCGAGGCGGAAAAGGTAGGTGCGCGTGATGGCATCATAATGCAGCGCGTTCTGACCGGGATCGCGAATGTCGATACTCCATGTGCGGAACGCCTCAGCATCTGCTGAACTCGGGCTGCTCTCAAAAAGCTCGAAGCGCACCTGACAGACTGTCTTGGCTGTGTGCCCGAATGCATCGAGAAACTCCAGCCGCGCTTCGATATAGGGCGCGCCCGTCGCGCGATCGCTCCAGCGCATGGTGAGGGGGTGAATCCGCATGCCGGTCGGCCAAAATGGCCACTGTGCAGCTAGGACTGACCCGCCCGCTGCGATCGAGGTTTCGTTGGCTGTGATCGCTGCATTGCCAACGCCATTGGAAAATGTCACGCCACTCCTTTGACCGCCTGGGCCCTGGGTGCCGCGGGTTTTGCTGGCGCTGCATCCGCTGATGGTGCACAGAAGCAGCAGCAGCACCATGGACGCACTCAACCACATGCAAAGTTGGAGATTCCGCTGCGCGTTCACGCACAAGCATATCGCGGCGGCGCTCATTCAGCCTTCGAGTAACCAGCAGTCTCTGATGCCGTTGATCTGGCCGGCCTGCGGCGAGCAGCAATCGCGCGCAGCAGGCGTGTCATCTCGCGCTGACTTCGCTCAAGGCAGCTGATGGCGCGGGTGTTCTCGCGAACGATGTCCATCAACAGGCGGTTGTCGCGCTCTTCTTCCATGATGCGTCGATGGGTTTCATCAAGCTGTCGCTCGCGCTGCATTGCCTGACGCCTTTCCAGAATCCATAGCATGCCGATGAGTCCAGCTGCGCCAAACTGTGAGATGGCCATCAGCGATTGTTCTGTCATGTGGGATTCTCCCCTCGCTTGGAGTTTCTATGCGTCGAGCTGCACTGCGCGCGTCCCCAGAAGTCTGCCGATCGGCCTGCCTTGGCGCTCGCGGGCGACGTTGGCTGGCCAGGCGTTGAGGAACGCATTGTCATCAATGCAAACGTCAGGCGCGAGGGCCGCAACATCAACCACGCTACTGCGGGCATCGATCACAGACAGCCATTGGAACAGATTGCGCTCGATGAGGACATCAGTTGAACCTGCAAAGCCGCTGGCCTTGCTGTCTCCCATTTTGATAGTGAGGGGCGCACCGCGAAACTCGTTGTGCGTCATCACCATGTGATGAACGCGATCCATCCACTGATTCTGCGATGGGTAGCCACTGAGGTGAAAGCGGTTGTCGACGATCGCAACATTGTTGCGAACCACATCTGCACCGCGACAGAACAGGCCCTGCTCTGCGATGCGATCGATGGCCGAGAGGCCGTAGATGATGACATCATCGAGTGGCTGCAGCAGCTGCACACAATCGGCATGATCGACGCCGCTTGCGATCTGATTGGTGCATTCGCCACCAATAACCATCGCACAGTCTCGGAAGGCATCGCTTGCGAAGTTGTGCACGCTGCAGTGGCGGGCCAGTTCGCATTCGAGAAAGAAACGGCCCTCGCTTCCACTGCCATCACCGACGCAGTCGGTTGTGAAGATGCGCTCCCACCATCCGCCACGCCAGTGGTCGCCACCCTTGAGGGTGCATGAATCGAGCCATAAGAAGCGTTCGCCTTTGCGTGGCTGAAGTTTGCCCGTAATCACCTCGTTCCGCACGATGCGCAGATGGTCGGGTGGCTGACTGAGGTCAGATGACAGCACGCGGACATCGCGACTGCTGCCGCAGCGTGGATGAATCACAGCGATGATTGCGCCATCGTTCTTTGCAGCAGCTGGCAGCGTGCACCAGTATTCGACGGTGCGGCTGGCAGGGTTGTACGTGGGCAGAATGACGTCACAGCTCCACTCATGCAGGCGGAACTGCACGCGTTCGATGCCGTTGCGATGAAAGGCTACGACGCCGACAGCGCTGCCCGCGTGCAACTCTTGCCAGGGAACGAGGTTGAATCGCGCGATTGGTGTTTGCATGGCTCAGTTTCTCCGTGACGTATTCGATTCAAATGATGGCGCAGCATTTCTGCTGGGTGCGCAGAGAGAGCGGAGAAGGAAGCACGAATTGAAGAATCAGCTTGAGAGCAGCGCATACACACGCGCGTACTCGGTCGCTCAGTTGTCCTGTAGCATGGCTGCGGTGACGGCTCGCAGTCGGGCTGCGATTTCTGCATCGGGCCGATCCTCGCGCGACTTGCGGATGTCCCACACGATGATTCCATCTGCCCCGGCTGCACGAAGTTGCCCCAGACGCTCGATGATCAGATCAGTCGCCAGCCACTCTTCATTTGTCGTGCGGAAGCGAACAACCGGCAGCACAGGCAGATTGCGTGCACGGCCGACCTCCATGGCCATCCCCATGAGTTTCTCAAGCGGGAACGCTGGCCACTCTGTTGAGCTCGTGTAAATCTGCGGCGCAATGAAGTCAACGTGGGGCCAGATGTCAGACCATTCATCGGCTTCGGGGCGAGTGGTGCGCGCGTTCACAGTTGTGCGCGTGGCGGGAATGCCATGCAGCGCGATCTTTGCGTTGGGACAGCGCTGCCTCACCGCTTCGACAGCGCGGATCATCGCAGGAATGCCGATTTCAGCGTTCCATTCGCGGCTGGGGCCCCAGGGTTCGTAGTCGAGCAGGATCGGACCGTCGTACGTCACGGGAATGCCGATGCGATTCATCTCAGCCTGAATATTCTCAGCCGAGACATCAGTCCACGAGCCCGCCCGTTCGGCGCGAAAAACCTTGTTGGGAAGCATGGGCATCCACACTGCGCCAGCGTGGAGCGATGCAGCACCATTGCGCAGTTCCTGATCGACGTGGTGATAGATCGTGAATGGCTCAACACGGGCATCGGACGCTGCTGGCGGCGTCAGGTTTGTGATTGCGCGTTCTGCTGCGGCCTGTTGCAACTCAACGATCGCGGCCCGGGCTGCCTGGAGATCGGATTCGAGCTCTACGATCCTGCGCTCAAGTGCTGCGATGAGACTCGCGGCGTCATCATCAGCGGCCTGTTCCACTGCGCCACGCTCCGCATCGGACAGTTCCATGTTAGCGGCCTTCTCTGGCTGCTGCGACGGATCGCTCGAAGCATCGCATGTCGAGAGCAGAGGCAGCGTTGCAATCAGCCCGATCAGCAGACATGATACAAGAAACGAAGGTGAAGATGATGATGATGATGATATTGATGATGATGGAGAAGTGTGTGTATGCATGGCTGTTACCGTCGTGAACGGAGTTCTAATGGAAGTTGCGGGGAAGTGAGCTGCGCGACGATGCGTGTCATGGAGTCGTCGAGCATTTCCGTATGATATTGAATCGTCGCATGCGTGAGCCCGAGTGACGAAAGATCGTGTTCCCCAATGAAGGTCGTTGCATTGGCATCCTCAGCAATGATGTGCGTCCCGCGCGGACCGTGATTTGACTGACGCCAGACGATGATGTTCTTCACATTGTCCGGCACGCGGATGCCAAACCATGTTGTGAACGCAAGCAATCGAAAACCAGCTGGCAGCCGGGAACGATAGACCGGATCGACCAGAATCATCAGATCGACATCGTGACCTGCTTTGCGCAGCCGCTTTGCAAGACGAATCGCGCCGTAACCTGCTCCCCATGAATAGCCCGCAATCACGATGCGTGGCGGGAGCGTGTGATGAACATGCCGCTCCAGCAGATGTGTCATCTCTTCGGGATCGTCCTTCCACCGACGCGGCAGGATGAGCGTGGCGGCGTGGGCGAGTGATGTCGCCCTCCATCGAAACAGTCGTGCCCACAGGCGCATCATGCCACTGTCGCTGCCCGCCGTCTGCGTGAAGCCGCCGAAGATGAAAATGAAGTCGCGGATGAAGCGCGTTGCAGTTGACGCAGTTGACATAGTCATGAAACCTGCTTGAAAGGAATTTGAAAACACGGTTACGAAGCACGCCTGCGCCCTCGCATTCACCGCCCGGTGACACTGCGTGCTCCAGCTGTAAACGCAGCTTCGAGCAATGCTTCCAGCAATGCTGCCTGGGACTGAATCACTGGCGATGCGGAGCCGGAGGCGCCATTCACGGTGAGCTCAATCGCGCCATCTGCATCGCGCGCCAGCGTGAGAGCATCCAGCTGACTGTCGCGCGTCGAGTAATAGCGAAAGCTGCCATCGGGAGTACGCTCGATTGTGGTCTGCGCGCAGGACGTGCACAGCAACGAGGTGAATACAAATGTCAAGGCAACAAATCTGCGGCGCATGGCTCGAAACTCCGGTGGTGGTTGTGAATCTGCTGCAGCCAATCAGGCACGCGCGAAGATCACGACATCAATGCGGCGTGTAGCGTCGGGCACACCATCGCCATCGATGTCCAGCCACGCAACGGTGCGGCTCATTGCGTCTGTCGCGTTTCGCCGGGCCAGAACAGCCCGTTGCGCCAGCGACGCATCGGCAGTGTCACCTGCGCTTGCTGCTTCATACACCGAGGCCAGCACGCGATGAGCGATCATGGAACGCACAGGTTCAGTATCAATAATCGCAGTCTCATCCAGCGGCGTACCAGGATGGTCTGCATCAATGCCCAGTGCGCCCAGCACCCACATCTCCTGCTGCGCGATCTGCCTCTCGAAACTCAGCACGGAGAACGCCAGCGCACTGCCATCGCCCGGCCCGACAGCAGTTCCAGCATCGCTCGAGCGTGGCAGCGCGACATCCAGTCCCGTGGCGCTGGTCCGCTGCGTCACTTCACAAGGCGTGCCTGCAATGACAATCACATGTCCATCATCAATACTGAGCGTTGCAAAGTCGCTGGACGCGCTGCTGAGGGCTGTTGCGGCGACAGCGCCATCGCTGCCGCTCGCAAGCACCGTTGCCAGGCTCGCAGCTGCAGTGAAGAGTGATGGATCGAGACGAAGAAGATCAACATCGTTGATAAGCATAATGAGAAGGCTCCGCAAAGGAGATGGCGAACAGGATGAATGAGCAGCCTGCTCCAGCCCGAGTGCTGGAGCAGGTGCGCCGAGAGGAGAGGTGAGGTGAGGTGAGGAGAAGCGTGTGATCAGACTGAGGTGCCCAGGCCGCTGATGATGCCATGCGCGTTTTCGTTGCGGAACTCGAGGGTGTATTCGCCAAGCACCTGGCCGACTTCGCTGTCGCCCGACGTGGCCAGCGGCTTGAACTGGAAGCTGCGCCCGCGCATTGGCATGACATCGATGCGCGAACTGTCGAGCAGCAGCACTGCATCAGCCGGCACCCAGCGGCTCATCACCACCTGACAGATGCCGAAGTCGGATTCGTACACATCCACCATCGAGCGGTAGCGCACATCATCGTCGATGAATCGCTGATTGGTTGAGATGAACTGATTGATGCGGCGTTTCTGAATGCCGCCACACACGATGGTGTCGATGCGTGCTGCCGACTGGTCCCAGATGGCCCGCAGGGCTGCGTTGAGCACGGCTTCATTGAGTTCATCAGACGATGCGCCGCCACCGGCGGGAATGTCGCCAATGCCCGGTGCAAAGAGGTTGGATGCAATCGAGCTGCGAATGCCACGCATGGTGCGACGAATGGTGGAACTGCCCTGGGGGTTGGCAGCTGCAGCCACGCCGTTGATCACGCTGTTCTCAAGATCACGCAGCAACTCGCGCAGACGCTCAGCCTTCTGAAACTCCATTTCATCTGCAAGCGAGAGCGTCTGTGCTGCCAGCTGGCTGCCCGAGACTTCCACCGTGGCTGCGAAGATCTGCGTGTAGTTCGAGTAGCGCGAGCGATTGGTGAACCGTGCAGAATCTGCATCCGCCCCTTCAAGTGCTGCATTGCCGAGGATGCGAATGACGTCGTCATTCGCCAGCGAGACAGTCGACGTCCCGCCGTAGCCGCGCGTGACGGTCAGGTCGTTGCCGGACACGCCCGTGACCAGCATGCGTTCAGCTTCCTTGCCTTCGAGCATGATCTGATCGCCCACGCGGAAGCGACTGCCATTCTCAACTGTGAAGGTGGTTTCGGTGGCCGGGTCGCCGATGAGGACATCATCAACTGCATCGGTGTTAGGCAGAAGTGTGTCTTCGAGCCACTCGTGCACCGTGCTGGTGGCTGCGCGACTGGAATCACCGAGCAGGGCCAGCAGCGGCGTTTCGAAGGGGCTGACGATGGCAATGATGTCGCTGACATCTTCTGCGATCTCGGGAAGGGTGGAACCGGCTGAATAGGTGGCTTTGCCTGTGAATGACATGTGCGAATCTCCGTTGGTCGATGTGATGTGTGTTCAATGTGCGAGCGGCGACGGAAGGACGAATCTCATTCGCGCTTCGGGAACATCCGTCGTCGCAACTGCAGATAGCGGCGAAGTTCGGTGCGGCGGCCTCCCGCTGCAAATGCTTCCGCAGCTGCATGCTCGATGTGGTCGGGCCGATCGCTCTCGCTGATGCGGGCGGCTGATGCACTTGATGTGCCAGGCAATCGCTGTTCCTGGTCTCTGAACAGAAACGATTTGGCCTGAGCAAGATCATCGATGATCGCTTCAACAGCATGAACGTTGTCATCCTGTGATGCGTACGCATCTTCAAGGGCACGCTCGACGAGCATGCGAGCGACATCAATATCAACAGCACCGCGCTGCTGCAGGACTGCCTCGATCTGCTTCTCGCGCAGCAGTTTGGCGATCTGCTGCCTGGCTTCTGCAAGCTCGGGCGTATGGGCGTCAGATTGTGCTGCATCTGCATTCGGGGCGGCGGTGTGTCGTTCAGTTTCGTTCATGGTTCGAATCGTCTCCAGTGATGGTGTGTTGCAGCGTCGTCAGCGCGGGCGGAACAAGCGCCTACACGTCGCCGTAGCCAAGCTCAGCCCGCAGTGTGTCAAGTGGCACGCCCAGCTCAGCCTTGCGCAAGGCATCATCAAGGCGACGGCTCTCATCAGCAGGCAGTGGATCGGGCCAGGCAAGTTCGACATTGCGATCGGCTGCGCGGGTTGGCAACGTTCCTGAACGATCGAGTGCATGCAGCAGCAGTTCGCACAGTTGCGCGATGCCGCGCCCGTAGGTGATGCGTTTACGTTTCACTTTGGCGATGGTGCCCATGAGTGAAATGCGCAGGGCATTTTCGGATGTGAGGTTGCCGACCTTGGCGTTGATGTGTCCAGCTGCTGCAGGCGTCACACCCGAGGTCTTGTCGAGGGCTTCTCGCAGATCTTCGATGTGCTGACGTTCGCTGGGTGAATCTGCATCGCCGCCAAACGACTCGATGGATGCATCTTCGTTGTCAGTCATCCACATCTGGCCGGGACCGATGGGCCGATCCGTAAAGCCCTCGATGCCCTTGCCCAGCCACATGCGGAAGCTCTGCATGGTCACGCGGTTGGCCCGATCAGACAGGCGCGTGTTGAGTTCATCCTGCAGCGGAATGAGCGGCTCAACATCGCTCAGTCCCTCATGTGTGAATGGCTGCGCGAGATTCTGAATGTGTACAACCGGCACGCGGCCGAGGTGATTGATGTGCTCACTCACAAGGCGTTCATCTTCATATCGCTGCACATGATCTGCCGAGTAGATTTCCGTGACCGCAATGGTGCGTCGCTGTCTGCGCAACGCATCACGGCGAACGAATGGCCATGCCAGGGGCAGACCGAAGAGCGTCTTCATCAAAGGATCGCGGGCAACGTCATTGGTGAGCTGTTCGTGATGCACGATGAACGCATCCACCGCGCGATAGTCATGGGGGTGCAGCAGCGCGATCGCCCGGGGTGCCTCGACCGCCTGGATACGAATGTTCCGCAGGGCTGTTGCCAATGTGCGGCTGTGCAAAGGGTCTGACGCGGCCTCCCCGGGCGACGCATGCTGCTGATGCTTCTGATGCTGGTGTGTGTGCGGACTGACGAATAGTGCGGATGCATCAACCAGAAGATCGATGTGTCCATACACCGACCCCAGCAGCGCAATGTCCTGCCAGAGTCCCATGCCGCCGTTGGCATTGATGATGAGAGTGAGCGCCTGCTCAATGCGGGCTCGCAGCGATGCATCGCGGGCTGTACTGTTGATGCGCAGCGGCGCGGGAAACATGAAGTCGACCAGCGTCTGAATGCGCCAGCCAATGTCGTTCTCGATCACAACTTCGCGGCGAATGCGATCATCACTCAGCGCTGAACCACTGCGCAGCCGTTGTGGCAGACCAGCACATTGCGCAGGCGCGCCACTCGAACCGCCTGCAGCGTCGGGGGCTGCAAGGTCGTTGCGGAAGTAACGCCAAAGACGGGCCAGCCGCGGCAGTCGCACGCCGCGATGCTCGTCCAGCAGATGTTCAAGCAGATCAGCATCAAGGGGAATGTCGCGGAATGGTGCAAGATCGTACATGTGTGCGTGTGCCTCCACCTCTGGAGGACAGGCAGGCGCAGTGCGCAACCAACGCGCTGCCGGTGCGACACCATGCAGCAACCAACGAAGCGAGATTCATTTGCAGATTGAACAGAATGGCAGAGCGAGAGACCACTCGCAGTGCGCAAAGTCACGCGTTCTGTGCGAAACATGTCGCTCGGGCGCGCATCATCGTCCCGCGTGCGTAAATGCCTCGCCATTCAAGCGCTTTGTTCCGCGGCTGCCGAGACGGGCATCGAGCACTGCCGGGCCAGGGCCAGTCACAATAATGCGCAGGCGGTGCATGCCACGACCCAATGGCAGCGGAACATATCGCCAGCCCGCTCGGCGACCCAAATCTGTTTTGTTCCCATCAATCTCGATGGTCACCTGCCGGGGCATACGAAACTGCAACTGAAAGAGATCATCCTGCTCTGCCAGGAACCAGCCTTCGATTGTGAAATCCTGGCCATCTGCAACGCCGAGGTCGCGCAGCCAGCGACCGCGAATCGTATCGCCACGCACCTGGTACGTCTCACCGCCGCTGGTGACAACGAAGCCCGGCTGGGCATTGCGGGGCGGATCCACAGGTGGCAATGCAGCCCCGACATCAATCGAAAGCGCGATCGGCGGACTCGAGATGGACACATCATCAACAGCATCGCCCGCAGCATCAGCATCAGCATCAGCAGCGTGTGATGCATGAGCGAACACGACGACATTGCCTGGCCCGAACGTTGCAGCTGGCACATCCACCTTGCCGCCCGCGCCATCAACTGTTGCAACAACACGGCTGTTGTGGACAATGTCAATCTTCTCAGCGCCCGCAGATTCAGCGTCAAATGTGATCGAATCGCTCAACGCAACCCGCGTGGAAGATGCACGCAGTGTCGTCGCGCGATTATGATTGTCGATGATGATTGGCAGAATGAAATGGCCTTGCGTTTCGATGAGATCATCAACAACTGCAACAAGGCGCAGCTCATGCCAGCCGTCCGAAAGATCGCTCGAATCAAAACGCATGTTGGCGCCCGGAGGCGAAGCGCCGACGCGTCTGCCATCGACAAAGATCTCGAAGCCCTTTACAGCTGGACCGCCTGCTCCGACAGTTGGCGTGCATGTGACAACGCCGCTCATCGTCTGACCCGCGCGGAGATCGCGGACCTGGACAATCGGCCGTTTGGCCCAGGGTGCACACAAAGGATCGCCAATGATGAGCAGTTGATACGGCCCCTGCACCGATTGATAAAACGCCTCAGCCAGCGAACAGCCGCGCGCGTAATGCACATGCATGAAAGGCGAGGGGAACTTCTGCTGAATGGCATACGGCTCAATGACCGTCCCGCTCGAACCAGCTGCGCCGCGCGCGATGAGTTCGGAGATCGGCGTCTGCGAACCGCGCTCGTGCATGGTGCCGCCGGTTGATGTGAGGTGTTCTGCAATCGCGCCCGGGAGGAAGCGGAACTCTGCCTGATCGAGCTTGAGATTGGCTGACCCAGCCATGAGGCCGATGATGTCGACGCGTTCGCGTGGTACTGAGTGTGTTTCGTAAACCTTCGCTTCGACACCCATGCCGCGCAAGTGCTCAACCGCGCTGGCGAAACCCCATTGTCGTGTCGTCGATCGCACATCTGTGTTCTTGATAAAGAAAACAGTTCCGCGTGGCGATGTGCCATCTGCAGCTGCGGCCCGTTCGAGCGACTCGATGGCTTCATTCACGGAAGTTCCACGACCTGCAGTGTAGGCCAGCATGGTCGAGAGCATGTAGTGCATCGCGGGTTGGCCGGGCGGCGCAGGTTCGCCGTCACGCAGCCAGCCCTGTTGCGCGCGGAATCCGCGCGTGGGAGTGGTTGTAAGGATCTCATCGCGGCGCATCGTGCGTGTCAGTGCGCGAAAATCATCGCGCGTGCGTAACGTTGCAAGGTCCGCATCATTCAGCGTGTGCTCTGCATTGTCCCAGCCGTGTTCAACAGCCTTGCTGAGCGCCTCCATCGCAACATCTGCACGGCCCAGCAGCGATTGACAACAGGCAAAGTTGTACCACGCTTCTGCAAAGTCGGGATGGGCTTCGACGATACCTGCAAGCGTGCGCTCGGCTTCGTCGTAGCGCTGTTCCTGCATAGCCGCGACAGCCTCGCGATACGCCTGCTCGATGTCGGGCGCAAGCTGTGGCAAAACACGGTCGTGTCCGGTGCGACGGTAATACGCATTGCTCTGCAGATCGAGATAGACCGGCTGCTTTGCCATCACCGGGCCAAAGAGATACGTCAGCCCGTTGATCGATCCCGTCGGCCGAATCACCTGTGGCAGTGTGATGCCCTCGACATCTGATTTGACATCAACTGCATATGGAAGATCAGTGGAGTAGACAATGCAGTCGATCTGCGCTGCCAGCTTGCGTACATCAAGTTGCTGCAGGGTGGGGCCGAGAATCTTCTCGCGAAAATCGTCGACGCTGATGGTTTCGAATGTCGGAACATCATCCAGATAGACAACGTTGCCAGGCGGAATGTTGCGAAGATGAATGTAGGTATTGGCGACGGCTTTCGAGGCCCAACTGTCGCTGTTCACGACCACCGCCACATTCTCGGGCCCGCCCCCAGCAAGCGCGGCGAACGCGATTGTCATCGCAAGAAAAACTGTGCAGATGGTTTTCGAGAAGCGGAGTCCGTTCTTCATGCCTTCAGTGTAGCCCGGTTGATGCCTCGCTCCCCGCGAGCGATGGTTCGCGGACTCAACCGCGCAAGCCACGAACGCCGCACATGCTGCATATCGAGCGATCAAAGATGCGGATTGACTTGCAACCGGTGCGGTTGAATTGCATGGTTTGAGCATGATCCAGCATCCTCGACCACTTGCGTGCCTGCACCCCGAGCCCTGCGCGGATGATGGTGCAGCCGCTGATCCCCGCCGCGCTGTCGAGCGCGAAGCAGTCGATGCGTTGCGGTGTAACCTTGGCAGTGTGCTTGACCTCTCATCACAGGGGATGCGGATTGTTGCAGATCGTTCGCCGCAGGCTGATGTTCCGCTGGGGATCGAACTTGTCGCGATGGATAAGACGTTGAACCTGCGTGGCCGCGTGCAGTGGATTCAGCGGGTTGGCCAGTTCAAGGTGGAGTGCGGCATTTCTTTCGAGCGCACGACGCGCGAGCAAACCCGTCAGCTCGAGATTCTGGCCCGCATGAGCCGTGCAGGTCGCAAACTTCGCCGCGCTGGATAACGCATCACCCGCTGCGATCGCGGGCCCCTCGCGAGATTCGGTACACGAGATGCTCGCTGCCGTCATTGATTGGTCGAGTGCCGCTTTGAATGGCCCCGATCTTTTCAGCGGCGCGGCGGGAGCGCTGGTTTTCCGGCGCGATGAGCAGAATGACGTGGCGGACAAACTGAAA
The DNA here is from genome assembly GCA_051004555.1 of Phycisphaerales bacterium. Classification (GTDB taxonomy): domain Bacteria; phylum Planctomycetota; class Phycisphaerae; order Phycisphaerales; family SM1A02; genus JBPCKF01. The sequence goes on along the minus strand of JBPCKF010000099.1, from coordinate 15,047 downwards.
CGCGTGTTCGAGCATGAGGCGTTTCATTTCGCCGTTGTATTGGCCACCCCAGTGCGAACGGGCAAGGAATGTCCAGCCGAGTTCGACTTCGCTCTGCTCTTCATCGTGGTCGTGAAAGCGCGAAGAACCAATGACCGCGCCCGTTGCGTTGTCGAGGACAAGCAGCGCGCCCCCTGATGTGATCGCATCATCGAAGAACTGTGTGAAGACATCGCGATGGCACCTGTCGGATTTAGGGTGCTGCTGCCAGATGAGCGGATCGGATGCGACCGCGTAGAGCGCCTCAAAGTCGTCGGGCTGAAGCGGACGGAGCGTAATGAGTTTGCCGCTGAGTGTGGGCTGGTAGTCGAAAGACATTGCGTGTTTCCGAGCTGAAATCCGTTCTGGCTGGTCGATGCGATAGCACCGCCTTGACGATAGCGGCCAAGGTGAATCCGTCGTCCCCGCGCAGGCGGGGACCCAGAAGAACGTTACTTGGGCAACGGCAGCACTGCGGCAGCCCGCACGCACGCCGCACGTCCACTGGATTCCCGCCTGCGCGGGAATGACGACACTGCCCTGCGCGGGAATGACAGCAGCGGGCGTGCTACCGTCCTGCTCACAATGACCAGCTCATCACACGTCAGTTTGCGCAGCCGCATCGACTCCCGCAGCGCGGTGGTTGCAGTCATCGGCCTTGGCTATGTCGGCCTGCCCCTCTTGCGAGCGTTCTTTGATGCAGGGTTTCCCGTGCTGGGGTTTGATATCGATCCTGGCAAGATCGAACAGCTGCAGGCTGGTCGCAACTACCTTGCGCATCTTGGAACTGATTTCGTCAGCCACATGTCGCATGGAAATGATGCACAGCGGTTTACCGTGACCAGCGACGTCGCGCAGCTCGCTGTGGCTGATGCCATGATCATCTGCGTGCCGACCCCACTTGGCAAACATCGCGATCCTGATCTGAGCTATGTCGAAAAAACTGCTGATGCAATTGCAAAGGTGCTGCGCCCGGGCCAGTTGATTTCGCTCGAATCAACCACCTGGCCAGGCACGACACGCGAAGTGATTCTGCCTCGGTTGGCAGGCACCGGCTTGAAACCGGGCGAAGACTTTTTTCTTATCTTCTCACCTGAGCGCGAAGATCCCGGCCGTCGCGATCACACCACTGGCACCATTCCCAAACTCCTGGGCGGAATCGATGACCGCTCACGCGATCTTGGTGTGGCGTTGTATGCCTGCGCCATTCAAACTGTGGTGCCGGTCGCTTCTGCGGAGATTGCTGAAGCAGCCAAGCTGCTGGAAAACATTTACCGCGCTGTCAACATTGCCTTGGTCAATGAACTCAAACGCATCTTCATGGCAATGGGCATCGACATCTGGGATGTGATCGAAGCAGCATCAACCAAGCCTTTCGGCTATCAGCCGTTTTATCCCGGGCCCGGCCTGGGCGGACACTGCATTCCCATCGATCCTTTTTATCTGACATGGAAAGCCCGCGAGGTCGGCTTGCCGACGCAGTTCATCGAACTCGCAGGGCAGGTGAACCATGAGATGCCAGGATGGGTGATCCAGCAGACATCGCGGGCGTTCAATCGCAATGGCAAGTCGATACACGGTTCGCGCGTGCTCATTCTTGGCCTGGCGTACAAGCCCGACATCGATGATGTACGCGAGAGTCCCAGCTTCGAGCTGATTACCCAACTGCGCGACCTGGGCGCCCATGTTGATTACAACGACCCGCATGTGCCGCGCACACACTTCATGCGTCATTATGATGATCTGAATATGCAGAGTGTTCCGCTTGATGCAGCAACACTTGCGGGGTATGACTGCGTGATCGTTGCAACACATCATGCAGCCTACGACTGGCAGATGATCGCCGACAACGCGCAACTTGTGATCGACACGCGCAACGCAATGAAGCTTGTGACTGGTCGGCGTGATCACATTGTGAAGGCGTGAGTAATCGGGGTCAAACGACCTCATCGACTCACGCGTATCATGGTGTACTCGAAACACATCCTTCGGAGCACCGCACATGCAACATCATTCAATAGCCGCATGCATTATTCACAGCCTTTGCGCCGCAGCGATGCTCTCAACCGCGCCAGCTGCGCTGGCCCAGTACGGCGGCGGAAATCAGTCGCAGCCAGCCCGAGCCCGATCCAGCCAGCCGCAGGATGATGCACCCGCGCTGCCTGAGGGCGTGAAGCCATATTGGCTCGACAAGATTGATGCAGTCGACCGGGCGTTTCTCAATGTCAACCTCGGCTACGCGCCTGCCCCCATCACCGATGAGATGAAGGGGACGCTCAGCTTCCCCGGTGGCGAAGCATTCACATGGGAAGACTTGCGCGGCAAAGTCGTCGTCGTGCAGTCATGGACCAGCCAATCCCCTATCGGCAGAGCAGCGCCCCAGCGGACCATCCGCGCGCTTGAAGATCTGCATCAGGACGACTATGTCATCGTTGCGATTCACACCCCCGAAGGTGCCGAGAAATCTGACCGTTTCATCGAGCAGCGCGACTTTGATGCACGCATCATCGTCGATGCAAAGGGCACACTTCTCGATGAGCTTGGCATGTACCAGAGGCCAGAGAATGTTGTCATCGACCGCAACGGCACAGTGCGTTATGTCGGACTCAGTCAGCGCGGTTTGAAAGATGCGGTTGGGGAACTTGCTGCTGAAGCCTTCGATGAGAACGCGATCCCAACACCACGACCAGCAGCAGCCAGCGCCTCCGAGGAAACATCAGTTGCATTTCCCGAACACAATCGCGAACAGCTCAGCGCCACGAACCTGCAGGGACAGCGCGCACCTGAGCTGGCAGTCGAACGCTGGATCAATGGCCAACCCGATCCGACAGGCAAGGTTGTGATCATCGACTTCTGGGCCACCTGGTGCGGACCGTGCGTCGCGTCCATCCCCCACATGAACGATATTGCCAATCGTTTCCGCAATGATCTGGTTGCGGTGGGCCTGAGTGATGAGCCAGCTGACACGATCGAGAAGTTCATGCGCACCCGCGCGATGGAGTATCCGGTTGCAACTGATACGCGTGGCCTGACCAAGCGGGCCATGGCTGTGCGCGGCATCCCGCATGTCATGGTCATGAGCAGCGACTGGACCATTCGCTGGCAGGGCCGTCCAGCCAACCTGAATATCGCAACTGTGCAGAAGATCGTCGATGCCAACAGGGCACTGATCAGCGGCACAAAGAGCGATGCCCGCTACCGCTGGAGTGGAAGCAGGTAACATCCAGCAGGTTGCGCATGTCTCGCGGTTGTATCTGTGCTTATGACGTTTCTGCCATCGCTTGAGCACCGCGCCAGCAATCGTGAAACGTGTTGTAGAGCGGCGTTGGTGCCAGACGAATCACATCAGGCGGGCGAAAGTCGCACACAATGTCGTGTGCCTGCAAGGCTGCGTGGCGTGCGCGGGCATCATCGCTGTTGGAAAACACCAGCGAAAGTTGACAGCCAAATGCATCTTCATCGCGTGGCGTAATGATGGTGCACACTTCCTCAGGAATCAGCGCCTCAAGAAGCGCCCGCAGGTAGCTGGTCAATCGCAGGCTTCGCTGCCTGAGCGCGTGCATCCCCCCTGCTTTCTCGAATACATCGAGTGATGCAAGCAAGGGCGTCATGGCAAGGACGGGCGGATTGCTGAGCTGCCAACCTTCAGCGGTTGGTCGCGCGACGAAGTCTGCATCAAGGTGCATGCGAAAGCGGCTTTCCGGATCGTTCCCCCACCACCCCGCAAGTCGGGGAAGATCGACGTTGCGCGCATGTCGTTCATGAATGAAGCAGCCAGCGACGGCGCCCGGCCCGCCATTGAGATACTTGTACGAACACCAACTGGCAAAGTCGACGTTCCACTCGTGCAGTTTGAGTTCGAGATTCCCAGCCGCGTGGGCGAGGTCGAATCCGACGATGCAGCCATACGTGTGGCCCAGCGCCGTGATGCGGCTGATATCGTGGGCCTGGCCGCTGAGGAAGTTGACGCCGCTGAAGAGAAGCACACTGATGCGTTCGCCGATGCGGTCGAGTTCTGCTTCGATCGTTTCGATGTCGAGCGGACCATGCAGGGGATCGCGTGGCTGAATGATGTATATTGCATCTGCAGGGTCGATGCCACGCACGCGCGCGTGTGTCTGGGCAGCATACAGATCGGAGGGGAAGACCGGCCCATCCAGTGCGATGAGCGGGCGATCAGGTGTGGGCTGATAAAACGTCGCCAGCATCAGGTGAAGATTCACAGTCAGGCTGTTCATCGCGACCACTTCGCCGGCGCCGGGCTGGGCTCCGAGAATGCGTTCGAGGCCAGGTGCGAACTGTTCGTGATAGGGGTACCACGGCCTTGCAGCGTGATGATGTCCCTCGACAGCGAGGTTCTGCCAGTCGTCCAGTTCCTGCTGGATCATGGCCCGGGCAGCGCGCGGCTGCAGTCCCAGCGAGTTGCCACACAGATATGCGACTTCGCCACCTTTCCCGGAAGGCACATGAAAGCGTGAACGCTGCGATGGGACGGGATCGCTCGCATCCAGTTGCAGCGCATATGCCTCGCCAGTGGTAAAACCTGCCAGACTGGTCATGATGGAGGATAGGGTTGGGGAATGGTTCGCAGGTGATGGGATTGACAGCCTAGACTTCCGGAGATTTCTGGTGAGTCACACGGAGTTTTCTCGCCTGAAGCCAGGGGGAAAGCAAGCCGGGGGGAAGGAGACCGTTTCATTCCGGCGGAGAAAGGTCGCTCCTTGGCTCGAGGATGACTGCTGTGAAGACATCACCCTTTTCATCACGCCTGATGGTGCTGATGTTCACTGACATTGTTGGTTCAGTGGACCTCAAGCGCCGCTTTGGCGACGCTGTTGCAGGCGATCTGATTGCTGCACACGATCGGCTGTTTCGCAGCCTGATTGATTCGATCGAAGAGGCGGAGATGCTCAAGGATACCGGCGATGGATTCCTTGCGCGCTTTCCAACCACAAGTGAGGCAGTGCGGGCGGGTCTGCGCTTTCAGCAGGCTCTGCACGTGCGCGGTGAAGAAACCCAGCAGCCGATCTACGTTCGCATCGGCATTCACCTCGGCGAAGTTTCGGAACTCGATGAGGAATCGACGGGACTTGCAAAAGTGTCCGGCCTCGCAGTCGACCTGGCAGCGAGGGTGATGGGGCTGGCGCTCCCTGCGCAAACATTGATGAGCCGAGCCGCCTTCGACAACGCGCGGCAGTATGTGCGTGAACATCCGCCCGGCGACAACGGCAAACCTGCACCTGAGTTGCGCTGGGTTGCGCATGGTCCATATCAGTTCCACGGCCAGGATGAACCGATGGATGTCTTCGAGGTCGGTGGGACAGGCATCGCGCCGTTGCGTGTGCCTCCCGACTACGACAAAGCCCGCCGTGTTGTTGAAGCTGATGACGAAGAAACGCTGGGCTGGCGACCAGCCATCGGTCTGCCAATTCCCGGGCGACTGGGATGGACGCTTGAGCGCCGCCTGGGCGAAGGTGGATTCGGCGAAGTCTGGCTGGGAACGAACCAACGGACAGGCTCACATCGTGTGTTCAAGTTCTGCTACGACGCGGACCGCCTGCGCTCGTTCAAACGTGAACTCTCGCTGCTACGCATCCTGCGCGAGGGCCTGGGTGAACGTGGCGACATCGCGCGGCTGTACGAAGTGCGACTCGATGAGCCGCCTTTCTATCTTGAAAGTGAATACACCGAGCATGGCAGCCTGCTTGACTGGGCCAATGAAGTGGGCGGGATCAGCAAGCTCGACCTTGCAACCCGCCTGAACCTCGTTGCTGCGATCGCAGATGCTGTGGCTGCAGCGCACTCGGTGGGTGTGTTGCACAAGGACATCAAGCCAGCCAACATCCTCATCTTCGAACATGCAGATGGATCGCCCAGGCCCTGTCTCTCGGACTTCGGGATCGGAACGATCGACAAAGCAACTGCCAGCGAAAGTAATACTCAACGAGCGGGATTCACATCATCGATCGATGCTGCCCTGCCCGGCCTGACTGGCACTGCCATCTACTCACCGCCCGAAGTTTTGGCTGGCCGGATGTTCACCGTGCAGGGCGATGTCTATGCCCTGGGTGTGCTGCTGTATCAAATGGTGGTTGGTGATCTCGAGCGGCCACTTGCGCAGGGATGGGAACGCGACATCGAGCATCCGCTCTTGCGCGAGGACATCGCTGCATGTGTGGAGGGCCATGAGTCAGAACGACTGGGCAGCGCCAAGGAGTTGGCAGAGCGATTGCGCACGTTGCCGCAACGACGACGCCAGCGCGTTCGCAAGCGCGTTGCACGCTTCAGCCTGATTGCAGCAGCCGGCCTCACACTGCTTCTGTTCGGCGCAGGCTTCCTGGTTGTGCGCGAACGCACCCTGCGCAACCGGGCTGAAACTGCACTGGAACGCATGGCCCTCAGCTTCGACTTCTTCATCACAAGTATGGCTGAGGCTGCTGACCCCACGGCCCAGCGTGGTGGCGACACGCCCGCCCACGAAACCACGATCTTCACATTGCTCAGCAGTATGACTGCCAAGGCTGCCAAGCACTTCGAGGAATATCCCGACCTCGAAGCAGAAGCACTTCAGAAAGTCGGGACGACGTTGAAGGAGTTCAGCCTTTATGATGATGCTGAGAGAACGCTTCAACGTGCACTTGAGATTCGCAGGGAAGTGTTCCCGGCCGGCCACGAGTTGATCGCGCAGAGCATGATGGACCTGGCTGATGTCTGGTGGTTTCAACGCAACTACGCAGATTCAAAGAAACTCTACGAAGAGTCGCTGGAAATGCAGCGGAAGGCCAATCCCGGCGATACTGCGGAGATCGCAGCCCACCTCAATGGCCTTGCCATGTGCATTAACTCCATGGGCCAATCCAAGGAGGCTGAGCCAATGCTGCTCGAGGCTCTGCGCATTCGTGAACTGTTGTACGAGAATGATCCGAAATCCATCGATCCCATGCTCATCGCTGCTTCTCAGAACAACCTTGGCCACTGTCTGCGAAGACAGCAGCGCTATGAGGAAGCCATCGAACGGTTTAACGCTGCCATTGCCCTGGCTGAGACGGTTCTTGGCTCGCCCCACTTTTATCTGGCTCGCGCCCACCACAATCTTGCCATGGTGTACCGCAATGTTGACCGCGTTGAAGATGCTGAAGAGGAGTATAAGATCGCGCTTGCAATGAAAGCCGCGACTCTCCGAGCCGACCACAGCTCGATTGCAGATACGGAACTCGACTTTGCCCACTTCCTCTTCGACCAGCGCCGACTCGAGGATGCTCTGAAGCATGCCGAGCACGCTCTGGGCATCGTTCGAAGTGCATATCGGGCTGGGAGTGAGCCTGTGGCGCGGGCGCTGCTGCTTCTGAGCGAAATCCAGCTAGCCTCGGGCGATGCGCCCTCCGCTGCGACCAACATGGCTGAGGTCGTGAGCATTCGTGAAGCAGACTACCACGAGAGAATGAGCATCGCAGCTGAACGCGGCAGCCAGCCACCTTCGCCAGTGCTTCTTGCGCTCTCGCGCGATTTTTATGCAAAGTGCCTCCTGGCAAATGATAATGCCGAGGCAGCCGAACCGCTTCTGGTTGATGCGCTCCAAGTGCTGCGGGCTGAACTCGGCGACGAACACCGACTCACCCAGGGCTGCCTCGATCAGCTCATCCAGACATACACGGCGCTCAACGAACAGGAACGCGCTGAAGAGTATCGACGCCTGCTCACTTCCAAGGTCGAATGATCCGGAACGGGCCGGAACAGAAGTCAGGCGACGCTCCTGCCAGCGCAACCATTGCGATCGCACACGTTCAATCAGAACCCGTCGGTTTCAGCACCAGCGTTCCTGTAGGATCCCGTTTGAGCGAATCGAGCACGTGCTTCCTGGCTGCTGGTGAAATGCTGCGGTATCGCTCCGCAACGGCTGCGAAATTGTCTCCGCTGGCGCACATGCGTGGCAGCACTTGCAGAAGCCAGTTCGCTTCAAGGTGATGGGGAAACTGCTCCGGGCAGCGTTGCGCAGCGCATCGAAGTCGGGAAGGGCCATCATGCGGGCGATCTGCGGTCCGAGCATACTCCCCCCGGGCGCACCCTTTCGCACTCGCTCGAGAAGTGCATCCATCGCCAGCGCTGCATCGGTCTCATCCGCAATGCATGCGCTCGCCTGCATCAATGCCGCTGAACACGATGCCGCCGGTGGGAAGCATCTCGCTCCGCTGCTGCATGAGCGCTGCAAACGCTCCGTAACTGATGACATCAATCGCTGCCTTGAGATCCTGTAGTTCAATGTCACCGTCAGCGTCAGGCTCGATGATCCACCATGCCAGGACATGGCGCGTGGGGACATCCCATGTGCCGCGCAGCGCGCCAGCATCACGCGCGAGCGTAGCCGCGGGCTGGCGCACCTCTGCGCTTCGATCAATCATCCCCACGGTCGCTGCGATGTCGTCCTTGACCTGTCCCGGATCAACCGGGCCGATCGTAAAGAGCCACGTATTGTCGCCAATGGTGCAAGATTGCTTTGCGAATACTGCGATCTCTTCCGCCCTCGCACGATGGACATCGCGTGCAACAGCTGCGTGGTCGCGACCATGACGCACTACCTGGTTCCACGCCGCGACCGACCACTTGTATGTCTGCCGCGCAGCTGCGGTGCCATCGATCTCGCGCTGAACATTTTGCTTCTCGCGGGCCAGTACCTCTTCCGGGAACGTGTCAACCGCCAGCCAGCGAGCATGGCGTTCGACGGAATCGCGCCAGGCGGGCACCTCCGCAATGGTTTCCAACCGCAACAGCGTGTGGTTGGTTTCGCCGTTGAAACTCATGCCATCCGCCTCAAGGCCGAAGGCATCGGTGCTGCGAATCATCATGTGTTCAAGCAGGTGCGACCACTGCGCTTGCCCGTCTGGCTCATCACCCATGCTCACAGGAATGCACGAGAATGTCACCTGCCTGTTTGCGCCCGGAACATAAACATTCACAACACGCACACCATTGTCGAGCTGATACTCCTGTACACGTGCTGGTTCCGCATCTTGAACAAGAGCATTCGCGGGCGCTGCTGCGACCACAATTGTCAACGCAACGCCTGCGACCATAGCCAAACGATTCATGTGTGACTCATTCAAGTTGATGCCTTTGCGTACCGTACCTTGCCGGATCCAGCGACGATCTCACCCATGATGAACGCGCGCTCGCCCGTTTGCATAAGTTGCCTGACCGCAGAGTCTGCAAACGTCGGCCGCACGATCAGGACATACCCGACACCCATGTTGAAGACGCGGTCCATCTCGTCATTCGCGACCGATCCGTGCTGCTGCAGAAATCCAAAAATGGGCGGGACCTCCCATGTGGAGCGGTCGATCAGTGCATCAACATCACCAGGCAGCGCGCGATTGAGATTGCCAGACAGCCCGCCGCCGGTGATATGAGCCATGCCCGAGACGATGCGCTTGACGGTGTAGTGGCGCAGCAGCTTCACAATCGGGCGCGCGTAAATGCGCGTGGGCGTCAGCAACACCTCACCCAGCGTGCGCGATGCATCGACAGCATCACACTTCTTCTGCAGGTCAAGTTTGGCTCGATCCACAATCTTGCGGACCAGTGTGTATCCGTTGGAGTGAATCCCGTCGGACGCAAGGCCGATGACGATGTCACCCGCCTCGACGCGCATGGTGTCAATGGCGCGGCTGAGTTCAACAACACCCACAGCAAAGCCTGCGATGTCGAAGTCGCCTTCTGCGTAGACATCGGGCATCTCTGAACATTCGCCGCCCAGCAGCGCGCATCCTGCGGTTTCGCAGCCGCGCGCAACCCCTTCAATCATGGCTGCTGTCTGCTCCGGGATGACGCGATGCAGGCCGAGATAATCGAGAAAGAAGAGCGGCTCAGCCCCCTGCACGATGAGATCGTTCACGTTCATTGCCACGCAGTCGATGCCGACCGTGTCATAGATGCCGAGTTCAGCTGCGAGTTTGACTTTGGTTCCCACGCCATCGGTGCAGGCGACCAGCACCGGATCGCGATAGTTGCGCTTGAAGAGCTTCTCGTTGTAGTCCAGACGAAACATGCCCGCAAACGCGCCATGCTGGCCCATCACGCGTGGCCCGTGTGTGCGCTTGAGCGTGCGCTGAATCATTGCGACGACACGATCACCAGCTTCAATGTCAACGCCAGCCTGCGCGTACGTCATGGGCGACTGCGCATTTGCGTTCTTCTTTCTGCTCGACGTCTTTGTGGATTCGGTTGAAGATCTCGATGCAGCCCTGCTCATGGATGAGTGTATGCGCGGATTCATGTGTCGAGTTGACGATCGCAAATTGAAAGCCCGCGATGAAGACTCATCGCGGGCTCTCGGGAAGGTTCCCTTGCATAAGGGAGTCGAGTCTTGTCCACAGCCGCGAGGTGCAGGCTGCGAGGAAGTCAGTTCACATCAACACCAACGCGATCGAAGTAGGTCTGGAATCCCGAGACCGAGAAGGTCGCAATGACCACCTGCTTGATGGACACTTCGATGCGGCCATCACTGCTGCGTACACGATTCGCTGCTGCAATGCCGTTGATGTTCTCGGTGGTTTCAGTTGTGCCGAGCGTGTATTGATGCACCTGCTGCAACTGGCTGGTACTCCAGTTGCGCAGACGAACGCGAACATTTCCGTTGGGATTGTTCAGCCGCCCCTCGATCACAAGGTCGATGGTGCTCGGCGACGACACTTGCGTCTCTGCCCCAACAATAAGTTCGACCAGGTTAGGCTCGGACGAGATGAATCCGAACACGGACTTCCCACGCAAGAACAGATCATCGGAACTCAGCAGCTCCGCCAGTCCGCCCGAGACGAGGTCGCCCCGCGCGAAAGTGAAGTCAACCACTTCAGTCCCGCTCCCGCATCCGACCGAACTGATCTCGATGGCGTCAAGAGCCGCTTCGGTGACGGAATTGTTGGGATTGTCAGCCACGCTGAAGCGCAGCCGCACCTGGGTGGTCTGCGTGACAAAGTCCTGCACATCGAATGCTCGCTGCAGCCATCCGCTGGTGTTGCCAAGCTGTTCGACCAGAACCCATGTGCTGCCACCATTGTTGGAAATCTCAACGGTAAGGCGGTCTTCATCATCATCGTCATTCGAGAACCAGGCAGCAAAGGAGACTGTTGCGCTGCCGGATGAAGAGAGATCGAAGATTGGCGAGATCAGCCGTGTCGGGCCGCCATCAACATCGGAGTTGCCGATCGCATTGTCAGTGACATAGCAGTGTCCCGAGCCATCGAAGTCGCTGGTGGGGTCGCCACGGCTGCCATCGCCCGCGGGGATCGCGCGTTCCCAGGCTCCGTCGGTGAGGTTCTCATTGACAACGGTCCAGCCGTTGTCAGTTTCAAAGTCATCTTCGAATGCCACTTCAACATCTGCATAGCTCTGGGCGGTGAAGAATGTTGTGGGCGCATCAATCGGGTCGTTAATCTGCTGACTGCCAGCGGTTTCCGCTGATACGTAGTACTCGACAACGTTGCCGCAAGGTGTTGGCGGGAACATCGCGGTGTAGACGTTGGCGTTGCCTTCCTTCATGGGGAAGGAGGTATAGGTTCCATTGAGTTTCACCCACAGGAGTCCGGTGCCGGGCTGCGGCGCATTTGCGCCTGGGAGCACTTCAACAGTGAACGTTGTCCCGCCGTTCGAGTCGACGATTTCGGGACGACCATCGGGATAGTCAAACGCAAGGCCGGGGAGATTGGCAACGATGTCAAACTTGCCAACCCATGTCCGCCAACTGCTGGTGCGGTATTCGTGGTGATTCCAATAGACCGATGGTTCAACCGGGTCCTGTTCGATGCCGGAGTAATCGCCCCAGCGGCTGCCGGTCTCCGGTGAGTTGCTTGTCTGCTGCATGACGGGTGTTCGCAGTGTGCCGGGCGAATCTGTGTTGAGGCGGAACGTCCGTTGCACTGAAACATACTCTGATGAGGATGACTGGTTGAACGCGACGGCCGCGTTGCCAGCTGCATCGACGTGGATATCGCCGAACCAGTTATGCACACCAGCCCCGAGGTTCTGCGTGCCGGTCTGCACGAGTTGCGGATTGTTCCCACTGGTGGGCCAGCCGCGCATGTCGACCTGATACCAGCGGAGACGGGCTGTGCCACCATCGCCGACCGTATGCACCAACCAGAGGTGCCCGTTGCGCAGGACTCCATGCTTGATGCGCTTGCCGACGGTGGCGACGGTGTTGGAAGATCCCAGCTGAGCTGCCGGGGGCGGCTCTGCGTGAAAGGGCACAGTCAGGTTGAACGTCACGCGCGTGGGCGTGCCGTTGGGATCGCGCACTGCATCGATTGCAATCGCTGTATCGGATCCCGAATACGCTGTCGCGAAATACTGGGCGGGCTGTTCAGCATCGTAACTCGTGATCGCCCCCAATGAACGAAAGCCGCCTGAAGTCTGCAGCACCTTGGGGGTGACGGATTGACCATTCATCAGTCGCTGCTTATCGAAGATGTGAATCCAGTTGCCACGGGGGTCGCTGAAGTAATCACATGTGACATAGATCGCATCCGGGCCAACGCCGAGGTTGGGGAAGTCGATGAAGTTGCCAACCGACTCGAAGTTGAAACGGTACTTGTGCCAGCCGTCCAGCGGATCGCTGGTCTGCGAGACCGCGATGTTGATGATCTCGATCGAGCGGTTGGGATCGCCATGCTCGGTCGTGACAACGATGTACCTGCCACTGAGTGTGTCATAGACAGCCACGGGATCAAAGACGAAGTGGGTTGCGCCGACTTCGCCCCAGAAGCCGTCGGAGCCGGAAATGTCATCTTCAAAAACCAGCGTGCCATCTTTGGTGTACGCGCGGATGCCACCATTGACGACAACGACCACATGATTCGGCCCCACTGCCAGATCAGGATCGGGTGGCGTCCAGCCGGTGTTCTGAAATCCGATAAAGCCGAAGTCCTGCCCGGGATTGGCTGGGAAGTCGGGCGGCTCGGGAACAAAGTTGGGATCGAAGATTGGCGGCGCTTCGGCGCCAAAGTTTTCGCCACTCATCTGTGCATGCAGATCATCAGCAACTGCCAGTGCCACGCCGTCTCCTGACGAAGCATGAATCACACTTGCAACATCAACAGGCGAAAGCGTTGTCAGGGCAATGCCCGATCCATCGCTGCCGGTATCGCCCTGCCACACACATGCGATGCGATTGTCGGCTGTCCACACCATTCGCTGCGCATTCGATGCGATGTTCAGCAACTGGCGTCCTGCATCATGCCGATTGATCCGCAATGCGCTGCCGATGGCCTGGCCGTCTGCATCAAACCGCTGGGCCATGATGGAGGAGGCCACTGACGGCGCCCGTCCATTGGTTGATTGCGTGGCAGCCTCTCCTTCGAGATTGGCTGCGATGATGTATCGACCGTCAGCCGCGACCGCAATGGCAGCCCCGCTGCGCCAGCCGTCATCAGCAGTCATGACGCGCTCAGCATCTGAACGAGGCGAAGCATCATGTGCAAAGCGGCGTGCATACACGTCGTAACGACCATTGTCGCTGCTGCCCATCCAGGTCACGACGAAGTTGCCGCGTGCATCAGCTGCAATCGACGGCTCGACATCGAATCGCTCCTGCGGCGGCGCGATTGCGAAACGCTCGCCCATGATCGATCCTTCGCGATCAACACGACAGCCGAAAAGTCCAGCCGGTCCCCCACCCACTGTGCGACTGGCCCATGCAACTACAAACGCGCCATCCGGCTGCGCTGCGATGCACGGCAGCCAGGCATGTTCACGCTCGACATCGGCGATCACAGTGCTGGCCGCATCATCAACCGCAGTGCCATCGCGATTGAACGCGCGCGCTGCAACAAACTGACGTTCGCCATCTGCCGTGACATCGGTCCATGCCACCAGTGCGCCCTGGGCACCAGCCGCAACCGTTGCCTGTGTCTGATCGCCTGTACGTGTGGTGTTGACGATCATCTCATCGCCAAGAGGCTGGAAGACGCCATCGACAGTGCTGAAGCGGCGAAGGATGATCGAACCCTGATCGCCATCCTGCCCGAATGAGTTCCACACCACCCACGCCACGCCATGATCATCAAACGCGACTGCGGGCGCTGCCTGATTGTTGGCAAGATACTGATTGAGATGCAACTCGCCGCCCACCGGCTGACCGTTGGGAGCAACGAGCCGTGCGAAGATGCCAAAGGTGCCCTCTTCCTGACGGCGACTGCCCCAGGCGGCGAGGATTGTGCCATCGGGTGAGACAGCCAGACTGGCTGCTTCCTGCGCGTTGTACTCGAAGGTGTTGAGTTGAAACTCGCGAGCAGAAAAGCCGGTTGCTGAAGTGCCCTGGTCATCCACAGCCGCTGCGAGTGGCCCAGGAAGGGCTGTGAACATCAGGCCAGCAACAGCGACGGAAGTCGAAAACATCATCTTCATCAGCAAAACTCCTCCAGGAGAAACAGGGACCAAACGTGCGTTCTCTAGATGTTAGGTCCGAGAAAGTCGATTGCGCTCCTCCTCAAACAAGACAATACCCGCAAAACACGGCTTTGCTACATGAAATCGCGAAAGGAATCGCCATGCACGCTGTAATGACACATCCTGCAAGCCCTTCGCGCCTCCTTTGAGACTTGGAGCAAAGGCTCAAAGTAAGGGATGCCAAGCCGAGTGCGGCTCAGTTTCGCGAGCGCCGCCTCACAACGGTCGGCACACGGGTGCATGCATGATCGCGAACGAAGGTGTGCGTCACATGTCACGGCTGGCATGTTGCTTCAATGTTCACGGTGGCACTGAGAGGACAGCCAGCCCTTCCGTTCTATCATGCCAGCCATGAGTGACAGCCCACAACAGCCAGCCGACGTCAACGTCATCCTCGCAACCGATTGCGGCTCGACCACGACCAAAGCCATTCTGATTCAGAAAGTGGATGGCCATTATCGCCAGACACACCGGGGCGAGGCCCCCACCACTGTCGAAGAACCCTTCGCAGATGTCACCATCGGCGTGCTCAACGCGGTCAACGAACTCGAAGACCTCTCCGGCCGCCGCTTCATTGATGAGCATGGCAGACT
>JBPCKF010000098.1:0-6891 GCA_051004555.1 Phycisphaerales bacterium | reverse complement strand
ACCTGCGAGATGAATCGCGACATCCATGATGCTGATGAGATTCTGACCACTTCTATCTCCATCGCTCAAGCGTGGCTCGTCGTCCGGGACCAGAGCAACAACATCGTCGAAGAAACCGGCGCAATCTCGTGGGATCCGAGCGACTCGAACAACTCCACCGTCGACTACCCAAAACCCATTGTCTCCTGGGACATCATACCACATCAGGTGCTGGGTGACGATCAGAATCCCATATTCAAAGTCTCGCTGCTGGCGTTTCACCGCTATTCCTATCCCGGCTCGACGTATGGCGATCTGGATGTGAAGATTACCGTCACCAGCGTGTCTGGACTGGCTGGTGTGCAAACAAAGACCGCTGCGTTGTTGGCGGCCTGATTGTTGTTGTTTGGTTTTTTCCGCGACCACTGGTCGCGGCTTTGTTGGTTAGCTTTGTTGTGAACTCAGGATTGCCCTGGCGAGTTGCAGATCAGTTGCCGTCGTGATCTTCAGATTGAGCGGATCGCCTTCGATGATGCGTACCGGTTCGCCCAGTCGCTCGACAAGGCTGGCATCATCTGTGCTCGAGAGATCAGTCTGGGCGTAGGCACGCCGAAACAGATCTGCTGCGAACACCTGAGGCGTCTGAGCCGCGACGACGTTGGTGCGGTCGATGGTCTCGATGACGGTGCGGGCCGTTGTGGATGAGTTGCCTGCATCGCCAAGGATCGCGCTGGCGATCGCATCGTCCGCAGCTGCGGCTTCGGAATCCTCGCTGGCCCGCTTGAGTGTTGCGTTGACTGCAACAGCTGGAATGACCGCATCAAAGATCTGAGCCGCATCAAAGAGGCGCGTGATCAGCTCATCACGAAGACAGGGACGAGCTGCATCGTGAACAGCAATGTGCGTGACAGTTTCGTTCACATGTGCCAGCGCGTTGCGGACTGTTTCCCAGCGATCGACGCGGCCACCCGCAACACATGTTGCCCCGCGCAGGCCCAGGGCATCGCCGTAGCGGGCTGTAAAGATGTCGAGTACATCGGGATCGACCGCAACCAGCACCTGAACGACCTCGGGCCGATTGCTGAGTCCTTCCAAAGCCCGCATGAACACGGGACGCCCGTTGAGATCCTGCGTGAGTTTGTTCTTCTCTGTGCCGGGATTGAAGCGGCGGGATGCACCAGCTGCAGGAATGATGACAGCGACTTTCATGGTGCAAAGCGTAGGAGGCGCAACCGACCCGCAGCGCAGCCAGGTCGCTGCACTTCAACAGCGGAAGTGAAGGTTGACACAGCTTCTTGCCGAAGAGATCGCTGCGATGTCACATGATTCACAGGGGAGAAGCGAGACCAGCACCAGCCAACGGCCCTGGAAGTCGGTATGGTTTCAATGTTGCCATACCTACGGGCGCATGTACCGCAATCGCGATGCAACTCGATATGAAGGACGCTGCCCGCGCTGCGGAGCGCGCGTCGAAGCGATCATCGGCCCGGGTGGGACGAATCAGCGAATGTTTCGGGCCCGTTGAGCACGAAGGGAGCATTCAGTTGCGATCTGGTCCACGATCGGGCCGATCAGGACCGCGATCAGGACGGTCTCCCGTGCGATCGTCATCGCCTCTGCCGCGTGATCCCCGGCCGCCCTGTGCCGGAGCGCTTTCACTGCGTCGCTGCAATGCCTCAAATCGCCGCGCAATCAGAGCGCCTCTTCCAGAGAGGTCACGTTCGAGTTGCCCCTTCATCACTTCGAGGCGTGCTTCATATGCAGCGATTTCGTGGGCCTTGACACGGAGCGACACATCAACCTGCTCGGCGACAACGGTTCGCAGTTCATCAGCCAGTGCCTGGACGCGATCGGCGTTGCCACCTGCCCGCGCCATCCCCATTTTCCGAGCGATGCTGAATGCCCGCTGGCCGAGCTTGAGATCGCTGAGCTTCAGCTGGTAGAGTTCCGGATCGCTTTCGCGCAGTTGCGCGAGGGTGAGCAGATGCCGCATCCGCCCGGTGGCAATCGCAGCGAGATCGTCATCAGTCATGTCTTCCAGGCGCTTTCGATCTGCATCATTGAGCGGGCGGAGGTCAGTCACAACGCTGATGAGGGAGGCTCGCAGTTCGGGCGTCATGCGAAGCGGACGCTCGCCGCGATCGCGATCACGGTCGCGATCACGATCAGGCATGCCATCGATCCCGCGGCGTTGATCCGGTCCGGGGCGATTGCCGTCTTGCCGCGCATTGTCGTCCGGGCGTGTCATGCGGTCGCGCATTGGCGCGGGCGCATCATCCTGGCCATCCTGTTGGGGCAGCGTGCTGTTCATGCCAGCAAGCGAGATGATGGCAGCAGTTGTGAATTGAAGAACTATCGCGAGCATACGTTCGGCTCCACTTCATTCAGAGAAAAAAACAACACAACCCTCCACACATCCCAGCACCCGTCTCATCGTTTCAATCAGCGGCCGGGACCAATCGTGCTCAGAATAAGGGTATCGAGCATCGCAAGCTCCTGCTCGACTTCATCATACGAGATATCGCTGATTCGCAGGTCGCTGCGGAATGAATATGACTCATCCTCACTTCCATCAGAAGCTGCGATCAGAATCGGTTCGAGGCTGTCGAACAATCCTGCGGTAGTGTCCGAACTGGTGTTGAGGTCTGCATGATTGCGGGAATCAGCCAGGCGCGGGCTGTGGATGGGGAACGTTGCCTGCTGACTGATGACGAATGCAAGTGTCATGACAGCAGCAAGGGCGCCGATCCCGATCCAGAGTCGCGAACGACTTTGCTGGAATCGCGCAACTTCCCAGCGCTGATGCCGCTGCAGGTTTGCAGTGTTCCCGATCAGCCTCTCGCCATTGCGAGTCGCGATGGAGGCTTCGGTTGCCTCGAAGATGCGCAGCCTGGCCGCTGTGCTGAGTTCCTGCCGAAGCATGAGCGCATCGCGCTCAAGCGCAGCTTCGATCTGTTTCGAGTTGGAAAAATCGTGCGAGTTCATCGGTCTCTTCCTCCTTGTGAACGCCGCTGTGGGCCTTTCATTGCATGGGAATCCTGCGGCTGCGAGGGATTTGCGGCTTGCATCAGATCTGCCAGCTTGGCAAGGGCGCGGTGTTGCCGGGCCAGGACTGTTCCCAGGGGCTGATCCAGCAGTTCTGCGATCTGCTTGAAGCTCAGACCCGCATAATGTCGCAGCTGGATCACCTCTCGATCGGTCTCGCTCAGGGCCGTCATGGCAGCTCGCAACTGGGTGAGATCAGCATCATCAGCCGTGGCTGCTGGTTTCCGGACCTCACCAGCCATGGCGATGAGCGAGATGTGGTCGACGGGCCTGGCATGTCGCTTTTTCCGTCGCATCTCATCGCGCAGCCGGTTCATCGCGATGCGGAAAAGCCAGGGTTCGAACTTGCCGAGTTCTGCGTAATCGCCCAACTTGGCTGCCACAGTTGCAAATGTGGACTGCGTAATCTCTTCAGCCAGTTCCGGATCAATCCCTTGAGCGCGAATGAGCGCGAAGACCCGCTCAGCATAGCGGTCGATCACGATCTGCCACGCGCTGCCATCGCCAGCTGCGGCTGCGAAGAGCACCCTTTCAATCTCGATGGGCTGCGACGGTTGGTGATCCATGATTGCGGAAATGCAGTGTATCCGCGCGTGCGGTGCAGTGGCAGGGGGCGCGCGCTCCAGACACCCTTCGCCGGATATCATGCCCGCCATGATGTGCACGCTTTCCAGCCTGATGCCGGAGGAGTGGTTTGCGGGCGGCAGTCCGATCGCGCTGATTGCGATCGTGATCGTGACGATGGCTGTGGTCATCAAGGGGGCCGACTGGCTGGTTGAGGGGGCAGCAGGGATCGCGGTTCGGCTGGGCATGCCCAAGGTGATTATCGGCGCGACGATCGTCTCACTGGGCACGACCACGCCTGAGACGGCTGTGTCCGTCCTCGCTGCGTTCTCGGGCAACTCGGGGCTGGCGCTTGGCAACGGCATCGGCTCGATCATCGCCGACACTGGCCTGATCTTCGGGCTCGGATGCGTGCTCGTCGCGCTGCCAGCAGACAAGTTTGTCCTCACCCGGCAGGGCTGGGTCCAGATCGGCAGCGCGATGCTGCTTGCAGGCCTGTGCTGGGTCTTCTATGCGATGTATGGCAGCGACGCGGTCATCGGACGGCCGATCGGCGTTCTTTTGCTCATCGGCCTGATCGGCTATCTGCTCATCTCCGTCCGCTGGGCCCGGCAGCACCCGCTTGGCGAGCAGCACTTCATTGAGCTCCCGCTGAATGGCGAACCCGGCACGGTTGAGGTCGACGCGCACCACAAAGTTGCGGATAAGTCGCTGTCCGCGCTCTTTGGTATTGCCGTGGTCGGGCTGGTGCTGATCATTGTGGCAGGCGACGGGCTGGTCGGCTCGATCAGCGAGTTGGCGCGGCAGTGGTCGGTGCCCGACGCGGTGATTGCTGGGACCATCGTCGCGCTGGGAACGTCGCTGCCCGAGCTGGTCGTGGGCATGCAGTCGCTCCGCAAGGGTCACGCCGAACTCCTGGTTGGCAACGTGATCGGTGCGGACATCCTCAACGTGCTGTTTGTGATCGGGGCCTCGGCCGTCGCTGCGCCTTTGATGGTTGCCTACGACGGTGCCACTAACCAGCCGACCACCGCGATCATCTACATCGCGCTGCCCACGATGATCGCCATGCTGCTGTACTTCCGGCTTTGCATCTTCAAGGCGACGCGCGACGGCAAGTTCAGCAGGTGGATGGGGTGGCCCTTGCTCGCGGGCTACGTTGCGTTCGTCGTGTTGTCGTACAAGATGGGGACGTGAACCGCCGCATCGCAGGCACTATTGCATGACGCTCGCGCGTTCCCATGTGGTGCCATCCGGTCCATCCTTGATGGCAATCCCCATTGCAGTCAGCGTCTCGCGAATGCGGTCCGCCTCGGCCCAGTTGCGTTCCTGCCGGGCCCGGATGCGGTCGCTCAGCAGTGCTTCCACGCGTGCAGCCAACTCGTCATCCACGCGCTCAACCGCTGCGCTCGAAATGTCGCGCACCCCCAGAGTATCAAGCATTGCGTCAAGGGCGCGCAGCTCATCTGTAGTCGCGGCTGCATGTGGGTCAAACGCGCCGTTGGCCTGGTTCAATGCTGCGATCGCCCCAGAGACGTTGAGATCATCAGCCAGCGCTGATGTGAACGCACCAAGTGCATCACTGAAAGGGCCGCTGGTCGCGAGGTCATCTTGCGCAGGCTCCGAGAGCGATTCTTCGATCATTGTTCGCGCGCGCAGCCAGCGATCGATCTGCCGCTGCGCATCTTTGATGCCCTGCATTGTCAGATTAGCATTTTGACGATAATGGGACGCAAGCAGTGCAAGACGAATGGCTGCGGGGGAGGCGCCCTTTTCAAGCAGATCGCTCAGCGTGTAGAAGTTGCCGCGGCTTTTACTCATTTTCGCGCCATCGATCATGAGATGGCGCGGATGAAACCAGTAGCGCGCGAAGGTCGGGTTTCCCGTTGCGCTGCAGCTCTGCGCGATTTCGCACTCGTGGTGAGGGAAGATGTTGTCTTCGCCACCCGAGTGAATGTCAATCGTCTCGCCCAGCAGCGCAGCTGCCATGGCTGAGCATTCCAGATGCCAACCGGGATAGCCCTCGCCCCAGGGACTCTGCCAGCGCATGAGATGCTGCGCATCGGGTTTCCAGAGCAGAAAATCCGCAGGGTGCTTCTTCACAGCCTGGTTGGCTGCGTCGATTCGTCCACCTTCACCCGCGCGCAGTTTGTCGATGGTGTTGCCGCTGAGCTTTCCGTACGCAGGAAATGATGTGACAGCGAAATAGACTGCGCCATCTGATGCAACATATGCGTGCTCACGATTGATGAGCGTCTGCACAAGCTCGATCATCGCGTCGATGTATTGCGTCGGGCGCGGGAGCAGCGACTCGTCATCCTCAGCTTCGCGGACCACTTTGATGCCGAGTGTCAGGGCATCGCGCTTGAACGCAGCAATGTAATACTCCGCGATGGCATAAGGATCGCCCGGATCGATATCGATCGCATCATCAGACAGTTTGCCGGATTTCTTCGCCTCGCGCAGGCGTGAGGCAGCTGCCTGCATTTTGTCTTCACCCGACCCATCAGCGACATCGTCTTCAGTCATGTGGCCGACATCCGTCATGTTCATCACATGCCGTACTCGATAGCCAAGCAGTTCGAGTGTGCGACGAAGGAGATCAGCCTTGAGGAATGTTGCGAAGTTGCCGATGTGGGCGAAGTCGTACACAGTCGGACCGCATGTATAGAAGAGAATGGGGCCCTTTCCAGGCGGGGCTGGCTCGAATGTCTCCATCTGCTTGGTGAGTGTGTTGTAAAGCCGCAGGCGATGCATGCACAGAGGATATGCGCAGGATCATCGCACGTGGTCGCGCGCATGATATCAGACGGAAGGGCGGCGCTGATGGTGTTGCTGATTACTGGCTTGCGCGCCGTGCGAACGGATACCCGCCAATCTGCCGGTGCACATAGTCGGGTGCAAGGACGATGAGGGTGCCCTTGTGGTAGTGAATGCTTGCAGTCAGGCCGCCAGCCTTCGTCCACAGCAGGGGCTCTACGCTGCTGGTGATGATTTCGATGAGTTCCTGCGCGAGTTCTGCAGGATCGCGTGGCGAAGGGGCCTCGCCAGGCGGATTGAAGATGTTGCCGCCGTTGCCACCGCCATTTCCGTTTCCGAATCCGCCGTTGCCTGCGCCGCCGCCGCCAGGACCTCCACCAAAGCCATCGCCACCAAGACCACCACCGCCGCCGCCGCCACCACCACCGCCGCCACCCTGAAGGGCTCCCTGCAAGTCGAGGCTGGGTGCATTGTCAAACATCAGCGGCTCAAAGAGCAGCTCCCGGATTGGATAGATCCGCATCTCGCGGGTTGCGTTGAGGC
>JBPCKF010000097.1:0-13558 GCA_051004555.1 Phycisphaerales bacterium | reverse complement strand
ACTGCGGTATTCATCTCGCTTATGTCACATCACGATGATCACGAACACGCACATGAACATGATGAAGAACATTCTCACGGGCACGCCGCAGTCGCGCCGGCCTGATTCACCTCACGACGGATTGTTTCGTACTCACTCACTCGCTCGACACGTTCTCTGGAGACAGGATCTACACGCATGAAGAAGTTTATTGGCACGATTGTCACAGCCATGTTTGCAATGGTCTTTGCAACAGCTGCTGCAGCTGAAACCACAACCCTGCTGGCGCAGGACGTCACCGGCCTGGGCGGCCTTGGTGCTGGCCTGGCTGCTGGTCTTGCGGTCATCGGCGCTGGTCTTGGTATTGGTATGATCGGCGCAAAGTCTAACGAAGCAGTTGCCCGTCAGCCGGAAATGGCAGGCCGCATCTTCATCAACATGATTCTCACAGCCGCGCTTGTCGAAGGTGTCGCACTGTTCGCAGTCGTGGTCGGCTTCCTCAACTTCCCCAAGGTCGGCAGCTGAGCGGCTTCGCAGTTGCGCGCGGCAACGGTCATCGTTTGCTCTCGTGATTGAAAAGCAGTTCACAATGGAGGTGTCCGCATGCAGTTCATGCACATGCTCATCCTTGCGCTTGATGATGCACATACCGCAACAGGTGGCGACGTGACGCATGGCGCCGAACACGCGCAGGTGTTCGACCCGTCCAACTGGTTGCCCGCTGTCACAGCCCTGATTGTGTTCGGGGTGGCGTTTGCCATTCTTGCCCTGAAGGTCTGGCCGATGATCACCCAGGCTCTGGATGCACGTGACCAGAAGATTCGTGACGAAATCCGCGCTGCTGAAGAAGCGCGCGAACAGGCCAAGGCTGCCCTTGATCGCTACGAAAACGAACTGTCCTCAGCCCGCGAAGAAGCCAGCCGCATGATTCAGCAGGCCCGCGCCGAAGCCAAGGCCACAGCAGAGGAACTTCGCGCACGCAACGAGGTTGAACTCGCAGACCTTCGCAACCGGGCTGCCAACGACATTCGCGCCGCCAAGGAAAACGCCATCGCGGAAATACACGCAGAAGCCGGGACGCTCGCGACCGCAATCGCATCGCGCATCCTCAAACGTGAAATCTCCGTTCAGGATCAGCAGCGACTCGTCGAAGAGTCGCTCGGACAACTAGGCAGCGGAAGGCTTTAGGCGCACACGCATATGCACAACGACGCACTCGCACAAGTCTACGCACGCAGCCTTTACGAACTTGCTGAAGCAGCAGGCGGCCGTGATCGCATTGAGGAGAGCGCCAATGAGCTCGGACAGATTGCCGAGCTCATGCGAGAGCAGCCAAGGTTCCGAAGGTTCATCGAGTCGCCGATCATTGATCGTGCTGCCCGTTCTGAAACGCTGCGACGTGTGTTTGATGGACGCATCAGCGATCTCTCTCTGCGATTTCTGCTGGTGCTCAACGCCAAGGATCGACTCAATGCGCTCGCGTCCATCACCGAGTCGTTTGACCACATGGTTCAGGAAGCGTTTGGCCGCATCGAGGTCGATCTTTTCACCGCTGCTCCCATCGGCGCTGAAGCCAACGAATCGATCCGCCAGCGCATCAAAGCAGCCCTGGGCAAGGAGCCGGTCATTCACAGCTACGCTGATGAACACATGATTGGCGGAATCAAACTCAAGATCGGCGATCAACTCATCGATGGGTCAGTGCAAACGCAACTCCGTCGCATGAAGAGCGAACTTATGCAGTCGCGACAGGCGCTGCGCGAACGGGCTTCAGAGTTTATGGAAGAGTAGTCAGTCCCTTTATTAATCACAATCGCATTTGTTGAAACAGCAGGTAAGCGAAACACCATGAAGATCAAGACAGACGAGATCACCACACTGATCAAACAGGAGATCGAACAGTTCGCAAGCGAACTGGAAATCTCCGAAGTCGGCCGTGTTGTTGAAGTCGGCGACGGCATCGCACGCATCTACGGCCTCGCCAACGCGATGGCTGGCGAACTTCTCGAGTTTGAAACCAACGACGGCGCCGTACTCGGGCAGGTCATGAACCTCGAACTCGATACCGTCGGTGCTGTCATCTATGGCGATTCGCTGGCTGTGCGCGAAGGGGATACCGTCCGCTCAACCGGGCGTCTGCTTGAAGTGCCTGCTGGTGAAGCGTTGCTGGGCCGTGTTGTCGATCCACTTGGTCGCCCGCTGGATGGCGCTGGGGCAATCGACTCGACCATTACCATGAAGCTCGACATCGTCGCCCCCGGCATCGCTGCTCGTCAGCCTGTGTCCGAACCGCTGCAGACCGGCATCAAAGCTATTGATGCCATGATCCCCATTGGTCGCGGCCAGCGCGAGCTGATCATTGGCGACCGAAAGACCGGCAAGACCGCTGTCGCCATCGACGCCATCATCAATCAGAAGCGCTACTGGGGTACCCCCGAGGCAGTCGTCTGCATTTATGTCGCAGTCGGCCAAAAGGACTCAACGGTCGCAGCCACCGTTGAAACGCTCAAGCAGAACGGGGCGATGGAATACACCATCGTTGTCATCGCAGGCGCTTCAACCGCTGCTCCGCTGCAGTACATCGCGCCCTACGCCGGCTGCGCCATGGGTGAATACTTCATGTGGCAGGGCAAGGAAGGCAAAACGCCCAAGCATGTACTTTGTGTCTACGACGATCTTTCCAAACAGGCCATCGCGTACCGTCAGCTCTCGCTGCTGCTTCGTCGCCCACCCGGCCGCGAGGCATATCCCGGCGACGTCTTCTACCTGCACTCACGTCTGCTCGAACGCGCCACCAAGCTCAGCGATGAAAACGGCGGCGGTTCGCTCACGGCCCTTCCCATTATTGAAACGCAGGAAGGTGACGTCTCTGCATACATTCCAACCAACGTCATTTCCATCACGGACGGCCAGATTTATCTGCAGCCGGAACTCTTCGCAGCGGGCGTGCGTCCTGCCATCAACGTGGGCATTTCCGTGTCGCGTGTCGGAGGTGCTGCACAGATCAAAGCAATGAAAGAAGTCGCAGGCTCACTTCGCCTCGACCTTGCAGCCTTCCGCGAACTCGAAGCATTCGCCCAGCTGGGAACCGAACTTGATCCTGCATCACAGCGACAGCTCGATCGCGGCAGCCGCATGGTGGAACTTCTCAAGCAGGGACAGTTCAAGCCATACGATGTCATCGATCAGGCCATTTCGATCTTTGCAGGGTCGAAGGGTTTGCTGGATGATCTTGCCCTGAACAAGGTTCACGAGTTTGAGGAGTCGCTGCACGAATACTTCCGCGGTCCGCAGAAATCGCTGCGCGATCAACTTGTAGAAGCCAAGTCGTTCAAGAAACTGGAAGAGAAGTTCCTCGAAGCCATGCGGTCCTTCAAGGCCAACTGGTCACCAAAGGGGTAATCGGGATAAGACCGGCTTCGCGACGGGTGCAGACAAATTGAAAAAAACGCCGACCATGGGGCCGGCGTTTTCTCTGTGAACAGAGATGTTCTCGCAGATCACTCAGGCAGCGCGGCTGTAGGTGCGGCTGCGGGTGCTGGAGCTGGTGCCGGTGCGGGGGAACTGATATCCGGTTGAGCTTGTCGACTTACGGGTGCTGCTCTTGCGAGCGTTCGACTTCCTGGTGGTGCTGCGCTTGGTGGCAGTGGTGTTCTTCTTGCCGAAGCTGTTCACCTTGCTCATGTTCCAGCCACTGTTGATGGTCCAGTTGAACTGCTGCGCGAGGAAGGGACCGAAGAAGTTGTAGAAGTCCTTCTGGGTCTTGAGGCTGTCGACCTGTTCGGGCGTGCAGTAGTTGTTGGCGATGGCCCAGCTGATCACATTCTGGAATGTGAAGTTGTTGAACCAGTTGTTGGTCTTGCTGGTTGCCTTCCTGGTGTTGTTGAAGGTGGGCCAGTAGATGTATGAACCATTGACCTTGCGACGTGAGACGTAGCCATTGCTGAAGAGGTTGTTCCACACAACCGATTCGGTGGTGCGGTTCTTGCTTGCGATGTTCTGGACTGCGGTGAATGGGGCGGTGCCGCGATTCACTGCCGACTTGAAGGTCGTGCCGAAATTCCGTGTCTTGGTGGTAGCCATGTAAAACTCCTGTTTCTTGATCGGCATCCCGCCCGGACTTCTGCCACACGCATGGTCGCGCGGAGATGCACCAACTGTGTTGACCTGCAAGTGAGCGCAGGTGCTTTCACACATCGCATCGGCGCAAACACACCCCGACTTCAGCCACCTTAAAAAAATCTTTGAAAATGGTAACTTCACCAGCCGGCCGTTTGTACGCCCCGCGCCTGCGCAAGACGGTCATGGCTCCGATTCGCGGATCGGCATATGAGGGCTGGGAAATCCAGGGGGGCAGAAGGGTGGCAGCGTGTCGAGACGGTGTTGGACGCCCTCCCTCAACAGCGATGCCCTTGCTATCCAAACTCAGGCGGTGGCGAATCGAACGCGCGGTTTCGGAAGGTCGTTGTCGTGCTGTCCCATATCAGTCCGACCACGCCTGTCGGTCCGTTGCGCTGCTTGGCAATGATGAGGTCTGCGGTGTTGGTATGCTGATACGCAGGATCATCCTTGTGATAATAATCTTCGCGATGCAGCAACATGACAACGTCCGCATCCTGTTCAATCGAACCAGATTCGCGCAGGTCACTGAGCCTAGGACGATGGCCCTCGCGCTGTTCCGGTCCACGATTGAGCTGAGCCATACACACGACGGGAACTTCCAGCTCGCGGGCAAGCGCCTTGAGGCCACGACTGATTTCGCTCACCTCGATCTGGCGCGATTCGGTTCGCACGCCCAACGATACCAACTGCAGGTAGTCAACAAAGATTGCTTTGATGCCATGCTTGCTGGCCATGCGTCTGGCCTTGGCCCGCAGTTGCAGGAGTGTGATTGAAGCCATGTCGTCCACGAAGACGGGCATCTCTGCAAGGGCTGCGCACGCACTGGCAACACGCGGCAGCTCTTCGCGGCTGAGCATGTTGCGACGGATCCGCTGCACATCGACTCCCGCCCGTCCCGACACCAGTCGCTGGACAAGTTGGCCCTTACTCATTTCCAGGCTGAACAGGCCGACGGGATGATTCTGTCTTGCGATCTGTTCGACCAGGTTGAGCGCGAGTGCGGTCTTGCCCATCGATGGCCGTGCCGCCAGGATGGTGAGTTCGCCCGGCTGTAATCCGCCCGTGAGATCATCGAAGTCTGCGTATCCCGTGAGCAACCCGGAGATAGGACCATCATTGTCCTGGATGAACTTCAACTGCTGATTGAGAATGTCGATAAGCGCGGAAAAGTCAGTAGATTCGTAGCGCTCTGCGATGTGAAAGATGCGATGCTCGGAGCGATCGAGAATCTCCTGAGCCCGCTCGGGACTGTTGTACGCATCGTGGATGACTTCGCCTGCCACCTGGATGAGTTGCCGGATGATGGCCTTGTCGCGCACCATTCTTGCGTAGTGCGGCGCGTGAGCTGCGGTGGGCACGCTCATGCCGATCTCCGCGAGGTAGTCGGGCCCGCCCACTGCGCTGAGGACATCGCGGTCGATGAGAATCTGATTGAGTGTGATCAGATCGAGCGTTGAATGCTTGTCGTACAGTTCGACGATGGTGTCGAAAATGGCGCCGTGGGCGCTGCTGTAGAAGTCGTCGCCACTGCGGATCACCTGGATCACATCGCCGACCACTGCGGGGTCGAGCAGCATCGAACCCAGCAGACTCATCTCCGCTTCGATGGCATGTGGGGGCAGCTTCTCGAACAGCTTGCCAACTTCGGTGAGACTGACAGCGCGGCGATCGGGCTTGCGTGGCTCGCGGTCCTTCGCGACGATCTTGCTTTCTGTGAGCGCGTCCTGCGGCATCGAAGTGATTGTAGAAGGTCGCCGAGGCTGCCGCGACTGTTGTCAGGCAATCAACATGACGATCGCTTTCGCGCCGCGCACCGCGAAGATCACTCTTCAGTAGTGTCTTGCGTACGACGGCGTTGTGCTGTCGACGTGAAGGCCGCCGTCTCTGTGGCTTCGTCTTCGCCTGCGTGATCCACTCCATTGGAGTCGCCAATGGACTCTCGCATGAGGCGGCCGACCTTGAATTTCACCGTCTTATGGGCGGGGATATCGACAGGCTCGAGAGTCTTGGGATTCTGAGCGGTTCGTGAAGCCCGCTGGCGCACCTCGAAGACGCCGAAGTCGCGAAACTCAAGGCGCTTGCCATCGCCCAACTCTTCGATCACTCCATCAAGAAACGCCTGCACTGTCTTCTTTACATCCGAGCGCTTCAAGTTGGTCTCTGCGACAATCTTGTCGATCAGATCTTTCTTCGTAGCTGTCGTTTTTGATGAACGCTCATTCATTAGTAAATATCCAATCCTTTCAATACGGGCTCGCACGCACTCCGTTGCAACTGGCATGCCGAACAGGACTATAGGCGCAACTGCTGCAATGTCAAGGATTTAATATGGCTCATCGGCGGTAGATTGCCCGGGTGCGGCGGTGAATTCGGGTATTGTCGACGGGACGGCCATTGATGATCGATAGATGTTCGTGGACATCAACGACGCCGATCAGAGACGGTCCGGGATGGTACCCCTGCCATCCGAGGCTGGCATCGTTGCGTGAGGCCAGCCAGGAGCGATACGCATCATCGTCGTCAAGCCAGGTTTCGGACGCCGCCGCTCGCTCTCGCAACGGCTCGCCCGCCAGTGTGACTCGTGAGCGATACCATCCGTTATCATCCGATATGGTCGCCTCAGGCGCTGGCTGGGGTGCCTGACACGCGCCCAACGCCATAATAACTGCCAAGCTGGTGGCAATGGTGCATTTCTTGAACATCACGGAGCATCTCCCTCAGCCTCTATTTCACCATACACCAATTTTACCACATGGCAAGAAAGTTCCGGATCAACCGGAGTTCTGTGCCGGAAGGAAGGTCGCCCGTGCCCGATTTCAATGCCACATGCCTTGAATGCCGCCATCCCCTGCACGATTCCATGCTCAGCGAAGTGTGCCCGGAATGTGGTCGGCCGTTTCACCGCCGCGATCCGGATACGTTCAATCGAGTGGTGGTGAATCCGGTCATGCTGACACGGGGCCCGATCGTGGAGGTCGGTGCCCTGCGGGCTGCCCTTGAAGCCCAAGGCATTCATGCGGCGCTGCACGAAGAATTTGCGGGCATCATTGGCCACATTGTTGCCCTGACTGCCTCGATATGGGTCGAT
Organism: Phycisphaerales bacterium; assembly: GCA_051004555.1. GTDB lineage: Bacteria > Planctomycetota > Phycisphaerae > Phycisphaerales > SM1A02 > JBPCKF01. The sequence goes on along the minus strand of JBPCKF010000097.1, from coordinate 6,369 downwards.
CGCGACGATGCGCCAGCGGCGCTCAGTTTCATGCACGCATTTCAGGAAGCTCACACGAACACGGGCGCACCCGACGATCAGTCACCAGAACCCCTCACAGACTGGGCATGTCTCCAATGCAATCAGACAATCGAAGGGCAGTTTGATACCTGCTGGGAGTGTGGCGTGCCGCGATCGGATGTGGATGGTGACTCGAACGTCTGAGTGACTCAAGTATTCGTCGCAGTTGATGGCCGGAATCAGTTCGAAGCCTGCAGACGGGGATCCAGAGCATCGCGCAACGCATCGCCGAACAGATTCAACGCCAACGACACTCCGAACACCGCGACACTCGCCGCTGCCAGCTGCCACCAGACGATCGGCGACTTCATCATTTCGAGCAGCGACGCCTCGATCATCTGTCCCCAGCTCACGCCACTGCTTGCGCCCAGCCCCAGGTAACTGAGAATCACTTCAAGATGAATGAACAGCGGAAACAGCAGGCTGAACTGAATGATGACCAGATAAAACGCGTTGGGCAGAAGGTGCCGAACGAGAATGCGTCCACGCCCAACACCCAGCGCCCTGGCTGCAGACTCGTAGTCCATCTCTTTCTGTTTCAGAATCTCGCCGCGAATCAGACGACACAAGCCAACCCACGATGTGAGTCCCATCGCCATGATGAGCATGAGCGATCCCGACAGGTTCACTTCAACGCCCAATGGATGAATCGTTTGTCCTTTGAGCGAGTATGCCAACGCCAGAATGAGCAGAATGCGCGGGATCGATGCAACGGTTGTGAACAGCCAAGTGATGGTGATATCCACCCATCCGCCGAAGTACCCTGCCAGTGCGCCCAGCACGGTGCCGATGACAATCGACAGCACTGCCGCCCAGAATGCAATCGAGAGTGACATGCGTGCGCCGTACAGCGTTCGCCAGAAGACGCTTCGACCCTGAATGTCGGTGCCGAGCATGAGGTGATAATTCGCTGCAAGCGTGCGCGGCTCGCCAGCTGGTGTTTCCCAATACACAGTTGTGGGGATGCGCTTCTCGCCATCGAGTTCTGCGCGCGTGGGCTGGCCAAAGCCCGGCGGATGATAATCAAGCGGATTTCCATCTTCATCAAGCAGTCGCTTGGTTGCGAGTTCTTCGAACCACTCGCCAATGAAACGTCGTTCGATCACCTGCGTGCTGCCATCTGCGTTGGTGACGGTTGAATCCGGAAGGCGGAGAAACGTCACCGCAGCCAGCAAAAAATAGAACACAAGTATTCCAAAGCACACCATCGCAATTTTGCGCTGCTTGAGATGTGCAATAGCAACTACTGCGGGGCTGGTCCCGCGCCGTGCTTTCCGCGAAGTGAGCACGTCTGATTGCACTTCATCAGGTGTCGATTGATTGATGGCGCTCATCCGCTCACCCTCACACGCGGGTCGATGAGCGCGTATGCCACATCCGTGAGCAGTACCGCGATTGAATAGACAATTGCAATAAGATACGTCAGCGGCATCACCACCCAGAAGTCGCGCGTTTGAATGCTGCTCAGCATGAGATCGCCCAAACCGGGAATCTCAAATGTGGTTTCGATCAACAGACTGCCAGTGATGAGGAATGGGATAATCACGCTCAGGCGCGTCACGATTGGAATACCTGCATTGCGCAGCACATGAATAAAGAGCACATCCGCTTGTTTCACACCTTTGGCCCTAGCGGTGCGAACATAATCGCGGTCCATTTCTTCAAGCAGCACAGCCCGGTAGAAGCGCACTGCCGAGCCAAGCCCAGCGATCACGCCGATGATGACGGGAAAGACGAGGTAGCGCACACCTTCGAATCCCGGCTGCCATCCGCTCACAGGGAGAATGCGCGTCTCTGCAGCGATCCACTGTCCGAAGATGACATAGGTCAGAAATGGAATGCTCATTGCAAGCACCGCAAGAATGGTAATGATCGTATCTGTCGGCTTGCCTCGTCGACTTGCCGCAATGAGCGAAAATACCAGTTCGATGGCAAGGCCAATAAAGAAAATGGGAATCGTCACTGCCAGTGATCGTGGCGCTTTGGTGCGGATCAGCTGCCAGATGGATTGCTCGTGCACCATCGAGTCTGCAAAGTCAAATCGCATCACACGAAAAAACTGTGCATCCCATATCGATCGTTTGGCAACATCGCGTTCCTGCGATTCGTCCAATGCGATGTCGCTGAAGTCGAGGACGGGGGAACTCGCTCCCACAATCTTGCGCAATTCTGCATTCAGCGTCTGCTGCTGTCCTGCAAGATCGCGGTCGCGCCATGCACTGACCAGCGCTTCGATGTCATCGAGCTGCTCTGCGCTCAGATCCGGTAATGCACGGGCTTCCGCGATCGCCACTTCGAACCGCTCGCGCCGTGTGGATTCAATGAGATCTTCGCCGCGCAACCAACCGGGTGATGGCAATGCTGGCACGTCCAGCTCGTACTGCCGCCGCAGGGCGCGAAGCGTTGCCTCCGATGGATTCTGCCCCGCAAATTGCAGTACCGGATCATCTGCAACCACAAAGAACAGGGCAAATGTAATTGCAAGGACGCCCAGCAGCACCGGAATCATGTACAGAAGGCGTCGAAGAATAAATGCAATCATTCTACAGCAGTCTCCCCGCTGTCGGATGACTTGCTCCGCATCTCGCTCAGCCTTCTTGCCCGCAGCTCACCATCAAAATGAAAGTAGGCTGGCTGAGCACGAAGATAGACATGGGGCTTGAAGTCTTCGCCGATCCAATCGAAAAAGAACTCCCGCCGAGTCCGGTAGTACAACATGATCACCGGCAGTTCCTCTTCGACAATTGCAGCCATTTTCAGATACAGATCTCGCCGCTCGGGCGAATCCATCATCACCTTGGCCTGTTCATACAGCGCATCGAACTCGCGTGAGGAAAAACCGGTGCTGTTCGACCCGCCACCTGCATAGTTTGGGCTGTAGAAGAGTTGCAGAAATGTTTCTTCGTCGGGGTAATCGCCAACCCATCCAGCTGAGTTGATCTGATAATTGCGGTTGCGCAGATTGTCAAGCCATTTCCCGAAATCGTAAAACTCCATCTCCACTTCGATTCCGATCTGGGCCCACGAAAGTTTCAGAAACTCCGCGGCCTGTCGTGTCGCGGATGATGTCGCTCGAAAGGACAACGTGAGCTTCGGCAGGGCTTCGCCATGGCGCTCGCGGTGCAGGCGCTTGGCCTCGTCTGCGAGTTTCCGCGCCTCTTCGGGGTCGTAGCGATACCACGTTGCCTGATGATTCTCGTCGTAGGTAAACGAGCCGGGCGGCACCAGCCCGTTGGGAACAATCTCTTCATTGTTCCGGAACTGCCGATTGTACTGCACGCGATCGATCGCAAGACTCATTGCCTGACGCAGCGGCTTGTTCCGCAAGACAGGATGGTCGCGCACATGAAATGCGATATATTCAATCGATGGCCAGGGCACCTGCGATTGTCGCATTCCGATGGCTGCAAGATCGGGGCTGATCTCGCCCCCCTCCATGGCTGCTCCAAACTTATCTTTCGGGATCTGCTGAATCTTGTCGAATGCGCCAAGTTTAAAGTTAAACCAGCGGGCCAGGTCATTCTTGGAAAAGATGTATTCCTGCTGCTCAACTGAATATGGCAGCACGCGCTCGGGTGCAAGCAATGGATTCGTGCCGCCCTGACCCGAGGGATGTCCATCAACGTCCGGCCGGCCGCGATAATGTTCATTCTTCACAAACCGCACATGACGCTCGCGCTCATATCCAGCCAGAAGATACGGTCCGGTGCCCAGCATGCGGTATTTCATGCGATCGCGATCGTGCTCGTTGTTCGCGGGATTGCGGGCGTAAAACTCGTAATATTCCTGCGGCATAGGCGAGACCGCGTTCCCCATAAGTTTATAAATAAGCTGTGGGTAGGGTTGTTTCAGTTCGAGCCGCAATGTGTAGTCATCAAGCGCGCGTGCGCCAGCGAGTTCGATGTCGTCGTAATACCACGTGGTCTCGTCGCGCTGTTCAGTCGCGTTGAAGAACTCCGTCGCGCCCACGAGGCGGTCCTGTGCGGTCCCTGCATAATGCGGCGAAGAGTTGTGAAAGTCGCACAAACGCTTCATCGAGAAGACGAAGTCGTGCGCTGTTACATGCCGCGGCGTGTCACCCCAGGGTTCAACCGGCTTCCACTCGTCCGATGCATCGTCCCACCATGTCGTGGAGTACCGCACATTGGGACGGATTCGAATGATGTATACAGTGCCATCATTACTGATCTCAGGAAGTTCAGAAGCAAGGCAGGGAATGATGTCGAAGTTCCACTTGTCACCATCGTATTCGAACAGGCCTTCAAGGCTCTGATCGACCATGAGGTTCGACACGGTGTCGTAGGCCTTTACCGGATCGAACGTGTTGACGGTGTTCCAATATGCCTCGTAGAACGTTTTGGTATCGCGGGCAACAGGCGGCGACAGCGCCAGACTGATGATCGTGGCAAAGATGATGCAGCCGATCGCAATGAGGTATGCCATCAGCAGAAATTTGGCCCGTCGCATGCTGGATGATAGCGATGCGGATTATCCGGGGTGCAGCGTATGCCGCGCGACAAGTTGGTCGAGCAGTCCTCGGCAACTCGGTTCGATGAGGTTGTACACAGTGACGAATCCATCTGCGCTGCCGAGATATGGGTCGGGGACATCGCACAGATGTGTGCCGGGATGGTAGTCGAGCATGAGGGAAACGCGCTCGGCTGGCGCGCCGAGTTGTTTGAGCTCTTCAGCGATTGAATCGTCCAGCGCAATCAAATGGTGAAAGCGCGTGAAATCGCTGGCGTCGATCTGCCTGCCGAGGCTTGGGAGGGTGATGCCATGCTGATGCGCGATGTTGATGGAGCGGATATCAGCCGGGTGCCCGATGTGCCAGTGCCCGGTGCCTGCTGAGTCGATGTCGAAGTTGTTGGTGAGGTCGCGTTGCTCGACCATATGCAGAAAGATGCCTTCTGCAAGCGGGCTGCGGCAGATGTTGCCGAGGCAGACAAAGAGCACGCCGATGCGATCGAGTGGGGGAGATGTCATGGGAGAGGGTATGGCAGGTGCGGCGACCAGACCCGCGACCGTCGCCGCAAGTTGTGCGAGCCCTCAAAACCATTTCAATCGGCGGAACAGAATCAGCTCGAAGATCAGCAGAACACTCATGATCGCGCAGAAGATCCAGAAGGCATATGGATTGTCAACGCCCGGCATGCCGCCGATGTTGATCCCCAGCAGGCCAGTCAGAAACGCAAGTGGCAGGAAGATCGCTGAGATGATCGCCAGCACATACAGCGTCTTGTTTGTCGATTCAGCAAGCTGGTTGGCGATATCATCTTTGATCACCATCGATCGCTCGCGGGTGGCATCCATCTCTTCCACATAACGAAGCAACTTGTCGGTCGTCTCGCGCAGGCTGAGGCGGCTCTGCTCGTCGAGCCATGCAGGCGGTTCGTTCAGCAGACTGTTCAACGCTTCACGTTGCGGAGACATGTATCGACGAAGCAGCACAATGCTTTGCCGCAAGTCCGAGAGATTGCGACGTGTTTCAGCTGCGCGCGTCACGTCCAACCCTGTTTCGATCTCGTCGAGTGCTTCGTCGTACGATGCGACAGTTCCGGCCATGCGATCGATCAACCGGCCGATCAGCCGTTCGAACAACTGTGGTGCGGTTGTCGGTCCGCTCTGATGCTCAATCAGTTGTGCCAGGATGTCGCGTGGTGCCATCAGCCTTTCGTGCCGCACCGTGATGACGCGCTTGCCTTCCGACCACATTCTGATTGCGACCATGTCGTCCGGCTCGGAACCGGGGTTGGTATTGACGCCGCGCAGGATGGCAGTCAGACCACGCTTGCCACGAAAGACCCGTGGACGGGTTTCCTCCGCCAGCATCGCGTCGACAGTTGCGGGTGTCAGCCCGCTCCTGTTCTTGAGCCAGTCCTGCACGCGGGAGGAAGTCTGCTCCAGATGCACCCAAAGCGGCCCATCTGCTTCCTGCCAGGCCTCGATCTCCGACCAGCCGATCACCCTCGCGCCGCCTCGGCCATCGAGTATGCAGCCAAACAGCAGGCCATCTTCTTCCGGAGTATCCAGTGAGGGTGTTCTGTGGTCTTCTTGATGCATGTCAGATGGTTCATCCATTACCGAATGCGAATCGCCGTCATTGTCGGTGTTATGATACGCGAACTTCGTGCCTGCGAAGTCTCGCCAAAAAGCGCGAGATTCACCAGATTGTCGTTGACAGGCGGGGGGGGGGGGGGGGTAGAACCACAGGGTCGCCGCGGCCTCTGCACTCTGCATGGAAGTCAGCAGCGTCTTCTCCCCGCAATGTCAGAAAGGTGTTTTCCAACTGACAAATCATTTCCTGAT
>JBPCKF010000096.1:0-6699 GCA_051004555.1 Phycisphaerales bacterium | reverse complement strand
GCTGGGGGGTGACGAAGTCGAACATGCGCGCGGGGAGTGTAGGCTGGAGGGAGCAGGACTGTCATGCCACCCATGCAGCACGTGAAAACTGCCCTCCGCCCTCATCGCCGGGGACGGGGAGGGGCGGGGGGACGTCTTACTATCGTCAGACATCCTGCTCGCCATCCAGAACACTCGGCGCGCCAACTTGCAGACCCGCGAAGCGTTCTTGCAGACCCAAACTCCGCTCTTGCAGACCCAAGCTCCGCTCTTGCAGACCCGCGAAGCGCTCGTGCAGACCCCGGAATCCTTCCCAACACTGATGTGGATTTCTCAACTGGGCGGACAACCTCGACACGCGTCTCCTTGCGCGGCGTAAGTTTAGACATGATCGGCGGGGCGATAACCACGGCACAGCGGTCTTCCCCCATCGCGCTGTTGTCCTCGACCAACGCCCTGTTCACCCCTCACTCCCGCGTCATAGAATGGTGGGCGCCCTCCTCTGGCTGGAAGATCTGTATCCATGCGCTGTCATTCACTGACAAACACATTCACCATCGCCCTCGTGGCTCTGATGTTCACATCGGCCGCGGCCGCCGCTCAGCAGACCCCTCCCACAGGTCCCCCCGCGCCCCCTCCGACGCCCCCCGCTCGAACTCAGCCTGCGCCCCAACTGCCAGTCTCCTTCGAGGCGGTGGCTGAAGCGGAGCGGAGCGTCGTTGAGGACATGCTCACCTCGGACGACTGGGCCTACCGTGCCGTCGCTCTGATGCGGCTTGCGCGCTTTGAAGGTGAGGGCGTCGCGCAACTGGCCAACAATGCGTTGTCTGATGCTGCCTGGCAGGTGCGCTGTTTTGCGATTGCGACAGCGCATCAACAGGGCCTCACGATTGCACCTGAGCAGTTCACCAATGAAGATGATGCCCGTGTCCTGCGAACGGCTGTGCGCTTCGGCTACAACGTGCCCGAAGAGACGCTCAACGCTGCCACGACGCGCCTTTTGCGCATGCGTACTGTCGATGCCCTTCTGCTTGGTATCGAACTCGGAGCAGCCTCGCCCAGTGAGGGCATTCGGGCTGACGCTTCCAAACGCACCGGCCGCCTGATAGCGAACATGTCGCCTCAGATTGCAGCGATGATTTCCCGCCGATTGGCCCGCGTGCTGCAGCTTGATCGTGCTCCTGCAACGCTCATCGAATGGCAGCGATGGGCTGCCAGCCAGCCGCGCGACTATCAGTTGCCACGCCCTCAGCTGCGCGATCAAGCCCAGCCTTCACTCATCGCCCTGGCTGACGCAGAGACGTTTCTGCAACTGCGCGACTACCTCGGCTCATTGCGGCAGCGCGATCTTGAGATGGTCATCGTGCTTGACGCAACCAACTCGATGACGCCAGTCATTGATGCAGTCAAAGCAGATGTCGATGCACTCATGCTCTTTCTCACTGACATTTCCTCGACCATGCGGCTGGGGCTGCTGGCGTTTCGCGATCATGACAACCCCGGCCGTCTTGTTGAAGCGCATCAGTTTTCCACTGATCTTGAATCGCTGCGCAACTTTCTTTTCGGGCTGGCAACGCCAGGCGGAGCCACATTTCCAGAAGCGGTGCTGGATGGGCTGGCTGCCTGCCGCAAGTTCGAATGGGCCGATGCAGCCGAGCGCGAGATCATTCTCATCGGCGATGCACCACCACACGACAAAGACGGTTCGGAAGTGCGATCGCTGCTGGAGTGGTATGTGCAGCAGGGCCTCAGCGTGCATGCAGTGCATGTGCCCATGCAATGGCCCAACGGCTACCTCGCATCCCTCACCCCAACCGAACGCAACGAACGTGAGTTCTGGCTCAGCCAGTACAACATCAATACGCGGGCTGTCTTTGCAGATATTGCCCTCATCGGCGGCGGGCATCTTGTTGAACTCACAGATTCCTCGCAGAACACGCTGGTGCGTTCGATCATGAAGCTCACCATTCAGCCGGATTTTTGGCCCTACTTTGATGCGTTCTATGATGTGTATCTCGAACTGTGCAGATGAAGTCTGAACAGTAGTAACACTCACACGCGCTCGCAGGAGTCACGCCATGTTCATCAATCCAGTCTCGTTCGTTCACGCAACTGCAGTCATGCTTCTGGCAGCGTCGGTGATGATGACATCCTGCAAGAAGACCGAGCAGCCAACGCGCGAGGGCGATGTGTTTGTCGTCGATGATGATGATGCAGATGACCGCACCGGCACTATTGAAGACCGGGGCACCCGTTCGGGTACATCCGATGCTGAAGAGCGCCGCAACGACAATGCGAACAGAGACGGAGTCGCCGAGTTTTCCTGGCTGCTGGCAACCTTGCCACCCGAGTGGGAATCACAGACACCTTCGAGTTCGATGCGGGTCCTGCAGATGCGCGTGCCCGCAGGTGACGATCAACCCGCGGCTGGCGATGCAACGCTTGTCGCGTTCGGCGGCATTGGCGGCAGTGTGGACGCAAACATCCAGCGCTGGGTGGGACAGTTTACAGCCGAAGATGGCAGCGCTGTCGAACCCAACATCGAGACCCGCAACATCAACGGACTTGCTGTCACCATTGCAACGCTCACCGGCACATACGATGGCGGCGCGATGAGCGCAACTGATTCCGGCACCGGCCGCACCATGATACAGGCCATCGTCGTGCGACCCGATGGTGAGCAGATCTTTATCCGCCTGCTGGGACCGACCGCAACTGTACTGGCGCACCGCGATGCATTTGATGCCATGCTCAGTTCGCTTGAGTTCTGAGTTTCAAGTCACAGCCATGAGAAAAAGCAGCCCGCATGTCACAACCTGGTGATCTCATCATCACCAATGCGCGCGTGCTCAATCTTCAAGATGGCAGCGCCCGGCTCAGCAATCTCATCATCCAGTCCGGCATCATCACAGCGATCAATATTGATGTTCAGTCCGCCGCCCTGCCGGTGTTTGATGCGGAAGGGGCGTATGCGCTGCCGGGCTTTATTGATACGCATGTTCACCTGCTGATGGCTGGCGAATCGCTGTTGCAGACTGATCTGAGCAATGTAAAGTCGCGTCAACAGTTTGAAGATGCAGTCGCAGATGCTCATGCACAGCTTCCACGCGGGGAGTGGCTGATTGCGCGGGGATGGTCCAACGAAAACTGGCACGACCATGCCCTGCCGGACGCAACCTGGCTGGCTGCAGCTGGCGATCGGCCCGCGATTGCGTGGCGGATGGATACACATGTCTGCCTCGTCAACCACGCTGTCATCGAGCAGCTGAATCTCTCCCAGCCCGATCCACCCGGCGGGCACATTGTTCGCGACCAGCATGGCAATCCGACGGGCCTGTTCCTAGAAGCCGCTGCCTGGCAGTTGGTGCAGCAGATCGTCCCGCCACTCTCTTCAGAGATGCGCAGCCGCGCCCTCAATGCGGCCGTTGTCCACGCACATCAGCACGGCATCACCGCTGTCGGTTCGATGGAGTATGCAGCGACGGTCAGCGATGTGATCAACCCAGCCCGTCAGAATCTTTCGCTGCGGATTTTCCTGACACTGCTCGATCGCACCCTGCCACTTGATTTCACATTCTCCGAGACCTTTGACAACGACGATCGCTGCGCCATCATCGGCTACAAGTCGTTCCTCGATGGCACGATCGGCTCGCGTACTGCGCGTATGCTCGATGCGTACAGCGATGATCGCGGCAATCACGGCATGTGGTGCGAGCACGCCCTCGATCACACGCTCGATCGCTGGATACACGAGGTTGCATCGCGCGGGTGGCAGCCAGCCATGCACGCCATTGGCGATGCTGCGTTTCGTCGAGCGCTCGATGCCATTGCCACGCTTGATGCAGATGTGAGGCGACACGTGCGGCCACGCATTGAGCACGCCCAGCAGATTGATCAACAGGATCTGCTGCGACTCAAGGCGCTCGATGGCATGATGCTCAGCATGCAGCCGCTGCACCGGGCGGATGATGGTCGCTACCTCGAGCGGCGCGTGGGATCAGAGCGGCTGATGGGATCGTTTGCATGTGTGTCGCTGCTTGATCATGGGGCTGTGATTGCGTTCGGCAGCGACTGGCCAATCGTTTCCTGCAATCCCATCAAAGGCATGCACGCAGCCATCACGGGCAGGACTCTCGATGACACAATCTTTCAACCACAAGAGAACATCACCCCGTTGGATGCGATTCGCGGCTGGACAAAAGTCGCAGCCCACGCGCTGCATGCGGAGAAGTTCATCGGCACACTCGAGCTTGGCAAAGCAGGCGATGTTGTCCTGCTCGATCGCGATCCCTGCAGTATTGACTGGAATGATGAACAGCCCTCAGTCGTGGCGACGGTTGCAGCGGGCGTGATTGTGTCGCGCGATGGTGCCGCCTCGGGGGCACTATGATCGCCCATGCCATGCTATGAGTTTGAAGGTGTACGTCCGGTTGTTGATCCCACCGCGTTCGTTCACCCAACTGCGACCATCATCGGCGACGTCATCATCGGGCGCGGCTGTCTGGTCGGACCCGGCGCATCACTGCGTGGCGACATCGGGTCGATCATCCTCAAGCCGGGATCCAACGTGCAGGACAACTGCACTGTTCACTGCTTCCCCGGCAAGGCAACCATCATCGAACAGAACGGGCATGTCGGACATGGAGCAGTGCTGCATGGCTGCACCATCGGCCGAAACGCGCTCATCGGGATGGGTGCAGTGATTATGGATGATGCAGTCATTGGCGAAGAGAGTTTCGTTGCTGCCCTGGCGTTTGTGAAGGCTGAAACCACCGTCCCGCCACGCACACTGGTTGCGGGCATTCCGGCCAGGGTCATCCGCACCCTCGAAGAGCGGGAAATCAACTGGAAAACTCAAGGCACCAAGGTCTACCAGGAGCTTGCCAGGCGATATCTCGCAACCATGAAGGAAGTGCAGCCGCACCCCAGCATGCCGGAAGGCCGCGCCAAGCTGCCAGCGATCGGATATCAACCCAAACATGATCAGACCGCTCCGGAACATGGGTCCAGCTAGGCCGCGCTTCTGAAGTCATCGTGAAATGGGGCTTGGCCCCTTGCACATCGCCAGCAGTTTCCGCTACAATGCAGTCGACCGGTACACGGATGTGTCCGTCGCTCAGATGCGCGTTGTGTGACTGACGCAGCTGAGGGTGAAGGCGTTGTCACGGAGGATCAGCCAATGGGTTTACCCAGCCAGTCATCCAGGATGGGATATCACCGCAATCACATGTTCCGGCGAAAGCGGCTCATCCCCCGCCTGCCACTGCTTGTGGTTTCGCTCAGCATCATTGCGTTCGTCGGGTGGCTCGTCTGGCCGGATGGCAGCGACGCAGACACCTCGCTTGCGTCTGCCAATCCAGCAAGCAATGACACTGCCACGCCCACGCCACCTGCGCCGACAGAAAGCAATACTGGAAGCAGCGGCACAATGCTCAGCGGCACTACCAGTCTTCCCCACCCGCCAAACGCATCAAGGAATAACGACCAAGCCGATCGGCGCGACGATCGTGCGGTTGATCGCGTAGCTGATCGCACAGCAGCCAAATCAAATGAAACCACTTCGCCACCTGCAGTCATCAACAACCCGCGACTCACGCCAGAACGCAACACTGCCCAGGAATCGAGCGTACAAGCAACTGCGTCGCGCGAGACAGTAACTGCTGCTGATAATGATGACAACACCAGGCAGCGGCAGCCCGAACAGGCATCCGCACCAACGATCGACCCAGGCGCAGTCGAACGTGCACGTCAACTCGCTCGCCGCGGCATGCAACTTGATGTCGCAGGCAACCTCGTCGATGCACGGCGTGAACTGAGCGCTGCTCTTCTCACCGGCGCACTTCCAGCTGATGAAGCGACCCGCACGCGCGACACACTTGCCAACATCAACGACAAGCTCATCTTCAGCCCGCTCGTCGTGCCGGACGATCCCTTTGCATCAGCCTACAAAATCCAGCCGGGCGATGTGCTGGAAAAGATTGCATCGCGGCTGGACCTTGATGTGGACTGGCGATTCATTCAAAGAATCAACCAGATCGCAGATGTTCGCCGCATCCGAGCTGGGCAGGACATCAAAATCATCAGCGGGCCTTTTCATGCAGTCGTCTCGAAGAACGACTATCGCCTTGACCTCTACATGGGACAGGGCCGCGACCTGGTCTTCGTCCGCAGTTTCCCCGTCGGCCTGGGCGAGTACAACGCCACGCCGACTGGCCGCTTTACGATCGGCTCGCGCCTCATCGATCCCGAATGGATCAATCCCCGCACCCGTGAACGATTTCTGCCCAGCGATCCGATGAATCCCATCGGCGAACATTGGCTGGAACTCGTCGGGCAGGACGAAAACAATCGCGATCGGGCTGGCTACGGCATCCACGGCACCATCGAACCAGACTCCATCGGCAAGCAGATGTCGATGGGATGCGTCCGCATGCTCCCCAACGACGTTGCAGTGGTGTACGAAGTGCTGACTCCGGGCGTCAGCGTGATTGAGATCCGCTGAGGACGAGGGCATTCCTGTGCCATTGAAGCCACGGTCCACTAAGCACGGGCGGTGGCTCCTCGCCTCGGGGTCCTGCCCCGCGCTCTACAAATACTTCGTGAAAGCGTTCGGGTGCCGGCTCGCCGACGTTGATCGAGGCCGCACGAAAAGAGAAAGCGCCGGCTCTTGCGGAATGGGAGGCGCTACGCGATTCCGGTGGTATTCGGGTGGAGTAGCCT
>JBPCKF010000095.1:0-64131 GCA_051004555.1 Phycisphaerales bacterium | reverse complement strand
GCATTGAAATACGCGCGAATATTCTCGCCATCCACCGCGGTGGTCACAAAAGGGCAGGCGCGTACGCTGGTAAGTTCATACAGCCGCTGCCAGTATGGTTCATATTCATCGTCAGGTCCGGTTGAACCGAATCGTTTGCGATCAACTGGCCTGACTGCTGCGTCAATGCCATCCGGCAGAAGAAGTTCAGCAGGCTCGTTGAGAAAAAACGTATCGGTATCAACAAATACCAGCAGCTCAGCAGGAACATGCTGCTCTGCCCAGGCTGCTGCAAACATCTTATTGCCGATGGCATAGTTGTGATGCGTGTGATTGAGAAGATCCGTATGATGGATGACATCGAGTTGACTGAGCGCTTCATATGTCGCGGGCGCAATCGCAGTTTCCCGTCGCGGTTGGAAAGTGTGAATGGGAGCGTGTGCCAATGCTCCTGCGTAACGACGAATCGACTCGCACAGCAATATCGCCTTTGCTTCAAGCGGGCCCGCTTCAACACACGCAAGAAATGCAAGCGTCACGCCTCGCCTCTCAGGCGAGTCGCAGCTGGCTCGCAAATGCGCTGAATCAGATCCATATCGTTGTGTGCCAAGGCATTGATCTCGATCGTCTCAGTTGCAGGGGTTTCCAGTGAGCGGCCACGCTCCCGCCAATAGCGGTTCTTTGAACGCAGTCGCGAGCCAATGGCGAACTCCTTGTCAAAGCATTGAATCGAGGGCAGCACAAGCGATTCTATATCGAGCGCAACACGCATGCGATCGAATATCCTGCCGAGGAATGTTGCGGGCGTGTCACAGAGCTGAGCATAAGGAATGAGGCAGTCGACATGGGCAAGATTGTCTACCAGCACCGTGTTGACATGCAGCCACTGCAGAGCGCATTGCTCGACAATATTCGTTCTGCGCAGAGAGGTCCATTGCGGCGGCTTCACACCCCACCATCCCTCTTCCGGCTCAGCGCCGCGATCGTCGTGTGGATGAAACTTCTTCAGAAGCGAGAAGACATTCGCAACCGGATCGCGCACCATGGCAACGATACAAGCATTAGGAAAAACCTTCTTCAGCCAGGGAATGCGCACTGTGTTGTAGGGGCTCTTGGCCAACATGAGCGGCGTGTCGCACTCAATCGCATGGAGGCGCTCTGTCATCAGCGCGACGACATCGGGCGTTGCATCATCGGCTGTCAGCAAATGGCCGCGCGTTCCATTGTATTGCTGATACAGCGTCCCCGCTGGCGCTTCACCCGGTGAAAATGGTGGTATGTTTCCCCAGAACTCATCGCCTTCGGTGCGAAAGGGCTTTGTGATGAATCCAGTATCAAGCAGCAGGCGCTGGAGCAATGTTGTTCCAGACTTCTGCAGTCCGACAATCAAAAGAAGAGCGTGGTCATCCATGCGAGAACAGATCCGTTGAAAGGCGGGTGGGCTCGGCCACGTTGATCACGTGATATCCAAACCGCTCAGCAATGATGCAATCACTGCAGATGCACGCTATTGCATCCTCGGAAAGCTCCAGGGGTGGGGGCGCAATGGGTGATGGGGACAAGGCTGTTGGCACAGGGATTTCCAGATGTGCACAGACCTGCTGCAACTGCTCGAGACCACGAGAAAACCAGTCTTCATATCGCACGATCTTCAGAAGAGGATGTTCCGTCTGCGTCAGAATCATCTGCGCCAATGCATTGTAAAGATCAATGCAGCGGGCGAGCGGCGTGTCGGCTGATGAGACATAACAGACTGATGCGCCGTCGGCGAATGTTCCATGAATCGACTGGCCGCGAGCGTTCCGCTCATTGCCCTTTCGCTGCCATGACGCAATCACAGCCAGAGGATGTCGGACGGTGACAGCACAACGAAATCCTGCATCAAGAAATGTCGGCAGCCAGGCAAGGAAAACCTCAGGGTTTTTAAATCCCAGGCGTGTTGTTTCAGCGATGTCAAACTGCACTGCTGCTTTGGGCTGATTCCAGGTATCGACGCGTGCGTCGCCTGCATACCCGGCGGTGGAATCGAACGAAGCAATTTCATCTCCGTCGTATAAACGCTGCTGATATTCCTTGAAGATGGCAGCGATACTTGCCATCGGCGTGTGAATGCCGTGGCTTCGATACAGATTCTTCCAGGTGCCACCTGCTTCGGAAATAGAGATCACTGAGGGCGGCTGATGGACAAGAGCAGCAAGATATGTCGTCCCGCTGCGTGGCAAACCGCTGAGTACAAAATAGCGCGTCAGATCAGTCATGACTTGATGAAGCTGAAATCGCCAAGGTGCGGAATGGAACCGACCGCTGCTGGCGTGCGCAGTCTCCGCATGCGTTGCTGCATGTCAACGACGATGTGCGGCTGGATCATGCATCAGTCTATGCGCGAGCGTTTGCAGCATACAATGGGCAATGATGAAGGCCAATCCCCAAGCAGCAATCCCCCCGGCTGAAGTGATTTCGATCAACACATCAAATGGTGGAATCCCCAAAACGCCGCAGGAACATATCGCAATCAGCGAATCCGGTCTGGCGGGCGACGAGCACAATCACGAGAAGCATCGAACGCCTCTGCAGGCTGTCAGTCTGATCGATCTCGAAGTGCTGGAAGAACTCAAGCAGGAAGGCTTTGAGGTTGGCATTGGCAAAGTCGGAGAGAACATCACCTGTCGCCGCCTCGGCTGCGACTTACTCGAACCTGGCGATGTGCTGCAATTCTCAGGCGGCGTCACGCTCGAAATCACAAAGAAGCGGTCGCCCTGCTATGTCCTCGATGCTATCGATCCGACGTTGAAAAAGGCGATGATCGGGCGGGCAGGATGTTATGCCAAGGTGACTGTACCCGGCCGTATGCAGTCGGGCGAGACGATCAGTGTTGTGCGCGTATCCTGATTATGGTGAAACGTGCGCGATGCAATGCGTTGATGATGCAACGACATTGAAACGCCCCGGAGCTCGTCGCCCGCGGGGCGGGTTTCGGTTACTTCAGAGATGGGCGTGAGATCACTCGCACCCACAGCGGTGCATGAATGAGTTCACTTCCTTCTCAGCCTCAGCCTTGCTGCGGCCGTACGACTGTTGGACGCGACCGATGAGCTGGTCCTTCTGGCCGTCGATCTGATCAAGGTCATCATCGGTGAGTTTGCCCCACTGTTCCTTGACCTTGCCTTTGAGTTCGTTCCACTTGCCCTTCATCTCGATATGTTCCATAATGGTACCTCCTGTCGCATGTGCGACAGTAGTGAGTGGTAATGTCACGGGTGCAGATGCACGTCGCGTCTGCATCTGTTGTAACTTATACAGGCGCAGCATGAAGTCGATGTGAATGAGCGATGAGATACCGCTCATCGCAGGTTCCAGATTGCCGCTATGATTCGCGATGCACACCAATCAACGCATCAATATGCGCAATTTATTCGCTCCGCTCGTTCTGATGATTGTTTCATGCGGTGTAGCAGCGCGCCCGTGTGTTGCACAACAGACGACGCAGCCAGCCGAAACGAAGCCTGCGACAACGCAACCCGCAGCAACGCCGCCGGATGCGCAGTCGCCCGCAGTTATGGAAACTCGCCGCATCGAAGCGCTGCTCGAGCATGTCGCAACGCTTGACGGGATCGTCTTCATCCGCAACGGCGGAGAGCATACTGCAGCAGAGGCAGCAGCTCACCTGCAGCGCAAGTGGCGCTCAGCTGGCGATGCGATCAAGAGCGCGGAGATGTTTATCGATGAACTCGGCAGTGCATCCTCATCCAGCGGGCAGGCCTACCGAATTCGCCTCGCAGATGGGAATGAGGTCGATGCTGGCCCCTGGTTGCACCAGCAGCTTGATGCGCTCGAAGGCAAGACTCTGGATCGCAGCGATCCCCGCGCGATCGAAATCGCAGATGAGGTCATGCAGGCATTGGGTGGCAGCGAAGCGTGGGCGAACACCCGCTACATCACATGGCGCTTCTTTGGCACACGTCTGCACGTCTGGGACAAGCAGACAGGCGACATTCGTGTTGAGTTCAATGACCGCGAAGGCAACGCGACGGTGATCCTCATGAACCTCCACACCCGTCAGGGCAACGCCTTCCACGATGGCGTAGAAGTCGATGATGAAACGGACGTGGCGCGGATGCTTGAAGGTGGCTACGCCGCGTGGGTCAACGACAGTTACTGGCTCGTCATGCCTTACAAGCTGCGCGATCCGGGTGTCACGCTGTCCTACATCGGCGAGGGTCAGACGCTCACAGAAGAACCGTGCGACATCATCGATCTCACATTCGATGATGGTGTCGGACTCACGCCGGGGAACCGCTATCGCATCTATGTCAGCAAGGCATCCCGGCTGGTCGAACAATGGGACTTTTATCGCGATCGCGATCAGGAGGAAGCTGACTTCTCAACGGCGTGGAAGAACTGGCAGAAGTATGGCAACATCATGCTGTCAGATGATCGCGGCGAAATGCGTGGCCGGCCAGCGCGCCACACAGACGTTGCAGTCTTTGATGAACTGCCACGCAGTGTGTTTGAGAGTGCGGAGCCTGCTGATCTGCCCATTGATGAGTGAAGCCGACGCGCCGCGCATCTCGAGCTACTGCAGATTCACCGGCATGACGACATAGGTAAACTCGTTGCCAGCCTTGATGACGCCTGGCTTACTGGAATCTTTGAGTTCGACAATCACTTGCATGTCATCAACGACCTTGAGCGCATCAACCAGAAAGCCGGGGTTGAAGCCGATCTCGATGGGTTCACCCTTGTATTCATCGAGCGCAACTTCGATCTGGGCCTCGCCCATCTCTGGTGCGCGGCTGCTGAGGGTGAGATGCTCGCTTGTGAAACTCATGCGAACGCCTTTGGATTCTTCATTGGTCAACAGCGCTGCCCGCTGCACTGCGCTTGAAAGCGTTGCTGTTGCGAAGGTGATCTTCTTGTCGTGGTTCTTGGGGATGACATCTTCAAACGGCGGGAACGCGCCTTCGACAAGGTTGCTCGAAAGGACCGCGGCGTCCGGACCATCGCCGATGCTGAAAATGATGGCGGCATCCTGGATCGCCAGGCGGACAACTGCGTCGGGATCATCAATGAGCCGGCCGAGAAGTTTCAGGGCCTTGCTGGGCACGATGCATGATCGCTTCTCTTCGCTCTTCTTGCCAGGCGTGACCGAATCATTCGCGAGCGCCAGTCTGCGGCCATCAGTTGCGACAAGTCGCAGTGATTTGCCTTTGCGATCAAACAGCACACCATTGATGGCATAGCGGCTGCTCTCTGCTGCTGTTGCGAACAGGGTGCGGGAGATCATGCGCTGCAGCGTCCCAGCTGCGATTTCGCAATCGACAGCTGCTTCATCAAAGCTGCGCAACTCAGGAAACTCAGCCGGGTCGTAGCCATAGATTGTGAAATGCGAATCGGCGCCGCGAATGTGGGCTGCATGTTCCTGCATTTCAATGGTGAGGGTGGGATCAGTGGAGGTGCGAACAATCTGCAGGAGTTTGTCAGCCGGAACCAGCGCGGCTCCGGGCTCCTCGACACTCACCTGAGCCACACCCAGGCTGAGGCCAATCTCGCCATCGGTGGCTGTGAGCGTGAGGCCAGCCTCTTTGGACAACGCTTCAAACTTGACGCACGCAAAGACCGGCTTGGGAGTGCGGGCAACGACAACGCCGCCCACGATTCCCAATGCATCAGCCAACGCGCTTCGATCACAGATCACCTTCATGTGTGGTCTCTCCTGGGGTTCATGCTCAGGATGTAGTGTATGCCCACCGAAGGTGACAATATTGGCGCGATTTCCACACGACATGCACAGGTCGCCGACGCATGTGTGCATTCATGACTGGGGTCGATGTTCTTCACGCCTCATCGCGGCCGACGACGCGATACGTTTCTCGCTCACCTCGGCCCCTGAGCGGGTAATCCTTCCGCAAAGGATGCGCGGGGTAGTCCTTCCACATCAGAATGCGGCGAAGGTCGGGGTGATTGCGGAAGCGAATGCCGAACATGTCATACACCTCCCGCTCACGCCACTCGGCTCCGGGCCAGATGTCGACGATGGAATCCACTTCAAGACCCGGGTCCGGCTCGATCCCCGATGTGTCATGCAGCGGATCGACAAACACCTTCACCAGCAGATTGAGGTCGTGCGTGTAACTTCGCAGGACATATGCCACCGCAAAGCGGCCGGGCATCTTTGCGGGATAGTCGAGGTAGTCGATGCCACACACATCGCTGAGAAACGCATAGTCACACGCAGGATCATCTCGCAGAAACCGCATGATATTGTGCAGGTCGCGCGGCTCGACGATCAACGTGGTCTGGCCACGGTAAATCGTGGCGCGCAATTTCGCATCCGCGAAAGACTGCTTCACGACCCCGATGGTGGGGTGATCAATGGTGGGATGATCAATCATGCCCGATTGTAGGTGCCGGGACGAACCTGTTCTGCCATGGGAACCGGACTCAAATTGAAAAGGCCCACGGACCGAGTCCGTGAGCCTTGTATTGTCGTGGGTCGACGTTCAGGGTTTTTCCGAGCCAGCTGCTGCGGGCTCCGGCTTGTCATTGTCCTTCTTCTCAGCCGATTCCGGAAGGGGCTCGGACGTGAGGTAGAGATTGTCCGCGCCTTCCTTATGGGTGACGAGAATCCTGATGCCGCTCTCGAACTCGCCCGAGAGCAGCGCATCAGCCAGCTGATCTTCGATGTGGCTGCCGATCGCCCGCCGCAGTGGTCTTGCACCGAAGTCGGGGTTGAATCCCTTGTCGATGAGGAAGTCCTTGGCGGCGCGATCGAGTTCCAGTTGCATGCCTTTGGATTCCAGACGCTCGCGCACCTTCGAGAGTTCGATCTCGATGATGTGATAGAGATCATCCTTCACAAGCGGCTTGAAGACAATGACTTCATCAAGGCGGTTGATGAACTCAGGCCGGAAGAACTTCTCAACTTCGTTCATCAGCGTTGCTTTCATCTTGTCATAGTCCTGCACTTCGGTCCGCTTGCCGAACCCGAATGCAGCACCACCCTTGATGAGGTCTGCGCCAATGTTGGATGTCATGATGAGAATGGTGTTCTTGAAGTCGACATGACGACCGAAACTGTCGGTGAGCCTGCCTTCTTCCATGATCTGGAGCAGCATGTTAAAAACATCAGGATGCGCCTTCTCAACTTCATCGAGCAGCACCACCGAATAGGGTCGGCGACGGATGCGCTCAGTGAGCTGGCCGCCTTCTTCGTATCCGACATACCCGGGAGGGGCGCCGATGAGGCGGGAGACATTGTGCTTCTCCATGTACTCGGACATGTCGAGATAGATGAGTGCATCAGCATCGCCGAACATGAACTCAGCCAAGGCCTTGGCCAGCAGTGTCTTGCCAACACCGGACGGACCGATGAAGATGAAGCTGCCCATGGGCCGCTTGGGATCTTTGAGGCCGGAGCGAGCCTTGCGGATGGCGCGAGCCACAGCCTTGACAGCTTCAGCCTGCGATACCACTGTCTTGTGCAGTTCTGCTTCGAGCTGCAGCAGACGTTCGGACTCTTCCTTCTCGAGGCGGGTGAGCGGAACGCCAGTCATCTTGGAGACGACTTCGCCGATGATGTCTGCATCGACAGTTCCGCCGACTTCGGATGTCTTCTTCTTCCACTCTTCCTGGAGCTTTTCCTTTTTCTTGCGGAGCTTTTCAGCCTGGTCGCGCAGCTCGGCTGCCTTCTCGTAGTCTGCGTTCTTGACGCTCTCATCCTTGGAAATGGAAAGGCGCTCGATCTGCTCTTCGAGCTCTGCAAGGTCGGGCGGCTTGGTCATTGACTTCAGACGCAGGCGCGCACCTGCTTCGTCGATCACATCGATCGACTTGTCAGGCTGCACACGGCCGGTGATGTAGCGATCGGAAAGCTCGACAGCTTCAGCGATGGCTTCATCGGTAATGCGGACGCGGTGATGCTCTTCGTAGCGGCTGCGCAGACCCTTGAGAATTTCGACGGTCTGGACCTTGCTCGGCGGCTCGACAGTGATCGACTGGAAGCGGCGTTCGAGTGCTGCGTCCTTCTCGATGTACTTGCGGTACTCATCGAATGTGGTTGCGCCAATGCACTGAATCTCGCCACGGCTGAGTGCTGGCTTGAGCACGTTGGACGCATCAATCGCGCCCTCAGCGCCGCCAGCGCCCACTAATGTGTGCAACTCATCAATGAAGAGGATAACATTCTTGGCCCGACGAACTTCGTTCATCACAGCCTTGATGCGTTCCTCGAACTGGCCGCGATACTTCGTGCCTGCGACCATCATGGCCAGGTCAAGCACAACCAGACGGCGATCGTGCAGAAGATCGGGAACATCCTTGCTGATGATCGATTGCGCCAGACCCTCGACGATTGCGGTCTTGCCTACGCCAGCTTCACCAAGCAACACGGGGTTGTTCTTGGTTCGACGGCACAGCACCTGAATGAGGCGCTCGATCTCATCCTTGCGCCCGATGACGGGATCAAGCTGACCACTTTTGGCCAGCTCGGTGAGATCACGGCCGAAACTGTCGAGCGCGGGAGTGCGGCTCTTGCTGCGCTGCTGTCCGCTGGGAGCACCTTCGTTTCCGGGCTCCATCCCTTCGCCGACTTCTTCGCTCTCGACGCCAGCTCCAAGAAGGTTCAGCACTTCTTCGCGCACAGTTTCGAGTTTGAGATTCAGATTCATCAGCACCTGCGCAGCGACGCCATCGTGCTCGCGCAACAGGCCAAGCAGAAGATGCTCAGTGCCGACGTAGTTGTGATTGAGATTGCGCGCCTCTTCGATGGCGTATTCAATCACCTTCTTGGCACGGGGGGTCTGAGGCAGCTTGCCCATCGTGACCATTTCCGGTCCGCTCTTGACAAGCTTTTCGACTTCGAGTCGCACCTTGCGGAGATCGACATCGAGATTCTTGAGCACATTCGCGCCCACACCCGAGCCTTCCTTCACCAGGCCCAGCAGGATGTGTTCGGTGCCAATGTATTCGTGGTTGAATCGCTGAGCTTCCTGGTTGGCCAGTGCCATTACCTTGCGGGCGCGATCTGTGAGTCGTTCAAACATCTGTGTATCTCCGATCTCCGGCTGTTGCCGGTTCGTGTCATATCAAGCGCGTCAGACCACACTCATCATACGATCGTGCATGGATATACCGTTCGCGTGCATCCTGAGAAATGTTTCAGTCCGCAAAAGAAAGGACAGCGAACCGCGTGCCGTCCATCCAGAGAGATGCCATAATCTTTTTCGGCCAATTCAGGCGATTCAATGACTCATCGGCTGCGGAGACGTGTCGGAATCAGTGTATGAGACGTTCCATGTGTGCCATTCTGGCAGGTTTGCTGTGGATGACTTGTGGAGCATCCCAAGACGCTTACGTGCAGGATGATGAGACGATCCGGGTGACATTCCGCCTCACTGATGGGGTCCGGATTGATGGCGAACTTCGTACGTGGGACGATTCCGGCTTTGATGGATCGTTCGGTAAGCGTGCCTGGCAGGAACTTATGCCGCGCGATGCGTGGCGAATTCTCCGTCGCCTCAGCAATGATGAACGCATCGAAGATTGGGCCAGGCTCGGCAGTATCATGCTCAGGTTTGAGCACACTGATGCAACTCGATATGCGGACCATGCATTCGCGCAGGCGCAGCGCCTTGACAGCGAACACGCGCCAGCGCTCATCGAACAGGCGCGCAAGGATGCAAAGGATTATCTCAGCAACGCAGAAGCTGCAGCTGCGCAACGGCGCGATCTCACGCTGAGCGTCCACTCGCCTGAAGCGAAGCAGTGGTCGCATGCGCGTTGGCCGGTGCCTGATCGCCAACAACAGAATGCAGCCCGGCTGGCGCTCTTTGCAGATGCAGAAGAAGCACTGCGGCAGGCTGGACTTGTCATCGAGCCCATCGAGGCAGATCACATCATCCTCTACACGCAGTTTCCGCGCGAGGAGGCTGCCCGGCTGGCTGTGTATCTCGATCAGCAGGTGCAGTGGCTGAACAAGCTGTTTGACCTTGACGAAGATGCGGAAGTCTTCTGGGGCAAGCTGGTTGTGATGGTGCTGAGCGATGAAGATGCTTTCCGTCTCATTGAGATCGGCGCCTTCAAGCAGCTGTTACCCGAGCATGCCACCGCGATCGCGCATTTCACCGGGCCCAAAGCCTTCATCAACGCAACTGCAAAACGTGAAGGCTGGCCATTGCGGGCCAAGCTGAACGCGCAGCTGGCATTTGCGTATCTGCACCGCAGCGAAGCGCCCAAGCGGCTGCCAGCGTGGGCCAACGAGGGCCTTGCAGGGCTGATGTATCAGCGCGCAGTTGATGAAGCAAAGCTGCTTGCCGGCTTGCGCGAAGATGCGTTGCGCGAGGTGCGATCGGGCAGGTCGCTGGCCTGGGTGTTTGAGCGGACGTACACGGATGATGAACCCATTGCTTCTGAGACGTCGCTGCTGCGTGCTCTGGGCTCGCTGCTTGTTGATGATCTGATCAAGCGCGATCGCAAGGGGTTCATTGCATGGGTGCGGTCCGTAAAGTCGCTCGATCCTGCCCGTACTGTACAGGATCCACCCGACACCTGGGCAACGCGATTCCGATTGCATTTCAATATCTTGCCGGGGCAGTATCTGCAGATGTTCCAGCAATTCTATCGCGTCAATGATTGAACATCGTCAGCCCGGCCGCGTCAGCCCGAGCGCGAGTATTGTGATCGGCTGCAAAAAGAAAAACCCCGGGCCGGAGGTGGGGCCAGCCCGGGGCAGGAGGTAGAGAAGCCGGTTGCGTGTGAGTGGAGGCCGTCGCGATGCATCCATGGGAGTGTGGATGTGCTCAGCGCGCGGACTGCCGGCTTCTCAGGTGTGGGTTACTCGGAAAACAAAGGGAAGAAGGCAAGGGTGTAGTTGGTGTAGAGAGGGTGGTGTGAAAAAAATGCGACCGAAGCTGATGGCTGCAACCGAACTGCCGCTTCGTCTGTCCCTATGAAGCGGGCGGGACTCGCGCCGAGCCAATGTTGACTCGTCATTCCGTGCGTTCCCGAAAAGGTTTGCAAGAAGGTCCATCCACTCGCCGACCGACGCTGTCGATTGCGCCATGCAGCTTCGTGTCGCTGTGTTCACCCGACGATCGGAGCGCTCCGCCGGGGGTTCACATACTTGGGGAAAGGAAGAGAATTGCGAACACGCATGACGCGATGCGGAGCGATGCGAGTTGGGAAGTTGTGTTCGCGTCATGTCGTTTGTCTGTTCATTGGTTCGTGATTCAAGTGCGCTCGCGATCAACTGCAGCCCATTGAGTTGCCACAGTTGAGACAGCGATAGCAGGTTCCGTTGCGGACGGTAATGGAGCCGCACACATCACAGGCTGGCGCATCACCCATCATCGATGCGTTGGCATGCGAAGCGATGCGAACGCGCTCTGCTGCTGCTGCGCTGCCTGGTGATTCGGCGTCGCTGGGCGCTCTGCCTGGTGCGGACTTGCCTGTGATGGGCTTTCCGGGTGTCGGGCTGGTCGGACGCAGTTGCGGGTACTCGGTTTGATCTTCATCGATATCAGCATCTGTGTGTGACGATTGGGTCAGTCGCGGTTCACCAAGCGATTTTTGTGACGCCGCAGCCCGCTTTGCATTTGAAGTAGGCGGCGTAGCGGTGGCAGCATTTGCTCGCCGTGGCGCATTGGCTGCGAGATAGCCATCGATGAACTGCATGCCCATCCAGCGGAAGATGTAATCGACGAGGCTCTTTGCAAAGGGGATGTCACGATTGGTTGTCATTCCCATTGGCTCGAAGCGCTGATGTTCGAACTTCTTCACGAGGCTTTCGAGTGGCACACCATATTGCAGGGCCACACTGATGGCTGTTCCCAGAGAATCCATAAGCCCGCCAATGGTGGAGCCTTCTTTTGCCATGGTGATAAACAGCTCGCCCGGGCCGCCATCTTCATACAGGCCGACGATGAGGTAGCCTTCGTGTCCTGCAACATTGAACTTGTGCGTGAGCGATTCGCGCGTGTCGCTCAGCCTGCGGCGGAGGGGACGCTCGACGATCTTCTCAACGATGCGCTCGACGTAGATTGTTTCCGCTTCCGAATCGGACGCCCGTGTGATTGAGCGCGCGACGTTGGCGACATCGGCTGCGACTTCACGATTGATTGTGTCGCGTTCGATGTCGTCGCTGGCGGCACCTGCGGGAACACCATCATCATCGTCATCCGCGGACGTGTCTTCTGAGCGGGTGCTGAGTGGCTGACTGAGTTTGCATCCATCGCGATAGAGTGCGTTGGCTTTGAGGCCGAGTTCCCAACTGAGGCGATACGCGGATGCGATGTCATCATTGCTTGCTTCGTTGGGGAGATTGATGGTTTTTGAGATCGCGCCCGAGATGAATGGCTGGGCTGCAGCCATCATGCGGATGTGTCCCTCACTGGCAATGAAGCGCTTGCCGATGGCGCCGCATCGATTGGCACAATCAAAGACTGGGAGGTGTTCGGTCTTGAGATGTGGCGCGCCTTCGACGGTTTGTGTACCACAGATCGCGAAGTTGAGCTCTTCGATTTGTGGGCGCGTGAGGCCGAGCAGGCGCAGGCCGTTGAAGGATGCATCCTTTCGAGCGGCCTCAACATCCACACGACGGTCGCGCAGGAGATGTTCCGGCATGGACCATGCATTGAAGGCCATGCCCAGTTCGAAGACTGTGGGCAGATTGTTTTCGATCGCGACAAGCTCATCAGAGGAGAAGCCGCAAATGGTCAGAAACTCGCGGAAGGTATCGCCCTGTTCTGCGCTGGCGCTCTTGGGCATTGGTGTATCGAGGTTCAGCGTTCCCATGACGTAGCGGACGATTGCATCTGTTTCATCTTCGTCGTAGCCAAGCGATTCGAGCGCTGGCCTCAGCGACTGATTTGCAATCTTGAATGAGCCGCCACCTGCGAGTTTCTTGAACTTGGTGAGTGCGAAGTCGGGCTCGACGCCGGTGGTGTCGCAATCCATGAGCAGGCCGATGGTGCCTGTGGGCGCGATGACAGTGGTCTGAGCGTTGCGGTAGCCGTGGCGGGCACCCAATGCAAGGGCTTCATCCCAGGCGACGACAGCGCGATCGAGGATTTCACCAGCATTGCTGAGGCGTTGGCCGCAGCGACGCAGAACATCATGATCGATTGCGACCGGCCGAATGCGCAGGTCTTCATAGTCGCCCAGCGAAGCAGCGGAGCGTTTGCCCACGCCGTGCGCTGCGCGACGGTGATTGCGGATCACGCGCAGCATCGCATCGCGATTGTCTGCGTAGCCGGGGAAGGGTCCCAGCTCCGAGGCAAGCTCAGCACTGGTCGCATAGGAGCGGCCGGTGAGTACAGCAGTGAGCGCGCCGCAGATCGCGCGGCCCTCTTCAGAGTCGTACGGAACGCCAGCCTGCATCAGCATCGCGCCAAGGTTGGCGTAGCCCAGGCCGAGCGTGCGATAGCGCCAGCTGCGTTCTGCGATGTCTTCGGAGGGGAACGCAGCCATGAGTACGGAGATTTCCAGAACAATGGTCCACAGTCGTATAGCGTGCTCGAAGCCAGCGATGTCGAATGTCCGCCGCTCTGCGTCGAAGAACTTGAGCACGTTGATGGATGCGAGGTTGCATGCAGTATTGTCGAGGAACATGTACTCGCTGCACGGGTTACTTGCGTTGATGCGTCCGCTTGCGGGGCAGGTGTGCCATGCGTTGATGGTGCTGTCAAATTGCACGCCGGGGTCAGCACAACGCCAGGCAGCGCGGCAGAGCTGCTTCCACAGATCGCGAGCGCGAATTTCTTTGGCAATGACGCCATCGGTCCGGCGCCGCAGTGGCCACATCGCGTCCTTGTCGACCGCGTCGAAGAATGCATCGGTCAGGCGGACCGAGTTGTTCGAGTTCTGCCCGCTGACGGTCATGTACGCTTCGCCGTTGAAGGCGTAACTGAGCTTGAGGCCAAGCGATTCTGCCAACTCGCGCTGGTCGCCCGGTAGTTGCTTCAAGCCTTCGACCAGAGCTGCGACCTTGATCTCTTCGCGCACTTTCCAGTTGATGAAATGCTCGATGTCCGGGTGATCCGCATCGAGGCAGACCATCTTGGCGGCGCGGCGGGTTGTACCGCCGGACTTGATGGCGCCAGCTGCGCGGTCGCCGATCTTGAGGAATGACATCAGCCCCGATGACTTGCCGCCACCTGAGAGTGGTTCATCTTCGCCACGCAGGCTGGAGAAGTTTGTCCCCGTTCCTGAGCCATATTTGAACAGTCGCGCTTCGCGCACCCAGAGATCCATGATGCCGCCATCCTGGACCAGATCATCGCTCACTGCCTGGATGAAACACGCATGAGGCTGGGGATGTGTATACGCGTCAGGCGCAAGTGTGACATTACCGGTGGTGTGATCCGCAATGAAGTGACCCTGGGCGGGGCCACTGATCCCATACGCCCAGTTCAGGCCCGTGTTGAACCACTGTGGCGAGTTGGGGGCTGCCACCTGGTTGAGCAGCATCCAGCAGAGTTCATCGTAAAACGATTGAGCATCTTCATCGCTGGCAAAGTAGCCGTACTGTTTGCCCCAGTGCGTCCAGCAGCCTGCAAGACGGTGAATGACCTGACGGGCAGAGTGCTCGGGGCCGGTTGCTGTGACAGCCGGGGATTCCGCTTCATCGCGGTCGCGGTTCGTCAGAGCAGTTTCTTGCGGCACACCAGCCTTGCGAAAGTATTTACTCACCATGATGTCGGTGGCAAGTTGTGACCACTGCCTGGGAATCTCAGCGTCATTCATTTCGAAGACGACTGACCCATCAGCATTGGTGATGCGGGAAGATCGCTTCGACCACTCAACGGTGTCGAAGACGTCTGTGTCTGGCGATGTGAAGCGTCGTGGGATAAGCATGGTTTTCGCAGCAATCAGTGTGAGACAATCGGGACTCAGGTTCGACGAGCGATTGGAACGTTCGTTGGCGTCAATCCACCATGGGCAGGGTCAGTCCTCGCTGATCCTGGTACTTGCCGCCTTTGTCTGCATAGCTGACGGCGCAGACACGATCAGCTTTGAGGAAGATCATCTGTGCAATACCTTCGTTGGCATAGATCTTGGCTGGCAGTGGGGTGGTGTTCGAGATTTCAATCGTCACCTTTCCGCGCCATTCCGGTTCCAGAGGCGTGACATTGACGATGATGCCACAGCGGGCGTAGGTACTCTTGCCCACGCAGATTGCAAGGATGTCGCGTGGCACGCGAATCTCCTCGACAGTCTCTGCAAGTGCGAATGAGTTGGGAGGAATGATGATGTGATCACGATTGGTGTTGCGTGTGTCGATGGTCACGAACATGTCATCGTTGAAACACTTGGGGTCGACAATCGTCTGCCCGCCATTGCGCGAGACGTTGGTGAAGACTTTGAACAGCGTGCCGACGCGGACGTCGTAGCCATAGGAAGAAACGCCGAACGACACTCGTCCGCCGCGTTTGATGTTGTCCTCAAATGGCTCGATGCCGATGAGTTCTCGAATCTGCGTATCGCACAGAACAGCCATATGTCACCTCCTGATGTACCTACCCACCTCGTTCACCTAGCCTCCAATGTTCCATTCCATTGAGTGGGAAAACCTGATCATACCACAATATCTTGCGCCTGCAAGCGTCGGCTGCACAAAATATCGTGTTTCCTTGCAGATTGTCCGATTTGCCCGTAGCCACGCACGAAACGGAATCTACAGGGAATCGCAGCGGTCGTCAAAGCCCAATCTGTTGTGGTGTAGAAGCTGTCGGTTACTGGCACGTGCCGATATCTTGTGGTGGCAATCGGGCAGACAACGCATGATTCTTCTGCCAGCAGTGCGCGTAGACTTCTCTCCATGGACGGGACGATCGAAGCCATCCTTGCCGACCTCACCGAGCCGCAGCGTGAAGCTGTCTGCCATGTGGATGGCCCGTTGCTGGTGCTGGCTGGTCCCGGGTCTGGAAAAACGCGCGTCATCACTCGCCGCGTTGCCCATCTGGTCGCGTGTGGCATCCCTGCCTGGTCGATCCTCGCAGTGACGTTCACCAACAAAGCGGCAGGCGAAATGCGCAATCGCATTGATGGCATGGTGCCTGCAGATGTGCCCGGTCGTCGCGGCCTGACTGTCACAACCTTTCACAGTTTCTGCGCCCGCATGTTGCGCCGTTATGCAGATCGCGCTGGCATTCCCGAAGCCTACACCATCTACGACTCAGCCGATCAGCGCAGTGCCATCAAGCGAGCGCTGAAGTCAGCCAATCTCGATTCGCGCAACTTCGGTCCAGCTGCTGTGCATTCACAGATCAGCCACGCGAAGAATCAGATGCTGGATGCAGTGACGTTTGCAGAGCAGGCCAACGATTTTTATTCGAAGTCGATCGCGCGCGTTTACACCGCATACACCCGCATCCTCAGCGAGGCTGGTGCAGTCGATTTCGATGACCTTCTGCTCAAGATGGCCACACTGCTGCGCGATCAGGATGATGTTCGATCTGAAATGCAGGAGCGTTATCAATACCTGCTCATCGACGAATACCAGGACACCAATCAGGTCCAGTTCGTCCTTGCGAATCAGTTGGCATCAGCCCACCGCAACATCTGCGTCGTCGGCGATCCGGATCAGTCGATTTACGGCTGGCGCGGCGCTGACATCCGCAACATTCTTGAGTTCGAGTCGCACTATCCACAGGCCCGCACCATTGCCCTGGGCGAAAACTTCCGCAGCACCCAGCACATCGTCGCTGTTGCAGATGGCCTCATCCGTCACAATCGGCGACGCAAGCACAAGGACCTCTTCACCAACGGCCCCGAGGGTGAAAAGATACAGGTGGTGCGATGCCGCGATGAGCATCACGAAGCAGAACTCGTGGCCGATGAGTTGCTCAAACATCATGAACGCGGCATTGCATGGAAGGACATGGCTGTGTTCTACCGTGTCAACGCGCTCAGTCGTGTTGCTGAAGAAGTGCTGCGTCATCGCGCCATTCCACACGTCATCGCGCGTGGGACTGCGTTTTACGAACGAGCTGAAATCAAAGATGCACTGGCATATCTGCGCCTGCTGATCAATCCTGCTGATACCGTTTCACTTGTGCGCATCATCAACGCGCCTGCCCGCGGCATTGGCAAGACCACGCTGAATCACGTCGAAATCTTCGCAAATCAGCAACAAATCACCGTGTTTGAAGCACTGGCGCGGGCTGCGCAAGTCCCCAACCTCACCGATCGTGCTGTGCGCTCCATCAGCCGGTTTGTTGCGCTCTTCGCGTCCTGGCAGAAGCGCATGCAGGGCTGTTCGAGTGATGGCCTGCTCGATCTCGATGATGCGATCATTGACCTGCCCGATCTTGTGAGCGCGATCGTGCAGGAGTCGAGCCTCGAATCGTTCTATCAGAAATCGGGACTTGAAGAAGATGTCGATCGGCTTGCCAACATTCAGGAACTGGTGAGCTCAGCTGCAGAGTTTGTGCCGCCACTGGAGTTTGGCCCCGATCCGAATCTGCGCGACATGGTGTTTGCGTGGCTGGAGTCGATCGCGCTGGTGAGCGATGCAGACATGGTTGATCCTGAAAATGGCGCGGTGACATTGATGACGCTGCACGCAGCCAAGGGACTGGAGTTTCCGGTAGTGTGCATGATCGGCCTCGAAGAGGGTCTCATGCCGCACTTCAACGCATCAATGACGGATGCGCAGATCGAAGAGGAGCGGCGGCTGTGTTTCGTGGGGATCACCCGTGCCATGCAGCATCTGATGCTGGCAAGTGCGGGACGTCGTACACAGCGTGGCGTGCGCGAACGCACGATGGCCAGCCACTTTCTGCGCGAACTGCCACGTGAGCACATCGAGGAACTCGATCTGGGCTCAACCATGTGGGATGATGGCATGGATGAACCGCATCTGGATCGGAATGAGGGCGTCGATGAACCACATCGCGAGATTCATATTGATGTGCACGATGATCCAGAGTCGCTGTTCGCGATTGGCAGCCGCGTCCGTCACCCTCAGTTCGGCATCGGGCGCATCGAAACCCTGGAACGCCACCGCAACTTCACACGCTCGAAGATCGCCTTCGCAGCAGTCGGTGTGAAGACGCTGATACTGGAATATGCACGACTCGAGCGGGCGTAATCCCATCGTTGCAATCTCAGATTTCAATCGCTCATCTCAGACTTCGGAGTTTACATAATCCCCACGCGTAAAGCGCGCGAGGGCCATCAGCGGGAAGTACAGCCGATACATGTGATAGCGCAGGTAGAACACGCGCGGAAACCCGGTGCCGGTGTATTCAATTTCCTTCCACGAACCCGGTGGATCACGATCGACGTTCCATGCAGCATCAGCAGCCTGCGCGGGTGTCATCTGTTGTTCGACCAGCCAGGCAATGGCGCGCTCGAGACGGCCATCGTTCGGGCCGAACACTTCGTTGAGGATCATGGCTGCCCATGCAGTTTGCGATGCGGTTGATGGGCCGATGCCCTTGAGCATGGGATCGACGTAGGAGTCAGCGCTTTCGCCGAACGAGCCGTCGTCCTTCTGCACCGATGCAATCCACTCGCCCGCGCGCTGGATCCACGGCAGGCCGCGCGGCACGCCACAGCGAATCGGGCCAATCACCGCCTGCCATGTGCCGTAGATGTAGTTGACGCCCCAGCGACCAAACCAGCAGCCCTCTGGTTCCTGCTTCGATTTCACATATTCAACCGCACGGGTGACGACATCATCGCGAATCGTGTACCCATGCCAGGCAAGACACTCCAGCACGCGTCCGGTGATGTCGGGACATGATGGATCCTGCATAGCGTTGTGATCTGCAAAGGGCACCTTTTCAAGAAGCGGACGATCGCGGGTGCGATCGAACGCTGCCCAGCCGCCATCATCGTTCTGCATGGCAAGGATCCATGCGACGCCACGTCGTGCTGCGTCTTCATTGCTCTGGCCACCTGCTCTGCGGAGAGCCATCGCCACCATCGCAGTGTCATCGACATCGGGGTACCACGAGTTGTGATATTCAAATGCCCAGCCGGCTGCATCCTTCGGGAGTGACGCGGAGTGTTCACTGAGGTTGCGAACCCAGTCGCCTCGGAAGTCGATTTGTTTGGACCGCAGCCATTGGCAGGCACGTTGAACATGTTCATGGTTCTCAGCATCTTCGTTGCAATCGGCCAATGCGTAGAGCGCGATGCCGGTATCCCACACTGGCGAAAAGCACGGTTGAATGCGGATATGGTCGAGAGCGTTGATGAAGAAGCGATCAAGTTCGCGCTCAGCCTGACGGACCAGTGGATGTTCACGGCCGTAGCCGAGCGCCTGCAACGCGATTTGAATGTACACCATTGGCGGAAAGATTGCCCCCAGACCATCTGTCCTCGCAGTTGATGCACGATCGCTTCGATGGTGCGGTGCAGCAGCATGGCGAGGTGGTTGATGATGTGCACCTGCGCGCTCGACAATCCACTGCAGCGAATCCTTGACAGCCTTGCGACGGAATGGCGATCCGCCCAGCGTGTGCAACATCTTGAGGCCGCGATCAGCCAGTTGGAAACCCTGGCTCCAGCTCAGCACACCGTCGCGCACCAGTTCCGGTCGGTGATGCAGCGTGAGACGATGTCGATCCCGCTGAGAGACGAAGAGCTCGTCAATCCCCAGTGCATGTGGAAGCCTGCGTGTCGGCCTGAGCGTCGTCACAAGTGACAGGGGCAGGATCATGGTCCGGGTCCACGCAGAGACCTTGTCCATGTGAAAGAAGAACCATCGCGGCAGGTAAATGATCTCTGGCGGAATGGTTGGGACAGCGTTCCACGAAATCTGGCCGAGGCATGCAAGGTAGAAGTTGGTGAAGCTGTTGCATCGTTCCGCGCCGGCTGCATCGAGAATCGCCTGCCTCGCTCGCAGCATGTGCGGCGATTGCGGGTTTTCTCCCAGCAGTTTCAGTGCGAAGTAGCCCTTTACTGTTGCGCTGATGTCGATGGCTGCGCCTGGATACTGCACCCACGCGCCGCTAGGCTGCTGCATCGAGCGCAGCCAGTGTGCAATGCGATGGAGCGTGTGCGGACCATCATCGCCATTGTGCATCGGTTCACGCTCGTGGCCGAGGATGAACTTCATGAGAATGTACTCGCTGGCGAGGATGGAATCACCCTGCAACTCGCCACACCAGTGCCCATCATGCTTCTGCAGGCTCAGCAGAGCGTCACGCGCGTGATTGCAGGCGCGCATGGCACTCTGATGCAGCGCAGCATCTGGTTCACGTGTCGCGCGGCCCTTGTGCGTGTTCTCTAGCAATGCCATGGGCGCGATTGTAGCGGCAGCCATGAGCCGGGTGACTGCGTACACTGGCGAATCCATGCACGCCACCGCAGCCCTCAGTGATCACATTGACACGCGCACCGCAGCGCTCGAGGTTATCGAACAGCTGAGCAATGCCGCAGTGACGCAGCCGTCCCATCTGCTGACTGTCTTTGCCAGCTTTCATCATCGGGCCGCCCTGGCCAAGGCGTGTCAGGACATGCAGCAGGCAATCGGGGCCGAGACGCTCATCGGTTGCACAGCCGAGTCGGTGATTGGCAGCGACGTCGAACGCGAAGGTCGGGCCGGACTTGCAGTGCTCTCGATCTCCATGCCCGGCGCGCGCGTGCATCCCTTCAGCTTTCTCAGCGATCAGGAGCCGATCACCGCAATGACTTCTGGTGCGCTGCAGCAACAGTTGGGCGTCGCTGATGACACGCGCGGCGTCCTGCTGCTGGGCGACCCCTTTACCACGCGCATTGATGAGACCATCAACGCGATTGAATCGTGCCGAGGTGATAACGCATCTCTCCCGATCTGTGGCGGACTGGCTTCCGGTGCATCGCGATCGGGCTGCAACGTGTTGATGAACAACGAGGTTGAGACGACACATGGTTGTGTGGGTGTCAGCATCTCCGGGAGTGTCGCGATTGACTTCGTCGTGAGTCAGGGCTGCAGGCCGATTGGCACGCCTCTGGTCGTGACAAAGTCGCGCGATCACATGGTTGTTGAACTCGGTGGCAGACCCGCCCTGGAAGTCGTCCGCGAGATTGCAGAAAGTCTGGAGGAAGCTGATCGTGCGTTACTCAGCAAGGGACTTTTCATTGGCATTGTGATCGACGAGTACAAGCCCCGCTTCGGTCGCGGCGACTTTCTTATTCGTCACATCGTGAGTACGGATCAGCATCGGCAGACGATCACGGTGGCGCAGGCGCTGCGGCCCGGCCAGACTGTGCAACTGCATGTTCGTGATGCGCAGACTGCGTCGGAAGATCTAAGCCTGCTCCTCGATCAGCAGTCCTTGCATGGCAGGCCTGATGCAGGGTTGCTGTTTTCATGCAACGGCAGAGGAACGCGATTGTTTGCGGAGCCTGATCACGACATTACCATGCTGCAATCGCGGCTGGGCAACATTCCCATGGCTGGCTTTTTTGCAGCAGGGGAGATCGGTCCGATCGGCGCCCGCTCGTTTGTGCATGGCCACACCGCCTGCGCAATGCTGTTTCGCGAAGAGGAGTGACGCTCCGCAGATTCTGCGATGTGCATCATCCCCTGGCATTTGCTACGCGCTCTTGCGCGAAACATTGTTGGGGACGCGCTGGTCGGTGATGATGCGATCAACTGGCGAGGCGTGATCCGGGAGTGATCGCAAGAGCAGCTGATTCAGAAGCGAGTGTATCTCAGCTGGCGATGATGCGACCAGCATGGGGGAATACAGCACTGATGCCTGCAGAACTGTGAGTGGAAGCTCGCGTGGGTTGCCGCGGGCATCGCAACTTGTGTATGTTCCCCGTTGCAGAGTCTCGGGGGCAAAGAACTCAGCACGAGCTTCATCAAATCGTTCGAGAATGTTGATCAGACTCGCGATTGGATCTTTGCGCATCGTCAGAAGGAACCTGTCCTCGCCGATGTGGGCGAGGAATTCCGAATCATCTGCGGTTCGCAGCTCAGCACTCAGGACGCCAACCAGCCGCCTGAGTATTGCATCACCCATGTCATATCCAAACGCCAGGTTGTATGCTTCGAACTGACGCACATCGAGCAGCGCGACATGGGCAGGATCGCCCGATCGGATACAGTTGGTGAGCCAGAAGTCCGCAACCACGCGATTGGGCAGACCAGTCAAAGGGGCGACGCGCGAGGCCATCCAGTCGGTGCTTCCTGCATCGATCAGCAACTGCCGGAGCGTCAGCGTGCGATATGAGCCATCAGTCTTCCGAAGGATGATGGGGGTGAGAATGGAATCGTCGGGGCGAGCTGCGACCAGCCCGAATACATCCTGCAGGCGCATGTCTTCACCAACCAACTCAACTTCAGAGCGAGGCAGCGTGCCAAGGGTCTGCTCGTCCAGTCCTGCAGCAATGGCGTACTCGATGTCGCTGTTTGCGATCCAGCCCAGATAGCGATGCCCATCGAGGACAATCAAACCATCGGAAACGCCCAGCAGGGCCAGGCGGCTGCGGATATCTCCAAGTCGTTCCTCACGCTCGAAGCTCGGCGCAGCTGTGGCAAGTGTCCCGATTGCAACGGAGCGCGGGTCACTGAAGCGGCGGGCATCAGCCATATGCGCGATCTCGCGGATGCGGTCACTGACGTCGCAGTCAATCTGCGAGCGTTCGCGGTTGGGCATGCCCAGGTAATATCCCTGCCCGTGCGAGACGCCGAGATTGATGAGTGCAGTGAGTTCTGCATCACGCTCGATGCCCTCAGCCACAAGACGAATGCTGCTCATGCGCGCGAATGAAACGAAGAAGCGGAGCATGTTGTGCTTGAACGCGTCGGTGTCGATGTTCGTGATGAGTTCGATGTCAAGCTTCAGCCAATCCGGACGCATCGACATGATGCGGTTGAGCCCGTTGGTGCCAGCTCCGACATCATCAATGGCGATAGAAAACCCCAAGTTGCGCAGCTCAGCAATACGGGCTGCTGCACCTTCGTCCATCCCCTCATCCTCCTGCATGCGCTCAGTGACCTCAAGCACGATGCGAGTGGGATCGAGGTTGGGAAGATCGCGCAAAATCTGATGCATCCATGGCCCGAACTCGGGTGCGTAAAACACCTCGGGACTATTGTTCATGAAGATGAGTGTTGCATCGCGAGCTTCAGCCGCCCGTTCATAAGCCTTTCGCCGCGCGACTGCTTCAAGCTCCCAGACCAGGCCGTGTTTCTCTGCATCGCCGAAGAGGGCACCAGGGTGCGGGAAGCCGCTCTCGGGCAGGGGGCGTGTGAGGGCTTCGTAGCCGCTGATCTCGCCAGTCTGCAGATCAACGATGGGCTGGAAGACGATGCGGATGAGTTCGTTATCAATGAGACACTGCAACCGTTGGCGCGAATCATCAGCAGCGATGGGCGTCGTTCGATGGGATTGACCCGGATAACTCATTACTCGCATCCATGCAGGGATCACACGCGACACCATGGCGGGACTCACCTTATCTTCCATCGGATGGATTCGGACAGGCATGAGCGGAGTTTCATGGTTTTCCGGAATTTACTCCCAGCGGAAGACACCCTTCCTCCATGCGTAGATGTACGCGATGACGGAGGTGCCGATAAAGAACAGGATGCGACCCAGAAACAGCTGGGCATCAGCACTGCCGGGCTCAAGCTCGGTAAAGGTGCGAGCCCAGGGATAGAGAAAAATAATTTCGACATCAAAGACGAGGAACGTCATCGCCAGAATGTAGAAGCGGACATTGAACCGCTTGCGCGCAGTGGAAAATGGCTCCATGCCGGACTCGTATGCGGATTCCTTGGTCTCGCCACGACGAGACGGACCCAGCGCATGTGACAGAATCATGTTGGCAGCCGCGAAGATGATCGCCATCACCACCAGCATGGCTATCGGGAGGTATGTCGTCAAATCCACGGCGGCTGTGAGTCTTGTCATGACACGCGAGGATAGCAGGCGATTGGGTGCGCGGGAAGGCAGGGCGACACCTCACCCACGATGCAAGTGTTTCAACATGATGCGCGACTCAGTGGAAGGTGGGTTCCCATCGACGAACCCCATTGCGGCGTAAAATGCAATTGCGTGGGCATTCCTTGGCTGAATCACCGCGCGCAGGTGGGTGTACCCGTGCATGACTGCCCGCAGCACCGTCGCTCTCATCAGTGCCGAGCCGATGCCACGCCCCCGATGATCGAGCAGCACGAACGTGCTGATCTCGCCGTGCGATTCCGCATCAGCATGTGGAAGCACATCCTGAATGCCGAGGAGTCTGGTTGAGGGTTCATCAATAGCGGCAAGGTACACCCCTCGCGGTGGCAGTGATCGTATGAATGCGAGTTGCTCTTCCACAGTGATCGCTTCGGAAATGGCTGTGTACTTCCCAGCTCCGATGATCGGGTTGAGCAGGTCAACAATTGCTGATGCGTCTTCGGTGGTCACCGGCCGAATGCTCAACACGCCATGTGTTCCTAAAACCACCACGCCTGTCCCGGCTGCTCTTCGATCATGACAGCGCTCAGATATGCGACCGCCTTCTCGAATCCTTCGTTGATGCTCATGAGCGGATCTTCGTGTTCAATACTCAGGACGCCGTCGTAGCCATAGCGCTTGAGCATCGACACGAAGGGCTTCCAGAACTCATCGCCATGTCCGTAGCCGCAGGTGCGGAATGTCCAGCTGCGCTTCTTGAGGTCGCCATACGGACGTGCATCGTTGTAGCCGTTGATCGGCCCCTGATATCGATCAAGCTCGGTATCCTTTGCGTGCACATAAAACAGCAGTCCTGCTTCGCCCAGTTCGCGGGCTGCAAGGACTGGGTCAATCCCCTGCCAGAAGAAGTGGCTGGGATCGAGGTTGGCTCCGAGCGGTGTGCCTTTGCGAATGCCCGCAGCCCGTGTAGCCAGTTGACTGAGGCGGATGAGCGTGTCGGGGTTGTAGACGGTAAAGCCAGGATGGGCTTCCCATGCGACCTTCACGCCAGCCTTGTGGCACAACGCTGCCTGTTCGCTCCAGTACGGAACGAGGACCTCATTCCATTGATACTCCTGAATTGCCTGAAAGTCGGGTGGCCAGGCGCATGTCACCCAGTTGGGCGTCTTGTCTGATTTGGATCCTCCCGGGCAGCCGGAGAATGTGATCACCGTATCGGTTCCAAGTTTCGGCGCGAGTTTGACAGCCCTCACAAACGCATCATGATCCTTGCGGGCGTGTGGTTTTGATGGATGAACGGGGTTGCCATGCACTGCCAGGCCGGAGAGTTCGAGCTCGTGGTCCTTGAGGGCAGCCTTGATGTCTTTCTGCCTGGCAACTGATGCCAGAACTTTGCGAGGATCAAAGAAAGGTGTGCCGGGATAGGCTCCGACAGGAATCTCGATAGCGTCGAGTCCTACCGAGGCGCAGTATCCCAGCGCGTCCTCAAAGGCCATTCCCGAAAAGAGTGCCGCCATGACGCCGAGCTTCATACAATGTACCTCGCAAGAAAATGCCAGAGAGTTCTATTTGACGGGCCGATTCCAGCGTACTGACTATACAACGAATATGCACCCAACACACACCACTGCCTCCCTCACGATTCTCGCTGCTGTTCTGACACTTGCTCCTCTATTGGGTGTGGGCCTGGCAATGTCGCAGCCGGGCATGAACGCGGTGCAAGATCCCCCCGCAGCTGATCCCCCCGCAACTGATCCCCCTGCAGCGGAACCGGATGCGGATGTGCGACTGCCCCGCGTGGTTCTGCAGGTTGGTCGCTATGACACTGTCAATGGCGAGGTCGAGCGCGAAGACGAGGCTGTCATCGTCATTCGCACGGAAGATGGTGAACTCAAGGCATATCCCAAAACTCGAATCGCCAAGATCACACGCCTTGCAGACCCCGCGCCTGGACAACACGGCGATGTGATCATGGTTGATGGAACCATTCGCAGTGGCATCGTGGTTGAAGATATCTACGCATGGGTCGTCATTGAAATTGAAGGCATACGCACTCGTTTCAATCGCGCGATTGTCGATCGTGTCGAACTCCATCCGACCGTGGAAGAACAGTACGCAACCATTAAACAAACCCTGCGCCCAGAGCAGTATCAACAGCGGGTCGAGCTGGCGCGCTGGCTGGTGAACGAGCGGCGTTACGCGCTGGCGTTGAAAGACCTGCAGGCCATCGAAGCCGAGAAGCCGGGCCTCAACGGCGTTGCCAGCCTGTTGCGATTTGCACAGGCGCAGGTCGCACTCGAAGCTGACGCGCAGCCCGAAGGTATTGTGAATGTTCCGGGAGGTGGAACGCAGCGTGAAGCCACTGAACCCGACACGGGGCCAGTCGATGCATCTGAAGTGCTTCCCCAGAAGATCATCTCGCAGGATGATGTCAATCTCATCCGTGTGTATGAGATCGACTTCCGCAATCCGCCCCGCGTGAGCATTGCCCCCGAGACGATTCGCGCGCTTATCACCGGCTATGCATCCCATGAAGCCATTCCAGCCTCAGCTGAGGCGCGACAATCGCTTTTCCGGGCTGACCCCATTGATGTTGTGCGGCTGATTTTTACCGTAAAGGCCCGCGATTTGTATTCCGAGATCAAAGTGCTCAGCGAGCCACCAGCGCTCAACCTCTTTCGCACCCGCGTGCACAACACCTGGCTGGTGAACAACTGTGCAACCAGTCGTTGCCACGGAGGCGTTCATGCTGGGCGACTCTTCCTGCACAACCGCAATCCCCGCGATGAACGGGTCCGCTACACCAACATGCTCATTCTGGAGCGGCTGAAGCTCGATCCTGCACATCCACTCATCAACTTCGACGATGCGATCAACTCTCGAGTGATCCAGTACGGCCTGCCCAGGAATGAAGCCCGCGATCCCCATCCCGATGTGCCGGGTTGGAAGCCTGCCTTCAGCCGCAGCAACCCTGCGCTGCTGGAAGATGCAGTCCGCTGGGTGAATGCACTGTATCAGCCTCGTCCCGACTATCCGGTTGAGTATGAGCCGCCGATACTCATTGGCGATGAGGGTGGCGGATCACAACCAGAGCGGCCGTCGATCCGCTGAATGTTGCACGAAGCGGCGACGTTACTCTGTCGCGCCCAGATCAACAATCTCTGTCGAGTTGGCGATATTGAACAGCTCCAGCGTCTCTTCATCGGTTGGCTGCTCGGGAATGAGCACAACGAAGTGCCCGTTGCTGAGGTTGTACCAGGCGTTCGCGGCACCGTCAGCTTCGGGATCAAATGTCTTCACCGCTGGATAGAGGTCGCCTTCAGCATCAACAGCGTTGATCACAAACGACTGTGTGGTCCATGAGTGCTCTGGGATCGCGCCACCTCGGAACCACTCTGCGTGAATCTCCGTCGGGTTGCCATACGAGTTGGTCTCATATTGTCCGGAATGGCGATGAATCTGCACCAGTTCTTTCACCTTGCGCGCGTTGGCGGCTGCGGTCTTGGCCCGCGCCTCAGCATCGAGGGCTGCATACTTCGGGAAGACCAGCGCAGCCAGAATGCCGAGAATCACAACCACAATGAGAATCTCAATGAGCGTGAAGCCACGCCGAAGTCCCTTCCGGGCTGGTTCACGATCTCGCTGCGGTTTTAGCTTCATTGAATGCTCCCTCTCGACGGTTCCTGGTCAATCCCAGTTTCGGATAGAAACATCGTGTGCGTTAGGTTCCTCTCAACATGCCTCGAGTCGCGGTTGCTGAAACCCCACAGCCGCTACACTCCCTCATGGTTGACATGATTACCGGTCGAGATGTCATTGTTGACATCGATCATCTTCTGCTTGTCGTGGTTGGCGCCCACCTTGTTTCTGAGGTGTTTGAACGACCCCTGGCATACCGTTTGCGCGAAAGCATACTGCGCTGGAAGGATGAGCAGAACGCCAGCAGATCGGAGGGGATCACCCTTGAACCTGTGGTCATCTCAGACCTCTGGTACCTCAATAATGATGAGCTCTCCTCGCGCCCGACCATCGCAATCGGCAGTCCGGGAACCAACGCATTGACGGCTTTCCTGGCGACGCATCTGCCGGTTGCCCTTGTGCTGGACAACACGCTTCAGGTGCATCTGAATATGAGTGGGGCGACAATGCACGCGTGTTTGTGGGGTGTCGACACCAGCGCAACTGCATCAGCAGTTGATCTCTTCGCAGAGCGCTACCTGCCCGAGTTTCTCTCGCGCGCGACGGAACGTTGCTGAATTCCTCACAGCCGCGCTATGCTTGCTTCGGAGTTGAACGCTATGCCACACACATCTTCCTCAGCGCACATGGATGAGCCGGCGACCCCCGTCGACATCGAAGCGGCAGCTTCGAGCAACGCAGGCAGCGGACAGCAGCAGCCGTGCAGCGATTTGCCGCTTGCATTACGCATCGAAGCATTGCTCTTTTCCAGTGATCGCCCGCTCTCTGACGGCAGGCTCGCTGAGTTGATCGGCCTTGCCCTGAGCGATGGCGGCACTGAGCCGGTGCGCGAAGCGATCGAACATCTCAATGAACTCTACGCACGTTCCGGCCGTTCCTTCCGCATCGAAAGTGTCGCAGGTGGTCGACAGGTGCTGACTACGCCCGAGTACGGGCCGCTGCTACATCGACTGCACCAGTCCAAGGCGCAAAGCAGGCTCTCGCCCGCTGCCCTGGAAACGCTTGCGATCGTTGCCTATCGCCAGCCGGTACTCAGAGCAGATGTTGAAGCCATCCGAGGTGTTGCCTGTGGCGAAGTCTTGCGAACACTTATGGAACGGCGGCTTGTGAAGATCACTGGCCGCGCTGAAGAAATCGGGCGACCCATGCTGTATGGCACGACGCGCGAGTTTCTACATGTGTTCGGCCTGGCCAGCCTCGATGATCTTCCCCAATCAGGCGTGCTGACCTCCGAGTGATGATGAGCGCTCACGCATCTGCCGTCGCCGACCGCCTTCGCGACTGGCCGCTCGATCGCGCACTGGCTGCACTTGTGACGCCGAGCGCAGCCAATGCTGTCAGATCAGCGGTACATGGCCAATCCGCACCCCGATCATTTCTCGGGCAACCTCGTGTCCGCCTCTCATGCACCGGCTCGATTGCAACCGGCCAGCTGATGTGGACGCGCACCCAGCACGACAACTCCATTGCCCTTGCGATGAACCTT
The DNA here is from genome assembly GCA_051004555.1 of Phycisphaerales bacterium. GTDB lineage: Bacteria > Planctomycetota > Phycisphaerae > Phycisphaerales > SM1A02 > JBPCKF01. The sequence goes on along the minus strand of JBPCKF010000095.1, from coordinate 35,121 downwards.
CCACACGATCCTTTCGAAGCGATCGACTTGGTTCTGACTTCGAATGAATGGCTGGCCAATGGTCACGGCTGGTGGGTCATCCTTCTTCACTACGAACTTGCCCGCTGGGTTGAACCGGGTGCATTGTCGCGCGCGAGAAATACGACTGGTCCAGACGATAAGACGATTCCCCTGATTGATCTGCTCTGGTGCGGTGACCTGGAAGATACAGCCGAGAATCTTCCGCTGCGCTGCGGGCCAGGCGAGCATCGTTTCATTCACTCGCCACTCGAATCCTCAACATCACCTGATGAGTACATGGCTGCTGTCGAGCGCATCCGAGACTACATTGCAGCTGGCGACATCTTTCAGGCGAATATCACGCAACGATATCAATGTCAGGTCACAGGCAACGCTCGCGAACTTTTCATTGCGGGTCTGGATGTCAGCCAGGCTGGCTATGCAGCGTACATTGAACTGGACGCTGAGCGGACCGTGATTTCACTCAGTCCCGAACTCTTTCTCGATGCAGATTTTCGCAGCGGTCATGTCGTGACGCGGCCCATCAAGGGCACACGGCCGCGCAGCGCCGAAGCGATCGAACTCTTTGAATCAGAAAAGGACGCTGCGGAGTTGCATATGATTGTTGATCTCATGCGCAACGACCTTGGCCGTGTGGCCCGCTTTGGCAGCGTCAAAGTCGTGAACCCCCGCACCATCGAAACGCACTCCACCGTGCACCACGGCGTTGCTGAAGTGCAGGCGATCCTTCGACCCGGGATCAGCGTCGGCGATCTCATCAAAGCGACGTTTCCAGCCGGTTCCATCACCGGCGCCCCCAAAGTAAGGGCTATGCAGATTATCAATGAACTCGAATCGCAGCTACGCGGCATCTACTGCGGCGCGATCGGTTGTTACATTCCCAGTGAAGGGAGGCTCACGCTCAACGTGGCCATTCGCACTATGATGCTTGAGCGCGTGCGTGGACGCGAGCGCATCTCATGGGCACATCTGGACAATGCCTCGCTGACCTACGGGGCTGGCGGCGGCATTGTCACCGACTCCGTCCCCGCCCTCGAACTCGATGAATGCAGGCAGAAAGTCGAAGTGCTCAGACAAGCCCTCGCGCAAATCACATCAGCAGAAGCGCCGTTCCGATGAAATCCAAACTCCTTGATCTTTTTGACCAGCTGCGCTCCAGTCTGTGGTTTCTGCCCGGCATGCTGTCGATCGGCGGTTTCCTGCTGGCGGTGATCGCGATCGAAGTTGATCGACGGCTCGGCAACGATGTGCTGCGGACCATCCCCTGGCTGTCGACAGGTGACGCAGCTGGTGCCCGAACCATTCTGTCCACCATTGCCGGATCGATGATCACGATCGCAGGCGTCGCGTTCTCGATCATCATCGTTGCGCTCTCATTGGCAGCATCGCAGTTTGGTCCGCGCCTGCTGCGCAACTTCATGCGCGATCGCATCAACCAGCTCATGCTGGGCGTCTTCGTCGCGGTGTTCACCTATTGCGCTGTCGTCCTCCGCGTCGTGCAGTCCAGTTCAATCCAGAGCGCTCTGGTGCCTTACCTGGCTGTCACGCTTGGCGTCCTGCTCTCGCTCTTTGCGCTGGGGATGTTCGTGTATTTCATTCATCACGTGGCGATGACACTTCAGGCTGATGTTGTCATTGCGTCGGTCGCTGAAGAGTTCGAGTCGGTTGCCCGCCGATACTGGCAGGAGTCGGCCGAGAGCGAATCTTCCGGCGATGAGAACAGCAGCAACACAAGCCTGGAAAGCAACGCGCAGGATGGCACGTCGATATCGAAGGTGACCGCCGGGCGGTCGGGGTATATTCGCAGGGCCGACATCGAGACACTCACCGAAATTGCTTCGGAACATGAGTTGATGATCGAGCTTTGCTTTCAGCCGGGCGACTTCGTATTGAAGGACCTTCCACTGGCTCGCATCGCTCATCAAGCTATTGACGAAGACTGCATTGATGCGGTGCGCGGGGCGATTACGATCGGATCGACGCGCAGCAGCGAACAGGATCTGCGATTCTGCGTGCATCAAATTGTTGAGATTGCCATGCGGGCACTCTCGCCGGGCGTGAATGATCCTTTCACTGCAATGGCGTGCATTGATCGACTTGCAGGCGCTTTGGGGCTGATCGCCAATCGCCTCCCGCCTCCCAACCTCGCGCGCGATGAGGAAGATGGCAGCGTCCGCGTGACGTGGCATCCGCGTTCATTCGACAACATCACAGCTGCATGCTGGAATCAGATTCGGCAGGCGGCCCGGGGCAATACTGCTGTGACCATTCGAATGCTCGAGGCGATTGGCCTGGTCCTGCGTGTGATGGATGGATCGTGGCCGGAGCGGCAGGCTGACCTCAACCAGCACATCGATCTCATCCTTGCAGATGCAGAGGCATCAATCGCCAACAAGCATGATCTGAATACTGTTCGCGAAACAGCACGCAAGGCCCGCGTCATAGATACAACTGCATCATGATCGGCAGGTCCATCGCGCTCCAAAGACGGCGAGTGATCATCTCCACACGCACACGTGCCGTGAGGAAACCACTTCAATCATGAAACATCCGGTTCGGTCATCGCACGCGCGTCGAGCAACTCGTCCAGCCGTTTCATGTCGAGCATGTCATGTTCCAGCACATACTCGCGGATTGTCTGGCCAGATCTGAATGCGCCCTTGGCGACGACTGCAGCATTGTCATAGCCAATCTCGGGCGCCAGTGATGTGCACATCATCAGCGACTGCTCAACATAACCATTCGCAATCTCAGCATTCACCTCAAGGTCGTTGATGCATCGCTCGACAAACACAGTCGAACCATTCGCAAGCAGGGTAATCGAACTGATCAGATTGTCGGCCATCATCGGCATTGCAACGTTGAGCTGCAGAATCGAGCCGAAGCCTCCAAGCCCGCCGATGGAAATCGCAAGGTCGTTGCCCATCACCTGCGCTGCGATCTGCATGACCGCTTCGCAGATGACAGGATTCACTTTGCCGGGCATGATGGATGAACCTGGCTGTGTAGCAGGCAGGCTCAGCTCGAACAACCCAGCCCGTGGGCCGCTGCCGAGCAGGCGAATGTCGCTGGCAATCTTCGAGAGACTGACCGCAATGGTTCGCAACTCGCCCGATGCTTCGACGACACAGTCCCGCGTCGCCTGGGCTTCCATGTGGTTGGCTGCTTCGCTGAAGGTGATGTTCGTGAGTTTCGTGAGTCGCTGGGCCACCATGCTGCCAAACTTGGGATGGGTGTTGATGCCGGTACCGACTGCGGTGCCCCCCATGGGGAGATTCTCCGCGAGGCGATTGAGAGCACGCTCAGCCCGCGTGACAGCGTACTCTGCCTGTGCTGCAAAGCCGCTGAACTCCTGTCCCACACGAATCGGCGTGGCATCCATGAGATGGGTGCGGCCAATCTTGACGATGCGATCCCACTTGCGGGCTTTGGCTGTGAGCGCGCGGGCCAGGATCTTGAGCGCTGGGATCAGTTCAAGCTTGATCGCAACTGCAGCCGCAACCTGCATTGCGGTGGGGAAGGTGTCATTGCTCGACTGCCCCATGTTGACGTGATCGTTGGGATGGATCGGATCCTTTGCGCCGATCTTCTTTCCCGCAGCCAGGCAGGCCAGGTTCGAGATCACTTCATTCACATTCATGTTGGTGGATGTGCCTGACCCGGTCTGGAAGACATCAATGGGAAAATGCTGCATCATCTCGCGGGTTGAAGCGCCCGCAGGTCCATCCGAGAGTGCAGTCGCAATCTCATCACAGGCTTTGGTGATGAGCGATGAGCGGCGTGCATCGAGCTTCTTAAGCGACTGGTTGGTCTGGGCACATGCTTTCTTGAGGAGCGCAAAGGCATGAATGACATGCACCGGCAGCGCACGGCCGGAAATGGGAAAGTTCAGCACGGCCCGCTGGGTGGTGGCGCCATACAGCGCAGTGGAAGGGACCGTCATTTCTCCCATTGAGTCACGCTCGAGCCGGGTGCCGTCTTGGGATGCGGCTGGCTTCTCTTTGGAACGTGCGCGTGATGACGACGATGCGGATGTTTTGCGTGCCATACGCGACGGTATGCGGCTGAACCAGCAGGGCAAGTGTGACGGAATGCAGAACAGATTCGGCCGCAACCAGGGCCGGCATAGGCCGGGCGCACTGTGCCACTGTGATTCGACGGTTCTGCTACACTATCGGACTCATGGATGATGTTGCAGGGAAAGCAGGAGTTGCTGTCGCTGAACAGCGGGGAGACGCAGGGCGCGGAGGGCAACAGTCGCGCACTGCTGCTGCTATCGCTCAGTTGCCACCCTTGCTTGTCAATCAGATTGCAGCTGGTGAGGTGATTGAGCGCCCGGCCAGCGTCGTCAAGGAACTCATTGACAACGCGATTGATGCACATGCCAGCCGCATCGACATCATCATTGAAGAGGGTGGCATCGAGCGCATTACTGTTCGCGATGATGGGCATGGCATCGGCTGTGACCAGCTGCACCTTGCCCTTGCGCCCCATGCGACCAGCAAGATTCGTACTGCAGCTGATCTGGATGCGATCGGCTCGATGGGGTTTCGTGGCGAAGCCCTGGCTTCAATCACATCAGTCAGCCGCTTACCGTTCATTTCGCGAACCGACCTGGAAGCCAGCGGGTGGATGATCGAAGCGGAAGGCGACGTTGAGCTCTCAGAGCCGCAGCCGCAGCCGCACGCGCGTGGCACGACGATTACCATTCGCAATCTGTTTTTCAATACGCCAGCCCGTCGCAAGTTTCTGCGGACAGCTGTGACAGAAGCGTCCCGCTGTGTGGAGGTTGTGGAACAGCTTGCGATGTCGCATCCGCATATTGCGTTTTCGCTGCGAACAGGGAGCGGCAGCAGCGAGCGTGTGCGACTTGATCTGCCAGCTGAGCACAATGATCCGCGGCGGCGGGTCTTGCGCATTCTTGGCAGTGAACTGGAAGAGCAGCTTCTTGAAGTGAACACGCAGCGGGGTGAGGACGATCATATCGTTTCGCTGTTCGGTCTCATCGGCCTGCCTGAAATCGCGAGGCATGCAAGTACGCATCAGCGGTTTTTTCTGAATGGGCGGCCGATCCGCGATCGTTCGCTGCAACATGCGGTGAAGGAAGCGTATCGGGGGTTGATCGAGCCCGGCCGCTGGCCGACGCTTGTCTTGTTCATCGAAATGAATCCGCGCATGGTGGATGTCAATGTGCATCCAGCCAAGGCTGAAGTGCGCTTCCGCAATCAGACATTGATCCATGGCATCGTGATGTCCAGTGTTCGCGAGCGCCTTCGCGCAGCTGATCTCACGCCAGCTGTTGCAATGCATGATGCGTTTGGCAAGGCCAGGTTTGAGCGGCCGGGCAGCAGCGCAGCCACCATGATGATGGCGGCTGGAACAGATCAGCAGCAGACGGGTGATGGTGAACATGGTGGTGAGCGTGCTTCGCCAGCCGGGACCACGTTTCTCGATTATTTCCAGCGACTCGATCCTGTTCAGAAGGGGTTTGTGTACAGCGAAGTGAAACAGGCACTCGAAGATGCTGAAGGCGAACATGCACCTGCTGAGCGGCTGGTCAGCGCTCAGCCGGCTGCGCATGTGTTGCAGGTGCATCACAGTTATCTTGTGACGCAGGATGAGCGCGGCCTTGTCATCATTGATCAGCACGCGCTGCACGAACGCATCATGTTCGAAAAGCTCAAGCAGCGCATCACACAACAGGGAGCGCTGGAATCGCAACTGCTTCTGGTGCCGGAGATTCTCGAACTCGATCAGCAGTCGCTGGAGGTTGTCAATCAGCTGGGTGATGTTCTCAAAGCGATTGGCATCGACGCTCAGCCGATCAGCACAACTGCCCTGGCTGTGCACGCGTTTGCAACGTTCCTGTTTGAGCGCAATGTCCAGCCGCAACCATTTCTGCAGGAGCTCATCGAGCGGGTGCAGCAGGGCGAGATTGATCCCGGGCATACCAGCAGCGACTCCGAAGCAGCATTGCATGAAGTGCTCGACATGATGGCATGCAAAGCAGCCATCAAAGCTGGCGACCATCTTTCCCAGGATGAACTCACAGCGTTACTGGCGCAGCGGTCTGCGATCGAAAGGGCGAGCAACTGTCCCCATGGGCGGCCGACTTCGCTGCGCCTGAGTATTGATGAACTCAATCGTCAGTTTGGCAGGAGTTAATGTCGATCCTGATCTTGATGCGACGGCGCAGGTGCAAGCGCGCGTTGTGCCACTGAGTTGATGTGCGACAAACGCTGTCTTAATCGCGGATGGCTTCTTCCATTTCTTCTTCGAATGCTTCGAGTTCATTGACCCGCTGGATGGAGTTCTGGTATTCCGGATCGGACCTGACATCGACATTCTGCGTTGAGCGTTCGCCATCGACTGTGAGCACCACGCGGTAGGTGCCCTCATCGACAACGCGTCCGCCCGGCCTGCGGCCGCGGCCACCCGATGCGATTTCGCGCACGTCCCATGTTGAGCGATGCAGCCCAGCCTCGCCGTTGGCTGTGAGTTCGCGCACCGTCTTGCCTTCCAGATCTTCGATCGCAAGCGTGATGGTCTCGGTTGCCTTGGTGATCGAATAGAAAATGTCGACGCCGCTGGTGGGATTTTCGCCAGTGAACATGCGCAATCCGTTCGAGCCGCGGCTTGGCTGACGATTCCACACGATGGCTGTGCCTGGCTTGTAGAGATATGCAGGCGATGTGCGAGCTGACTCTGTCATCTGGCGAATGGGGGAGACATCCACGACCCATAGACTGCGGCCGTGCGTGCCAAGAACGATTTCGCCACTGGTTGGATGCTGCGCGACTTCGTGCACTGCCACTGTGGGAAAATCCTTGCCAAGCTGCGTCCATGTCACGCCGCGATCGACCGAGAAATATGCATGAAACTCAGTGCCGAGGTAGAGCACATCAGGATTCTCAATGTCCTCGCGCAGGACGCGTGTCGAGCCGCGTGGCAGACAGGCGTTGAGCGATGTCCAGGTCTGGCCGAAGTCTTCACTGACATATGCATGAGGGTCATCGATATCAGAGCGATGGCCATCAAAGGTGACATAGACGCGACCATCAACAAAGCGCGACGCTTCGATCGAACTCACCCACATGCGTTTGGGGAGCAGTTTGCTGAGCGGACCCGTGGTGACTGCGGAAGCTGCAGGTGTTGCTTCTGCTTTCTCTTCTGCTTCTGCTTTCACTTCTGCTTCTGCTTTCACTTCTGCTTCTGCTGGCGTTTCCTGTTCTGGTGTTTCGCCTTCCGGCTGGGCTGCTTCCGGTGCAGGTGTAGTTCGCTTGCCTGCGATTTCGATGGTGAAGTTGCCGCCGCCGCCAGAGAGTTCGCCCGCAAGCGAGCCATCGTCCTTGACAGTTGCGGTGATACTGGCTTCGCCACGCTCGGAAGTGAATGCAAGTGCAAGTTTGCCGGTTTCCGCGTCGAATGATCCGGAATCAAACTCTGCATCGGTGAACTGGCTGGAGAATGAGCCGGAGACCTTGCCATCCTCAGCAAGTTTGAGCTTCATGGTGAACTCACCAGCGCCGGCGGGAAGGTCATCACGGACGAAGTTGCATGTCCATTCGCCAGAGATGATGTCAGCATTGCTGATCTGGAGCAGCATGAGTGTTGCACCAGGTTCGACCGGGCGTTTGACTTTCTTGGCCTTGATACCAGCTGTAAACATGCCGCCGCCGACATCGACAGTGCCGGTAATGGTGTCATCTGCAATGGTGGCTTCGAGAATGAGTTCAGCCTGCTCCAGGGATGCGACCAGCCGGAGCGCCTTCTTCTCTGCGTTGTATGTGCCCTCGCTGATGGCAATGGTTCCTTGCTGCGAGCGGATCGAGCCGGTGAACGCGCCCTTGTCATCGCGCTTGAGCGTGATTGTGAATGCGCCTTGGCCTTCTGGAATCTGCTCGCTGATGACATCGCCTTCCCATGTTCCTGAAATGGGATCATCCACATCAGCAACTGGTTCCTCGGCTATAGCTACATCTGCTTCAGGTTCATCTTTCGCAGCAGGTTCATCCTTTGCTGCTGGTTCATCTTTCGCTGCAGGTTCATCTTTCGTTTCGGGCTGGGCTGCCTCTGGTTGGCCGCCGCCCTCACGTGTTGCTTCAAACGCGATCTCGATCAGGCCACCTGCCTGCACGGTCCCGGTCATTGCGTTCTTGCTGATGGTGCCAAGCAGTGTGAACGCGCGTGTTTCATTCTTGAACTCAAGTTCAAGGGTGCTGCCATCGCTTATGAAAATGCCGCGTGTGACATCACCTTCCAGCGTTGCGGATTTGATGGAGCCGGTGACTGCATTGTCCTTTGCAAGTTGAAGTTCGAGGGTGAACTCGCGCCCTTCATCGGGAATCCCTTCGCCGGTGAGGTTGGCCTTCCATGTGCCGGTGACGAGATCATCACCAGCTGCAACCGGCTGGGCTGTCGGCGCAAGCTCAGCGCCTTCGATGATGCCATTGGCGTCTGCATCCATGCGGTCAAAGAAGTCGCCCATGCGTTCGGGCACTTCATCTTTCTGAAGTTTGCCATCTGAGTTTTCATCAAAGCGGGCCAGCAGTTGCTGCAGCATGGCTGTGTCGCGATCTGCCCGCTCGGGACGATCAGCCGGCTGATCGATATCTGCTTCTGCGGTTTCCGAGGTTTCGAGGGCAACCAGTTCAGTCCAGTTGACTCCCCCATCGCGCGTCACCCAGAGTGCCCCATCATCAGAGCCAACGTAGATCACATTGGCATCGCGGGCTGATTCAGCCAGGGCGGTTGCGCTGCCATCATCTGTGTGGGTGATCTCAGGCGAGATTGCAGTGAGATTGTCGCCACGGTTCAGCGACCGGAAGACATAGTTGCCTGCGGAGTAGTAGATGCGCGAGTTGTGATTGGAGAGGATGAAAGGCGTTTTCCAGTTAAAGCGATAGCGGGTGCCGCGCGGGCCGGTCGGCCGAATAAAGCCGCGCGAGCCGGTGCCAAGATGAATGCGTCCAGTTGCGCCATTCTGCGACTCGAAGTAAATCTGCTGAGGATCTTCTGCATCGACCTGACAGACAAAGCCATCGCCGCCGCCGATACTGATCCAGTCGGAGTTGATGGGACCGTCGCCAGTGCGCGTCATGATTGGTCCGCCCCACGAGCCGTTGTCCTGCAACCCGCCATAGACGTTGTAGAAAGGTGTGGGATCAACAGCAACGTGATAAAACTGTCCGATGGCAACGTGATTGTGATGATCCCACTGGTCCATTCTGCTGTAGGTGACGTAGATGCCACCATCATTGCCCAGGATCATGTGGCGACCATCATCCGGGTCAACCCAGAGCGCGTGATGATCGACATGCACGCCGCCCTGTCCACCATCTCCAGTGAATGTCTTGCCGCCATCCTTCGACCGGTAGAGCGATGTGCCCAGGACATAGACATACTTTTCGTCGCTGGGATCAACACGAATCTGGCTGTAGTACATTGGCCGCGGATTCGCACTGTTGATGCGTTCCCAGGTGTCGCCACCATCAGCACTGCGGAAGATGCCACCGGTTTCGAATGCATCGATACCCTGATCGTCCTGCACGTTTTCGCGCTGTCCGCCCAAGCCGCCGGAGAAATCATTGACCACGTCATCGCTTTCGCGTTTGTCGAACGTGACTTCCGCCTCATGGAACGTTCGTTCGCGGACATAGCGCACAGTTGCCTTCTCGCCCGCTCTGGAGTTGCGAATGACGCGCACCAGTTGCTGATATGATCCGATCTGGGCATCGCCCAGGCCGAGGATGATGTCCCCAATTGCCAGCCCTGCGGTTGCAGCTGCGCCATCTTCGGAAACCTGTGTCAGCTTGGCGCCGATCTCTGCATCTTCGCCTGCAAGACCCATGGCAGCTGAGTCGGGCGAAAGCTTTGCAATGCGATCAGTTTCGATGACTGCGAAAACAACATTGGGATCTGCGCGGTAATAATCTACGCCGATGCGTCCCATGGCAGTCGTTGGCAGACCGTTGGTGAGTTCCGACCATGTTTCGCCGCCATCAGTTGTGCGATAGATGCCAGCCTTCTCGCCAAACTTTACAGCCGGGTCGTTGCCATCAAAGCCATCACGGGCGCGCTGATACGCAGCCACGATGAGCGTGTCGGGGTTGGTGGGATGCATGTCAATGTCGATGATGCCGGTGTTCTCATCGAGATAGAACACCTTCTTCCACGATTCGCCACCGTCGATGGTTTTGTAGACGCCGCGTTCTTCGTTCGGGCCATACAGGCGTCCCAGCGCTCCGACATAGACGATGTCGGGATTCTCAGGATGGATCGCGATGCGCCCGATCTGAAAACTGTCGCGCAGACCCATGTGTTTCCACGTCGCTCCGCCATCGACACTCTTGTAGACACCATCGCCATAGGAAACACTGTTGCGCGGATTGGCTTCGCCTGTGCCGACCCAGACGATTTCGGGGTTGGACTGTGAGACTGCAACGTGGCCGATCGAGACCGCGCCGGGCTGATCATCAAACTGGTGCTCGTAACTGATGCCATTGTTGGTGGTTTTGAGCAGGCCGCCCGATGCAGTCGCGACCCAGTAGTTGGAATGATCATTTTCGTTGACCGCGAGTGCAACGATTCGCCCTGACATGTTGGCTGGGCCAATCGAGCGATAGCGCAGCGCATTCGGCCACTCGGGATTCAGTGTAAGCTGCTTGCTCTCATCGGCATTCTGAGCTGCAACATCACTTGTCGTGATGGCAAGCGCGAACAGCGCAGCAAAAAGTGCCAGCGCCAGAAGCGCCCGGACCGGGGTACGCGAATCATGCATGATCTTTCTTCCTCACCAGAGCGTCGCTCTACTTTCCCAGTTTCACAAGTGAACAGCCTGCCCACCGACCTCCACCGACAGACTGTATCGAGAATACCCGCAATCTTTTGCTTGCGTTGCATCCAGCGGTATCCTGTTTCATAAGAAAGATGCGCCGGTGAACCAGAATGACAAGGACGGGAGATCGATTTTGAGCACTATTCGCGTGTTACGGGCTTCGTATGCATGGGCCATCGGAGCGATCATTGCATTTACGCTTCCGCTCAACGCTGGCGCGCAAGCGGTTGATGCAGCGCTGTTTGATGAGATCAACTTCCGCGAGATCGGGCCTGCTGTCTTCTCAGGCCGCATTGTCGACATCGAACTCATCCCCGGCAATCCGTCGGGCATACTCGCAGCTGGCGCTTCGGGCGGACTGTTCAGGTCCGGGAACAATGGCACAACCTGGGAGTGCATTTTTCAGGACGAGGGAACGATTTCGATTGGTGATGTCGCAGTCGATCCCACCAACGCAGATGTCATCTGGGTTGGCACAGGCGAAGCCAACAACCAGCGCTCAAGCTATTGGGGCGATGGTGTCTACAAAACCACCGATGGCGGCAAGACATGGACCAACGTTGGCCTGCCGGAGTCGCATCACATTGGCCGCATCGTGATCGATCCCACTAACACTGACACTGTGTATGTCGCAGCACTCGGGCACCTCTACACCTTCAATGACGAACGTGGCGTGTACAAGACCACCGATGGCGGGGCAACGTGGAAACGCGTGCTGTTCGTCGATGAGAAGACAGGCATCGTCGACATTGTTCTGGATCGTTCTGATCCGAAGGTTCTTCTGGCAGCTGCATATCAAAGGTTGAGGCGGGCGTGGCACTTTGATGGCGCAGGGCCAGGCTCGGGAATCTACCGCTCAGCCGATGCTGGCGAAACCTGGGAAAGGCTCAAGGGCGGCCTGCCCGATGGGCGCATTGGTCGCATCGGGCTCACCATGTCCCCGCAGAATACAGACATTCTCTACGCAACTGTTTCCAATCAGAACTCGCCTCCCGCTGAAGACGGCAAGGCCACGACAGATCTCGGCTTCAGCGGAACACCTGTGGCTGGCGGCTATCGAGTGGACGCGATGAAAGATGAAAGCAGTGCAGCTGCGCAGGGAATGCGCGTCGGCGATCTGGTGACAGCAATCGGCGAGAAAGATGTCACTGACGTTTGGACATTGCTCGAAACGCTGGGAGCGCTCAAGCCGGGACAGACGGTGACTATCACATTCAAACGCGGCGATGATGTGTTCTCTATCGAGATCACAATCCGCGCTGGTGGCGAAGATGATGAACGCGACATGCATGGGATTCCCGTACGGCAGGTGGGTGGCGAAATCTACCGCAGTGAGGATGGCGGGACGACCTGGAAACGCATGAACGAGCGGCCCGTCGGAGGCGCGCCGCCTTATTACTACGGACAGATCCGCGTCGATCCCAACGATCATCAGCGCATCTATGTCCTCAGCGTGCCTGTCTATGCATCATCCGATGGCGGCGTCACCTGGCAGGGCGGCAACGTTGCAGGATCGGTCCATGTCGATCATCACGCCCTCGTCGTCGATCCCGACGATTCCAATCGCCTGCTGCTCGGGAACGATGGCGGTCTTGCAATCAGTTACGATCGTGGCAACACCTGGGATCACTTTGCAAATCTTCCCCTCGCGCAGTTTTACGCGGTTGCTGTGGATATGCAGGAGCCGTATCACGTCTACGGCGGGACACAGGACAACGGGACATGGGGCGGCCCCTCAACCTCGCGATCGCCCGATGGTGTCACCAATGAACAGTGGTATCGAGTGGGTGGCGGCGACGGCTTTTATGCACAAGTCGATCCCACCGATTCCAACATTGTCTATGGGGAGTCGCAGTTCGGCGTTGTCTATCGACTCGACAAATCAACCTGGCAGAGTCGCAGCATCCGGCCGCCGCAATCCGTTGAAAACGGCCCGCCCGATCGATACAACTGGAACTCGCCAATCCTTGTTTCCCATCACAACCCCAGCATTATCTACTTTGGTGGCAATCGACTCTTCAAGAGTTTCAACCGGGGCGACACATGGCCGATTGTCAGCGATGATCTCACCACAGCGGATCCCGCCAAAGTCGCAGGCAACGTGCCCCATTGCACGATTACAACAATTGCGGAGTCACCCATCGATCCCAGTCTTGTCCTGGTCGGCACGGATGATGGCTTGGTGCAGATGTCGCGCGACGGAGCCCTTTCGTGGCTGAACTTGGCAGGACGCTTTCCCGGCGTGCCCTCCAACTGGTGGGTGAGCCGTGTTGTACTTTCACGACACGATGTCAATGTTGCGTATGTCGCGTTCACAGGGTATCGCGAGGATGATTTTCGCCCGTTCCTCTATCGCACATCCAATGGTGGCGAGAACTGGCAGCAGATCGCCGCATCGCTCCCGGCTGAACCCATCAACAGTATCTGTGAAGATCCACGCAATCCCAATGTGCTCTACATCGGGACCGAGTTCGGCGCGTGGGTGAGCATCGACTGCGGCCAGAAATGGATGAAACTCACACAGGGTGTGCCCAGCGTGCCCGTGCATGATCTGGTTGTGCATCCGCGCGAGCACGAACTTGTGCTCGCGACGCACGGCCGCGGCTTCTTCATTGCGGATGTGAAGCCATTTGCAGAACTCGACAACAACGTGCTTGCAGCAGATGCGCACTTCTTTGACGTGCGCGATGCTGTTCAGTGGAACATAATCAGAAACGATGGCTGGTCGGGTGATCGCAGATTCACAGGCGAAAATGCAGAGCGCGGTGTCGCACTCTGGTATTGGCTGGGCAGCAGCGTTGAGGCTGAGAAGATCAGCCTTGTGATTCTCAATGCAAAGGGTGAACAAATCGCCGAAGCCAATGTCGAACGCTCACGTGGCCTGCATCAGGTGCGCTGGGATTACCGCACACAAAGTACTAATGATGGCGACGGCAATACTGATAACAACCGTCGCGGCAGACGTGGCAGGGGCGGCGGCGGAGGCTCTGCAGGGCCGGGCAGTTATACCGCAGTCCTCAAGGTGAACGACAACGAGTATCAGCAGGAGTTTACCATTCGCCGCGATCCCATGCTGGAGGATTGATTGGTCAGGCGGATGAACCGTCGAGTGGGTGACTCCATCGGAGATCTTGTGCCTGAGATCTCTTGCGCGCGAGCCTAAACCGCGATCCGGTTTCCTGCATTCATGAAGAATGGAACTTATTGGTCAGATACTGCTTTATGTGGCGTTGGGGATTGCCCTGGTTGCTGGTGGGTGCGGGCTGTGTGTTGTGACTGCTGCGCTCTTGCCGCGTGTTGTAGAGCGATCTGCGCGGCGGGGCTGGCGACGACCGTGGCTGCAGGTGACACTTGGCCTGCTGGTTTCTGCGCCGTGGGTGCTTGCGTCGCTGATGTTGCTGCAACGTCAAGGAGGAGTTGCTTTGCTGGGAGCGCTGGTGATGAGTGTCTGGTTCATCATTGCGATCGCAGGCGCCAGCGGGTTGTGCTGTTCGATCGGCAGAGCCTGGCGCGGGTGCAGCGACACCCCGGCCCGCGATGTTTCGGTTGGCGGGTTGGCACTGTTTGCTGCATGTTGTCTGCCGCTGGTTGGATGGTTTCTGATTCTGCCTGCGGTGCTGGTGAGCGGAGTGGGTGGACTGATGCTGGGCATGATTCAGGATGATCGGGATGCAGCAGGCAGCAACGCGGGTCTGCAGATGACTGGCAGCGAACGCGACAGTCATGATGCAGTTGGCTGAAACGTGACGATCGACAACCAACTATCTGCTGCAGAGTGCAATTGCCTGATCGAGGTCGATCATGTGCTGGACGCATGTTGCAGCATCGTTGAGGGCGTCCAGCCGGACTGCATGCTCGAGTGTAAAGGGCCCGACTGCGGTTCTGCGGATGGCTGTGCAATGCCCGCCGGTTACGAGCGCTGTTCCCAGCTCGCGCGCCAGCGCTCGCACATAAAAGCCTTTCGCACAGTGAATCGCGAGTGTCAGCAGCGGCCAGTTGTAATCGAGCACAGTCATTGCGTGCACATGCACCGTTCGCATTGGCAGATCGAGCGGGCTGCCACGCCGGGCTGCTTTGTATGCACGCTTGCCATCGACTTTGACAGCACTGAATGCGGGCGGCTGCTGATCAAACTTGCCAGTAAAACGTGCCGCGATGGTCGAGCTGATGTGTTCCAGCGTGGGCGGCTGCGTGACAGACACTTCCGTGCGCTCGCCTTCCAGATCATCTGTTGTAGTGGTGGCGCTGAGGTCAATGGTGGTGTGATAGCGCTTGTCGGTCTGCATGAAGATGGGAATGCTGCGTGTTGCGCTGCTGATTGCAAGGACGAGCACGCCACTTGCAAGTGGATCAAGCGTGCCAGCATGGCCGACCTTGATGCGCGAGCCGACTGCATCCGAAAGCACTCGTCGCACCCGCGCCACAGCGTGCATCGAACTTGGTCCGACGGGTTTGTCGACAATGATGATGCAGGGGTCGAGCGCGAGCATGATTATCTCAGCGCAGCTTCAAGGTCTGCGATGAGATCATCTGTGTGTTCGATGCCAACGGAGAGTCGCACCAGTCCATCGGAAATGCCCAGAGCAGCGCGGCGATCGGGGGGGACCGATGCGTGCGTCATAATCGCGGGGTGTTCGATGAGTGATTCAACGCCACCCAGCGATTCAGCCAGCGCAAAGATGCGGACGCGTTCGAGCATGGCCCGCGATGCGTCGAGGCCGCCTTTGAGGAAGATCGTGATCATGCCGCCACCTGCGGGTTTGCCATCCATTTGCATCTGTGTCTGCGCGAGTGCGTGCTGCGGATGCGATGTCAGGCCGGGGTAGACCACGCGTTCAACCTTTGCGTGCTGACTCAGCCATTCTGCAATGCGCTGCGCACTTCTGCAATGCTGCTGCATACGGATGGCAAGGGTCTTCATGCCACGCAGTGCCAGATACGAATCGAACGGGCCGAGAATCGAACCGCCAGCAAACTGGATGAAGCGGATGCGCTCTGCCAGTTCTGCATTGCGGGTGATGAGAGCGCCGCCGACGACATCCGAATGTCCGCCCAGATATTTCGTGACCGAGTGCATGGAGATGTCGAAGCCGAGTTCGAGTGGCCGCTGCAGGATTGGCGTTGCGAAGGTGTTGTCACACGCGGAGAGAATGTTGCGCTGCTTTGCAATCGTTGCGATTGCGCTCAGGTCGACGAGTTTGAGCAGGGGGTTGGTGGGTGACTCGACCCAGATGAGGCGGGTTCGATCTGTGATGGCAGCTTCGAGATTGGCAACATCGCTGAGATCAACAAATGAAAACGTCAACCCTGCGGAGCGTTCGCGGATGCGGCGGAAGAGTCGGCCCGTCCCGCCATAGAGGTCATCCATAGCGATGACATGGTCGCCACTGTCGAGCAGGTCGAGGGTTGCAGCAATCGAGGCCAGGCCGGATGAAAACGCAAAGCCGCCGTTGGTAGTGTCCTCTGATTCGGTGATGGTCGAGCCTTCCATGAGTGCAATACAGCGCTCAAAGGCGAAGCGGCTGGGATTGGTGCCGCGCGAATAGTCGTACCCCTGATGCACGCCGGGCGATGATTGGGCGTATGTCGAGGTGAGGTAGATCGGCGGCATGACTGCACCTGTCGAGGGGTCGGGCCGCTGGCCCCCGTGAATGCAGCGCGTGGCAGGATGAAGATCAAGTGGCGTCTTGTGCATGGCGAGCATCGTAGGGTGCTCAACTGAACCGATACCCAGCCGGTATACCATTGCATCATGATACGAAACTCAATCCTGACAACATCAGCAGCGACACTCCTTCTGGTCTTGGCAACGGTAACGTTGGGCGTGAGCACACCCGTCATGGCTCAGGAGGCAACGGCGGAGACGCAAAACCTCCCCAGCGGGCAGGCCCTGCTTGACCTGGTCAATCGAATCAAGCCATCTGCTGTCACGGTCATCATGTCGGACGCAGCTGGCACTGATGTGGCATCAACCAGCGGCTTTTTCATTGATGAATCGCTGATCGTCACGAATCATCAGGCAGTCGCGATGGGCGTTGCTGGCCGTATTCAGCTGATGAGCGGCGAGATGTTGAACATCAGCGATGTTGTCGCATCGAACGTCAAGTCGAATCTTGTTCTGGTTTCCATAAATCGGCCCGACCATCTTGATGCTGCCAAGACGCTGCCCCTCCCGGTCGCCAGTGATCCGCTGGCTGCAGGCAATGAAGTGTTGATGATCTCGAGCCCGCTTGGTCGCCAGCAGGTTGTCGCGCGGGGCGTTGTGGGCGAAGCGGTCGAACTTGAGGGCATAAGCGGGGGGCACGATGTCGACATGCAGTTTGTGACGGGTTCGACCGGCAGCCCCATTCTCAATGCGAAGGGTGAAGTGGTTGCGGTGGCAGCATTCGTTTCCAACGATGGCGAAGCCCGGAAGTTCGCATTGTCCATCGGGGTGGTGACAGCGATGCGCGATGATGCTGCGGGTTCAGCTGCAATGTCGCTGGCAGCCTACAGCAAGGAGTTCGGCCCTGCAGATGCTGCATCGAGGTCTGCATCAACCGAACCGCTCAAACTCGAAGCAACATTCACAAAGCAGGCCGATGGTTCGCTGCTGATTGATGAAAAGTACACAGTCACAGGCAGTGGCACGAAGGAAGATCCCTACCGCCTGCCCTGGTCGCTGCTGGTGTCTGCAGCCCGGGTCTATGAACCGCGCGAAGGTCGGAACGAACTGCCCGAACGCGTCACATTTCTCAATGGCAAGTGGGTGCAGATGGATGGCTTCATCGCCTTTCCGCTCATGGCTGAGAGCAGCGACGAACTGCTCTTCATGCTGAATCAATGGGACGGGTGCTGCATTGGTGTGCCTCCCTCGCCGTTTGATGCGGTGGAGGTCACATTGGTAGCGCCGGTGAAGATGGAAGGCGGGATCAATATCTTCAACTATGGCACGATCACCGGCAAGCTGAAGGTTGACCCGTATGTCGTCAATAACTGGCTGGTCGGGCTGTATCTGATGGAAGATGCGCAGCTGGATCTGGAGTAAGTAAGGCCTCGCTCGCTGGGCTGCTGAGATTCCGCTGAACATGCCCCGGAGCTGTTCTCCGCGGCCATTCTCCGATGCCGATTCCCTTGCCTGTTCCCCCGGGGGGCAGAATAGTATATGCTATCCCCTCATCCTCACCATCTAAGGATACCGGAGCGCATCGCACATGAAGCAATCTCGTCTCGTTCTCGTTTCAACTGCCATCTCTTTCGCTGCTGCACTCAGCCTGGTTCTGGCTGGCTGCTCGAGCACCAGTTCGTCGGACTCAAACTCCGGCGGCAGCATGTCAGGGGCATCATCGACATCAGCACCCTCACCCGACAGCAGCGGTGGCGGCACCGGATTCGTCGAGACCACGCGCAACCGGCTTGATTCGGAATTTGTCCTCGGCCCCAGCGCTGCCGATGCAATGGGATATCGTGTGGCATGGAATCGCAGAGCAATCAACACCAGTTCCCTGGAAGTCCTCAAGGCTGCCATTGCGGGCGATTCACTTTTCGTCATCGATGACAAAAACAACCTCACGCGCATTCTGCTCAGTGACGGGCGTCAAGTCTGGACCTGGCCCGTGGCAGGCACCACCGACAACATTCTCGGCGTCGCGCGAGCCCGCTACGGCGACACAGATCTCGTCGTTGTCGCCACCGAAGGCGATGTCCATCTTTTCGAAGTCAACAACGGCATCCAGACCGATCGCCAGCGTCTCGAGCGAGTCTCCAGCACTGCTCCCGTGGTCTACGGTCAAAGCATCATTTACGGCTCGATCAACGGCACGCTGGTGTGGCACCACTTCCTCATGGGCGCGTTCCTGCGCGGCTACACCATGAATGGAGCGATCCTTGTCGATCCGGTCATCGAAAATGATGTCGTCGTGGCTGTCACCGATCGTGGACAGGTTATGGCTGTCGACGCCTCTTCAGGCAGGCAACTCTGGAGCAATTACGCGCGGGACGCAATTCTCTCAACGCCAGCCATCGGCGAGAAGGCGGTCTACACCACCAGCGTCGATCAATACATCCGCTGCTATGACATCAGATCGGGTCGCGTGCTCTGGAGTCGGCTGCATGAAGAACCGCTGCGGCAACCGCCTGTTCTTATCGGTGATCGCGTCTTTGTGCAGACGCCCGACCTCGGCCTCTGCTGTTACGAAGCGCTGCCCTTCCAGGATCTGGATGGCGAACTCATCTGGAACACCAAGGAAGTCACTGGCACGATCATCGGCCGTCATCGCAACCGTGTTCTGGCGTGGGATGCGGACGCGCGAACGCTCGCGGTGGTCGATGACAGAACCGGCAACATCGTCGAGACTATCTCACTCCCAACTGTGACATCACTCAAACTCAGCGCGTTTGACAGTGGCGACATCTACGCAATCAGCGAGACTGGCGAAATCACACGCGCTGTGGCTCGGTAAAAGGCAATCTTTTCATGCGGTCTCGCGCGTTCACACTTATCGAACTACTGGTTGTCATCGGCGTGACTGCGATCCTCATCGGTCTGCTCCTCCCCGCCCTCCGCGGCGCATCGCAGACCAGTCGCGTGACGACTTCATGCTCCAATCTCCGCCAGATCGGGACTGCGCTCACAAGCTATCTCAACAACAACAATAATCATCTCCCGCAAGTGACATGGGACGTCGGGGGCGGTAACGAAGTCATCATCGCGACACTTTTCGGCGGAAAGCGCGGGACGCTCCCAGCCTTCGGCATCGATCAGATCGGAGCCGATCGTCGCCCGCTCAATCGCTACCTCGCCTCAGCGAAGTTTGATCCTGATGAGGAAGTCCCCATCTTCGAATCGCCACTCGATCGCGGCGGACCGCTCGGCCCGGGAGCTGCAACCAACAGTATGTACGACGCTCTGGGCACCAGCTATGCCTTGAACGATCATTCGCTCAATGGCGACGCAGATGCAACACTCATCCCCAGCCGCTCTGCAGATGGCACACCCGGCGGCCGCATGCCCCGCATCAAAGATCCGACGAAGACATGGGTGCTCGGTGAACATCCGATCTACAACTATCAGGAAGGTGGCGATCGCGGACTGCGCTGGTACGACGGCAGCGAGGTTCGCGCCTGCCTGTGGTTTATGGATGGCCACACACTTGCAGGCGCACACATCCCTGAGGGGATCGAGAATACGACAGACGATTACACGTTTCTGCCGTAGTCATGCGACCTGACTATGCCGGAAACGGCTTCCTCTACACTCTCTTGCGATGCATCACAATGACATGGTTCAAGCACGGCTGATGGGAGCAGTTTCTGCGATCGAATCGCTGCGCGAGCAGACCGATGCAATCGGCAGTGCGTGCAGGTTCATCGTCGAGCGGCTTGGGGCGGGGGCGTGTATCTACACCGCAGGCAATGGCGGTTCAGCAGCTGAGGCGATGCATCTTTCTGAAGAACTCATCGGACGCTATCGCAGCAGCCGCGCGCCCCTTCCTGCGGTGTGCCTCAATGCTGATCCAACAGCGCTCACGTGTATTGCAAATGACTTCGGCTTCGAACAGGTGTTTGCACGACAGTTGCGAGCGCTCGCAAAGTCGGGCGATGTGCTGATTGTCTTCTCAACGTCCGGCAAGAGCGCGAATCTCGTGGAAGTGATCAAGACAGCGCGGGAATGTGGTGTTCACACATTCGCGCTCTTGGGGCGCGACGGGGGAACATGTGCTGAACTTGCCGACCGGGCGGTCATTGTCCCGCGCGACGATTCGGGACATATCCAGGAAGCTCATCAGGTGCTCCTGCACATTCTGTGTGAAGCTGTAGAAGCTGCATTCGCAGCCAGCTAGCCTATTTTATCAACACGCGTTTCCCGCGGCAGTCCAGCCGCGCTCACCTGCGCTACGGTTCGCGGCTAAACGGCGGTCCCTTGTCTCCTTTCTCGAGCGCATGCACGCGCTACTGCAGCACGCGAGTTGCCATCGTGGCTGCGATGGGCGAGAGCGGTTCGGGGAGTTGAACGCGATCGAACCATGCAATCTCCGTGTACTCAGGCCGCGCGATCAGTTTGCCGGGCGCAGCCTTGATCTGATAGATCATCTCCCATGTTGCTGCAACGTCGTCGAAGAGTATCGCGAGCGGGATTGGCTCGCGTGCTGCGGTCAGGCCGGTTTCTTCCGCAAGCTCTTTGATGATGACTTCAGCTGGCTGTGCTCCAAAGTCGACAACGCCCCCGGGCGCGAACTCCCACATGTCAGGGTACCACGCGACGTTGGATGCCCTGCGTCCCATCAGCACGTTGCCTTCGCCATCAGTTGTGATTGCTTTGGTTCCGAGAATCCGTGCGCCTGCATCGAAGCCATTGCGCTGAACTGCATGGAACCTGTACGCGCATTCCATGACATGAACAGTCGCGCCGCCGTGCCCGTTGCGATGGACGCCAAGAACGTGATAGACGCGTCCATCGAAGTACGCAGCATTCTCACGTGCAAGTTGCTCCCAGCGGCGATCAACTGCATTGAGCACATCGCGTCCGGTCGGCACAAACGGCCCACCATCATCAATCACCGAAAGCACAGCTGGTCTGCGAAGTTTGATGTAACGCGAGTGCATGCACAGTGAGGGTAGTCGAGGAGACGACATCTCTAGGGCGCTTCTGCGACGATGAAATCGCCGCGGCCAATCCTTGCGCGACTGGCCTGGGCGGTTGCCTCGCTGGCGAAACTTCCGAACTGTACGACATAGAGCGTCTGATTGCTGCGCGAATCGGCTCGTGTGACGATGCGCACAGGGCCAAGACCATGTTGCCTGGCAGTTGCTTCGGCATTGCGTTGAGCAGACTCTGCATTGGCTTTCTGCGTGAAGACCCCGACCTGAATCGTGTAGCGCGCCTCGCTTGTGTCAGGCGCGACCTGAAGAGTATCGCGCCCGCTGTTGGATTGCGCATTCATCGCTGCCCCGCCATCGCGAGCCAGTTCCTGGGCCCGCCTGACTTCATCACGGTCAGGTAACATGGCTGCTGCAGTTGCGAAGTAGTGGGCTGCATCGGGCGAGCGACCCTGATCGATACGTATTACGCCAAGCATCGCTGTTGATCGACCCTTGACCGTCGCATCAGACGACTTTGCAGCCGTCATGAATAGACGTTCTGCATCATCGATATCACGCAGCCGATACGCACTCATCCCCGCGAGATACGCGGCCTCTTCGCGCTGCGGCGATGCAGCAGATCGCATGACATCTAACGCGCCCATGCGGGCGACATCAAACTGCGATGCGTCATAAGCTGCGATCGAGCCGTCCAGTTGCGATCCCGCGCCCGGCCCTTCACAGCCAGCCGTTGCAAGAGGGAGCGACAGGAGCATGCAAAGCGCGAGGCTCGCGCGAGTGGGGCGATGATACAGAATCCGTTCAAACATGTGGTGGGCTCCATCCCAATGGTGTTCAAAGTGGCTTCCGGACAGGATAACAGTTGCAGGCGGTGGATGCAATGGGCGGAGCGAAAGCTTGCCAAAAAGCCGTGGAGGGTTTCACGAGACCACCGCCTGGCCGCGTTCTCGATACACTTGTGGGTATGAAGCCGCTTAAGTTGATCCTCAGTAACCTTCGCCGCCATCCCCGTCGCACCTTTGTTGTCGATGATCAGCGGGAGTGGAGTGGGTTGTCGCTTCTGGCTGGTTCGTGGTATCTCGCGAAGGCAATTCAGAACAGTTCCTCGTGTGAGAAGGTGGGGATCATGCTTCCCACATCCGGCTTGTTTCCGCTCGCCCTTATCGCGACCTGGATGCTGGGTCGAACAGCTGTTCCGCTCAACTATCTGCTCAAGCCTGATGATCTTGAGTATGTTATTCGCGATGCAGAGCTTGACCTTGTCATCACCGTTTCCAAAATGCTTGAGATGTTTGGCGAGATGCCCGAGGGCGTGAAGACACTCAAGCTTGATGAGATGAGTTTCAAAGGCATTCCTCCCGTTCGCCGCGCTGTCAAGAGGCCCGACGACTTTCTTGCTCTGCTCCTCTACACATCCGGCACAAGTGGCAAGCCCAAAGGTGTGATGCTCACTGCGGGCAATCTCGCAGCCAATGTCGAACAGTGTCGCGACTGGGTCGATTTCACATCGCGGGATGTGATGCTGGGCGTGCTGCCACAGTTTCACACCTTCGGCCTGACTGCACTCACACTTTTGCCGCTGTGCGCCGCAATGAAAGTTGTGTACACAGCCCGATTCATGCCCAAACGGTTGCTCGATCTGATGATGGAGCATAAGCCCACAGTGTTGATTGCGATTCCATCAATGTACGCAGCACTGCTTGGCACTAAGAGCGCAACACCTGAGCACTTTCAGTCGCTGCGCTATGCGGTGTCGGGGGGCGAGCCGCTTCCGGCTGCGGTCTTCGATGGCTATCGCGATCGATTCAACGTCACCATCAACGAAGGCTATGGCCTGACCGAAACCTCGCCAGTCACGCACTGGTGTCGTCCGCAGGATCACCGCTTGAAATCCGTCGGCATGCCGGTGCCGCGCCTGGAGCAGCGCATTGTCGATCCCAATGGCAAGGTGCTCGCGGCAAATGAAGAAGGCGAGATCTGTTTGCGCGGACCCAACATCATGGCAGGGTATCACAAACTTCCGGAGGAGACCGCGAAGGTTTTCGATGACGAGAAGTTCTTCCGCACCGGCGACATGGGCCGAATCGATGAAGATGGTTATCTTTACATCACTGGCCGAATCAAGGAAATGCTCATCATCGGCGGCGAGAATGTCTTCCCGCGCGAGATTGAGGAGGTGCTCAACCGCCACGAGAGCGTGGCTGCATCTGCAGTCATCGGCATGCAGGACGAATCGCGCGGCGAAGTGGCGCTGGCCTTTGTCGAACTCAACGAAGGAGCGGTGTTTGATGAGGCTGCTCTGCGAGCGCATTGCAGAGCATCATTGCCACAGTTCAAAGTGCCACGCGAGATCAGGCACTTGGAACAGTTGCCGCGCAACCCCACGGGGAAGATCATGCGGCGCGAGCTCAAGGCGTAAAGGGAGAGGGCATCAACGCGAAAGCGCCCAGCGCGCTTCCTGATGGACGCGCCTCTGATCGGAAAACTCGCTGCACATTCCACATGCATGCCCTACAATCACCCGCATTGCAATTCGCCACTTTTTGACACACACACGGGGAGACACACACATGGCTGTTCAGACAGGAATGCCCGCACCGGACTTCACGCTCAAGACACAGGACGACAAGGATTGGACCCTTTCCAAGCATCGCGGCAAGCGCATCGTGCTCATGTGGTATCCGCTCGACTGGAGTCCCACATGTGAAAAGGAAAACTGCCGAATCGATCAGGACCTTGATCTCAGCGACGAGAACACCATCGTTGTCGGCATTTCGCGCGATTCCACATGGTCGCACAAGGCATGGAAGGATGAACGCGGCATCGAACACGACCTGCTTGCAGATCCCACACTGGAAGTGACGGACATCTATGGCCTCCGCCACAGCAAGGTCCATTTCATCAGTCACCGCGCCACAGTGATTGTCGATTCACAAGGCAAAGTTGCATGGATGCGGATTCAGGAAGATACCGGAGCCCAGCGCGACTGGAACGCAGTGCAATCTGCTTTGGAAAGTGTGAAATGATCCGCTCGATCATCCCCACAAGAACGTTGGCATGAGCGTGCATGACCCCGAGACACCATCAACGCCGTTCGACCCCACAGCGATCGAGCGACCCGATCCAACGTTGCTGACTTATTACATGCTGGTCGCAGCCATGACGGTGATCGGGTTCCCCTTTGTGTTCCTGCCGTTGTGGCTCAAGTACCGAACATTGCAATACAGGTTTGATGATCGGGGCGTGTCCATGTCATGGGGCATGTTCTTCAAGCGCGAAATCTATCTGACGTATCGACGCATTCAGGATATTCACGTTTCGCGCAACCTCTTTCATCGCTGGCTGGGTCTTGCAGATGTTGCGGTGCAGACTGCATCAGGATCATCGGGCGCGGAGATGACAATTGAGGGTGTGCGAGATCCCGAGAAACTGCGCGACTTTCTCTATTCACAGATGCGCGGCGGCGAGAGCGTTCCCGCACAACAAACCAGTGAGGAAATAGCCGGAAGCGATGTCCGCTCGTCATCGCTGCATTCCGATGAAGGGCTGGAGCTTTTACGCGAGATCCGATCGCATCTGGCAGCTCTGCGTGAACAACGGGGAGCGGATCGACCGTGAGCGCCTACGCAGATCGGCTCTCGAGTGGCCTGTATCGTCAGTTGTGGCGCGTGATTACACCTTGGTTGCGCGTGCCGGATCAGCCGCCCGATCTTCCGCATGCATCAACAGACGATGAAGCAGCGGTGGCGGAGACGTTCAAGCCCGATCAGGGGTTCCTGCGCTATCTGAAGTTCTGGTTCTGGATTGTTGCGATCATCATTGATGTTCTCATCCTGGGCGGATGGATTGCCTTGTGTGTGAATCAACTGTTCATCGGGCTTGCTGTGCTTCCGCTGGTATTGGTGCTGATGCTGCTGCCGGACATCATTGCATTCATCGCGATTCACCTGCGGTATGACACGACGTGGTATGCCATCACTGACCGTTCCTTGCGCATTCGCCGTGGCATCTGGGTGATTCGCGAGACCACAGTCACGTTTGAGAATGTGCAGAATGTTGCAGTTCAACAGGGGCCGATCGAGCGCATATTTGATATTGCAAGTGTGACCATTGAAACTGCAGGCGCTGGCGGCACATCACCATCGGGCGTCTCAAACGCAGCGCGGATGGAAGG
Source organism: Phycisphaerales bacterium (assembly GCA_051004555.1). Lineage (GTDB taxonomy): Bacteria > Planctomycetota > Phycisphaerae > Phycisphaerales > SM1A02 > JBPCKF01. Next base: position 9,508 of record JBPCKF010000095.1, on the reverse strand, counting down.
CTTGCGCGACGCAACGCGAGTGCGCGATCTCATCCTCAAAAGGCTGCGCGCGACTGGATCTGCTGGTCTGGGTGATGAGGAGGCTGCGCCTTCTGGGGCTGCTCGACCGCCGCTTCTTGGACTCGAGCACATTGTTGAACTGCGAGCAATTCGTGATCATCTTGCAGACCTTGCAATGCCACGCACCGACGACCCGGGATGAACGACCCGGCGTGAGCGGCGTTGGCCGTGGATATCCTGTCAAGACCGCCGAATCGACGGCTGCTGTGGTTGAATGTTCGCAGGCTGGCTTTGAAGCCGTTCGCTCCTTACGATATGGAACGCTGCCCGTGTGTGACAACCATCCCGACGGGCTGCAGTTGTTTCCCGAAGTCGCACGATCATCCGAATCACTATTCCGAGACACCATCCCCCATGAGCACGACACGTTTGAACGGACACACCGCAGTTGCAACCGAATGGAATCATGTGGATAAAGCATCTGCACAGCAAGCCACCCCCGACCTCTACGGTCGCGATGTGTTCAGTGGCGATGTCATGCGGACGCGCCTTCCCAACGCCATCTACAAAGCCCTGCAGCGCACCGTCATTCATGGCGAATCACTTGATGCAGAAGTTGCAGACACCGTCGCCAATGCGATGAAGGATTGGGCCATTGAGAATGGCGCAACCCATTACACACACTGGTTCCAGCCACTGACGGGCATGACCGCTGAAAAGCATGACAGCTTCTATCAGCCCGACGGTCATGGCAGCGCGATCGCGGAGTTCTCCGGCGATCAGTTGATTCAGGGTGAGCCTGATGCCAGCTCATTTCCATCTGGCGGAATCCGTGACACCTACGAGGCCCGTGGATATACCGCGTGGGATCCCACAAGCCCTGCGTTTCTTCTGCGCGGGCCATCTGGAGCAACGCTTTGTATTCCAACCGCCTTTGCGTCCTGGACTGGCGAAGCCCTCGACAAAAAGACGCCACTGCTTCGATCGATGGATGCAGTTTCAGAACAGGCGATGCGCATCCTCAAACTGTTCGGCGATCATCAGGGCGTCTCGCGCGTGACTGCAACGGTGGGCGTCGAGCAGGAATATTTTCTGGTTGATCGCAACTTCTACAACGCGCGGCCGGACCTGCGAATCTGCGGGCGAACGCTGCTTGGAGCTGCGCCGCCCAAGGGACATCAGCTGGATGACCATTACTTCGGCTCGATCCCGCCTCGCGTCCTCGGTTATATGCAGGCTGTGGAGAAGCGGTTGTATGCACTGGGTGTCCCTGTCAAAACCCGACATAATGAGGTTGCGCCCGGTCAGTATGAAATCGCGCCGCTCTTTGAGAATGCCAATGTCGCGACCGATCACCAACTGCTCACAATGCACGTCCTGCGCGAGACCGCGTTTGATTTCAACTTCGTCTGCCTGATGCATGAAAAGCCCTTCGCGGGTGTGAACGGATCGGGCAAACACAACAACTGGTCGTTGGCGACCGACACAGGCATTAACCTGCTTGATCCCAAGGCCGATACGCACGCCAATACCCGCTTCCTTGTGTTCCTCTGTGCGGTGGTTCGCGCTGTCGACATGAATGCGAATCTGTTACGGGGCGCGATCGCCAGCCCGGGCAACGATCATCGCCTCGGTGCAAATGAGGCGCCGCCAGCCATCATCTCCATCTACCTCGGCGAGATGCTCTCTGACATCCTGACGCAACTCGAAAAGGGTGACCCAAGTAATACCAAGAAGGGCGGCCACCTGACGCTTGGGCCGCGCACGCTGCCTTCGCTGCCGCGGCATTCGGGCGATCGCAACCGCACCAGTCCCTTTGCATTTACGGGCAACAAGTTCGAGTTCCGCGCGGTGGGTTCGAGCGCAGCGGTGTCATGGCCGATTACCGTGCTCAACACAATCATCACTGAGTCGCTCGACTACATTGCGACTGAACTCGAAGCGAAACTCCCAGGCAATGGCAAGAGTAAGGCTGCAGCTGCCAAACTTGAAGCAGCTGTCAAGGAACTGCTGCGTTCAATCCTCAAGAAGCACAAGCGAGTAGTGTTCGATGGTGACAACTACGCTGAAGCCTGGCACACCGAAGCAGAAAAGCGCGGTCTTGCGCATTTGCGTACAACAGTCGATGCGCTCCCGGTCTTTCACGAGAAAACAGCCCAGGCGCTGTTTGAGAAGTACGGGATCCTCAACCGTCGCGAGCTGGCGGCTCGTGCCGATATCTTCTACGAACGCTACATTAACATCGTCGAGATCGAGGCTCGCACACTCCTCGACATGCTCAAGACTGCTGTGATGCCCGTCACGCTGCGCTATCAGAAAGATCTTGTTGACCTCATGGCGGCCAAGCGCGGACTCAAGATTGATGCCACGACGGAAAGCACCCTTCTGGACGAAGTCAACACCCTGACTGCTCAACTGCAGAAGGGCATCAACGCCATCGCCACTGCCTTAGCCCAGCAGCATGATGATCACGTTGCGCACGCGAATCACATGCGCGATCAATTGCTTCCAGCGATGACCGCGGCCCGTCAGACCGCTGATATCCTCGAGCGCGCCATTCCTGATGATCTGTGGCCGCTGCCAACCTATGAGGAAATGCTGTTTCAGAAATGACGGGGCGCACAGGGTGATCCGCTTTCCATCACGCGCCTCGACTTCGTCGCGTTGAACCGAGTTCACGCGCGTACCGGCGCTGATGTTATTGCATCACCACCGTTCATCGACTCCAGTAGACAGCACGCAGCCGCCACCACATTGGCTCGAATGCAACCAGCAACCGATCGAACGCGCGGCGTTGAGCCCTGTTGATGGTATCTCGAGCAGCATCACTATCCGTCCAGTGATTGGCCAGCTGCCAGGATTCTTCATCAGACTCGGCATGTGCATACACATAGCCGCTGGCTGCATCAATCAATAGTGCATGAGCGCGAATGTGCGCTTCAGCCGCGACAGTTGGGAGCGTGCCCAGCGAGAGAAGATCGAGCGGGACGATGCCGCCACTTGTCGTGGCGCTGCCTTCGAAGGTATAAAGCAGGAGCAACTCCGCTCCTTCGGCAAGTGCGCCGCGCCTTAGCCCATTAAGAAGATTCCTGTCCCGGGTTGATGTGAACTGCGGGCGGGGCTCCACCACGTCTGCGATGTCGACAAGTGCATCCAGCCTCGCCATCTGCTTCGCATCGAGATCAAGTGAGCCCAGGTGCCATGTCTCATCGCGAACGCCATAGGCCGAGTGATACTGCACCCGCGCAACCGCAAGACTGGTTGGCAGCTGTGCACGTGGCCGCGAGGTCTGCTGTTGCGGCAGCATGAAGTGGCGACCATCTCCTGCCTGAAGCGAATGCATGCCAAGTTCGCCGAAGTCCGCGGGAGTTTCGTGCGCTCCACCGCCATACCAGCAACCGGTTGCAGATGCAGCAGCAAGGGCGATGAGAAGCACGATTGGCAGAGCGTGGTTGAGCATTGAGGATCCCTTCACAAGCGCGCGGATGCCTGGCACCAGCAAGCGATTCCTACGCGTCAATCAGTTTCGTACTGCGACCCGGCTGGCGGCGCGACCGGCACGTTCACAGTCGTCCCGACTCTCCCCGAAGTTGTTCGACCTGCATCGATTGCGATGAACGCCGTGTGATCGCTGACAAGGCCATGTTCCAGCGCCAAGGTGGAGATCTCCCGTTCAAGGTTGCGTCGAACGCTCGGACTCCCTCCAGCCTGCATGAGGCTGCTCGAGAGATCTGCAATGCGCGTGCGGGCCCAGATATCATCGACACCGTCATGCGACCCGCCCTCAACGGGCAGCGCGAACGCATGCTCGCGTCCACCTGCATAGCCGCGCACGTTGATCGTCGCGCCTTCTGATCGGCCTGCATATCTGCCCACAACAACCGCAGCTCTGCCGACGAAAAGATCAGGCACGCGCGCGGGATAGACATCATCGACTTCGATGCCATCCGCTTCGATACTTACATCCTCAAGAGCCGGATGCGCAATCGCGAGCATGAACGTCTCCATCGCATCCGCAGGCCGATCAGCCCGGCCGGTAATCCAGGCGGCTGCGCCCTGTGTGATGGCAGCCATCCGTTCCAGCAGGAACCGATTAGGGGCACTGCCGATACCGAACGAGAAGATGCGCAGATCAGGCTGCTCATCTCTGCGTCTGGCTTCTGCGTCCTGCGCGATCACGCTCAGCACTTCGACATCATTGTCGATGAAGCCATCAGTCAGCAGAACAACACAGCGGTCGCGTCCGGGTTCAAGTGGAAGTTCCAGCGCAGCCTTCACACCCTCGAGCATGTATGTGCCGCCATCAGCGTGCAGCGACTTCACAAAATCGCGCCCCTGTTCAAGATTGCGTGGCGTCGCTGACAGCGGCTCGGGCCCCAGCGACGAGACCGACTCACTGAATCGCATGATGTAAAACGTGTCTTGCGGCTGCATCACATCAAGAGCACGCCCAACAGCGTCGCGAACCAGAGCGAGTGGCTCGCCACCCATACTGCCTGATGTGTCGATCACGAAGACCATCTCGACCGGCCGGCGCTCAAGAGCAGCAAGCGCAGCTGGCGGATAGATCATCAGCGCAAAGTGCCCGCCTGTTCCGCTCTTATCGGGTCGGGTCACCACGCCCGCCCGAAGCGAGTCACCAGCAACACGCCAGCGCAGGACAAAATCGCGATCAATGTTCGCTGTGTTCCCGGCCAGAGATACATTCGCCTGATGCTCACCTCGCCAGTTCGTTTCAATCTTGTGGGTGTTGGAATGAATCTCTTCAATGGGAACTCCTGCATCAAGTGCAACCCGCATGTTCACGCGCGGCTGCTGGTAGCGTTCCGCACCCTGATACTCGATATTGGGAGATGCGGTACCACTCGGACTGAAACGTGGCCCGACCACCATGGGAAACGCAAGTTCGTACCAGCCGTTGTCATATCGCAGCGTGTTCAGATAGCGGATCGACACATCAATCGTGTGGCCGGGCTCGATGTTGGCAATGCGCTGCGTAAAAATGTTGGGGCGTTCCTGCGTCATCATTGATGCGGTGTACCCAGCTGCGCGGGCTTCGTAATACAGTGCCTCAGCCTCTTCGCGCTCGCGGATGATGCCGCGAATGCGCCGCTCGCCAATTGTCATGATGAACTCATTGACAGTTGCGTCGTGCGGCAGCGGGAAGACATACACCGCTTCGATCTTCTCGCTCCAGGGGTTGTGAAACTGTTGCGCCAGTTCGACACTCGATATAAAGCCCGAGACCTGGGCCTGCATGTCAACACCAGCCAGCGGCATAGGCAGGATGCGCGGCACCCGTCCGGGATAGACGCCGACAAGTCCGCCGCACGGACCGACGATGGTGTCGAGGTGAATGTCATCGTGGAAGTACTGCGCATCATCGCCCAGCAGGAGATGCGCGACTGTCTGCGAGTCGTAGTTGTCGAGTTGATCGTACAGATTGATTCGGGTGCGTGGATCGCCACCTGTATCCGGCCGCGCGATGATCCACAACTCTTCACCCGCAGGCGCAACGGTTGTTTTCAATGCATGAGCCAGCACTGAGGGATCGACATTGACGGTCGATGCCCGCTCGCTCCTGCGCGCTGTACTGCTGGGCGCCCGCACGCTTGGATTCGCGTATGACCCGTTTGATCGTGGATGCGATGCCGAGGTTGAGCGGCTGGATGTTTCACATGCCGAAAGCAAAAGAGCCGAAAATGCCAACAGCAGCAGCAGGAGCCAGCCAACGCGAAGTGAAGGATGTTGCATGCGGAACCTCATGGAAGAACTCAGGAATCGCGAAGAGTAAACGAAAGGGATGTTGACACATCATCGCCTCGCACATCCAGCGTGATGTGCTCGACGATGTGAACATCGCGCTGTGGATCAAAACCACCAGCAGCACGCAGATGGAGTGTTGTCAGACGAAAGCGCCCGAAGCCCTCTGCAACACCTTCTGCACCACCCGCTGCGGTGTCATCCGCCAGCTGGGCCAGAATGATGCGGTGGTTGGCAAGAGCAGCCGGGTCGTATGCTGGTGGCTTGGCGGCGAATGCTGGATGGCTGGCATTCTCGATGCCCACGATCGTGACATGTTCCGGCAGGGCAAGTTCGAGCTGCCAGGCAGAGATCTGCTGCGTTCCTGCATCAATCATCACATCAACTGCAATGAACTGCGCGCTTGGTTTGACTGCGTCCTGCGTAAACACAGCCGCAGACATGAGCGCTGCGATGCACACAACGCATGTCATGACCCAGACTCGCGAGCAGAAGGCTTTCACGAGCCACTCCCATCACTCAATGAGACAATCTGCGCGATGAGCGCATCGACATCACGCTGGTCGGTGATGCCATCGTGCGTGAGATCCCACTGTGACAACGAAGCAGATCCATCCGACGTGTGTTTGAGCGCCTCAGCCAGCAGCCATGCGTCACGGATATCAACGCGGCCGCTGACATCAACATCGCCGGGAACGACTGCAGCCGCTGTGGGCGGTGGGGGAGTTTCCGGCTGCAGAACCGCAACGATCACAACCGTCGCAAGAGCAAGGACAGCCGCTGCTGCATACCACGCGACGCGACGCCTGAAGTGCGAATGGCTCGATCGCCGAGCCAGATGCGCAATCGCAGCATTGTGCATCAGGCGATCACCCTCCGCAAATGTCACGCCCGGTTCATCGCCCAGGCTGATCCTGCGCAGATCGCGACCCAGTGCATCGTGCTTTACTGACGATTCGATCAGATCAGGATGTGCATCATCGGGCGGTTGCATGGCGCTTCTCACATGCTGAAGCGCGCCAGCCAGGCATTGGTTCAATCAAAATAGAGATTTTTCAATGTTGGATTCTCTCGCAAAGCTGCCAAAGCATGATGCAGGCGGCTCTTGGCAGTTCCCAGCGGGATTTCCATGGCTGCTGCAATCTCGTGCATCTGCAGTTCATCTGCATAGCGGAGCAGCAACACTTCCCGCTGGCCCTCGGGTAACTCTGCCACAACGGCCCGCAGTTCGGCATGATCAGGCGAGGTCGCCGTGGTGGGCGCGACTGTTTCACCAACTGCATGAACGCGCTCTCGCTTCGTTCGGGCTGCCGTGCGCTGTTGCAGCGTGATCGCCCCATTGCGGACTGCTGGATACAGCACGGTCTTCATGTGTGCCCGCAACTCGAAGCCGGGGAACTGCCGCAGCAGCCAGAGAAACGCATCCTGCGCCACATCGAAGGCCGCTGCGTGGTTGCCGCCCACAAACCGCAGCGCCAGGCTGAATGCCCAGTCGCGGTATCGTTGGTACAACACATCAAACGCTGCTGCGTCGCCACCGTTGATGCAAGCGACAAGTTCATCATCATCTCGGTCCACGCAGGCGACCCCGCTATTCTTCAAAGAAGTCAACGCGGCCGGTCTCAAGACAATAATCCGCGCCCACAATCATCAGGCCATTCTCTTCAGCCAGCCGCTCAAGAATGCGCGAGCCGTGACGAAGATGATCCGCTGAAGCGCGAACATTGGCCCTGATTGCATGATTCAAAAGATCATCCGGCCGTGCCACAAGGTCGGTCTCCATCAGCGACTCAACAGCAGGGCGGATGCGATTGACAATCGAACGCAGATTGGGCGAACGCATCGCAGTCGGCCGTTGCAGCTCTTCAATCGTCGCCATGATGGCCCCACATTGGGAATGCCCCATCACCACAACCAGGCGGGTGCCGAATCGCTCTGCTGCAAACTCGACACTGCCCACCTGCGAGGGCGCAACAATGTTGCCAGCCACACGGATGACAAAGAGGTCGCCCAGCCCCTGATCAAACACCAGCTCAGCGGGAACGCGCGAATCCGAACACCCCAGAATAATGGCAAAAGGTTCCTGCCCATCCACAAGGCGACGACGATCATAACGATTGACCGCAGCTGAACGGGTGGTGTCATCACTGACGAACCGAGCGTTGCCTTCCTTGAGCCGTGCCAGGGCTTCGTGTGCAGGAACTGAGTTCATATAACCATGGTACACACGCTCAACCCCTCACGCAGCCAGACGCAACGCATCACCATCACCATCATCCTCGCGCACCTCAAACTCCACATCAATCACATCATCATCAACCGTCTGCACAAAATCATCTGTCATCGCAGGGGGCAGCACATAAGTCTGTCCTTCATCAGCAGCACCCAACTGCCTGTCGATCAAACCTTCCAAGCCACCTGCATCGTTGAGTTGCCGCGCCACATCATATTTCCCCTGCGCAGGCGCAATAAGGTTCTGACCATGTTCGCCATGCACGCTCTCAAGAAAGCGGTCGCGAAACTCACGGGCTGCATCAATAAACTCAGGATGATATTTGCGCTTCTGCTGTTTCTTCAAAGCCTTGCGGGCCTCGCGGGCTGCTGCCTTACTTTCCTTCACCTTCTCTGCTGCAGCTTCTGCGATCTTTTCTGCAGTGCGTTCAATCTCAGATGGAGCCCGCAAGCCGCCCGCTGAAACCATCCGCCGCTCCCTCTTTTGATCGCGCTTTGCAAGAATATCGTGTGCAGCACGTGCAGCCTTGCTCACCTTCTTCTCAACTGCTTTGGCCTCTGCCTTCAGACGCTTGGCCTCTTGCTTTGCGCGCTCCGTCTCTGCATCATCGCTCGCTGCCTCAAGATATAACTGTGTGTGCTCTGCACCGGGAATAATCATCGGCTTGGCATCACTCCAATGCGTGCCAGGCGGGATCGGCAGTGCGACACGATCTTCGCCAATCTGACCGCCACGCGTCTTACTTGGAAACCAGAAAGGCGTTGCTGTATCACCTTCGCGAATACGCCGCTGCCAGAATATATGAATGCGCTCCTTATCCTCTGAACCGGTGCGAAATGCGATCGGCTGAAAGCCAACTGCTTCCCAAAAGTGATTGGCTGGCAAGTCCTGTGCACACCAGCAGGAATATAACCTGCAGCCATACGCAGCACGATCGAATAATGTCTGGATCAGCGTCGCGCCAATCAGCGACCTGCGATGATCAGGATGAACAGTCAGATGTGTAATATATCCACACATCTCATTGCCATAATATGAATCGCGGCCCATGACATATCCCAGCGCATCACCTGCTGCATTTTCCGCAATCAACACTTCGCGGCGGGTATCTGCTGCATAGCCTTCGAGAATCTTATAACCAAGAAACCCCAATGCCTTGCTGCTGAGCTTCTGAAGCACATCCATCGCAGGTACATCTTCAACAGATGCTCTGCGAATGGTGAACTCAACATGTGCAACAGGACGAGGCAGATGCTCAGGACAATCGGATGATCGAATAATATGTGACATGGTAACCAACTTAATCCCGCCCGGGAAAATGACTATAAGGAAGGGACTGCCTCTCTCCCCATACTCCGAAGATCAGGGGCGGGGGGGGGGCGGGGGTTGTGCGTTACGCAGCTTCCTGCAAACCTTCGGGGAACTGCAGATTCTGCGAAGACTGTTGAGCAGCCTGGCCGGGAATCTGCACGCTCACTGGCTGTGTTGGCGGGCCTGATTCACCCTTTGAGT
>JBPCKF010000094.1:0-7538 GCA_051004555.1 Phycisphaerales bacterium | reverse complement strand
CCATTCATCCGCGAGATCATGATATTCGAAGACATACACACTGCCCGCATCGGTGAAGCCGGAATGATCGTCGTATGGCGCGCCGACGACGAGTGTGTCGCCGGAGAGGGCGAGGGCGTGGCCGAAGTCCGCACCGCTTCCGTTTTGCCGATCCGAGGCCGCCAATTCAGTACGCGAGTATCCCTGGAGCGTTTTTCGGAAGAGATGCACTTTGCCTGTCAAGCCCTCGTTGGTGTAGCCTTCGGGTGCGCCAACGAAAAGTGAACTTCCCGTGATTGCAACCGACGAACCTGCGAGTTGAGTCGCGGAAGAGCCGCGGACCTTGACGAGCCAGCACTCGTCAGCGCCAGCCCCGGTCGAAAGTGCAGCAAGAAGCATTACAATCGCCAGCCACTTGCAAACGGGACGCATGGCAGTACAATGTGATCCGCATCCATCACACTTCTTGCAGAAGGTCAAACGAGCCATGGAGATCAATCCTTTCAACGCACAGCGAAGTCGAATCGCTCTGGAAGACCAAACGAACGGATCACGAGTGCAGTTGGCCTGGGAGCGTTCGATGTCATGGGAGACAACTCCGCCCACTGTGGCAAATCCAAAGCTGCTCACCGCCGTGGTAACCTATCCGAGGCCCGGGCAAACCGACGGCACCGAGACGATCACTTGTCACAAGGTAACGGTGATCTCCGACGCAGATCCTGTCCGAGTCCTCTGCGAATTTGACGGTGAGATACATAATGTCGACTCCGCTGTCTTCAACATTGACGACGATGGCTGGCTGAGTAACGGAACCGATCTTTCCGCCAAGATTACAGATCAGGCAATCGCGAATCATTCCGAGGTCGACTATCCCAAACCCATTGTCTCTTGGGACATGATACCACATCAGACGTTCACGGGCGCATTCGATGTTGATCTTGTCGCGTTTCACCGGTATTCCTATCCCAGCTCGCCGTACGGTGATCTGGATGTGCAGGTGCGGGTGACCCCGGTGAACGCTCCTTCTGAGGCTGTCACGAAGGCGAGCGCTGCTGGACTTCCGCGCTGATGTCACTCGACACCAATACGATGCGCGCTGCCAAAGGCGACGGTCCCACGACTTGACGGATTGCGGTCAAATGGTGAGGCCGGAGGGTATCAGTCGTCGCAAGCTGCCTACGCTTGAGAGAACGATGAACGCACGTCAGACCCGGCTGCTGATTCCGACAGGTGGACCGCCGCTCGATCCAGCCCAAATGGCTGCCCTCGCTGCATGCTTTGATGTCGTTACAGGCGCAGCAGCAGACGAAGCATTGGCAGCTGGCGTTTCCGAAAGCGACATGGTGCTGCATCCGGGAACTTCCGTCGCAGCGGAACTCGATGCGATCGAAGCAGCTGGCCAGGCCATGCTCTCGCTCAAACGCAAAGACCTTGAAACCATGAATGCGGTGCAGCGCATCGAGTGGCTGAAGCAGCGCGTTCACGCAGCGGTGCACGACCTCATGCACTTCGATCACTTTGAAGTTCGCCTGACAAATCCAAGGACCAGTCAGCTTGAACTCGTCCTGGCAGTCGGCATCAAACCGCTCGGCATCGGCAAGTTCCTCTACGCGCGGCCGGAACATAACGGCATCAGCGGATACGTGGCCTATCACGGTCGTCCATACATGTGTAACGATGTGACTGCAGAACCGCTCTACACCGAAGGCCTCGAGATGGCTGGCAGCGAACTGTGTGTGCCACTGCGATTGCATGGCGAAGTGATCGGGGTGCTCAACATCGAAGCGCATGCACGCAATGCGTTCAGTGATCGCGATCTGCTTGCGGCTGAGCGATTGGCCAAATACATCGCAATCGAGCTGTATGTGCTCGATCTTCTCGTGGCCGAGCGCTTCACGACACGTCAGGCAACGGCCCGCTCTTTTGCAGAGGAAATGCAAGGGCCGCTCGAAGTCATCCGTAACGGCATCGACCAGCTGCGAACCTCGAGCGATCTTCCTGAGACGATGCTGGGCACGGTTGCGGAACTGGCAGATGGTCTGCGCAGGACCGAGGAGGCGATCAGCCGTTGTCGCGTCGGTCCCAAGTCGCTGCTGGGGGCAGAGTCGACCTTGCGATCGGCTCTGATTCACCCGTCCCTGAAGGATAAGCGGATTCTTGTGGTTGATGATGATGCAGCATTTCGCGACCAGATATGTACGGTGCTGCGGCAATCCGGGGCGGATGTGCTGGTGTGTGCCGATGGAAGCTCAGCCCTGGAATCATTGAGCGAAGCAGCCCGTGACTCGGAAACACTGGATCTGGTACTTTCAGATGTTCGTCTGCCAGATTATAATGGCTTCGAGGTCTATCAGGCAGCCCGTGAACGTTTTGTGAATGTTCCGGTGATTCTTATGACAGGGTTTGGGTACGACCCGCATCATTCGATCGTCCGGGCCAGTCAGGAGGGTTTGCAGAGCATTCTCTTCAAGCCGTTCAAGGCTGATCAGTTGATTGAAGAGTGCGTTCGGGCAGTGGGGACGACCTGATTTGCGTCCGATAGGGAACTGTCAGGAAGCGCAGCCTGCCCAGATTGACAATGAATCCCGTCGCTCGGATTGGACCGATGTTTCTCACAAAAACTTCGAACATAACTTGACGCTGCCCCGAAGCGCGCTATACTCTTTTTGCGGAGACTCGGTCTCCCGTCGCTCAGCGGGCGACTGCGGCTTTCATTCCAACCTCCGAGAAATGGGAGAATTAATCAGATGAAGTTCCTTCTTACAACAGCGATGACTGCCTTTATCGCCACAGCTGCGTACGCAGGCCCGATTGAACTGCTCAATCAGGTGTATGACGATCAGGACGGCTTCGCATCCAACGACAACGGCTTTTCACAGGAGGGCCCTTCGCGTGCTGCTGACGATGTCATGAGCACCGGCTGGACCAACCTCACAATCAGCTTCTACCTCGCTCAGCGCAGCGAACTCTTCGCAGATTTCTACTTTGAAATCTACGCAGACAATGGCGGCCGCCCAGCCGACGACGTTGCATTAACGATGAACGGTGCATGGACGGCCGAAGATACCGGCGAGTCGCTCGGCGGCGGACCCGTGTTTCTGGTCACCTTTGTCCTCGACCCAAGCTTTGTCCTCGACGCGGGTCGTTGGTGGCTCAGCCCCGTCGGCGTTGGTGACGGAACCAGCGACAACATCACCAGCAACTGGGCAACGGCAGACAACGGCAACCTCAACGGTACCTTCACCGGCCATTTCCGTTCCGAGTTCTTCGGATTCCCCGACTGGACCCCAACCACAGACATCGATGGCTTCGAGCGAAACACCAACTTCGCCATGAACATCATGGGCAATGAAATCCCCGCTCCCGGTGCACTTGCACTCCTCGGGGCAGCTGGTCTCGTCGCCCGCCGTCGTCGTCGTGCATAATCGCACGATCAACGACTGACGACTCCGCTTCGTAACACACCTCAGCAGACTCATCGCAAGATGAGTCTGCTGTCTTTTTGGCGACTTGCCGGGGCGATTGCAGGTAGTCGAACTGCATCGATTCCTATCATCCGTGAATGACGCGTGATCTGTGGATACCACTCACCGAAACTGCCACCTGCCCCAACTGTGACTACGCGCTGCGTGGCCTGAGCGTGTCGCTGTGTCCTGAGTGTGGGCGCGACTTCACGGAGTGGGATCTGGTGCAGCAGCGTCGCCGGGCTGCGTTCAGGCAGCAGTGGCTGTCGCGATGGTGGCCGTTCGCATTGGCCTTCGGGGCTGCATTCGTCGCGCCGCCACCATTGCTCCAGCCGCGCTGGCTGGTGCCAGTGGTGACGGCTGCAGGCTGCGCTCTTTTGTCGTTCATCGCTGCATCGTCGGTGCTGCAGCGCGACCGTTGGCGCATGTTCGACATTGCATGTCGCGCATGCCTGGCAACGCAATGTGCCTGGGTTTTGCTTTCGGTATGCCAGGTTGCGATCAGCGTGTTTACCGAAGACCCGACGCCTCCTGCCCTGTTCACCTGCCTGCTCACGCCCACGCTGCTGTTCTTCTCAGGGGGGCTGGCAGTGGTGGTGTGGAAGACTGGCGACGATCTCATCAGCGATCATCGCCGTGCATCCATCATCAAGCTGTTTCCCGGGATCTTCATCTATCTGTGGTCGGTGCTGTTGACACTGCAATGGTTTGGACGAGCCACATAGATCGCAGCGTCCCTCCCGTCCGGTACGTTATGGAGTCGTCACACCCGGCGTTGTCATGCCCAGGGCGCCAATGGCCAGGATAATCTTTTCGTGGAACTCAGGGGCTGCGCAGATCACGCCTTGATTGCGCGAGAGTGTTGCGCCTTGAGAAAAGTCAAGCAGGGCGCCGGTGATGTCGGTTACCGTGACGCCTGCTTCCTGAGCGACCAGCATGCCGGCTGCGTGATCCCAGATCTTCTCGACATAGCCCGGGCGTGTGGGAAGGCGGAGATATGCATCGGCCTGCCCCCGCGCGACGACCGCATATTTGGCTTGGCTATCCAGCCTCGCAGGAGTGCCAGCGCCGCCCAAGTGTGTGAGAATACGGGCTGTGTCATCGTGGCTGGTATGGCCGGACTCGACCGATTCACACACCCGAATGCGCTCATCGCTTCGCTGCACTCTGCTGGCTTTGGCGCGGTTCAGGGGACGGGCCGACTTGCGTGGGTCAAAAAGGTCTGTTTCATCTGCCTGATCGATGGGCATCGACCACGCCCCTTGGCTACGCACTGCAAAGAAGATCTGGCCGCGCTCGCAGGCGTCATCAAAGGAATGGTCGAAGTTGTCCGAGAGGTTGGGGCACCCCATCACGCCAATATCAACTTTGCCGTTAGCAATCCATGCCAGTGAAATCGCATATTGCTGATTGCGGAGAAAGCCTTTGGTGCCATCAATGGGGTCGAGCGTCCAGTAGGCGGAAGTGGTTGCATCGTGATCGCATGCATCGATTGCATCGAGCACCTGTTCAGGAGCAGCTGTATTCCAGACGGTACGGACTGCCTCGACAACGGCTGCCAGCACGCCTGCTTTTTCGGGGGTTCGCAGGATGCCCGCGCTTTCTTCGCCGACGATGCGGATGACATCGGGGCTGACGCGCAATGACTCACACAGATGATGCGAGACGACAGCCTGGGCTGCAAAGTCTGCGACCGTGACCGGGCTGCGATCGTCCTTGCTGACGCTTCCGAGCGTTGCAATGTTCTTCTGAACCGCCTGCGTGACGCGCGCGGCCAGGGCGACTGCTTCGACCGCAGCGACGAGGTATTCAGTCTTCTTCTGTTCAGTCAACATGAAGGAGGATAGACCGCGAATCGGGGTGTGGCTCGAGAGATTGGGCGAACACGGCCCGCCTCGTCAGAGCAGCACGGCACATCATGCTCCCTTCCGCTATAATCACGCTTGCATACAGGTTCTGGTCACAACTCCAGCAATGGCCGCACGACGGTCGATAGAAATGGTTCGGCTCGCCCCGCTTCATGGATGAAGCAGGAGGAAGACACGAAGACAGGAGGTCGCCGTCGCATGCGCCTGGCCAAGCTGACGCTATCGGGATTCAAGTCGTTTGCAGATGAAACCGTCTTTCGCTTCGACGCCCCCATCACGGGCATTGTCGGCCCCAATGGGTGTGGCAAGTCGAACGTCGTGGACGGCCTGAAGTGGGTTCTGGGTGAGCGATCTGCCAAGAGCCTGCGTGGCGACGCCATGCTGGATGTGATCTTCGCAGGATCAGCTGTCCGTGCACCGCTCGGGTTGGCCTCTGTCACCCTCACGTTCGACAACCCTGTGATCGCGCCCGACGCAACTGATGTGCGCGACCGCCGCACGTTGCCGATCGATACTCAGGAAGTTGATGTCACCCGCAGGCTGTATCGTGACGGCCGCAGTGAGTATCTCATCAACGGACAGAAGGCGCGACTGCGCGACATCAAGGAACTCTTCCTCGACACCGGCATCGGCACCAACGCGTATTCAATCATCGAACAGGGCAAGGTCGATGCCATGCTCCTGGCCAATCCCAAGGAACGGCGGGCGATTTTCGAGGAAGCAGCAGGCGTCGCCCGTTTCAAAGTCCGCAAAGTTGAAGCTGCACGCAAGCTCGACGCAGCTGAGCGCAATCTTGTGGCTGTGCGCGAAGAGCTGGGCTCGACAGAACGCAGACTTCGCATCGTCCGCTCGCAGGCAGCCAAGGCAAGAAAGTTTCGCGAGCTTGATGATCGTTACCGCGAGTTGCGCACCGAAGTCACGTTTGATGCCTACCACGATCTGCGCGAACGTCTGGCTGGCCTCACCAGCCGCCTTGCTGGTCTTGAGCGCGAACGCAGCGCCCTGGCTGGCCAGTTGGCGAACGCTGAAGATGCCAAGCAACGGGCAGATGTTGCAAGGCACGAGGTCGAGCAGCAACAGCGCGCGATTGAACAGCGACGCCTCGAAGCAGTTGCAGATCAGCGCAATGCACAGCAGCGCCGCGAACTCACCGAGCGCAACCTCGAAGAAGCACGCATCCACATCAGCGAAGATGAAGCATCCCTGGCTGAACTCTGCCAGAGAGCAGAGACGCTGATGGCTCAGGTCAGCAGCATGACAGAAGTCATGCACCAGTGCAGCCAATCTGTGACGCAGGCTGAATCGAGCGTTGCGGAACTTCTCGCCAGTCAATCGCAGACGCAGCAGGGTCTGATCGAGACTCGTCAACAGGTGACGCGCCTGCGCGAGACATGCAGCCGCATCGATCGCGAACATTCACAGCTCGACGCACAGCTGCAATCTCTTGCAGGTCGCGACCAGGCGCTGGTTGAACGCAGTCAGAAGCTGGCAGAAGAAACAGCAACGTTCGTGCACGATCTCACGCTGTCGATCGATCAGCGCGAAGCGGCCCAGCAGTTGCGGGCGCACGCAGATACTGAAGTTGCAGATGCAGTTGCAGCCCTCAGCGAGCAAAAGCAGTCGATGGCGGCCCTTGATGGTCAGCAGGGCGCTCTCAGCGATCAGATTTCCGATCTTCGCCATGAACGTGCAGGGCTGGAATCGCGCCGAAGATTGCTCGCGGAAATGCAGGCCGCCCGCGAAGGGTTTGGCGACGCTGTCAAACATGTGCTTGATTGTCCCAATGATTTTCCTTTCGTACGCGGAGTTTTTGCGGATTTCCTCGACACGGATGACACCAGCGCGCCTCTGCTGGAAGCAGCACTGGGCGAGCGGTTGCAGGCACTCGTGATTGATCGCCTGCCCGAACTTGCAGCAGCACAGGACGAGATTCACAAACTGCCCGGCCGTGTCATGTTCATTCCCACTGCTGCGTGGCGCATGAACAGACTCGACGATGATGCTGCTCAGGATGCCAGGCGAAACGCCGAGCCGGATGGGTTCGCGTCCCTGCCAGCGGGTGTGGTACCACTGCGAGCGATGGTGCGATTGCATGATGCATCACTTTCGCACGCAGCAGATGCCTTGCTTGCGCGAACGTATGTTGCTCCCAATCTTGATGCTGCGATCATGCTTGCAGCCGGGCCAATGTCTGGCTGCCGTTTCGTGACACCCGATGGCGATGTAC
>JBPCKF010000093.1:0-32198 GCA_051004555.1 Phycisphaerales bacterium | reverse complement strand
GTGCGATATTGCCGAAGTCGGTCCGATATTGCCGACGTTGAGGGTTGCGATGAATCCACGCCAGGTCTGTCAACCGCTCTTTCTGCTTGATCCGGGGTGGCTGTTCATTGGAGTCGGCATGGTGGTGATCGCAGCTGTGCTTCTGATTCCCGCAGCTGAACAACGCCACGCAGCATCCGAGCAGCAACGGGCATTGGCGGTGCGAGAGCAGTTGGCGATTGAAAGGCTGCGTTCATACTCACAGTTTCTGGCTGCCTTGGATTCTGGCGATGTCCAGGTGCAGAGGCGGCTGGCGGCTGCGCAGTTGAACCTTGTGCCAACGGGCATGCAGATGATCGTGCGCTCGCGCTCTGCGACAGATCCTGTCACTGCGTGGATTGACGACACGATTACGCTGAAACCTTACAATGTGCAGCCATTCCCGCAGTCGACACTGGTCGCGCTGGCTGGCGGAAAGTCGCGTCAATGGATGCTGGGCGGCGCTGGGTTGTGCCTGTTTGTGGGGCTGCTCGTGCGGCCGTCGCGCGGGTGAAGTGGGACATGAGACTGCGCCGGATTGCAATGAGCAAGTATCGCACACACGCATCTTCAACCCAGCATCTAAAGGCATCTTCAAAAACAACACAGGGCGGTTCGAGCTCGGGAAGCATCCTTGTATCAGGGGCAGCGGACTATAGCAGACGCCCGTGTGGTGTGGATGCTGAGCTTCCCGAGATCGGATCGCCCTGTGGTTACACCTATCTATTCGGATGTTGCGCGTAGCGGTTCCAGTTGAACCTGGGCTTTCTCTGAATTCGGCTGCAATGAAACGCGCGATGCAACGTGCATCTCTTCCGCAGATGTGCGTATCGGCGCGCCAAGGTGTGCATCGATGAGATGCCGACGCGGGACGCGTGGTGAGATGCGGCACAAGAGTTCGTGTGTCACTATGCCAGCCTGCTTTGCAAGCAGCGGCAGGTGGTTCGGAGCATCAATATCCGAAGCGATCAGTTCAACTTCCGCTCCCACTTGCATCACTGCTTCGGGCAGGTTGGTGAGATCGATGGTGATCTGATCCATACTCACAGCCCCGATCACAGGCGCTGGAAAAAGCGGTCCATCGCGCTTCCCTACTTCACGACATCGCACCAGCACAGATTCACCGCGAGCTCCTGACCCGACTCTTGATGTTGTCAACGACCCCGGCCAGCCATCTGCGTATCCCACTGGAACAAGGCCGACACACGTCCGCGCACTTGCGGTGTGACGACAGCCGTAGCCGACGGTGTCGCCTGCATCAATCCACTTGATGGCTGCGAGGGTGCTGTGCCAACGCACGGCCGGCTTGAGCGCAGGTGTATCGGCGAGTTTGAATCCGTAGCCGCACCACCCCTGACCGATGCGGACCATGTCTGCATGAGCGCGACGGCCGAGGCTGAGAGCGCGGGTACTGGCGGTGTGCCGAATACACCCTGGCGGAATCAGATGTGCATGTTCGCTGCAGAAGCGATCGAATCGCGCAAGCTGTTCGAGCGATCGGGCATCATCGCTGCCCGGACATGCGAGGTGCGTGAAGATGCCATGCAGGGTGAAGTGGTGTGCGTGAAGCGCGAGTTCGCGGAGGACTTCCGCTGCATGCTCAGGGCGACAGCCACCTCTTGCCATTCCCGTATCGACTTCCAGATGCAACTGCCAATTCGATGTTTCTGCCAGACGATGCGTAGCAAGCGCGCGCAACTGCTCAAGATCGTGCAGGACGAGATGGATGCTTCGGGGTCGCGCGCGAAGCATGTCTGACAGAAAGTTGATGTGTTCCGGACTGCGCAGCGGCGCGAGGATGAGAATGGGCGTGGCAGGGGGGATGACTGCTGATATTTCGAGCGCCTGATCAAGCGAGTAGACAGCCAGCATGCTGACACAAGCGTTTGCGGCCAGGCGTCTTGCAATGACTGCTGCACCCAGGCCGTAGGCATCTGCTTTGACAACGCCACAGATGCGCGTCGAGGGCTGCAGGCGGGCCCGCAAGGATGCGAGGTTGAACTCGATGGCTGAGAGATTGATGTCGAGTTGACTTGTTGCGAGCATGCCGTCCCTGGCCTGGCGCATTGGTGTGTGCGTTAGAGAAGTCTGAGTAAGAACGTGCTGAGAAGCCAGCACCGCATCCGTGCCGGCTCGATTGTACCACAACTCGGCCTATGCTGTAGGATGCCCACCGCGCCGCCGTCCCACGCGCCAGCGAAGCGGATGGATTCCTTCAACACGGCATTGCGACCCCGACAGTACACAAATACCCATGAGCGACCTTTTCACGACTGATATCACCTTTGCAGAGCTCGGCCTGCGCGAGAGCCTTGTGAAGGGGCTGGAGAAACGCGGCTACGTACACCCCACGGGTATTCAGGCAGTGCTGATCCCGCACATCCTCGCAGGCCGTGATGTCCTGGGACAGGCCAAGACCGGCACCGGCAAGACAGCTGCGTTCGCTCTCCCCGTCATTAACACCATCGATATCGACGCAGGCGTGCAATCACTCATCCTTGCTCCGACGCGCGAGTTGGCTGTCCAGATCGCGCGCGAGATGCGCGAGTTTGCCCGCTTCACGCCCGTGCACATCACCCCCATCTTTGGCGGCGCCCATCGTCGCAGGCAAATCGATCACCTGCGCAAGAATCCGCACATCGTGGTGGGAACGCCCGGCCGCGTGCAGGATCTGCAGGCAGCGGGCGAGCTGGATTTCAGTTGCCTTCGCAGCGTTGTCCTTGATGAGGTCGACCGCATGCTCGATATCGGCTTCCGCGATGACATCCGCCGAATTCTCAAACTTATTCAGCAAAAGCACCAGACCATCTTTGTTTCTGCGACGATTTCGCCAGAAATCGAAACACTGGCCCGCCAGTTCATGAACAACCCGGAGAAGATTGTTTCGAGCGAAGGCAGCCTCACCGTCGCGGCCGTCCAACAGTCACATCTGCTGGTCAATCGCTGGGACAAACGCAAACTGCTGGCGCATCTGCTCACGCATGAAGAGCCAGCACTCACGCTGGTCTTCTGTGCCACCAAACGCGAAGTGGACCGTGTGCAGGAGTATCTGATCAAAAACCACATTGATGCTCATGCAATCCATGGCGACATGTATCAGCGCAAGCGCGATCGAGTGATGCAGCAGTTTCGTGATGGTCAGCTGAGCGTGCTGATTGCGTCAGATGTCGCAGCCCGCGGGCTGGATGTCGATGGCGTTTCGCATGTGATCAACTATGACATTCCCAACGATCCAGAGGTCTATGTGCACCGCATCGGACGCACCGCCCGCCTCGACAAAAAGGGCATTGCCTGGACGTTCGTCACACCCGATGAAGGGCCACTGCTGACCGCTGTCGAGCAGATGATCAATATCGAAGTCCCGCGCAAACAGTACGACGACTTCAAACCCGGGCCCGTGCCCCAGGCTGTCCAGACTGAGCGCGACGACGCCGAAGCCCGTTCAGATCGCATGAGTCAGGATCGCAGCCGCACCAAACCGAGTGTGATTACCGAGACTGATGCTGAAGATGCCACGCGCTTCCCGGGCGGCGTTGTTCCGAAATCTTCCGGGCCCGCGCGGCGATTGGGCGGGCGTGTGCGCGGAAGGCGACGGTAGACTTCGGGCGACCTGACACCGCTCGAAAGGCGCTGCTAATCCAGCGACACCTGCACCATGTCAATCCTGCCGCGGAAGCCCGTGGATGAGAACGTTGCGATCACGATGTGCGTGGTTTCGACTTCCATCCTGCCATCGGATGCGCGAATGCGACCGGCGGCGTCGAGGTTCTCAACCATGACTGTCGAGTCGCTGTTTCCGACTGGGCCGGTTCCAACGGTGTCGAACTCGTTCCGCTGCCAGTGCTTGACCGCGATCTTCAACAGCCCAACGGGGTTGTTGGTACGTGATTCAACGGTGACATCGAATGTCGACGGTGTGCCAGAAGCTTCAAAGCCGGCGACGACGCGAAGCACGTTGGGCTGCGATGAGAGGAATCCATAGGCTGAGTCTGCGATGAGATACGTATCGTCCGACTCACGCATGGTTGCAATGCCGCCCGAAACGAGCGTGCCATAGGTCACATTGACATCAGTCAGGAGCGCAACTTCATCGGTGGGCACGGTCACGCCCGAAACCACCAGCGCGAAGTCTGCATCAATGACCTGGGTTTCCAGATGTGCATCTTCATTGACCTCGCTGGCGAGCACTTCAACGGTCCAGATGCCAGGCGTGGGATTTTCGATGAAGACATTTTCGACGGTGTCGATGACATTCGCGCTGCCGCCGGGTGCAGACCAGATACCGTTCGTCAAGCCGCTGTTGCCCCAGTATTGCTGTCCGCCCGGCGCGGTGACGCGAAGTGACAGATCGTTGATACGGTGGCGCTGCGCGGAAGTGGTGCCAGCCGGGTCTGCGTAGACAAGCGTGGCCCGGAGTTGCGGCGTGTTGGCAGGCACGGTGAGTTCATAGGTTGCGCTCTGCAGTTCGCGCAGCGCCACTTCTTCGTTGACAATGAACGTGCGCTCGCGCTGCTCGTAGATGCGTTTGAGATCAGCGGTGCCCCAGCCCTGACGCACGCGCGTGATGTCGCCATTGCTGCCACCCTGCGTCCAGTCATATGGAAGGGCAGTGTTGATCATGATGGCTTTGGCAGTTGCAGCATGCGGGCGATTCTCAAAGACGGAATCGCCAGGCGTTTCGTTGCCGAAGATTGCTTCGCTATACATCTGAAAGAGGATCGCGAAGTGGCCTGCAGTGATAGGCGTTGCGCCGCTGGTGCCGCCGAAGCCATCGGTGTAGCCGCCACTGCTGGATGTCGTGTAGATGCTGTCGTAATAGTGTGTGAGGTCTGGCTTGATGCGTCCATCTGCTGCGGGTCCGATGCTGGCGCCGCCGCCCCAGCGATCATCGCTGCGAACAAGCGTGTTGTTGTGCCTGACCCCGCCGACGGAGACAATATTCTTCGCCCATGCCTCTGGCCGCGAGTCCTGATTGCCTGCATTGCTCTGGCTCTGGCAGATCAGAAAGTCGTTGAGCAGGATGATGTCATCCATCTCGAATGATCGGGTGGTGTAATCGCGCGTCCGCGCGTTGCCCCAGCTATTGCTCTGATACACCGCGAAGTATGGCGAGTTGACCAGCTCTGCGGTGTGCTGGTAGCGATTGTTGAGAAATTCATATGACGCGAAGATGCCCTGGGCCTCGGGCGCCATACCGCGGCCATTGGAGTTGCCCGTTCCGTTGCCGAAGTTGATGCCATAAGTTGGTGTGCCGTGACCGGATGAACCCGATCGCGGGCCATGGAAGATGACAGGATGCGCCTGAAAGTCCTGATGCGATTCAAGCACGTTGCCATCCATGACTTCGGCGCGGACGCCCTGGCCGGTAAAGCCCGTTTGATTTTCAACGAAGTTGGCGCCGCCCATCTCCCGGGCGTTGTTCATATCTTCTTCAGGCGCGCTCCAGCGATCGACGAAAAGCACCTGGGGCATCGTAAGAACTGCAAGCAGTTGCGTGCCATCAAGTGTCGCTTCGAGCAGGAATCCATCGGGAATCATGGCATTGATGCTGCCGCCCATGGCAACGATGCGATCTGCGACGATCTGTTTCTGTGCAAGGCCGCGCTCGAACACCTGCACAATCAAGCGCATTGGTGGCAATAGCGCCGGGTCTTCGCGCAGCACATTGAACAACACGCGCTCGGTGCGATACGCAGGGTGATATGCACCCACCCAGCGCACACATGGCAGTTGCATGACTGCATCGCGCGCCACAGCATCCATCGAGACCAGATATGCGTTGTCAGGCAGAAACTTGTGTATCACGCCGCCAGCAGCGCGGACATCGTCACGATACTGTTCGAGAGCCCGCGAGATGAACTGCACGATGTAGACATCGCGTTCGAAACGATCCGGCTGCCACTGCATATGTTCCGGTACGCTCGGCCCCGCGACTTCCAGAGCCGGATCAAACGTCGCGTAGCGCAGCCGAATCAAACTGCTCGATTCCATCCCGCCAGAGAATGTCTTGCCCTCATCGAGACTGATCGCTTCAAACGTGGTGCTCTCCGCGGTCCAGGTTGCGATGACTGTTTCCCCCAGTGTGACACGTTCTGCATCCTGAGGCGGCAGCGGGGGCTGCATCGTCGGAACCTGTCCGCCAGCGAAGGCGGTCATCGGCAATGCCAGAAGAACGGAAATCAGGAGGGAGAGCGCTGAGCGATTGATATCGAGCGAAGTCAAGATGTACCTTTCTGCTTGCAGAAATGAGATGGGGAATATGCCTGATACGACCTCAGGCAGGCTGCGTTTCAGCCTTTTCCGAGTTCTCTGAAGTTAAGTCAGCGGCACCGACTCACCGCACCTCATCAATGCTGGTGATCGTCTTGAGATCCGCATTGATCACTTCGATGTACTTTTGAGCGAGGCCGGTGTTGAAGAGCACGATGTGTTCATCATGTGCCAGCCAGCCATCTTTGACCCCCTGGTCCGCGACATCCAGACATGCAGCTGATTCGGGACAAAGATCGATCCCTTCCAGCGCTGCTGCCCGCTGCATCCATGACTGCAGTTGTGTCTCATCAGCAGCAACAGCACGGCCGCGCGATGCCCGCACCGCATCGAGAATCATGAAGTCGCCCACCGCAATCGGCACGCGCAATCCAGACGCAATCGTGTGTGGATGGTCAGGTGGCTGGGCAAAACGCTCGCCGTTCTCAAACGCATCGACAATCGGAGCGCAACCGGAAGACTGACATGCAATCATGCGTGGCAGCGATCTGCCATGTTGTTCGAGCCAGCCGAGTTGCTGCAGTTCGTTGAAGGCTTTCCACATGCCAATGAGCCCGGTGCCGCCGCCGGTGGGATAGAGAATCACATCTGGCAGCGACCAGCCGAGTTGATCTGCCAGTTCAAGGCCCATTGTTTTCTTGCCTTCGATGCGGTAGGGCTCTTTGAGTGTGCTCATATCAAACCAGCCAAACTGTTTCGCTCCGTCGCGAATCATCCTGCCGCAGTCATTGATGAGTCCATCAACAAGAAAGCAGCGGGCACCGTGCAGGGCTGCCTCGGCCTGATTGACGATGGGTGTGTCGCGTGGCATGAGCACGGTGCATTGCATCCCTGCGCGGGCTGCGTATGCAGCCAGTGCGCCGCCAGCATTGCCCGCAGTAGGCACCGCAACCGAAGTCACGCCAAGTTCGTGCGCCATCGTCACAGCCATCGCCATGCCGCGAGCTTTGAATGATGCAGTCGGCAGGCGCGACTCATCCTTAATCCAGAGATTCGACAGGCTGAGAACCTTGCCCAGTCGCTGGCAATGAATTAAGGGCGTCGTGGTCTCGCCCAGACTGATGATGTGCGATTCGTCTTCGAATGGCAGCAGTTCGCGATAACGCCACATGGATGCAAGCCGCGATTGCAGTGCATTGCGATCAACAGCATTTCTGATGGCATCCAGGTCGTAACGCACCCACAGCGGGCGGCCGTCGTGCAGCGTCTGTGCCGTGCGGGCTTCCAGGCGCGTGCCATCAATCGCAGCTTCGAGGTGGGTGACAAAGGATGGCACGGGCAACTATACCCAAGTGTGAAGCTGCGATTCCCAGCCGAGTTTGAACCGCGCGAGTTGAACCGCCGAGGCGCCGAGATATGAGATGAATTGATCGGGTCCCCATTCCGCGCGATCGGCGTCGCTGATTGCGGGGCAGGTGAACCGCCGAGAGGGGGGAGAGTGGAGTGACGATGCAGGACATGCGACAACGCAAGATCAATCAACGGATCGGGTGTCACCCGCACAATTCCCGCAATTTTTCCAGTGAGTTCATGCCCTTTCCCTTCGCCCAGTGGGGGGAGACGGCTGGTCGGATTGATTTGTTCGTCAGGCCGCGATCTGGATTCCCGCCTGCGCGGTAATGACGTGACGGATATGCTGTTGTTGGTGTTGTTGTTTTAAGGAGTTTCACTTTGTCCCTGCCTGCTGATGGCAATCATGATCGCTATGCAGATCGCAACCCGCGCCTGCCAGCCAGGGATCTGACATCTGCAACCGGCAGCGACGATGCAGATGCATCGTCATCAGCATCATCATCAGCGGAGCGGCCATTGATTGATCGTGCCCGCAAGTCGTTGCGTCGCAAACGTTCGGCTGATGCTGCCGCGGGTGGAGCTACGGCTGGGCGCGGTGGCGGACTGCTTGCAGAGGCGCCCCCGCTGCTGCCGGGCTTTGAGATCATCCGCCCCATTCGTCGTGGCGGGCAGGGTGTGGTGTATCTTGGCATTGAAACTGCGACGCGGCGAGAAGTGGCTGTCAAAGTCATCAGCGCAGATGGTGCAGCATCGCCAACCCAGTTGGCACGCTTTCAGCAGGAAGTTGAGGTGCTCAGCCGCCTCGAACATCCCAACATCGTTGCGATTCGTGCAAGTGGCAATATCAATGGCCAAAGTTATTACGTGATGGATTACATTGATGGACTGCCACTTGATGCACATGTGAAAGTGAATGGCAACGGACATGCGAACAACCGTGGCCAGAATGGTCATCGCAATGGAAACGGTTTGAGCAACAGCAGCATCGATGTTGATCGCTCGTTGCAACTGTTCCTGCGCATTTGCGATGGTGTACACGCAGCCCATTTGTGTGGCGTGATTCATCGCGATCTCAAGCCGGACAATATTCTTGTTGATCGAAATGGTCATCCGCACATTGTCGACTTCGGCCTTGCCAAGTTGTGGGGCGACGAAATGGCGTCGCAGCGCAACATCACGCAGACCGGTCACTGGGTGGGAACGCTGCACTGGATGAGTCCCGAACAGGTGCGCGGCGGCAATCATGCAATTGATCTTCGTACCGATGTCTATTCGCTGGGCGTGATTCTGCATCACATGCTCACTGGCGACTTTCCATATGTAACTACCGGCAGCATCCGCGAAGTGTCTGATCGCATCATGCTCTCGCAGCCAGCGCATCCGAGTGTTGTCAATAACAGCCTGCGGCGAGAGATGGATGTTGTCACATCAACTGCCCTTGCAAAGGACCCGGAGCGGCGATATCAGTCGGTACGCGATCTGGCGCAGGATGTTGAGCGTTATCTCAATCACGAGCCGCTGGCTGCGACATCGCCGGGCTTGTGGCAGCAGTTGCGCCTACTGACTGCGCGTCATCGCACTGCAGTTCGGACAGCGGTACTGGGTTTGCTGCTGCTTGTGTTGGGGTTGGCAGGCACTGCATGGGGGTGGTATGAGGCGCACCTCGCGCAGGTGAGTGAATCCACGCAGCGCGAGAAGGCGGAGGACGCTGCGGATGATCTGCGCGACGCAAGTGTGCATTTGTACGCAGGATTGCTCGAAGGTGCCCGCAGCGCCATTGAAGATCAGCGCACCGCAACAGCCCAGCGGCTGCTCGATTCGACAGACCAGTCTCTACGCGGCATCGAGTGGCGCTTTCTGCGTTCACAGGTGGACGACTCGATTGCAACCTGGCCCAGCCACAACAATGGCGTGCGCGGAATGGATGTCGATGCGGCTGGCACCACGATGATCTCGTGCGGACTCGATAAAGTGGTCCGCCTGCGCAACCTTGATACGAATGAGTCGCGGATTCTTTTCAGCGAAGCGTCTGCGGTGCCGCTTGGTGTGGTCATCCGGGCTGATGCTGGCCGGGGCGTGGTGGCGCTTGGCAACAAATCGCTGCGAGTTTTTGATCCGAATGATCTGGCTGTTTCGCGCACGCTGCAGCTTGCAGATGTTCCCGTCTCGCTGGCATGGCTGGATGAACCGAGAACTGTCATCGGCCTGACTGAAGATGGACGCATCTTTGTGGCTGATGTTGAAGCCAATACTGTTGCGCTGTATCGCGTGGAGGATGAAGGCAATCGCAACGCGCATGAAATTACGGTTGATGCAGAGCGCAATGTTGCGATCGTCGCATTTGATGATGCAACCATTCGCAGCTGGCGGTTGGATGGCGAGGCAGCAGTGAGTGGAACGATTGCGCGCGATCGGTCGGGTGTCAGCGCGCTGGCTGCTGGGCCGGACGGCAATGTGCTCGCTATCGGCTTTGATGATGGGAGAATCGAGATGTTCGATCGCATCGCGCAGCGGAGTCTCTGCGTGCTGCACGGGCACAGCCATGTCATCAGCGATCTTGCGTTTGTTGGCGACAATCAGCTGCTTTCGGGCAGTCGCGATGGGTTGATCCGCAGTTGGGACCTTCCCTCGCAGACAATCAATCGCACCTGGCGTGGCCATTCTGGCTCAATCGTGAAGATCGCAGCAGCAACAGGTCGCGATACGTTCCTCACCGGCGGAGCAGATGGATCGATCCGTACCTGGAGCACCAGCGATGCGGGCAATCCAGCTGTGCTTCGCGCGGACCAAGCCAGTCGCACTCATGAGAATCTGGTTGCATCGGTCGACTTCAGCAGCAATGGAGAGCGAATGGCAACGCTTGCTCTTGCTGGCCAGCTGATATTGTGGGATGCAGCGGGAGGCAATCGACACCTGCTTGCGACGCACAGCTTTGACAAGCAGTCACGACTTGTCCGTTTCAGCCCCGATGGCAATGTCATCGCAGTTGCGCTTGATGATGGCAGCATCATCTTTCTCACTGCTCCTGAACTGCAGGTTCAGCGACAGCTGCAGGGGCCGAACGACCTCATTCGTTCGCTGCGGTTCTCAGCAGATGGAACGCAGCTGTTCGTCCTTTCCTTCGATGGCTCATTGCGCAGCTGGCAGGTTGCTGACGGCGCAGCCCGCGTGCTGATTCCTGCTGCTGAGGGCGCAACACCAGCAGTGCGGGCGTTCGCGGTCAGCAATGATGCTCGGACGCTCTATGTCGGCGATCATGCTGGCGTTGTGAGCAGCAACAACATTGCAGATGGCACCAGACGGACCCTCTTCAATGCTCAGCCGACAATCGATGCGATTGAACGCTCGTCTGATGGAACGCTGTTGGCTGTTGCGCATTCTGATCCGGCTGGCATCATCGTGTACAATGTTGCGGAAGGCCGTGAAGTCAGCCACCTTCGCGCGGACGTTTCGCGGCTGATGGATATCCGTTTCGCAGATGGCAACACGCGCCTGCTTGGCGCGGGTGTCGATGGCAACCTGCGCATCTGGGATGCGCAACGTGGCGTGGAACTTCTCATTGTGGGCGGCCATGCTGATGCAATGCTCGCGCTTGATGTCGCCGGAGACAGCAGCGCAGTGCTCACGGGCGGTGCTGATGGCAACGCGGTGTATTGGTCAACGCAAACCGCAAAAGAGCGCCATGCTGCCCAGCCGCCAGCGCAGACTGATTGAGCAGCGCGCGGCAATTACTCGCGGGTCACGCCGATCTCGATGAGGTCGTACCCCGCTCTGAATCCACTGGTCGAAAACGTCGCAACAACAACGGTTCGGAACGAAGCTGCGATGCGGCCAGCCTTGACATCCAGATACATATCGGGATCGAGGCCAGTCACTTCGTGGACCATCTCCTCCTGGTCGACGGCAAAGGAGCCAACCTGCTCATAACGGCCGTTGTTGGCATTGCGGAGGCGAACGCGCGTGGTCCCTGCTGGGTTGTTCAGGCGTCCTTCAAAGCGAACATCAATGGCTGCGGCATTCTCGATCGCTGTCTCTGCAAGCACCCGCACATCAATCACGTTCGGTTCGCTGGACAGGAAGCCGAACTGAGACTGGAGAATGAGATGTTGGTCGTCGGAGATGCGCATGTCATCCAGGTCGCCGAGGAAGTGCGTTCCCAGTGCAAGCGTGTAGCTCTGGAGCGGTGCAACTTCGCGGCCGCCACTTTTCGGCACATAGAACCATGGCTGCGTGAAAGGCGAACCCAGAAAATGGTCCATGAGCATGTTGCCGACTTTGCGCCTGCCACCCTCTTCAGGATGCGTGCCATCGGACCGGAAGTCAGCGCACTCCCAGGTGAGCCCATCGCTGCGTGGAACCAGACCATCAGCCCACAGGTACGGCCCCCACACCAGCCAGGGTGCGGTGCCGTCGCTGTAATCAAGGTTGCCTGCGAGTGGATCAATGCCGCCGCCGCGCATCTGCCTGATCTGGGCATCGATGATCCACTTCACAGAGAAGCCGCTCTCATATGCATAGGGTTCGGGATTGAGATTGGTGGTTGCATATCCCGCGTAAATACGACTGGAGAGAAAGACAACCTGCAAATTGGGATAGCGCACTTTTGCGGCACGCACAATGTTGCCCAGATGTTCATACAACTGCCATGCATCTGCCTTGCTGTCGGGAAGTGACACAACCGGCCGGGCGTTGGCCTGCTTGAGCCAGATCGCGACCACTTGCGCTTCTGTCACGCCAGCATTACTCAGCCGTTGCTCCACGACATCAAACGTCGGCGCATCAGGTGTGCGCCAAGCGATTGCGTCCCTGCCACCTTGCGCGCCGTTGACAATGACAAGCTCATCACGATTGACTTCCGGATGTACCGCTGCCTGGCCCATGAAGGTCTCGGGCCCGCAGCAGAACTCACTGGATGTGTTCGACATGCCAATCGAAATCAGCACATACTTGCCGTTGGGATCGGGATCGCCATTTGCATCAAGCGGCTCGATTGCAGCGGCGCGAGCGAGGCCTACCGCTGCGTGATCGGCTGGCGGATCGTTGCTGCCGTCTGCGTAGAGACCGCCACCGTAGAGACCCAGATAACGAAGTTTGCCGAGATCATTGATGGGAATCTCGCCCGTCGACGTGCCGTTGCAATTCTGTGCAGCCAGAGGCTGAACGCAGACAACTGCTCCGAACCCCATGACGACGGTGATCATCAGCGAATGAATCAGGTTGCGCATCGGATATCCTCCTCGAAGTGGAATGACGGCCATTTTGGCTTTCAGCGCAGTATGGACGAAACGAGCCGCCTCAATATGTTATTGCAGCTTCCAGCCCACTGCAACACAAAATACGCAACAACGTCGTGCCCAGCCCCTCAAAGTGGATTCTGGCCGCTCAAGTCACTCATTATTCGCTCCACCCTCTGCGACGAGGATGCTGGCCCGGTAGAGACTTGGGAACGTTCCTGCATCCGTCCACCAGCCGTTGAGCGTGTCATAGGTCAGGGTGCCACGGCGGAGATACTCGTTGTTGACGTCAGTGATTTCCAGTTCGCCGCGGGCGCTGGGCTTGAGTGTTGCTGCGATGTCAAAGACATCGTTGTCGTACATGTAGATGCCTGTGACTGCGAGGTTGCTGGGCGGGTTGCTGGGTTTCTCGATGATTTCGGTGATGCGATCGCCATCGATGCGCGCGACGCCGAAACGTTGGGGATCATCAACTTCCTTGAGGAGCAGTCGCGCTCCTGCAGCCTGCTTCTTGAATGCATCGACTGTGGCGCGGATGGATCGCTCGACGATGTTGTCGCCGAGGATGACGCAGATCTTCTCGCCATCCGCAAAGTCTTCAGCGAGTTTGAGGGCATCTGCAATGCCCCCTTCGCCTTCCTGATAGGTGTAGTGAAGTTCGCGGATTCCTAATGCTTTGCCGTTACCGAGCAGTTTCAGGAAGTCGCCTGCATGTTCGCCGCCCGTGACAATGAGGATGCGTTCGATGCCTGCTTTGAGCATGCATTCGATGGGGTAGTAAATCATCGGCTTGTCGAAGACCGGGAGCAAATGCTTGTTGGTGACGCGTGTGAGCGGCATCAGCCGCGAGCCAAGTCCGCCTGCGAGGATAACGCCTTTCATGAGAGCGATCGCTTTCGTGATTGGGGAGTGTGTGTGAAGGAAAGAGGAAAGCGGCGCAATTCGAATCTTCAGCCAGAGTCCATGACCAACTTGATAGCAGCATCGAGTTCATCCAGAGCGCGGGCAGTCTCTGCATCGACGTGGGGAGCGCGAGCCATTGCCTGACGTGCCTTTTCCCACCATTGCCGGGCTTCGGCTGCCTGTCCCTGTGCGACAAGTGTTCGCGCGAGTGTAATCATGATGCCGGGATCACCTGCTGCAGCATTGATCGCTTCTCTGGCAGCTGTCTCTGCGCGCTTCAGCTGACCACCTCCCAGAAGCACCTGTGCGTGGGTATCGAGAAACTCAGGGACACCGGGGTAGAGCCGGATGAGTTTGGAACTGAGAACTTCAGCCTCTTCGATCCGATTCAGGCGATTGAGCAGGTATGCGTTGTTGTTGAGAGCGAGCGGGTCGTTTGGATCCTCGCGAAGGATCTGCTCATAGAGTGTGAGGGCTTCATCGATGTTGCCGCGTGCATCAGCCAGCATTGCCCGGAGTCGCAGCGCCTGCACGCGGGTTTCGTCATCAGCTGTGAGCGAGATTGCGAGTTGCTCGGCCCGATCAAGCATTGCGCTGTCAGCTGCGCGCGTCCCCACCATGGTCCATGCCATTGCCAGATCGAGGGTGTTCCTGGGACTGTTCGCGGCCAATGGCTCAATAATGGAGAGGGCTCGGTGTGCATCGGTGTTGGTGAGCAACATGGAAGCCTGCAGCCAGTCAGCCAGCCATTCCGAGACATTTCCGGGATTGTCTTTTACATGCTCAAAGGCGCGGTCGATCTGGCGGTTGCGCAGGAGCGCCCTCAGCCACAGACTGAACCGTAAAGGGTAGCGGCTGCGCTCTGCAACGATGCGCTTGGCGTAGGGCGCAATGGTGCGCAGCGCGCTCTCTTTCTCATCCGCTGCCAAACCGATGGCAGTGATGACCATGTCTGCCTCCATCGGGTCATCGAGCGTGCGTTGACGCCAGATGCGGGCATACTGCAGCGCGTTGGCAGCCTGACCTGCATCGCGATACAGGTCAACCACCCACATGGCTGGCTCAGCGTCGGTGGGCATCTTGGCAGTTGCGTCACGGGCCAGAGCAATGGCATCGCCAGCTTTGCCAGCATCGGTGTGCATGAGTACGGCTAGGCGCCATGCGGGCAGAAAACCCGGATGTGTCTGGACCAGCATTCGGGCCTCAGCAAGATCACTCTCAGAGGCAGAGAAGGAATTGTCGTCCTGAGCGGTGCGATCAAAGAGCTTCATGGTGTCGATCAGCGCCCTGTTATCGCCACGCAGTTCCTGAAAAATCTTGATTGCTTCGCGGCGGGCAGCCCGATTCATAGAGACGCTCACCGACGCCAGCAGAACGCGCAGCTGTTCGTTGTCGGGGTCAACCTCGAGTCCAGCAAGCGCGGAACGCTGCGCGCCCTCGCGGTCGCCGATCCCGAGGTAGTGCTGGGCCAGGAACAGCCATGTGGTGGCGTTGTCGGGCGCTTCGCTCACTGATTTTTTAAGCGCTTCCTCTGCGA
Organism: Phycisphaerales bacterium; assembly: GCA_051004555.1. GTDB lineage: Bacteria > Planctomycetota > Phycisphaerae > Phycisphaerales > SM1A02 > JBPCKF01. The sequence continues at coordinate 16,943 of JBPCKF010000093.1, read as the reverse complement.
GTTTGTGCTCGCCCAGGTTGTGGTAGTAGGCACCGATGAGAAGTGATTTCTTCCCCGGCTCTTCGATCTTTGCATCCTGGAGCAGCGCAAGTCCGCGCTCGGTCTCGCCTCGGGTGGCGTAGAAGTTGGCTGAAAACCGCAACACAATCCAGTCGCTGGGAAAACGTTCGAGCAACGAGCCGACGAGTTGCTCAGCCTCTGCGATGCGTCCAGCCTTCTGGTGCAGCGATGCCAGGACCACACCATCGACAGGGCTGTCCTGATCCATGAGCGTACTTTGCAGCGCGATGGCGCGCTCGAACTGGCCCTGCCGCTGCCACAGAGCAAGCTGCGCCATCTGGATGTCGCGGCCAGGATCCGAGCGGCGACTGAGCGCGATGAGATAACGCTCGGCCTTGCTGTGATCGCCCGTCTTCTGCAGCAACTCGATCAACTGCGGGTAGAGGTTGGTTTGCGTGGGATACTGCTCGATCGCTTTCTCGAGGTGAGCGATCGCGCTGGGCACATCCGGATTGTCGCCCAGCAGGAGTAGACGAGCCATGGTACTGCGGGCTGGCAATGAGTTGGGTGACGCGGCGAGCATGTCATCCAGCGCAAGGATCGCTTTGGAAACTTCCGCAGCGTTGTTCGGTTTAAACTGCATGGTCTCTGTGGCTCGCGCCAGCACGACACGGCGTGACTGAGGGCCAACTGCAGCTTCGAGTTGTTCGATGGCTTCAGCGACCAGAGCACGGTCGTCCCAGGTGACAGGCAGTGAAAGGATAAACGCCAGGTCGTCCGCGTTGGCGTTGCGGGAAGCAAGGCGACGATCGATCTCCCGCTTTTGCCCTGCAAGGCCAGCTGCATCAAGGTAGAGCATGCGGGTACGCCAGTAGGCACCCGGATTGTCCGCCTGCGCGATGGCTTTATCCAGCACGCTCAGTCCCCCATCAGCGTCGCCGCTTGCGGCGCGAATTCGAGCGCGGATGGCTGCACTCGCGGGAACAACTCCGCCCAGCGAGCGATCGGCAGCTGCCAGCAGTTCTTCTTCGAGTCCCACACGATAATCAAAGCTCACTTCGGCCAGTGTGAGCAGAAGTGCCGCAGAAGCGTTGGGGTCATTGAGCACCGTGCGCATGACGTCCTGCGCTTCGCCACGCTCATCGTTGAGGAGATAGGCGCGGGCCAGGAGGGGCGTGAGTGCATCAATCTGTTGATCCTCAGGATTCTGAGAGGTGATGTCTTCCATCACCGCGAGCAGTGCGCGACGACTCTCGGTGGCGTCTACCATCCCGGGGACTGGAATGTCGCTGGTTTCCAGTTCGACCCATGTCTGCAGCCAGATGCGCCAGGGGCTGAGCACGCGCGGACTGGTGCGCAGCACGAGTTCGCGTGCTGTGCGAAACGCATCTTCAAGCCGGCCGACGCGAAAGTACGACTCTGCCAGCGACGATCCGGCTGCGACCCAAGCAGGATCAGCATCGAACGCCCGCTCGAATTGGCCCGCAGCCCGTTCGTACTCGCCCATTGCGAAGTGTGCCTCACCAGCCAGGTAGTAGACGATGGGATCGTCCGGGTTCAGGGACAGAGCAGCTTCATAGCTGTCCAGCGCATCACTCCAGCTCGACTCCGCAACATCGAGGCGGGCGGAGATGGCCCGGCCCCATGCACGATCGCGGTCGCGTTCTTCGGGCTCCTGATCGTTGCTCATGGCGGCCAGTTGTCCGACAGCTGCGCGTGCCTTCTCTGGCTCATCGCTGACCGCGTAAAGCAGCGCTGCCAGACGCAGCAGGCCGCGAGTCTTGAGCGCACCCTCTTCAACAACCGAATCGAGTTCCTGCCGCGCTTCTGCGATGCGTCCAGCCTGCCACTCTCTGCGAATCACAATCTCTGAGAGCCAGGGTGCGCGCGGATGTTCAGCACGCACTCGATCAACCAGTGCCTTGGATTCGTCCCGCAAACCCATGCGATCGAGCACCTCCAGCATACCTTCAAGCGAAGATTCATCCGCCCCAACAGCGGCGCCTTCTCTGGCAACTGCAATGGCTTCGGCGTTGCGATTGAACGTCGAGAGTGTCACAGCCTTCAGCAGCATGAGCGGACCCGCGTGATCGGGTTCATCGGCAATCCACTTTTCGATGACATCCAGGAGCGCTGCTTCACGCACGCCCTGTTGCTGCAGGTTGTTGACGTGCAGATAGCGATGGGCGATGTTGGTTGGATCCAGCGCGACAAGGCGTTCCGAGTACTCAGCAGCCTTGTCGTAACTGCCTTCCTTGCGCAGCCCCCACACCATACCACTGAGTGCATCTTCATGATCCGGATTGGCTTTGAGCACGCGGGCTGCAGTCTCGAGCATCTCCACACGACGACCAGAGAGTCGATACATCTCGAGCAGGCCCTCGAGGATCACCGAATCATCGGGCTTGAGCGTGAGAGCGGTGTTATAGTAACTGATTGCTGAGCGGAGGTGATTGCCGTTGGGAAGCGGAATCTTCGAGCGAGTTTCTGCCAATGCAATCAACGCGTCAACATCGGTGTTGTGGCGTCCGACATACCTGCTCAGGGGTTTGAGCGCTGCTTCGTAGTCGCCCCGTTGCTTGGCCTCGAGTGCGACACCGTAGCCTTCATCGATTTGCCGTATCTTGTAGGCGGAGTACAGCCAAGCACTGATCCCTCCAGCTGCGATCAGGACAGCCCCAGTCACACACAGGATCACCAGGCGTTTCTTACCTCTTTTCGTCAGACGCATCGTCGGACCTCCCGAAAACAATGTTGATCGCTGTCCGCGCGATGATACTCAAATCGAGCAGGAAGCTCTGACGTCGTACATATTCCATGTCGTAGCGTATCCATTCCTGAAAGTCGCGTCCGGGCTGCCTTGTGCGTTCGACCTGCCAGAGGCCGGTGATGCCAGGCCTGACGCTGAGCCGCATCTCGCGCCACGCAGGGCAGAACTGATTTTCCTTGTCGGGGCTTGGGCGGGGGCCGACAATACTCATGTCGCCACGCAACACATTATAAAACTGCGGCAGCTCATCAATGTGGAGTTTACGCAACAGCCGCCCCACACGCGTGACGCGCGGATCATTCTCAATATTCACGTGCGGCCCGTCACTGAGATTCTTCGCAGCCAGCTGCGGGACCATCTGTTCCGCGTTTCGCCGCATGGTGCGGAACTTCCAACAACGGAACAGTCGCCCACCACGCGTCTGACGGACATGTCCGAAGAACAAGGGCCAGCCATCATCAATGACGATCGCCACTGCGACAATCAGCAGCAAAGGGAGACTGACCGTAAGAATGGTTGCGCTCATGAGCAGATCAAAGATGCGCTTGATCGAAAACGGCCCTTCATGAAAAGCCCGGATGTCATCAAACTCCGACTCGCTTTGCCTTGCATGTGAGGGCTCGATTCGTGCGATGGGCCTCACCCGCGCTGCTGGAAGTGGTAGCTCCTGCGCAACTGCGTCAGTGTCGACATCGCGCGGCCCATCAGCGATCCAGGCTGGGCCAATGATGATGTCGCCATCGATGCGGGAATTGTCGCCGATCCACACCGGCCCGATGGCAATGACGTCATCGGGAACGCTGTATCCGCGCCGGGCCCAGACGCCATCGCTGACTTCCGCGATACCTTCGATGGCGCGACTGGGATCGCTGAATGCTGCGACCAGCATGTTCATGAGTCGGCCCTGATCAGCGGGAATCAACGCATCAAAGCAGGCTCCGCGACGGCGACAATGATCAATCTGGTAATACGGAATTATCCGCCTTGCTTCACGCCATGCATCGGTTCTGCGCAGTGCGCTGGACCATGTCCTGGCAATGCGGCGATGACGTGTGATAAGCACGCGGTACGACACTTCAGGATGCGGCCGATAGTAGCGCTCGATGCGCTCGACATCGCCGAGGTCGTTGATGAGAACGCGCTCGCGATAACGGGCCTCCTCTTCCTGCACCACGCGCACGCGGGTGAGCCGCGCGCCGTTCCACGTCATGCGATCGGTAATGCGGCGAAGATCGAACATCACAAGCTGATCGGGCTCGATCAGCAGATACAACTCAGCCTGGCGATCAACATCGCATTGCGATCCACGCGCGATGGGCTGAACCCCACGAGCAGCCCAGTAGGCCCGGTGCAGCGCAACCGCATCCATTCCCCAGATCGTCTGCGTCCGTTCGAGAGCAACGCTCTCCTGCGTCTGTGGAATGGTCACGGATTTCATTCGTGTGTCATCTTCTCCTCAGCCGTGGGCTGATGCTCGAGGGCTTTGACGAGACTGTTCTTCACGACGGGGGTTGGACGAGACTCGCGTGGGCGAACGCCACTGGCAATCTCGTCATCGAAGTCCTCAACTTCCTTGGACATGCGCGACACTGATGAGTAGCGCACGCACTCGGACTGGCTGGCGCAGTTGAAGACCACACCCAGGTAGTTGCGCGTGTTGCGCAGCTCGTTCACGCACTCCGCCAGACGACGCTGACTGCGACCGCGACGAAACGCCAGGATCACGCCATCCGCACATGCAGTGATCGGAAGGGCCTCGACGCTCGCGAGCATCGGGCCGGTGTCGACAATGATGATCTCGAACTGCTCGCGAAGCAGATCGAACAACCGCTCGAAGTCGACACGACGGACTGACTCGGGGCCAACGGTTGGATCTCGCCCGATCCCCAGTACGCTCAGATTCTTGTGTCCCATGGCCGTCACTTCGCCGTTGAGCTTCTGAGATCGAATCACTTCCTTCACGCCGAAGGAGCCGAGTTGATCGGTCTGCAGCGAAAGGCTGCGGCCGACAAAGTCGCAATCGACGAGGATGGTGCGATAGCCAGAGGCTGCGTACGACCAGCCAAGTGCAATTGCCAGACTGGTCTTGCCATCACCCTGAGCAGGACTTGTGACAGTTGCGACAAAGCCTGCGCCTGGCTTGCGGATGAGTTCGATTCGGTTGCGGATGCGATGGACACACTGGTTCGCCAGGTCGCGCGTCTCGGGGTCTTCGCTGTCCACCGCGCTCATATCAGGAAGTACGCCAAGACAATCAAACTCATCCACGTTTAACAACTGGGCAGTTGCGTACGCACGTCGATCGAGTGTCCCGAGCAGGAAAAACGCCATCAATGGAAGAGCAAGCCCTGTTGCAAATCCTGCAGCAGCCAGCGGGATGCGGCGATCGGTGCTGGGCACTTCCGAAAGTGATGGCCGTGAGAAGATGCTGATGCGTCCCTTGCGGATCTGGCTCTCTTCTGCCTGGTATTGTTCGATGGTCTTGTTGAAGACTGCCAGTTGGTCATATGCATCAGCAATACTCTTGTCGTATCCTGCGACAGTGTTCTTCTCGCGACGGAGGTCGCTCAGCGCCTTTTCGGTCGACGCAAGCTTTTGTTTGGTCCACTCGATCTGTTCCTCCAGGCTGCCGGTGCCAGCCATGTTGCGCTGGGCCAACCAGATCGCGCGGGCGTCTTCGATCTTCTGCACCAGGAAGGCTTCGCCCTCAGCCAGAGCCCGCTCCATGTTCTTCAGCGATCGCGATGTTGGCCCCAGTCGCGTCGATGCCTGCTGATACTCAAATCGCTGCTGATTGAGTTGCATGCGGACGCTTCTGAGTGTCGGATCGATCTCGTCCAGGTCAGCATCAGTGGGCTGACCAAATCCGGGCATGTCGCCATCCGCGTTCGGTCCGTTGAGATTCAACTGGCGTTCCATCTGCGCGAGTTGGGTTTTGTACCCGATGCTCTCATCCACCAGAAATCGCTCGGTTTCCTGCATGCCGTTGGCGAATGTCGACGCTTCGACATAGCGTCGACGTTCTTCTTCGAGATAGGTGATCTCGGTTTCCTGCGTCTTCTTCAGGCCGAGCATGCGCTGAAGCTTTTCGGAATACTTCTCATCAGCGGGGTCGATGGAGGTGTATGCATCAAGAATTGCATTGACCGCATCCATGGAAAACTTGGGATCGGTTGAAGCATACTCCACGCTGATCAGAAACGAGTTGCGCCCTGATGCAACATCGAGATTCGATGCAAACTCCGCAGCAGCGCCCAAGGAGTTCATTTCTGTGTATCCCTTGTCCCTGAGCTGCTGAACCGCAATCGAGATCACGCGATCGCTCTGGATCAGGCCCGCCTGGCTCTGCATGAACGGCTGATACATCTGCAGCGTTTCTGTGCCTGGCACGGCGCTGATGACCGGGTCGTCATACGGGTCGACCTTGACAATGCCGCGGCTGGAAAAGAGCACTGGCGCAAGCATGTATCCGCCGACTGCCAGGATTGTGCTGAGCACCGCTCCGAAGAGCAGCACCCAGACCCAGCGTCCGCGCAAGCGGTCATTCACCAGTGTCCAGACGTTGCCGCCTTGTCCGTGCCCGGCGCTGCTGTCGTCGAACCCGCTGATCGGGGCCATGCGTGTAATTGGAGCGTACTCGACCGTGGTTGTCTCTGATTGTTTCATTATTCGTACTTCCCGAGCCGTAAAAGAAGCGGCTTGATGCCGCTCAACAACTGCGTAAGAGTCCGCGTTTCTTCCGCAGCGGACATTGCATGCGTGATCACGATCTGCACTTGTGCAATCCCCATCGCAGACCTGCCCGCACTTCCGGCCAGGTTCGTGATCGATTGATAGTCGGCGGTCGTCGAGCCGTCGGGCTTGACGAAAAAATTGAACACATTGACATCAAGCGTATCGCCCCACTCGCGGGGTCGATAAAAGTCGAACCGATTGACCGTAAATTCATCGGCCAGACCGATATCGCACTCCACGGTCAACGCCTGTTGACCTGTGAGTTGAAACCCGTTGGCAGGGTAACACACCGGCGGCCAGTGACCGAGAATATCGCGTGCATCGCCACAATGGACCACAACCAGAGTTGCTTCGATCCCAGTTCCGATTTCGCGGTATCTGCGGCTGAGGATGGCATTGGGGTTGAGCGTCGCATCCGTACTCGCCGGAAGAGGCACCACATCGCCACGCCAGCGGGCAATCTGCCAGGCTACCTCAGTAAACGCTTCGCGAATCTGCGCATTGTGCACCTCCGCTGCTGCATCGTTGGCGGAGCCTGCGGGGAATCCCAGTGGCAGCATAAGGATCAGTGCAATCGCAAGGAACGGGCCAATCTCGTGGACTCGATTCATGGTGCACTCCCTGCAAGGCGCCAGGTGGTCACCGGAAGTTCAAGCCAGTGCATGAGGCGGAAGAGTCCGATCAGCATCAGCAGCGCGATCGGCAGCATCGCCCATTGCATAATCGAGTACACAGTTTCCGCAGCCTCACTCATCCCCGCTCCGTAGAGGAGGCTGGTGGGAATGAGGCCGATGACATTGCACAGTATCGCAACCGCCGGACTCACCGCCAGCATCGCAATGCGCGACGCAGGCCGGAACGGAATTGCGAACACAAATGTAAATGCAATCAGAGCCAGCGCGAAGATCATCCGCATGCCATGCATCGCTTCACCAGCAGCCACGCGCTGGCCTTCGATCAGCAGGGCATTGCCCTCCCGGGTGGCAGTTGAACCAACGAGTTCGAGCAGAAAATGCGTGACGCCAGTTGCGATCGACTGCAACGGACCAGCAATCTGCTGCCGCACACCGCCCGGCACTGGAATCGCAAACACAAAGACAGCAAAGACCGGCAGAAACAGCCGCAGCGCAGATGCACCGGTCACGCTGAGAAGTGCCCCTGCCATCACGAGTAAACCGCCGCTGTGATACGCAGCCCGAAAGTCAATCTCGTGCCCCACCCATACCAGCAGCCAACCCACGAGGATCACGGCTGGCCCAAGCAGACTCGGGCTGAAGCGCAAATACTTCAGGCGTTTGCGTCGCAGCCATAACAGCAACAACGCTGCGGGTAGAACCAACAGAATATGCGTCTGATGAGGATGGTTGAATGCAGCGCTGGTGATGTCCAGCAACGGGCCGCGACACATCCATGCTGCAAGCGCAAGCAACAGGCCGGTGAGAGCAAGTTCACCAGCGGTCCAGAGTTGCAATTTTTGCACGTTTCGCTGCATGGTTTCGCTTCTCAGCTCGGAACGATCATCCTGAGTGTTTCGGGAGTGTTGTCGTCCTGGGGCTGCTCCTGCTCAGCCGAATTGCCTTCTGCCTCATCGAAGATGTGCTGTGTTGGTCCCTGTTGTCCACGAGCGGACGCATGATGGTCAAGGACAGTTTCAGTGACCCGCGCACCAGCTGCGACGCGAACACCTCGCCCGATCACGCTTCTGCTCACCAGCGCGTTAGCTCCGATGCGGGCTCCTTTCAATACCACAGACTCGTGAATAATCGCACCCTGATGACACTCAACTTCTGACCCGACAATCGAACAGCCCAAGACACGTCCCTGCCGATGTGTTCTATCTTGCGGCTGATCGGCACCCTGCTCTGCTCCGCGCGCAACAGCGCGGAGATAGCTCTCACGATCTCGAATACGAATGACTGGCTGGGGAAGTTCACAAAATCCAACGCGGTGATGGCGGGTCCGAAGAGCGGTGATGAGTTGTTCTTTAAGGTCCGAGTATCCGACGGGATTCACGAACTGAAACGCCACGCCACGCAGCACAAATATCCCCGCTGGTGTACGCGATTCGTCTCCAGCCACCACCATCGCACATTCATCACCAATGGAGTTCATGACGCCCTCAAGCGATGCTGGCGGCAGACAGCCAGCTTCAACCACCAGCACCAGTTGACCCTGCTCTATCTTCCCGGCGGTATCAATAACGACGCCACCCGTGCCACGCCATGCAGCTGACTCTTCAATGATTCTGATTGAGACTTTTTCATGCCCAAATCGCCGTTTCGCCCGGTCGAGGTGTCGCTTGATCGATGTGGCATCACGCGCGTCGTTGACAACGATGCGGATATCAACAGGGCCAAGTGCTGCGATCGCTGCAATCCAGACATCGAGCAGGAGCGTGTCGGATGTCATCGGAAGGCACAGCGCAGGTTCATCCAGCGCAGCCCTCAGAGGCGAGCGCCTGATCGCTCCGGCCAGCATAATCACCGTCAGTGGCTGCTGCATGTCACTTAAATTCCGTCTCCCATGTGAACCCGATAACGCTCTCCCAGTTGCGCCTCTCCTCATCAGGATCGGCGGGATTGTAGGCGTGGGTGACGTAATACAAGAGGCCAGCAGCACTTGCGCCGACAGTTGCTGCGCCATGCCATAAAGTCGGCGGAATCACGAGGATTCCAGGATTCTTCTCACCAATCACCACACGCCATGCAGTGTGATCAGACTCGCGGTAGACGCCAACTTTGAGATGCCCGGTCAGGCACAGCCAGAAGTCAGTCTGAAACTTATGACGGTGCCAGGCCTTGATGACGCCGGGGTATTGACATGAGAAGTTGATCTGCCCGTCAGAACTCAAGACGCGATGGAAGAGGTTCATCAGCGACCAGCCACGGTCATCGCAATAGTGATTCGCTGGGATGAGCAATGGTTCATTCGCGTCCACTGCCTGTGCGTGAACTGCGGGCCAATCGCTTGAGGCCACACGCCTGGGAGCGAGAATGGTGCATGGTTGGTTATGACTGCTCATGACGTGAATACTCGGGAATGTGAATGCCGCGCGCTGCCAACTCTTCAACGACGCGATCGGCCTTCTTCCGCCATGTTTCATCGGCGACGCGGGCACGCAAGCGTGCAGAATCAGGCGGATTGACAAGAAGTTCGCGAATCGCAGCAGCAAACGAAGCTGCATCAGGCGCGACTGTGACAAGATCTTCATATCCATTGCGCAACTCATCAAACCAGCTGGTCACCACACCTCGCCCAACCGCGAGATACTCCTTGAGCTTGATGGGATTACAGGCCTTAATCCATTCACTCTTGTTCCACGGCATAATGAGCACATCACACGATGCCATGTATGCAGGAACTGATTCATACGGCCGCTGTCCCAACAAGTGCACGTTCTCTGCCGGACACCAGTCCTCCGGCAGCGAGCATCCACCCACCAGCACAAATGTCACATCCGGCAGCAGCTTCACGACCTCAACAAACAGAGGCGGATCAAACGTATGCACATCGATCCCGCCCACAAAGCCAACGCGCGGGCGCGGCAGTTGCGCAACATCATCCGGATCCACCGGGTGCATGCCCGCCTTGCTGAATGCGTCGTAGTCAACACCATGATCAACAAACGCAACTGAACGGCAACCATCGCGCTCTTCCTCAAACAGGCTGCTCGAACAATACAGCGTGACATCCGCTTCGCTCTTGAGGCGACGGTCGTAGGCTTCAATCACTGCGCGATTCACGTTGGCAAACGACTCGAAGCGGTCGGTGCGCTGATACACCAGCGCGCTGGGGCCGATCTGATCCAGCACTTCAACTCCCGGCGGGCAGGCAACCCAGAGGAGCGGGTTCTTCATGCCCAGTTGGGCTGCAATCCTGCGAATCTGTTTCACCATGATGCGCCGTGACGCGCGCATTCCCATTTTTCCGGGGAGAACTGTGGGACTGAAAACGTGGAAGTTTGGCCGGGCCTCGACCAGACCACGGCGGAGACTCTTGAGTTTGCGGCGAACGCGCGTCAGAAACATGCGCCCTTCACCCAAGCGTGGCACGCGCATGCCGATGGAGTTGATGTACAACACTGGCAGTCGATGCGACATCTCGCGCATCATCTGCATGTCATAGTGGCCACGGTTGTGATACCACCAGTCTTCACCACCAAAACAGATGATGCCATCGATGGCCCGCTGTGGCTCAGGTGGCGCGCTCATGAGACAGACCTCACGTGAGCGGTTGTGGCCGAATCCATGCAGGGCCGCTCGCCCGTGTCAATGAACGCGCGCAATGCACCAATGAGTTCTGGTGATGCAATCTGGCTGATCGCAGTGGGTGCAGCCAATGACTGACGACGATCAAGAACAGCCACTAGTTCCTTTGCAGTGTTCACCACTTCGACGCCCGGACGCGAGGCAAACCAGCGGGCTGTCGCGAGTTGGTGATCGTTGCGATGTTCGCCCAACTCAGCTTTGCGTGGCATGATGACCACCGGCTTCTGCAACAGCAGCGCATTGATGAGCGTGCCCATTCCAGCGTGGCCGATGATAAGTTCCGCCTTCTCCATGTGTTCCTGAAACGCTGATGGCTCCATGAACTGCGCGTGACGGATGTGCGCGGGTGGCGATTGGGTTGGCCCGGTTTGCGCGAAGATGTCAACGTCTGCGTGCCCAGCTGCCCATCCATCAACTGCATGCACGAGTCGATCGAATGCAACTTGCGTTCCCACCGTGACGAAAATCACAGCACGGCTCCTGCATAGTGCGGACCTTCGGGCTTCACCAGTGCCGGCCACTGCGTCAGCCAGAGATCCGCATACTTCCCAGCCATTCGACCCGACATGGAAAGTTCTTCAACGTTGGCGATCGAATCCAGCCAGATGGTGCGGCGGCGCATGAGTTTGCCGATGCGCAACGCAAAGTATCCCGGGGCTGCGCCGGTGGTGATGATGACATGCGGCCGCTCGCGCAGCATGATCCAGATGATCTTGACAAGCATGCGCACCAGGCCAACCTTGTCCCACCTCGAGGCGTCGTTGACAACGTGAAAGCGATCGCTGCCGACACTGTTGCGATAGCCGCGCTCGGTCGTGAGCCAAGCCACATCATGATGCGCAAAGGCTGCTTGAGTCCGTTGCAACTGCACCCAATGTCCGCCGCCCGATGCCACGGCCAGGACGCGCCTTCGCTGCGGTGGGTTTGGATGTTCGAGTTGTTCGGTCATGTGCGTGCCCACTCCGCTCGTCGCCGCCACACGGCCTTCCAGATGCTCGCCCGCTCGCGAATGCTGCGTGGGAACGCAGGGACCGAGCGGGTCCATGTGCGGGCGAAGATCGACCATCGCAAGAGCGCTTTGCCCAGAGGAGCGGTGAAGCGCGACCAGTGACGATCGATGAGCAATGTCTTTGACCGCAGAAGCCTGACGACCTTGTCTTCACGAAGCTTCTCTGATGCGCCCCCATAATGAACGATCGCTGCCTCAGGCGTCATGATCGGCTGACACCCGAGGCGCCGCGCCCGCAGACAGAGGTCCGCCTCTTCGCCATACATGAAGAAAGCAGGGTCGAATCCACCCAGCCGTTTCCATGTGTGCCGCTTGATGAGAAGAAAACAGCCGACCACAATGTCCACTTCGCGAACTGAGTCCCGCTTCCACCCGCCATACTGCTCAGGGTTGAAGATCGCGCTGTTGCGGAACATTGATCGCAGCCCGGTGACATTGCAGAGCAGGCTTCGAAGTGTCATGCGTGCTGCCACTGAATGCGGATTGAGCGTGCGATCTGCAAAAAGCGTCTTTCCACCCCAGATGCCGGCTTTGGGTGTGCTGCGCGCAAACGCCATTAGTTTCTGTACGGCCCCATCCAACACGATGGTGTCGGGATTCAAAAGCAGGAGGTACTCGCCTCGTGCCAGCTCAACCGCTACGTTGTTGGCTGCTGCGAAGCCGAGATTGTCCTCGCGCTTGATCAGCGTCAAATTGGGAAACTCGTTTTCGATAGCCTCAGCCGACCCATCTGTCGAGGCATTGTCGATGACGATCACTTCGAACGACACATCGCTGGTTTCGGCAACGACGCTGCGAAGGCACTGGAGCGTCAGATCGCGCGTGTTGTAAGACACGACGATGATCGTGCAGTCGAGCTCGTGATGTTCTCGGTTGGTTTCATTCACGATGCTGCCAGCTTGAGCCGCCTCCAGATGTAGGCCGGGATATTGCCGATCCGTTTGCGGTTGGCCAGAACAGCCCGGCACATTGCGAACGGCAGCGTCAACCATTTCCAGATCAGGGCCAGGTATGGCGTTGATACAGGCTCGCGCGCAATGTTGACTGAGTCCATGAGTGAACCGCACACCGCTTGAATGATGCCAATCTCTGTCTTCGAGAGTTTCTGCTTCCAGCGATCCATTGCGCTCTTCTGAATGCCGCCAGTCTGATGAAACTCAGCGAACGAACTGTTCAGCACTGGCACATTCAGGAGTTCAGGTGAATATTCAAGATCAAGCCACGCAAAGAGGCTGCTCATCGCTTCGTTTGGATTCTCGACGACTTGCTCGTATTGCAGGACGCACACGCGCTCTTCGCCGAACGCCGCCCGCGCCTTCACCGCAGCTGCAACGGTGCCCTTCCACAACAGACTCATGAGAATGATGTGATAGGATCGCCTTGCCCTGCGCTCTTCCTCTTCGAGCACAGCTGCGTGTCCGGGATCACGTTCGAGATCGAAGCCGCCCTGATTGCGCCAATCGCGGTATGAAGCGACCACTGCTCGAGGGTCACGCACCATACAGATCACGTTGGCGCGGGGATAGCGTGAGAGGATGTCTGCAATGCGAAAGACATGTCGTGGCGTTTTCTCGCCCCAGATGGCTCGTTGCTCATCTCGGGCATTGATGAGGCAGAACGCTTCAAAGAACGCGTCGGCACCCGGCCCGATCTCCGCTGCGGTCGTCCGTAAAAGTTCGCGCGTGTGTCGAGCTTGTTCAGGATTGCCATGGTGGCCATACGGGCGATGCCAGAGCGACAGAAAATAGTCTTCTGTCATGCGCTGTTGCTCAGGGCTCATCGGTTGGTGCGCCGCGTTCCCGAGCCTCGGGCGCAGGTCATCAAAGTAGTGCGTTTCACCAGCCAGATAGACCGCAGCATGGCGGTTGAGCACTTCACGGACCATCGCGGTGCCGGACCGCGATGCCCCGCAGAGAAAAATCGGTTGGTTCGCATTGCGATTGGGCATTCTGATGAGTTTCAGCGAACCGGGTACGCAGGGGCGGAATGAGGAACATTTGCGTGCCGCATGGCCATACCTTGTTGCCGCGAACGCGCGCGCGCAATTTGCTGAGCGCGCAACGTCTGCGCGGTCGGCGAGAGACTTGCGATTGAAGCCAGAAGCAGGTACCACACCATCTCGATCTGACCAAAGTACGACACTGAGATGAACGACATGACATGGGTAAACAGTGCAACACCCAGCGCCCATGACATGATCATGCGATATCGATTGTCTGCATGAAGCCGCCACAGGCGTCCCACGCCTCGGAATGCGCAGACGATGATCCCGATGAACAACATCATGGTGAGGAATCCGCCGCGCAGACCGATGAGGATGTACTGGTTGGTGATATCGTAAATGCCCCAGTGATCCGTGCTCCGCGTCCCGATGAGCCACCAATCGCCAAAGTGGGTGACGGCCTGATGGATAAGGTTGTATCGATGCCAGCCGGTCGAGCTTGCGAAAATGTTCAGGCGTGCAATGAGGTGATAGACAGGCTTGTTCATTGCAAAATCGAGGGCAATGGTGAGCACGACCAGCCCCAGGCAGACCATTCCCATCCTCGATCGCAACACGATCATGGCAAAACCAACCGCCACGAACACCACAGCCATCAGAGGCGTGCTTGAACTGCATGCAAGGATGACAAATCCGCTGCAGGCCAGACCGATGACCGCGAGCATTCGTCCACGCCCATCGCGCCACCACAGCGCCGCCATCATCGGGATCAGCGATGCATAGAAGCAGCCTGCCAGGATTGGGTGGGCGAACGCGCCTTGACAGCGAAGTCGCCCACCTCGAATCTGCGTGATCGTGGGAACGCCACCCAGCAGGCCGAACAGATTCCGCTTTGTCGCAAGCTCGATTGCAAAGAAAATCGCAACGGGAATGGAGACAACCACAAAGCCAACAATCGCAGATTCCATATCCGCCCAGTCGCGCACCAGCAGCCGGAATAGAAAGTACATCCCAAGAAGCTCGTATGCCCATCCAAGACGATTGGTCAGGGCGCTGGTTGTTCCGAAGAGGGCTGAGTACGCAATCGTCCCGATAATTGCCATGGCGATCATCAGAAGATCAATCCACTTCCAGTCGATCGAGCGCACCTCGCCTCGCACAACCACCCGCGTCCAACCGAACAGAATCATGATGCGCAGCATGTCGAAGTCGAGGCTCGCAACCACCAGACGCTGGGCCGGCGAAATGAAGCACGCCATGATGATCATCGGAACGATCGCATACCGACGAGGCAGAAAGATCATGATCAGTCCAAGCAGAATGACTGCTGCCAGACCATAAGGGTGCAGCACAGTTTGCCCGTACCAGGTTGGATCAAGTTCCTGTTTGAAGTCTTCCATGGATCGAGGCTCAGCGTCGAGACTGCGTGGTTATCGGATGATGCGAGGGCTGTGGATCGTATGACACAAGATCGACGCGACGGCGCAGATTCTTCGTGAAAATCCTGCGAATGGTCCCGTAGATTGACTGTACCTTCTCCTTCGCGGACAACTGGGTTCGCCAATATCGGAACATTGGCATTCCCCGAAAGACCGGCCGGGGGGCGAACATCACCCGTAATGCAAGTAGCCGCCCCCATAGCGCGCCCCGGGTCCCGAGCAGATTCGGCTGGGAATCGGGGAGCATGTTGGCCGGCGCGTCCTGTGCAATGAGGTATCCAGCCGCGATCGCAGCTTCGATAAAATCGCGCCCACGCTGGGTCCGGGCCAGGATCAACGAGCTGCCACTTTCACCCCGCTGCACCTCGCGGTACCACGGATCACCCACCGCAATATCTGCAAACTCGCCGGTGTGATCGGGACAGATGTAACACCGCCATTGTCGATAGCGCTGCAGGAATCCCCAGGACTCCGCATAGGTCATCTGCACTTCCTTCTCGCCTTGCGGCGTGTCTGCTCGCACCGTCCACATGCCCGGCCAGCCATTGCCACGATAACGCACGCTTCGGATAGCAGCAGGATCATCAATGCCGTTTTTGCGAATGAGTTCGAGTGTTCCGCGCGTGGATGGCACGCCCGCGCAGAAAAACGCGATGGTGATGCCGATGCGTGCATCAATCTCCGGCCGGATCGCGCGAAGCTTGTTCAAACCAGCCACGTCGCATGGCTTGCCAATGAATGCAACTCTTCTGTCATCCTCCTGCATGAGATGCAGTCCATCACCCGGACTTGCAGGCGCGTATCGAGAGCCGGTGCGCTCCAGCAGTTCATCACGACTGCGACTGATGACAGTCTCATTGAGATAAGGTACATCGCTTCGCGCAGCTGCGTGAATGACACCGCTCATACCCGCAGCTTCGATTGCGTACAGCGCAAGTGCAGACGCTGCCCCGCCGCTCGAGCCTGCAAAGCGAATGGCATCATCAGCAGCGTACCCTTCCCACAATGCGCGGACTGGCCCCCACCCAGCCCGCAACGCTTCAATGATCGGCTCGGGGCCAATGGTTGATTCGTCATGTTCAAGTGCAATACCCGGGCACACAGCCAGCGCTTCCTGCATCGCTGCAGCAGATGCACCTGCATCGACACCTGCACGAGCGCGCGGCCGCCTTCCATAGTCAAGCACATCCGTCATCTCAATGGCATCGGGAAATGCAGAAGCGCACACGCCACACCCACTGCAGAGCTGGCCTTCAGCAACGTCCCGGATTGTGAGCATCTTGAGCCGCATGACTGTGTTCGCGCGCGTTACGCTGCTCCCCGAACCAGGGGATGCTGTGCTGCAGTCTCGCCAACAGCCTCATTCATCTCGCTGATGTGGTTCTGCAGATCCAGGATCGACCGCTCCCACCAGCGTAAGGCAAGCACAACCTGCTGCGCCTCCTCGGAAAAACGATAGCGAAGTTGTTTGGCTGGGTTGCCGGCAACGATTGCAAAGTCGGGGACATCGCGCGTCACAACCGATCCGGCGCCAACGACTGCGCCGATGCCGATGCGCGTGCAGCCGGGCGTGATGATCACTCCAGCCCCAATCCAGGCATCATGTCCGATGTCAAGCGTGCCTGTCTCGATCGTGTCATGCTTGACGTAGCCGAGATCGGCATTGAAGAAGAACGGGTGCGTGGTTGGCCTGTCCATGGGATGATTGCGCAGAAACGCCCGCACGTTCGTTGCAATCGAAACGTAGCGCCCGACTGTCACACCTGCCGGGAAATGATCT
>JBPCKF010000092.1:0-14546 GCA_051004555.1 Phycisphaerales bacterium | reverse complement strand
TGGCATCGAAATCGCGGAAACCGATCGCGGCGGCGACATCACTTATCACGGGCCGGGTCAACTCGTCGTCTATCCAATTCTCGACCTCAACCTGCTCAGTCTGCGCCTGCACAGTTACATGCGACTGCTCGAAGATGTCGTGATCAATCTGCTTGAGCACTTCAACATTCCTGGCGAGCGCGACAGCAGCGCGACTGGCGTCTGGGTGCGCAATCCACACGATGACCAACTGCGAAAAATCTGCGCAATGGGCGTTCGCATTTCTCGATGGGTCTCAATGCACGGCCTTGCACTCAACGTGACAACCAACCTCGATCACTTCCGCATGATTGTGCCTTGCGGACTCATCGGCCGCGATGTCACAAGCCTCGAGCGCGAACTCGGACCAGATGCGTGTCCATCCATGCAGATTGTGCGCGTGGCAATGGTGCGAGCCTTCCGCAGCGCCATCGAAAAGCAGTTGTCATCGCACACCAATCGCCACCTGGTCGAAGATGGCGCGGAATCCGCTGGTTGAGAATGTTGCAATCACCACCTGGCGAATGCTGCAATCAATACTGCCATCCGCACTGTTGATGTACTTTCCAGCGCTGATATCGCGAACAGCCTCGACAACTTCGGTTGTCCCCAGGCCGTAGCGGTGCACTTCGACGAAGCGATTGGTATTCCAGTTGCGCAGCCGCACCTTCACCTGGCCGTTGGGATTGTTCAGCCGGCCTTCGATGGTGATTGCAATCGTCGCTGCATCAATGCATTCAGTCTGTGCATTGACAATCAGCTCGAACACGTTGGGTTCGGACGAAAGAAACCCGAACTGCGACTGCCCGGTGAGGCGGAGATCATCAGAACTCAGAAGCGCTTCAAGATCACCCTCAACCAGACTGCCGAAAGCAATGCTGAAGCCGTCAAGAGCCGCAGGCGAATCGATCGGCTCGCCAATCGCAATCAAATGGGCGCTGCTCGACACCAGCACGTCGACGCTTTCCAGTTGATTGGTAATCAGCAGATGGGCTGTGCCGCCCGGCGGAAGCACGGTGGGAACATCAACGGGAAATGCATCAAGACCTGCGCCCTCGAACGGCCCTTCAAACGTGTCATCAACCACCACATCAAGATCGGATGTCAGAAATACAAACTCGCCAGCGAAGATCACGCTTCCGGACAACGGCGCGATGATCTCGGTGGGGGGAAACTCGATCGGCTGATCGTTCACTTCCGCAGTCATCTCAAGAAGCATGGTTGCTGCGATGGTAAAGGTGTACCCATCACCATCGGGCACAAGCGGGCCAATCGCGTCGGCTGTCTGCGTGAGCGTGATGGAAGTGATCACCACGTCGCCGAGTTCGAACGGCACTTGCACGCCGCCCGGAAAGACCGAGTCGGGAACGAAGGTGCGAAACGTTTGATACAGAATATTGAGCGTCGCAGGAAACGTCGGCGCAGCCCCATTCAAAAGATCGCCAGCAAAGTTGCGCAGCGTTGCAGTCTGGCCGTCAACATCCAGAATCATTTGAAAGTCACCAGCTGGAATCGAATCGAAGCCGCCTTCAGTCGTCAGCGTACTTTCAAACGTGACCGGCTGATTGCCAGAGCCGCCAAAAAGCCCCGGCAGCGTGCGCGTGCCTGTCGGGTTGTTCTTGGCGTCGAAGTTGCCGATGAGAAAGCCCGGTAGATCACCAGAGATCTCAGTTGTGTTTGTGAGCGAACTTTCATTCTCGTTGATGGAAAATGCGTACAGATCGCCGCCTGCCACCGGCTGGGCCAACAGCACCATGCCCGCAGCGATAACACCCACAGAACATTTTTTCACATGCTTCATGTCTCTCTCCCTTTGTGCTCAACTTACGTGACTCAACTTCTCTCTGACAATGCAAATCCCTGGCGACAAGTATGATACGCATCAGAGGTGATTTGCGTTTCCAAAGGTGCGACTTGCGAAAACACGCGTGCGAAATCAATCCTCTGGGTGTCGCTCTGGATCCGGCTCTGGGTCCGGGCCTGCATCAGGACTTTTGCGACGACGGCGTTGATCCTGCTTTGCGATGTTGACATGTAAGGGAGCCTGAATGAGAATCGCGCCCTCGCTGCGCAGTTGCACCCAATACTTGCCTGCCTTCTCAAAGGGAAGCCCTGCCAGGCGGATGCCTTTGGAAATCACATCCATCGGCGTGTTGGCACTGATCGGGCCGCCGAGATCGAAGATCATGTTGCCATCCGCTGCGTATTCAATGCACAGTCGCAACTCGACAGGTCTGGTCACGTTCGTGACTTGAAAGAAGACGGAGAAGCTCGGGTGTTGGAAGGGCAGCTGGCTGACATTCACGGTATTGAATGTGCCCGCGATGATGTTGTTGCCAGACTCGCGGTCCTGATAGACCTGATCAGCGATAAGCAGGCAAAGCGGAATAGGCGGTTCGGAGGTCGACATGACTCTACAAGGGTAGCACAGCTGCGCGGACAGACGTACTATGGCCTTGCCGCCACCCTAGCTCAGTTGGCAGAGCGGAGCTTTCGTAAAGCTCAGGTCACGGGTTCGAGTCCCGTGGGTGGCTTGTTTGACGCCTGCAGCGAGTGAAATGAGTGCCGATTCAGAGAGCGAGGAGCACGTCCAGTCCACCTATCCCACCTTTAAGGATGGACTTGAGTACCACGCCAGCATCGTTCACAATTCCGAAACGTTCAGTGGTCCACCGGCTGCTCCTCTTCATGGTGACCACTGTGGTGACGGTAGGTGTTGGATACTCTCTCGGAGACTCGACTCCATTCAATGGAGTGCTATTGGGCGGCATTTTAGTCTATTCCAGCGAAGCTCTGATTGCCTATCGGTGGACGATGACAGGACATTCGATTGAGGTAAGCCGGGTCGCGCTGCCCTGAGTGCGGGGGGAGTCGCCCTGAGACGCTGATCTCCGCGTAGGCCGCAGAGGAGGTGACCTGGGTGTCTGCCCCTGGGATCGTCAAAACAAGGTCGCTTCAACTTGCAATTTCCGCTCGTCAATTTGTCAAATGGACTCTTCAACTTGCAATTTCTCCGCGTCAATTTGTCAAATGTTCTCGTTATCCTGCCATATGCCGCTCTTCAACTTGTGAAATGGTCGCCTGAACTTGCAAGTTCCGCTTGTCAAATTGCAAGTTGACGTCGTTATTTACCATGTGCACCGTCCGCCCTGCGGGAGCAGGGTCAGCGCCCACTCGCGGGGATGCGTTTATCGATGCTTTTGCCCCCATTTTTCTTGCGTTCTGGGGATTTCTGCTAGAATCCACGCCAGTTTCGTAACCAAAGTGAGGAGGAGATGATTGATGCATGCCATTCAGATTTTGCTGGCTGCTGCTGCGGCAACGGCAACTGCAGCTGCGACTTGGACGACGTTCGCAGATCGACCCGTCGGCCCCATCATTCAGTGGAATGCAGATTCCCTCGAGCGCTTTGACCCCGGCTGGGTGCATGTCAAGTTTGATGAAGGGTTGAACATTCGCATTGATGCAGCGCCCACCGCATCAGGCGTGCACTTTGTGGGTGGCCCTCGCCCCGCTGTTGCTGCCCTCAACGATCTGCTTGAAGATGTGGTCACCATTCGTCGCACATTTCCCGGACCGCGCGCGAAGTATCAGCAGCTCAAGGCACGTGGCGAAGCAGCCAGCGGACAGGAAGGGCCCGACCTGTCCCTCTGGTTTGATGTCGAGTTGCCCGAAGATGATCGCGGACAGCTTGCAGCCATGATCAACGCGCTCAATGCGATGGATGGCCTGGTCGAGATTGCACATCCTGCGCCGATCTGTGAAACCGCAGGCATCATGTCACCCCGCGCTGCAGAAGTGTTTGCGGAATCGATCAACCATCTCTCAAGCAATCTGCTGGCGGGGACACCCGACTTTTCGGATCAACAGGATTACCTCTACGCAACGCCAGCTGGCCTGAATGCTCCAGCAGCCTGGGGATACTTGGGCGGCCGCGGCGACAATGTGAAGTTCATCGACGTCGAACTTGGATGGACACACGATCACGAAGATTTCACTGCATCCAACTTCTTCCACGACAATGGCAACAACTCAACCAGCTCCGGTTATCACAACCACGGCACTGCAGTGGTGGGTGAAGTCTGCGCTGCAGACAATGGCTACGGCGTCACCGGCTTTGCAAGTGATGCGCAGTGGGGCACAGTCGGTATCCTCATTGAAGAGTGGCCGAACGTTCCACATCGGTTCCTCGAAGCAGCAGAAGCTCTTGACCCTGGCGATATCTGGCTGATTGAGCTGCAGATGTTCCCCTCCGGCCGCTCCGCGACTCCGATGGAATATGTGCAGGCAAACTATGACGTCATCTGGACCAGCAGTTGGGCGATGAACGTGGTCTGTGTCGAAGCAGGTGCAAATGGCAGTCAGAACCTTGATGATGCCAGTTGGGGCGGCCTCTTCGATCGCAATGTCCGCGACTCCGGGGCCATCATGGTTGGGGCCGGCACACCCACTGGCCGCGCGGCTGAAGGATTCAGCAATTACGGCTCGCGCATGGACGCTCATGCGTGGGGTTCAGCCATCGTCACTACCGGCTACGGCGGATTGCACAATGGCGGTTCACGGCAGACACAATACACCAGTACGTTCGGCGGCACCTCAGGCGCTTCGCCAATGGTGGTGGGTACCGGTCTGTGCCTGCAGGGCATTCACAAACACAACTTTGAAGCTCCACTTACGCCTGCTGATCTGCGCGCGATCATCACAACCACGGGTATCCCGCACCTGGGCGACCGACTGATCGGCCCGCGGCCCGATTTGGCCGCTGCGATCGAACGCATGCGGACGATTCCCATGGAAGTCACCAGCTTCTCTATTCCCTTCGGAACGCATGTCAGTGGCGGCGTGGATCAACTGCGTGAATCGGATGATCAGTATCTTGTCGCCCGGTCCCGATTTGGATTTCTCTCCTCACAGCCAAACCGTTGTGATGTCCAGGTCGCAGTGCAAGGGGTGTGTCCTCGCGTTTGGGGCAAAGAGGAACCGCCACTCTTGACGATCATCTGCGAAGGCCGCATCAACAATCCCAATGGCATGGGGACGCTCCTCGTGCGAAACTGGGCCACTGACCGCTTCGAGTCGGTTGCTGGGTTCGACCTTGGAACAGCCGACGAGGAAATGCGCTTCGAGGATATCGATTCGACCGACCGCATCCTGGTCGATGGCGACACGCTCACGGTTGAGTTCATGACGCGCGTCGTTGTCGTGGCGACATTCTCGTCGTCTGGCTTTACGCTTCGGAAAGACAAAGGCGGCGCGATGGCCGTCTTTGTGATCGATACCGAGTAGTTGCGCAGGGAGAGTCATGCGCCATGTGGAACATGTTCCGACAGCCGCGCCCGTCGGGCGCGGGCGTCCTCTTTCTCAATGACAAAGGCGATCCTACTAAGCTGACCGTTGCCGCTGCCGATTGCTGGGCTTCTTGGGTCTGGCAGTGCCAGCACCAATGACACTTTCGCCGCGGCTGCTCTTTCGCTTGCGGCCGGAGCCGGATCTCGACGTCGATGAACGTGAGGAAGCATCAGAACGCTGCGAACCGTAGCCGCCGCTCGCGTTGCTTCCACTGCGTGCACCACGATGTCGACGTGGTTTGCTGTTGCTGCCCGAGTGTCCATTGCTGCGTGGGGATAGCGATGGGCTGGAGCTGCGTGCACTGCGAACATCGAAGGTCAGGTCAGGCTCATCGCGATTGATTTTGAGCGTCTTGCCAGCGGAGCGTTCGATGGCCCGCAGCGTGCTGAGTTCATCGTGATCGCAGAATGTCAACGCAATGCCGGTCGCTCCCGCGCGGGCGGTGCGGCCGATGCGATGGACATATGTCTCAGCCGCATCAGGCAGGTCGAAGTTCACGACATGCGTGATCTCATCGACATCAATGCCGCGCGATGCGATATCGGTTGCGATGAGGACTGTGACGCGCCCATCTTTGAACGCCTTGAGAGCGCGGATGCGTGCGTTCTGACTCTTGTTGCTGTGAATGGCAGCCGCGTGGATCCCCATATGGTCAAGTTGCTTGACAAGTCGGTCAGCACCATGCTTGGTACGCGTAAACACCAGGGCCCTGCCCGTGGCATCTTTGCGCAGCACGCGCTCGAGAAGTGCAGGCTTGTTCTGCCGCGTGACGAGGTAGACAGACTGCACGATCGCATCAGCTGTCACCTGCACCGGCGCAATGTCCACAAACACTGGATCCTTGAGCATGGAGTCCGCGAAAGAGCGAATCTCGTTGGGCATGGTCGCAGAGAAGAGCAGCGTTTGGCGGCGCTCGGGCATGTGCGATGCGATCTTGCGGATGTCGTGGATGAAGCCCATGTCCAGCATGCGGTCCGCTTCATCAAGCACCAGCGTTTCGATCGCGCTGAGATCAACAACGCCCTGTTGCACAAGGTCAAGCAACCTGCCCGGTGTCGCGACGAGGACATCGATCCCAGCCCGCATGTCGCGAACCTGACGATGTTGATTGACGCCGCCAAAGACCGCGGTGTGACGCAGGCCGAGAGAGCGGCCATAGGCGCAGAAACTGTCGAAGATCTGCATGGCCAGCTCGCGGGTCGGGCACAGCACCAACGCTCGTGGCGAACGGCCGCGATGACCGTTGTTGCCGTGTCGATGGTTGTGCTGCTTCTTTGCTGACGATGCAGCCTTGGTCATGGACTCTGCCAGTCGATGCAGGATCGGGAGCGCGAAGGCGCAGGTCTTGCCTGTGCCAGTCTGAGCGCAGCCGAGGACATCGCGCCCAGCGAGCACTGCGGGGATGGCGAGTTTCTGAATAGGGGTTGGCGTCGTGTAGCCTTCTGCAGCTACGGCGCGAACGATAGGCTCAGCGAGCCGGAAATCTGAAAATGTCATTGTGTGGTGGTACTTCTGTATATTCCGGAGGAAGGGCTTCCGGCGCCCAAAAACCGGAATTGTCCCGGACGCGGGCCGCGTCCTCATAAAGCCACCGGTCTCAAATGTGTCTGTCAGAAGGTCTATCGACCACTGCAGCAATCTACAATAGGTCACATGCGCGAAGAAGTCCAAGGCCAAGCAACACAAAAGTGGAAATGAAGGGCACGAACCCTCTCCCGATCACTTGCTTTGGGCGCGCCCGAGGTTGCTGATTTCGGTCGCGAGCTTTTTGAGAGCTTGCTTGTCCACACGGAAGTGGTTACTCACGCCCCTGGACTGGACATTCACAAGGCCCGACTGCGTGAGCACCTTCATGTGCGTCGACCCGGTCCCGTAAGTCAATTTGCAGGCTTCGTAAACCTGACCAGCACTGGCATCGGGATTGGACGAGAGAAACGCGATCATCTGCCTGCGGGCTGAGTGTGCAATCGCGCGAAAAATGTCGGACTCGTTGTCTGGTCGTGCCATTGGCAATCTTAGGCACAATATGGTGATGACAGTGCGCTTCCCGAGGATGGCGGCGTCTACACTCCTGCGTGAATCAACTGCAAGATGAGCCGGGACCTCCCGCGCCTCTCGCCATCGTCACGGGCGGATCGGGCGGGATCGGATTTGCCATCGCATCCGCACTTGCTGATCGCGGCTATCGACTGCTTATCATCGGTCGCAGCACCGATCGCCTCAACGTGTCGCTCGATCGAATGAATCATCAGCCGAGCGCGCCGCCGCACACCGCGATCGCATGTGATTTTTGCGATGCGGACGGGCTGGCGATCTGCATCGGCAAACTCGATGCGATGTGGGCAGCCGATCCGATTCATGTGCTGGTCAATTGCGCGGGGGTCGGTTTGTATCGACCGTTCCTCGAAACATCAGCGGATGACTTTGCCCGGCTGATGCAGACAAACTACTTTGCTGCAGTAACACTCATTCGCGCTGCGCTGCCGGGGATGCTGCGGGCGCGGCAGGGGCACATCATCAACATTGCATCGATGTCTGCGAAGATGGGCCCGTGGGGTCACGCAGCCTACTCGCCGACGAAGGCGGCCCTCGCGTCGCTGACGCAAACGCTGGCAGCCGAGCACGCGGGCAGCGGCGTGCATTTCAGCGTGGTGAATCCGGGCATCGTGAGGACGGCGTACTTCGAGAATTCCAGTTTCGCATCCCTGTGGCCGCGCGTGAAGAAGTATGCGATCGAACCAGAGCGCGTCGCCCGCGCGGTTGTGCGCCTGCTGGATCGGCCTCGTGTCGAGGTGTGCGTGCCGCGCTCGCATCGGTTGCTGGACTGGATCACCGCGATTCATCCTGCGCTGACGCACCGCATCGTTGCCCAACAGAGCAGGCCGATAAATGATCGCACTTCGTGACATGATGGCAAGGCGCAACCGCCGGAGGGCGACCACAGCGAGCTAGGCCGTGATCTGATCGAAGGGAAGCTATCCTGCAACACACGATGCGCATCATGCACATCTCAACCCGGCTCATTCTGGGCGGCTCGCAGGAGAACACCGTGCTCTCATGCGAAGGTCAACTCGCGCGCGGCCACGATGTTGCACTGGTCTACGGACCCATCTATGGACCGGAAGGTTCCATGCTGGAGCGGGTGCAGAACTTTCGCTCGCCGGATGGTCGCGCGATCGAACTCATTGAAACGCCACGCCTTGTCCGTCAGCTCTCGCTCTGGAAAGATCATTTCGCTCAGCGCGACCTCCGCACAATCATTCGCGACTGGCACCCAGATGTTGTGCACACCCATTCTTCCAAGGCTGGCGTTCTCGGTCGCATGGCTGCATGGCGTGAGCATGTGCCTGCCATCGTGCACACCATTCACGGCCTGCCCTTTCATCCCTATCAGTCGGGCGTGCTGAACGCGATCTACATCGCAGCCGAGCGCTATGCAGCCAGACGGTGTCACCGCATTGTGTGTGTTGCGGATGCGATGCGCGTGCAGGCTCTTGCTGCAGGCGTCGGCAGGCCCGAGCAGTATCACATTGTGTATTCGGGGATGGAGATCGAATCGTTTCTCAACCCGGCCTGGTCGCGACGGGAAGTGCGTGCTGAACTTGGTCTTGAGGATGATGCCTTTGTCATCGGAACGGTCGCGCGGCTGGCTGAACTCAAGGGTCATGATGATCTGATTGATGCACTTGCGCCGATGATGCGCAGCGATGCCAGACTGCGCATGCTCTGGGTGGGGGATGGGTGGTGGCGCGACCGGCTGGTGTCGAGACTTGATGAAGCGGGCATCAGAGAGCAGGTGATCCTGCCCGGCCTGGTTCCGCCCCAAGAGGTTCCCAAGTATCTGCAGGCGATGGACGTGCTGGTGCATCCCAGTTACCGCGAGGGGTTGCCGCGCACGGCTCCGCAGGCGTTGTTGAGCGCGACGCCACTCATCGCGTACGATGTGGATGGCACACGAGAAGTGTGTATTGATTTCGAGACGGGTCGGCTGATTGAGCCAGGCAATCGGGATGATCTTGCAGCTGCGGTGAGGTGGATGATCGAACATCCGCAGGAACGGCAGGCCACCGCGGAGCGCGGCCGCGCATTGTGCAAGTCGCGCTTCGCAGTTGCGGTGATGGTGGATCAACTGGAGAAGGTCTATGCAGCATGTCGTGCTGAAGACAGTCATAATGATGATATCGATCGCGATGAATCTGCTGCCAGGCAGCAGCGTGATCGCGCTGAGTGAGAGTGCTGCGCACGCGCAAGTGCTCGAACTTGGCAGTCCCCAGCCGCCCGAGCTGGATGGCGATACCGCTGCCAAAGCGCTCGCTGATGCGCTTGAACTTGAAATCGAACAACGACAGCGGCTGGCGGGCAGTGGCAACGATCGTTACGCACGAGTCATGCACGCGCAGACTGCAATGCGACAAGTTGCCTGCACACTCCTGCGGGCCGGTGATGCAGCTGGGCGCGAAGGCAGCTGCGCCATTGTTGCAGCCATGACCATCGCAGTTGTGCGATATGACATCGATGCAGCATTGAACACGTTGATTGAGCTTGATGAACGACTCGCCCGGCAGCGCAACAATCCCGAGCCCACTTTGGAGATGCAGGTCAAGGCTGCGGATGAAGCGCTCGTGATCTTCGCTGAAGCGCTGGTCATGTTGCAGCCACAACTCGATCGCATCGAACCTGCGCGGCTTGACGCAACGTTGCCTGCCCTCTTTGCATCGCTGGCCCGTGCTGTCGCAATACTCGCTCCGGGCGATGTGGCTGGGACACATTGGCCGGACGGGCCAGATCGTCATGCGTCTGCAGATCATACTGCTCCCGATACGAGTGATGGGCTGCGTGCTGTTCTGGTTGATGCGCGGGTTGACGCTGAACTCATCGCAGCGCTTGAGCCTGTGATTGCTGGTGTGGATGCAGCCCGTGAGTTTCCCGAGTTTCGTGCACAGGCACTGGCTGACAGCCGGGCAATCACGATGGCTGTTGAAATCGAGCGGGCAGTCCGCGAGGCGTCGTGGCTGGACCCTCCCGATCGTCTTTCACTCAGGCTGCAGATCGCATCGGCGCTGCATCAACTTGCGGGGCGAACCGAGCGCGAAGCAGCAGGTCAGCATCTCGAAGCGATGCACACGGGCATTCCCGCGCTCGATGCCATCACACGTGCGATCAACGCTGGCCAGCCGCGCATCAATCCTGAGCCGTTGCGAGAGCGATGGTTTGCGGCGCTCAGTTTTATGGATGATCCAGCCACGCGTCACCAGGGACGTGAACTCTTTGCGCTGTTAGAAACCATCGCAAACGACATGCGCGCCTATCGATTGATAGGAACAGCGCGGCTGGCCCGCGAATGGGCGACAGCCATTCAACATCTTTCTCGCAGATACGAAGAGAGTGAGAAGGCGCTGCTTGCCCGCTTGGCCGATTTCGATGGTTCGCCACAGACTATGCAGGATCCTGAGTTGCTGAGTCTGCTCGCTTCGTTTCGTCAGCCGGTGATTGACATTGAGCGATTGAAATCATTGCCCCAATGGATCGACGCTGTTGCAGGCATTGATTCTGCGTCGCGCGCAGGTGTGCATGCGCGATTGCAGCAGTGGGCGACGCACCTGCTTGACCCGGTCAGACGCCCCGAGGCTGTGATGGCACTTGAACAGGTCGAGCAGCAGATTGCAATGTTCCTTCCCATGCCGTTTGAAGACGCCCTTCGGCAAGGCAGCGAAGTCGCAGTCGCCATGACAGGCGGGCAGCAGGATGTGTTGCTGCGCGCGATTCAAGATCAACGCCTGCAATGGGTAAAGCAACTGGCGCGGGGAGACATCGGCAGCGATGCAGCCAATCAACTGTTGCGCGTTGCGAGCCTCCTGCAACTCATGCAGGACCTGACGACGCTCGATGCAATCACAACTTCGCGTGGCATCAACGCGTGGGCAGCCTGGGAACTTCCCGATGAGGCCGCTGCTGCAGCCCGCGATGCAACGCCCAATCGCATTCGTCTTGCCATCGCAGAGCTCGGGCGTGGCAATGCAGAGAACTTCGGGAGGCAATGCATACAACTGCAGCGTGATGCGCCACTCGCCCAACTCCTGGCACGATTCGCTGCACTTCGTGGCGACGCATTTGCGGCCCTCACCGGCGGCGCAGTCGGTGGCATGGCTGAACTCACAACCGTTCCCACGTCCAATGCGCTTCTGCTTGATCACCGAACTGCCTTGGCAGACATCTGCCGCTATTCCGCTGAGGCAACCTACGCAGAAAAAACTGGCAGAACATCACTCGCGGAGGCTTGTCGCGCTGCGGTGAATGCCCTTGCCAATGAAATGCTGGAGCAGTCAGGTGCCTCACCAGCCGGATTTCCGCGCCTCATCGGATTCGACAGCCAGCAATAATGAAAGCGATCATGCATCATAAAGTTATTCACGGGGCGTGTCACACATGACAAACATACTTGTTGTCGGCCCTCATCCCGACGATCAGGAACTCGGGATGGGCGGCACGATTGCGCGACTGGCTGCTGATGGACACGATGTCCTTTTGCTGGACATGACCAATGGCGAACCCACGCCGCTGGGCGATCCCGTCACACGTGCTGCGGAAGCGGCCCGCGCTGCGGAAATACTCGGCGTTCGTCGCGTTTGCATCGAACTTTCCAATCGTGAGGTGGTCCACTCAGTCGCGGCCCGCCACAAGGTCGCAGGCGTCATCCGCGAACATCAGGCCGAGATTGTGTTCACGCCGTATTTCGAAGATGCCCATCCTGATCATGTCGCAACCACACGCATTGTCGAGGATGCACGTTTCGATGCCAAGCTGACGAAGACCGACATGCCCGGCAAGCCGATTTATCCAAAGTGGTTGTTTTATTATTATTGCACGCATCTGCGTATCATTCCGCAGCCGTCATTCATTCTGAATATTACAGGCCAGCAGGACATCAAGCGCCAGGCGATTATCGCGTACGAAACCCAGTTTGTGCTGCCCGAAAAGAATCGTAAAGTCGTGGAATGGATTGCCTCGGCTGATCATTATTTCGGCTCACGGATCGGCGTCGACGCAGCTGAACCATTCTTTACCAGAGAGCCTCTGGGCTTGGACAATCTCGCAGGCATTCTGTAAGCACCATTCACCATGAACATTCGATTTGCAACTATCGATGACCTGCCTGCAATCCTCGCGATCAGCAATTATTATGCAGAGACATCGCCTGCCAACTTTGCGCTCGAACCGGAAACGCTGGAAATGTGGATGGAATCATTCCACGACACCCGCAAGATGCATCCCTGGCTGGTGAGCACGCAACAGGTGAGTGGGACAGGTGAGGGAACCTCCGGAGAAATCGTCACGGGCTTTGCCAAGTCTTCACCCTGGAAAGGTCGCTGTGCGTACAACTGGAGCGCTGAGACGACAGTCTATGTTGGGAAAGATTATCAGCATAAGGGCATTGGCCGCGCGCTGTACGCGCGTCTCATTGATGTCCTCAGAAAGCAGGGGTATCGCACAATACTCGGTGGAATCACACAGCCGAATGTTGCCAGCGTGAAACTGCACGAGGCATTCGGCTACCGCAAAGTGGCCTTACTCGAGCGGGTCGGGTATAAGTTTGGTCGCTGGCACGATGTGGGATATTGGCTGCTCGATCTGGTTCAGGACGATGCGGGAAGTATGGGTCGTCCGCCAGAGCCGATCCTGCCAGTTGCAATGGTTGAGCCGGCCAGGTGAAGTCAGTCCGTGCGTCCAACCGCGCTTCCCTTCGGGGCGCGGCTAAACATACTGCAATGCCCAGGAGAGGACTCGAACCTCCACGGGATTTTACTCCCACCAGCACCTCAAGCTGACGCGTCTGCCAATTCCGCCACCTGGGCTTGTGCTGTTCGGCTGCGAGTATATGCACGCCAATCTGACTCGGACAGCCGGTGGCATGCCGACATCAATCACCATTCAGCGTACGCTTCACCACATGCACACCCACGCAACTGCGAGAACGATTGATGGTGATGTCATTGTCGATGCAACCGGCAAGACTCTGGCGAAATGGTATCGTGGCAACATTCTCTTTGATGAACTCAGCGCTGCGGATTTTGATGGTGTGCCAGCGCTCATTGCGTATCCCGGCACCCTGGCGGCTGGTGGATATGACGCAAGAGAGCCACGCAACTGGATGCCTGCTGGGCGCGATGCGTTCGAAGCAATGTGCGCCAAGGTGCAGCCCCTTCTCATTGATGAAGGGAAGCAACTGTGGCTGTGTCCGCATGTTCGCTCAGTGATCAGTGACCTGCCGGGCGCGGTGAAGTTTCTGCGAGCATGGTCGGAGCAAGCAAACTGTCCATTCGGACTTGCGTATTCGACTGCATCACTCTTCGAGCCGTCGATGCTCGCAGCCTTCGATGAACATCTCGAGCGTCAGATTGTTCATCTGGCAGCATGCAGCCGCATCGTCCTGATTGAGGATGTTCAGGCGTGCGTGAGCGCGTCAGGCGAGAAGCTCTTTGCGATTGTTCCTGCGGGTGAAGGCGTCGCCCCACTCCAGCTTGCCCGATCACTGATCGCTGAGCATGTTCCCGCCCAGGTTGCGATTGTCGGGTAACACCTGTGTGGCCCAGAGCGAGAGGGTAAGCAACCCGAAGAGTCGGGGGGAATGATCGCGGCTGGCATTCATGTGTTCTCGAATCATGCGGTCGATGACTGACGTGCTCAGCGTGATGGGGCCGAAGGGATTCGTTGACTGGAGCTGGTCAAGGAGCAGCGTCTTCATATTGCCAAAGTCATTGCGGAACCACTCGCCGATGGGAATTGCAAAGCCCATCTTGGGTCGATCAATGATTTCAGCAGGAAGATACTGGCGGGCAATGTTGCGCAGCAGCCCTTTGCGCTGTCGATCGGGGATCAGCTCTGACACAGGCAGGTTCAGAACTGCTGTTGCAAGATCGCGATCGAGAAACGGGCAGCGAACTTCCAAGGCAACCGCCATCGACGCAGTATCCACTTTGCGCAGCAGATCGCCGGGGAGATAATGTTCAAGATCGAAGGCGCGCAATCGTGCAGTCGCATTGTAAGGCGAGTGGTCATGTTCGATGCGGCTCGGATCGTGTGGTCTGCTGCCGGGCAGGGCTGCGATCTGTGATTGCGTAAACATTGATTCCATCGCTGCGATGCCGAGCGATGGATAATCACGCGCCATTACACTGAGT
>JBPCKF010000091.1:0-41930 GCA_051004555.1 Phycisphaerales bacterium | reverse complement strand
GCAGCACTGGGTCGCCCCATCCTGCTGTACCCGGTGAATCGGGACGGAATGACGATTGGCGTGCTGATTGCGGCTGATCGTGAGGGACCCGATCGCACAGCTTCTTCGGCCGACATCAAGCTGCTGGGCGCGACAGCCTCGCAGACGGGCATGTTCCTCGAAAACGCAGCGTTGTACGAAGACATGGATGCCATGTTCCTGGGGACGCTCGAAGCCATCACCGCGTCGATCGATGCCAAGGACAAGTACACCTGCGGTCACTCGCAGCGGGTTGCGCAGCTTTCGCAGCAACTTGCAACAGCGATAGGTCTGGATGAAAAAACAATCCGCCAGATTCAGATTGCAGGCCTTGTGCATGACGTGGGCAAAATCGGGGTGCCCGAATCGGTGCTTTGCAAACCGGGTCGACTGACTGAAGCGGAGTTTGATCTGATCAAACAGCATCCGGAGATCGGCCACCGTATTCTGCGCGACATCCCGCAACTGCGTTACGTTTTGCCGGGCGTGCTTTACCATCATGAACGATGGGATGGCCGCGGCTATCCGCACGGCATTGCTGGGGCTGACATTCCGCTGGCAGCTCGAATCCTCGCACTGGCTGACAGCTTCGATGCCATGAGTTCGACGCGCACATACCGCTCGGCTCGCGATCGAACATGGGTACTCGAAGAGATCACGCGTTCATCGGGCACACAGTTCGATCCTGAACTGGCGCCGGTTTTCGTGGGTCTGGACTTCACGGAGTTTGATCAACTTGTCGTCGAGCACCGGGCCGACCAGGCCTCGGCCCATGGAGAAGCAGCATGAAGTTCAGCTTTGAAGATCATGGCCCAACCACTGTTCTCACCCTCAGCGGACAGCTGACTTCCGACCAGGCAGACAGTTTTCGTCGCGGCTGTATCGAACGCTTCGCTCAAGGCGTTCGCAACGTTGTGCTCAACCTCGAGCATCTCACGCTGATCGATTCAGCCGGACTGGAGATGCTGCTCTGGCTTCGTGATGAACTCTCGACGCATCAGGGCCAGCTCAGACTGGTGCAGGTTGATGACACGATTCACAAGATCCTGGAGGTGACGCGTCTCACGAATCGCTTTGCGGTTCATGATTCCGTCGAGTCGGCTGCCAAGTCTTTGAGGTGATGTATGAAGGACGGACATTCCATCGATCACGTGCTCGCCAATCTGCGCGAGTCTGAATATGGTCAGAAGATGCGCCTGGGCGAGTTGCTCGTCGATCGTCGCATCATCACCGAGGATCAGCTCAAGCAGGCGCTCGAGTATCAGGAGAGTCGCGGGCATAAGAAGCTGCTGGGCGAAGTGCTTGTCGAACTCAACTTTCTTTCTGAACATGCCGTGATGCAGGCCCTGGCCGATTGCTATGGGGTGCCATTTGTTTCGGATCCTGCCCGCATTGCTGATCCGCGCGTGGTTGAGATGCTGCCACGAAAGTTCATCGAGCAGCATGCCATTCTGCCCCTCTTTGATGTGCGCGATCAGTTGACCGTTGCCATCTCCGAACCCGCCAATCTCTATCTCATTGATGAGATCGAGCGAGCAGCGGCACGCACCATCCAAATCGTCGCTGCCACAGCTGGCGATATCGAAAACGCCATCCGCTCCTACCTGCCCGAAGCCAACGTCTTTGTCATTGATGACATCTACGAAGATATTGATGATGCGGACTTCAGCCTGATTGAAAAGCAGGTGACTGAACTTTCCGATCTCGAAGAGGCTGCTGGTCACAGCCCGGTCGTGAAGCTTGTGAACTTCCTGATTTATTCAGCTGTGCAGGATGGGGTATCGGACATCCACATCGAACCGGATGATCGCAGATTGCGCGTGCGCTATCGCCTGGATGGTCGCCTGTTCAACAAGCTCTCGCCGCCTTATCAGATGCATCCTGCCATCACCAGCCGCATCAAGATCATGTCGAACCTCGACATCTCCGAGCGACGCATTCCGCAGGATGGCGACATTCAGGTGATGATGGATGGTCGCCCGATCGACTTGCGCGTGTCCACCATGCCCGGCCGCCATGGCGAAAAGGTTGTGATTCGAATCATCGACACTCGCAATGCTGTGGTCTCACTCGACAAGCTGGGCTTCTCGAGTGAAACGTTGGCAACATGGAAAACCATCATTCAGCAACCCAACGGCGTGGTGCTGGTCACCGGGCCGACCGGATCAGGCAAGTCGACAACGCTGTATTCGGTTCTGTCGATGTTGAATCGTGATGATCAGAACATCTCGACCGTTGAAGATCCGGTTGAAGCCAACATTCCTGGCGTGAATCAGTTTCAAGTGAATGAACGGGCCGGGTTTTTCTTTGCAACTGCACTTCGCGCCATGCTGCGCCAGGATCCTGACATTCTCATGGTTGGCGAAATTCGCGATGCCGAAACTGCCACAACAGTGGTGCAGGCAGCTCTGACTGGCCATCTTGTACTCACCACGCTCCACACCAATGATGCTCCCAGTGCAGTCACGAGGCTCGTCAACATCGGCATCGAGCCGTATCTGGTTGCAGCTGTGTTACGAGGCGTGCTGGCGCAGCGGCTGGTACGAAAAATCTGTCCGCACTGCAAGGAAACATACGAACCCGAAGTCGCGATTCGTGAAGGACTGCGCGAGCTTGGCCGAGTCGCAGAGACACTGCAACGCGGGGCAGGATGCAGTCGCTGCCGCGGCTCCGGCTTTGCAGGACGAATCGGCATTTTCGAGTTGCTGATCCCCGACGAATCGCTGCTTGCGGTGATTGCTGAAGGCGCCAACCTGCAAGAGATTCGCGAGCGCCTCGTCACCAACGGGTTCCGCAATCTGCGCGATGATGGCATCAACAAGGCCATACAGGGTCTGACCACACTCGAAGAAGTCTTCTACGCAACCAGTGGATAAAGCGTGAACATTCAATGGGTATTCAACGCACATTCTCATACAAGGCTCGAGATACCGCAGGTGGTCTCATCGCTGGCACCATGACCGCCATGAGCGCCGAAGAAGTTGGCGGACGCCTGCGCAGTGACGGCATGTACGTGCTCATGGTCAGCGACAACGCGCTGACAGCGACACCCCTGGAGGCTGATGCCAATGCGATCCGTCGCAACGACACCGCCCGCCGAGTGAAGCGCGATGATGTGATCGCCTTCAGTCAACAGTTGGGTGTGATGATGGAAACTGGTGTGCCTCTGAGCGAAGCCATCGACTCGTTCCGGGCCCAGACCCGCAACGCTGCCTTTGCTCATGTCCTCAGCGCCGTGTCGAACGACATCAGCGCAGGTGAAGCGTTGAGTGCTGCCCTGGGCCGCTGGCCACGCGTGTTCCCCAACATCATGATCAGCCTCATGAAAGCATCAGAAGCATCAGGCACGATGTCATCAATGCTCAGTCGCGTGGGTTCGTACCTTGCCAAGGAACGCCGAACCGCGCGTCAGATCAAGGGCGCATTGAGCTATCCTGCGTTCATGCTCACGGTCGGCATCGGCATCACCATCTTCCTGGTGGCCGTCGTCCTGCCACGCTTTGCCCGCATCTATGAGCAGCGCTCTGCGTCGCTGCCCATGCCCACCAAGATTCTCCTGGGCATCAGCGAATTCTTCACGACGCAGGTGGCGATTTATGCCCCAACCGTCATTGTCGCAAGCATCGCATTCTTCATCTGGCGACGCAGCCGCTCCGGACGCACAGCCCTTGACTTCGTGAAGATCAAGACGCCCATACTCCGCACGTTGTTCGGCCAGTTGTATCTCACCCGCGCAACACGCACCATGTCAACACTGCTGGCAGCGGGCGTGAATCTGCTCGACATTATCGATATCTGCCGGGGCGTGACCAACAACATGTACTGGGAACGTTTGTGGAACGAAATGGATTCGCGCGTCCGCAACGGTCGGCAACTTTCAGAAGCTGTTGCAGAATCGGGCATCATTCCTCCCAACGTCGTCTCAATGATCTGCGCAGGCGAAAAGGCTGGTCGGCTCAGCGACGTGATGGCCAAAGTTGCTGAGTTCGCAGATGAAGAGCTTGATGCAGCCGTGAAACAAACGACCACGTTCATCGAACCCATCATGATCTGCCTTATGGGCGTTGTAGTGGGCGGCGTTGCCATCGCGCTGCTGATGCCCATCTTCACCGTCGGCAATGTCATGGCAGGGAAATGATCAAACGATCACAAACCGGACGCACGTGCACTGCATCAACGCCGCGACCGCAGTCGCTCACTCCCCCGCTCCTGCAACATCCACACCAGTCGTCGCGCTGGGTGGACTGAAGATATCGAGAATGACACTCGTCTCCAGCGCTTCGGCTGCGTGCGGCACATTCGAAGGAAGCTGCAGCACTTCGCCAGCCTTGAGAATGACTTCCCTGGAAGGATTCTCAACGGTAAATCGCACGCAGCCGCTGAGGACCACAGCCATCTGTTCGTTCTCATGCTGATGCGTTGCCACCCTGAAGCCCTTGTGCAACGTCACATGCGAAAGCATGACATGCTCGCCCATGATGCGACGGCGATCAAGCAGCGCGATCGGATGATCGACTGCCAGCGATTCCCAGTTGTACACACAAGCTGCTGCGATCGACATGGCGCGCTCCTCAATGACTCATTCGTTGCGGGTCGGCAGTGTAAACAGTCGCCTCATCCTCATCGCAGATACTTCTTCCACCATGCAAGGATCTCGCCCAGTCGATGCAGGCGCAGATCGGGCGGCCCGCCATGGCTGAGGCCATGACTTGTCGAGCGCGGATACCGCACAAACCTGCTGGGCACGCGCTTGGTTTGCAGCACGTTGAACACCTGTTCTGCCTGCTCGATGTTGCAGCGGAGATCGCCTTCAGAATGAATGATGAGTGTCGGCGTGCGCGCCTTCCCCATATGCTTCATCGGGCTCGACTGCCACAGCGCATCAATGTTGTCCCAGGCGTTTCCATCCCAGTAGCGATCGGAAAGCGGATAGTCGCTGTTCCCCCACATGCTGACCATGTTGGAGACGCAGCGATCGGTGATCGCGCCTGCGAAAGCCCGCGAGTTGCCGATGATCCAGTTAGTCATGTACCCGCCATAGCTTCCACCCATCACACCCATGCGTTTGGGATCAATCTGCGGATGCTCCTGCATGAAGTCGATGACAGCCTGCATATCCACCCAGTCTGCAGTGCCCCACGCCCCGCGAATTGCATGGCAATGATCGCGTCCATATCCCTTGCTGCCGCGCGGGTTGGCGTAGACCACGCAATATCCCGCTGACGCCAGAACTTGAAACTCATGAAAGAATCCGACGCCATACTGCGCATGCGGACCGCCATGAATTTCAAGCACGCCTGGCAGGCGCTTTGATGCAGCGGTGCCGGGTGGCAACATCACCCATACATGCACCTTTGTCCCATCAGCGCTGGTGAGCCAGTGTTCCGTTGGCCTGGCAAGTGCGCGCGATTTCAACAGCGCAGCATTGAACGATGTGCGCATGGCGACACTGCCGCCACTTGCTGTGAGCTTCGCAATGCCGATTTCGGGCAATGTGACCGCATCACTGCGCATGACCGCCAGTTGCTTTCCATCGGCATCAAAGCTTCCGATGGAATGATCAAATGCGCCTGCGATGTGCGTGGTGATGGCTGCGTTCTTGACCCACACAGAAGCAATGCGACCTTCGCCATGCCACCCCAGACGAAACACAAGGCGCGTTCCATCGGGGTGCCATGTGAAACTTGCATCGAAGCTGGCTTCACTTGTGTCGCTGAGCGTTGCTGCCATGAGACAGATATCGCTGCCTGCCAGAAGATCGCGCGGGTTGCTGCCGGTCTTCGCGTCGCACACCCACAGGCTGAGATTTTCGGTGCTGTAACTGGAATCCTCACCTTCGCGTCCTGCAAACGCAAGCAGCTGTCCATCGTGCGAGAACTGCACTGCATCTTTGGGACCACGGGGCAGGCCCTTCAGCTCACGCACAACCTTGCCCGTCTTGGCATTCATAAGAAGGATGTCATTGTTCCAGGCATCGAACAATGATCGCTTCGAGCGATTGGTCGCAATCGCAATCTGCTTCGAGTCGGGCGAAAACGCGAACGAAAAGTCGCCGAGATTGTCCTTGTCGTACACCTTGCGCGTCGTTCGGTCTGTCACATCGACGAGATACAGAGCGTACCGCGCGCTGCCGAAGTAGCCATCACCATCGAGGCGATACCAGGAGTTGTCAGTGATCACGGGAGGGGTGCTCGCGTGACTTTCCTTGCGGTCTGTTTCTGCCTTTTTGGTGAACTCGTGCGCAGTTTCCCGAAACGCGACCGCGATCGACGTGCCATCTGGCGCAACGCGGAAACTGCTGATGCTGCCTTCGGGAAAGTCGGTGAGCGCGATCGCTTCGCCGCCATCAGCCGGAATGAGGAACACCTGCTGCGTGCCACTTTCACGATCACCTCGAATGAACGCGATGTGCGATCCGTCTTGGAACCAGCGGCCGTGGCGATCCTGTCCCGAGGCGGTAAAACGTTGAACAGTCTCAGTCGAGCGACCACTGGCATCGGTCAGCCAGAGATTGGTCTCGTAGCGATTCTTCTCGACATTGGTGTGCTTGCGCATGAAAAGTACGCGCGTGCCGTCGGGCGACATCTGCGGATCGCCAACAAAAATGAAAGAGAGAAGATCCTCACTGCTCAGCAGTTTCTGCTTTGCTGCTGGCTTGGAGGACTTCTTCGATGTTGTCTTTGCAGGTCGCGATGTCGTTGTGGCCATGGCCGTTTGTAGCTCCTCGTCAGAAGATGGTTGCACAGCATACTCCCGTTCCATGACGACGGACGGGTGACGCCCCGTCTGGGCACGGACGTTCAACCAGGCACTTCGCGCTGCTGGGTTGCCATCAGCAGAGCGATGAATCCGCTCTCGCTATACTTCGCATATGCCAGCCAACCCAGAGCCAATACAGACCCACGACAAGACCCGCTCACGATCCATTGATCGCACGGCCAAGCCGCTGCTCTCGGTGCGCGATCTCAAGACCCACTTCCCCGTCAAAAGTGGTGTCCTGCAACGCACCACCGGATGGGTGAAAGCTGTTGACGGCGTGAGTTTCGACATTTATGAAGGTGAGACGCTCGGACTTGTCGGCGAATCCGGGTGCGGCAAGACAACTGTCGGCCGCACACTGCTGCGTCTCATCCCCGAAACGTCGGGCACAGTCACGTTCGATGGCAAATCTGTTTTTGATATGCCTTCGCGGTCGCTGCGCAGGTTGCGCAAGGACATGCAAATTATTTTTCAGGATCCGGCTGGTTCATTGAATCCGCGCATGCGCGTGGGCAAGATCGTTGGTGAGCCATTGCAGGTGCATGGCCTGGCCCGCGGCGAAGAACTGCGCTCAAAGGTCGAAGAGTTGCTCGAGCGATGCGGACTCTGGGCAGCAGCTGCCGACCGCTATCCGCACGAGTTTTCCGGCGGGCAGCGACAGCGCATCGGCATTGCCCGCGCGCTCGCGCTCAACCCGCGGCTGATCATCTGCGATGAGCCCACCAGCGCGCTGGACGTTTCCATTCAATCCCAGATTCTCAATCTGCTCGAAGACCTGCAGGATGAGTTCGGCCTGTCGTATCTCTTTATCAGTCACGACATGGCTGTGATCCATCATGTGTGCGATCGCATCGCGGTGATGTATCAGGGCAAGATTGTCGAAGCGGGCGACCGCGACGACATCATCTTCCGGCCCCAGCATCCATACACGCAGGCCCTGCTGAGCGCAGTCCCCGAGGCGAATCCCCGCCGCAAGACGCAGCGCATTCAGTACGACGGTATGGCGATGTAAGTCGAGCCTCGGGCAACAGCTGCCGTCGCGGCGTGAGAAATCGGCGGTTTTTGCTGTCTGCTGACATCCACTGCTGATACGATGTTCGCTTCGCTGAACATCATATGGAAAGGGACACTGCGATGACACGCGCTCGTACTTTGCTCAATCTGTCGTGGGGACAAGGGGCTCGCACATTCGCTGCAACGACTGCCACTTTGATGGTGGCGCTGCCCGGCTGCAGTCACCGTCAACATTCGGCGCCGCCTGTGGTTGTGGCTGATTCTGATTCGGACAGTGATCGCGCCGAAGCCATGCCGGATTCACCAGTTGAAGCCGCCTGGTTTCGTTATCAGCAGCGGGCGGGCGCGGATGGGATCATTCCCGATGGCGCGTTCATGCGTGCCAAGGCGCACCGCGATGAAATGCTGCGTCACGCTGCTCCGGGTGGCGTGATGCCAAGTGACTGGCAATGGCTGGGTCCGGGCAATATTGGCGGACGCATTCGGCCGATTCTCATTCATCCGAAACAGCACGATGTCATGTGGATCGGCGCAGCTGGAGGTGGCGTGTGGAAGACCACTGACGGAGGCAATGCGTGGTTCCCGCTGGATGATTTTCTGCCCAGTCTCTCGGTTGCATCGCTCGACATGCGGGCAACTTCGCCGAACACGATTTACGCAGGAACGGGGGAAGGCTTCTTCGATACGGTTGATGGTTCATCCAACACCGCAGCCATGCGCGGAGCAGGCATCTTCAAGTCGATCGATGGCGGCGAGACATGGTCGCAAATGCCAGGAACGGATACTTCGGATTTCTACTTCGTGAATCGCATTGCCCTGCATCCCACCAATGTGAATGAGATGGTGGTTGCGACGACGACGGGCATCTGGCGCACGACAGACGACGGGGCATCCTGGACACGCACGCTCGACATCATCGCCCTGGACGTCAAGCGTCACCCAACCAATCCCAACAGGCTCGTCGCCAGTGGCCGCAATGGAGCCGCACCGTATTACTCGACCAATGGCGGCGTGTCATGGATACAGGCTTCCGGCGCAGGAGGACTTCGCCAGGAACTTGCCTATGCCCCCAGCGACCCCAACATCGTCTATGCATGCGTAAGTAACTCCGGCTCGCTGCGCACCTGGCGATCACTCGATGGCGGCATGAACTACACACTTCAGCAGGCTGGCGGTGTGGGCACATACGACGCGTACAACAACACCATCTGGGTCGATCCCACTGATCCGGATATTCTCGTCATCGGCGGGGTGTGGCTGTATTTCAGCGGTGA
The DNA here is from genome assembly GCA_051004555.1 of Phycisphaerales bacterium. Classification (GTDB taxonomy): domain Bacteria; phylum Planctomycetota; class Phycisphaerae; order Phycisphaerales; family SM1A02; genus JBPCKF01. The sequence continues at coordinate 32,865 of JBPCKF010000091.1, read as the reverse complement.
TGCTGGCGTCAACTTCCAGCAACGCTACACCGCAGCCCATCCGGATATGCATGGGATTGTGAACCATCCCGGCTACAACGGCACCACCAACCGCATCGTCTACTTCGCAACTGATGGTGGCATCTGGCGAACCGATGATGTGTACGGCACGGGCGTGCTTGATCTCAACAACAACCTCGGCATCACACAGTTTTATGGCGCAGCAATAAACCCGACGACCGGGCACATTGCGGGAGGCACGCAGGATAATGGATCGCTTTCCTATCAGGGCGATCCACAGAACTGGACGCACTACTTCGGCGGGGATGGTGGGTATGGCGCTGCTGATCCTACCGATCCCAATATCTTCTACGGCGAGGTGCAGCGAGCCCGCATTCATCGCAGCACCAACGGCGGCGCTACAGCGTCGTACATCTACAACCGCACCAACAATCGCATTTCTGATGCAGGGTCGTCGACAAACTGCAACTTCATTCCGTTTCTCTTGCTCGATCCGAACGATCCCAACCGTATGCTGGTTGCCTGCCGCAGGTTGTGGCGCAGCAACAATGTCAAAGACGCCAACCCGGACTGGTTTGTTGTGAAGGATGAAATCAACGGCCTGACTCCTCCCGGGGGTGGCGGCAAGGGTGAAGGCAACGATCACTTCGCAGACAACGACCCCCGCAACATTGCAACCATTGCTGTCGCGGAAGGAAACAGCGATCTGGTCTGGGTGGGACACAACAACGGCGAAATCTGGTTCACAACCAACGGCACCGACACAACGCCAACATGGACGCGTGTTGATGACAATGGCAGCGGCCTTCCCGATCGCTGGCCCAGCACCATTGCAATTGATCGCACCAACCACAATCGCATCTTTGTTGCGTTCATGGAATATGCCGATGACAATCTCTGGCTGAGTGAAGATGGCGGCACAACCTGGCAGAACGTAACCGGCTCGGGTACGTTCGCGCTGCCACCTGCGCCAGTGGCTGCGATTGCGATTCACCGCACCCGCCCGCAAGTGCTCTATGCAGGCACCGATGTCGGTATGTTTGTTTCCGTCGATGGTGGCAATCGCTGGACCGCCGACACACGCGGACCAGGCACAGCCCCCATCGAACAACTCATCTGGAAGAACAACAACGAACTCATGGCTGTGACACACGGGCGCGGGATTCTGCTGGCGACGATCCATCTGCCCATCGCCATTGACAGCGTCACTGTGCAGCGCGGAACACACCTGGCTGGTGATGAAGCATCCATCGTGGATGTCGATGCTGATTTCTTCCGCGTGCGATCAGCGTATGGCTTCCTTTCTTCCGAACCCAATGTTGTTGATGTCCGATTGAGTGGCGCGAGCGATCTCGGCGCGCCAGCGGGCCTGCTTGTTCGTCATGTCGGACGCCTTGACAACCCCGGCGGCGCTACCACTGCCCGACTGCGCAACTGGGCTTCGGGTCAGCTCGACACGGTGCACGCATGGACGCTGGGACAAAGCCTGCTCGCAACTGAGTTTCTCATCAATGGTGTCGATGACTACATCCGGACGGGTGATCGTCAGGTTGAACTCTCGATCAAGCAGGTTGTCGTCGCGACATTCCAGACCAGCGGATTCCGCTCGTTCACCGATCAGGTCGACATTGTGCCACAGCCGTAGCAGGCGCAGCATGATTGACATCGCTGCACGCTGGCAGCGACTATGCTGCCTGTCATGGCGCGCGAAATTCACGATCATTTCTTCCGCGAAGCTCAGCGTGAAGGCTATCGCTCGCGGGCTGCGTACAAGCTCATCGAGATTGATGATCGCAAGCGCGTTCTGAAGCCAGGCGATCGTGTCCTTGATGCCGGTGCAGCGCCCGGCAGCTGGATGCAGGTCGCATCACAGCGCATCGGCTCAAAGGGACACGTGGTCGGGGTTGATCTCAAGCCGATCGAAATGCTGAACAACTGTGATGCTGCGATCACGATTGTGCAGGCGGATCTGCGAACTGTCGACCGTCATGACCTCATCACGCCGATCGCGCCTGCATTGCAGTTTGATGTGATTCTCTCTGACATGGCTCCGGGAACAACGGGCGACCCTCGCAGCGATCACTTCCGCTCTGCTGATCTGTGTGAACTTCTGTTGGGACGCGCCAGCGAACTGCTGCGCCGGGGCGGTAACTTTGTGATGAAGATATTCGAAGGTGAGCGATTTCCCGAACTGCTGGCGCAGATGCGGGAGATGTTCGACGCAGCCCGCGCGTTCAAACCCAAGGCGTCTCGCAGCGAGTCGGTTGAAATGTATCTCATCGGCAAGGGCTATCGTCCACAGGTTTCAGATGCACAGGAGGACCAGAGCACGCGGCCAACCGCGGGTCCCCGTCCGCGCCTGAAGGCTGGCTGGTGAGCGCGATTTCTTCCTGCGATGAAACGCCGAGGCTTCGCACCAACCAAGCAAAAAAAAGACGCCCGGAGGAAAACTCCGGGCGTCCTTGGTGACATATCAGAATGTCTGTCAACGTCTGAGGGTGACTCAGGTGACTCAGTTGTTGGCAATCACTTCGACCAGGTCATACGAACCGATGTAGCCAGATGCCTGGAAGGTTGCGATGATGAACGAGTTGATCGAGAGTTCGATGGTCTGATCCGTGCCATCAACATAGTTGGCAGCAGGAACGCCGAGCACTTCGAGCGTTGCGTACTGGTTGGCGCCTCCACCAGCAAGTTCGCCGACTTCGACAAAGCGGCCTGTGTTCTGATTGCGCAGACGAATCTCAACGGTTGCGCCAGGGTTGTTGAAGCGGACGCGGGTACGGACATCGAGTGTGCTGGGAGTTGCACTTGGGCTGGTCAGTGTCGTGATGAGTTCCTGCACGTTGGGACGCGAAGAAAGGAAGCCAAACTGCGAGGTACCACGCAGAGCGACGAGGTCAACACATTCCAGCGACTCAAGATCGCCATCGATGAGCATGCCATCGTCGAAGACGGCATCGACCAGTGTTGCTGCGACACCTGTGGTTGAGGCTGCAAAGACGAAGTCGTCGTAATAGACCTCGGTGCAGTCCTGGTTGTACATGTCAACCGCCTCGATGGAGACGGCTCCGCCACCGCTGGTGCCTTCGCTCCAGCTGCGTCCAGCCGCGATTCGGCAGCCGCCGTAGTAGATGTCGTGCACGTCATTGTCGAGATCGATGATGGCACGCACCTGCACCCACTGATCGCGGATGAGTGGAGCCACATCTTCATCAACAAACTCAGCATTGACGACGTTGTCGTCTGCGTCGATACGCACCTGGGCCGACCAGTTGGCCTGGGCTGCGATACAGTTGGTGTCATCGAAGTAGGAGTTGAGGATGATGAAGTAGGTTTCGCCTGTGGCGCCTGTAGGAATGTAGGTCCACCAAGAGATCTCCCATTTTCCGGAGGTCTTGTTGGTCTGGTGAACGACGTCATCACCGGGTTCCATGAGAATGGACTGGGTCCCCGAGCGTGCCTGAGCGTTGGTCACGTTGGCATCGACGCCTGAAGAGCCGCACCATTCTTCCCAGTTGGAAGAGCCGGTGATGCCACCACCGAGAGTGTAGCTTTCAAAGTCATCGGTGAACTGTGCGTGGGCTGCTGTTGCCATGGCCAAGGTGGCGCAGGCAGCCAAAAGGTTGCGGGTGTATCTCATCTTTGAATCTCCTGTTATTGTTGCGAGTGAACCATTCAGGCGCACATGGGCACATGGGCAGATGCGCGCTGTTTGCGAATCAGAAAATGAAAGGCTCATCCTTCTCCCGATACTTCGGCCCTGACGCATCAGGCACATGTGCCCGACAAGCCTCTCCTGATCACATCCTAGCCTTTTCGAGATGGACCTGCAAGTCCTAAAGTCCGAGATTTACAAGACTTCACGCTCTGCTACTCTCGCCTTTCAAACACCATCTCGCCGTTTACGAATGTAAATCGAACGTGCGTCCGGGCCAGATTTTGGGACTTGGCGCTTCTAATGTCGTGATTGAGTACCACCATATTCGCCTGATAGCCGGGTTTGATCATTCCCGTTTCGTCCTCAGAATGCAGGCAGAAGGCTGCGTTGCGGGTGTAGCAGATGAGGGCCTCTTCACAGGTGAGGGATTGTTCGGGGATAAATACTTTGCCATCCAGCGTCTCTGCTGTCACTGCCGCAGCAATGCCGAGGAAGGGGTTGACCGAGACCACCGGCCAGTCGCTGCCAAACGCGAGGCAAGCCCCGGAATCCAGCAATCCGCGAAATGCATAACTGGTCTGAATGCGGATCGGGCCCAGCCGCTGTTCCGCGTAGCGACCATCATCCGCTTTATGATACGGCTGCATGCTGGGAATCACTCCCAACTGCGCAAAGCGCGCGACATCATCAGGCAGCAGATGTTGTGCATGTTCGATGCGGGGCCGAAGCGCACGGCGTTGCTCTGCTGGAAGCGATTCATACCAGTTGAGAAGTTCATGATTCGAGCGATCGCCGATCGCGTGCACCGCAGGTTGCAGGTCCATGGCTGAGCCGGTCGCGATCAGATCCGCCAGCGCGCCCGTCCCGGCCATCGCCAACGGAAAGCCCGCGTTGTCGTCTGCCTTGTCTTCAGCCATGTGATTGTCGTCGTATGGCTGCATCTGCCAGGCAGTGCGTGAGCCGAGCGTGCCATCCATGAAACCTTTGAACCCAAGCACGCGCACGCCAGGCGAAAGCATTCGATTGGCTGCAGCCCACTCGAGTTCGCTCATCCACGACGCGACCGTGTCAACGCCGTATCGCACGGTTGCATCAATCCGCAGCGTGAGTTCACCCGCTTCGTCGAGCGCTGCCAGTTCGCGCAGGGTTGCGCTGCTTTCGATGGCGCCAACCTGTGTGATGCCGTTGGCATTGGCGTGCGCGATGGCGCGTTTCAGCAGATCACGCGTATCAACTTCGGGAAGCTCTGCATGCTTCCAGAGAAGCGCCATCGCCTGCTCATACACCTGACCTGTTGGCGTGCCAGTTGCATCGCGGCCGATGGTGCCACCCGCAGGATCAGGCGGACCGGCTGCATCAATCTGCGAATACTCAAGTGCGCTGCGGCTGGCAAGCAGACTGTGGCCATCCATTCGAATCAGAATTGCCTTGCGCCCGCCAGTTGCAACATCAATCTCATCAGCTGAGGGCGGCTGCTGATCTGGCCAGCTCTCAGCCGACCAGCGCGTTCCCACCACCCACGCGTCCTCGTCAAAGCCTGCTGCATATCTGTGCACCATCTCCAGCAGCTCAGCCCGACTGCGCGCAGGTCGCAGATCAAGATGGCGCATGTCCGACGCTGCCCCTTCGAGATGGACGTGAGTATCAATCAGGCCTGGCATGACAAACGCGCCCTCAGCATCAATCATCTGTGTGTCCGGGCCGACCCACTTCTGCATGTCTCCACCATCCTGCAGCACAGCAACAATGCGACCGTCGCGTACAACAACAGCACTGGCCTGCGGTTGTTCGGGGTCGGCTGTCCAGATGTGAGCGTTGTGAATCACAAGATCAGCCGGTTGTGCGAATGCTGCATGATCACCCGCGCCGCTGTACACACCTGCAACCAACATCAATAGAAGAGCTTGCAACACCATTCTGCCTCCAGTATTTCTTCGTATCCGCTCCGTGATGAGGACAACGCGATGCTCAGAAACGCTATGATGCCGAATCCGATCAACGCGCTCTTTGCAAGGGAACTCTATCATGCCTGCAGCCACAGTGTCTGAAACCGCCACATCCTACAACGAGTTGCTGGAACGGCTGCGAAAGGCAACGCTGCTGCAATCGGTTGACAGCCTTCTGGGGTGGGACCAGGAGACCATGATGCCGGACGGGGGCGTTGAATATCGCTCGCAGCAGTTGGCGCTGATGGCTGGTCTGGCCCACGAAGCTGCGACTGATGCCCGCATCGGCGAGTTGCTCAGCGAATGCGAAGCCAATCCCGACCTCACAACCCCCGATAGCGAATCGGCAGCGAATCTTCGCGAAATCCGTCGCGACTTTGATCGTGCCACCAAGCTGCCTCCCTCGCTGGTGCGCGACCTTGCAGAAACCAGCAGCAAAGCCATGCACGAATGGCAGCGCGCTCGCAAGGACTCCGACTTCAAGCGCTTCCGGCCCTGGCTGACGAAGCTGATTGACCTCACCACCCAAAAAGCAAAGTGTTACGGCTGGGCCAAGGGCGGCGAAATCTGGGACGCGCTCGCCGATGAATACGAACCCGGCATGACGGCTGCGTGGGTGGCAGAACGCTTCGGCCCCTTGCGCGATCGGCTGGGCTTGCTGCTTGATGCACTCATGGGTTCGAGTGTCCGTCCCAGCAATCGCTTCAACGAACTCTCGCTCCCCATCGACGCGCAGAAGCGCTTTGTTCACTTCGTTTCAGAATCGATCGGCTTCGACTTTTCGCGTGGCAGGCTCGATACCTCCACCCACCCCTTCTGCTCAAGTACGCATTGTCATGATGTGCGAATGACCACGCGCTTTCACGAAAACAACATGAACGATGCTTTGGGTTCAACCATGCACGAGACCGGGCACGGCATATATGAACAGGGCCTGCCATTTGACAAGATCGGATCGCCACTCGGCGACGCAGTGTCGCTCGGTATTCACGAGAGTCAGAGCCGCATGTGGGAGAATCAGGTCGGACGCTCGCGAGCGTTCTGGACATGGTGCATGCCCAAACTGCGCGACTTCTTTGGAGATGATGTCGCCAGCCTTTCATTTGATGATGTCTATGGCGGCGCCAACATCGTCGAGCCCGGCTTCATTCGTGTCGAAGCGGATGAAGCCACTTATAACATGCACATCATGATCCGTTTCGAGATGGAACGTGGCATTCTCTCGGGCGATATTGGCGTCGATGACATTCCAGATGCGTGGAACGCCAAGTATAAAGAGTATCTGGGATTGACTGTGCCCGACGATCGCCGCGGCTGTTTGCAGGATGTGCACTGGTCGATGGGATCAATGGGATATTTTCCCACCTACACGCTGGGAAACATGTATTGCGCGCAGTTCTTCGAAGCAGCGAAAAAGGCAATACCCGATCTGCTGCAGCAGTTTGAGAGAGGTGAGTTCAATACCCTCAAGGGCTGGCTGAATGAGAACATTCACCAGCATGGTCGTCGCTATCTTCCTGAAGAGCTGTGCCAGCGCGTGACGGGCAAGCCGCTGAGCGCTGATCCTCTGATGCGACATCTTGAGAGCAAACTCAAACCGCTGTACGGGCTGTGAGCCAGACACTGGAAACAACACATTCGCTGAAACGCACAACGCGCACTCGGGCTTTGCTGGCGCTTTTACTCATCGCACCAGCACCCAGCATCGGCGCGCTGATGATGTTTGTCACGCACAAGGGCGAACCCATCGGCCAGACTGCCTACGCACTTGGGAAAGCCTGGCTGTATCTTTTTCCCGTTGTCTGGCTGCTGCTGGTTGAGCGAGGTCGATTGAGGCTCTCACGACCAGCGCGGGGCGGCTTTGCAGTTGCAGCATTGCTCGGCATTCTGATTTCCGCAGCCATCTGGGCAGTCTGGCTGCTGTACGCACGCGATCATATTGATGCCACCGCTATTCGTGAGGTTTCCGAAAAGAATGGCCTTAACGTTGCGTGGAAGTACATCGCAGCCTGCGCGTGGCTGGCTGTTGTCAATGCTGCGCTGGAAGAGTATGTCTTCCGCTGGTTCATCTTTCGTCAATGCGAAAAACTCCTGCCCGGCATGGTGGCTGTTGCGCTTTCGGCACTTCTCTTTACAGTGCATCACGTCATTGTGCTGAAGGCATACTTTGATTGGCCGATGACGCTGCTTGCGTCATTTGGCGTGTTCATGGGTGGCGCGATCTGGAGCTGGTGTTACCTGCGCTATCGCTCCATCTGGCCAGGCTACCTCAGTCATGTCATTGTCGACATCGCGATCTTTGCGATCGGCTGGCAACTGATCTACTCGTAACACTCTACTGTTATTCCGGCAGATAACACGCACAACAGCCCGGCGCTTCTGTGACGCACAGCGACTTCAGTTGCACATGTACAGGAAGCTGCTGTGCCAGTTGGCGGGCAATGTGTTCTGCCACGCGCTCGGCTGTTGGGTTGACCCGGTCAAAGGGCGCGACTGTATTAAGATGCTGATTATGAAAGGGGGCCACGATGTCATGCAACCAGCCCTCGACCTGATGAAAGTCGACCAGCAGATCATTGCTGTCCAGCTCCGCTCCCACAATCGCAGCAGTCACATGCCAGTTGTGGCCATGCACAGGTTCCTCGCGCTGATTGATACGAATCGCGTGGGCTGCAGAGAAGTTGGCTGTGACGGTGAGTTCGTACATGCGAGATTGTATGGATGCGCGGCAGGTCGGAACGGGGACGAGCCGGCCTCTTAACGTTGGCTGGATGACCACCCACTCACCCTCAAGACTGCACGAATAGACCAAAGACTTTCGAAGTCGAGGACCTCGAAGTCTCACCAGACCGTAACATTAGTCAATTTCACGCGGACATTTGCGCTATTCTCCACCACAAATGGGAAGGGGAGATGTTCACGTTGAACGTAGGGATCTCCAGTTTTACATCTCACCCGGAGCACAAGCCAGATTACCGCGTGGCTGTGTGCCTGGCGCTGTGTGGTGCAGGTGCCGGGATGAGTCCCCTGCAACCCCTCTTTTGGAGTTGTGGGAACGGGCGTGAACGATATCGAAGCTACGCGACGGGGTCGCTGTCCGAGTTGATGTCAACGAGCGTCATCGCGCCTGATGGGAGTCTCATCACGTCAGCGACGACGTGCTCTTCGAAGTGAGGCTTCACGACGTCGGCCATCATTCCTTCGGGCACATCGATGGGGTGACTTCGGCCGTCCTCATCGCGAACTTCGACACGACGCCGCAGCGTTCGCCGCAGCGCGATTGGACGACGGCGCGCATTGCAAGGGCGTTGCCGGGCGTGCGGGTATGACCTGGTCGGGTCGGGCGGCTCGCCGTGTCCCGAATGCGGGGCGGCAGCGCGCTCCCCTTTGGGTCGCGGCTAAACCGCGCCTTGCTCACTTCCCGGCGGAGTAAAACGGCAGTTTCACAATCGTCCCTTTCGCGGTGGCGCGGCCAAGGTCGATTGTTACGTTCGTCCCTTCCGCGCTCAAATCTGCATCCACATAAGCCATTGCAATCGAGCGCTCCAGCGTGGGACTCCAGCAGCCGGATGTCACCACACCAATGCCCTTCCCATCATGCGCGACTGACATCTCCTGCCGTGCAGCACGTCTGCCTTCGATCGCGATCCCTACTAGTTTCTGGGCAACGCCCTTTGCTGCGATCTCCTGCAGCGCGTCCTGTCCAATGAAACGGCCGACACTTGCGGGACTTTTCTCATCGTCTTCCGCCTTGTCGAGTTTCATTGCAAAGCCCAGGCCGGTTTCGAGCACATTGCGATCTTCGCTGAGTTCATGTCCATACAGCGGCATAGCTGCTTCAAGTCGCAATGAATCGCGTGCACCAAGGCCGCATGGCTTAACTGCATCAGCATCATCGCCGAGTTTCGAGAGCATGAGATTGATCGCCTTGCGGGCCAGGCTGGCAGGCAGAATAATTTCAACGCCATCTTCACCCGTGTAACCAGTGCGGGAAATCATAATCTTCGCAAACAGAATCGACTTAGTCAGAAAGCGAAATCGCTTGAGCGTTGGCACTTCGCTGGAAAAACGGCTGAGGAGTTCAATGACCTTCGGCCCCTGCACAGCCACCATGCCTGTCGACTCGGTTTCATCCTTCATCTTGAACACATATTCGCTGCGAGCATTGTCAATGTGGCTGAGCAGTTTCTCGCGGTTGGATGCATTACACACCATGACATATTCGCCATCGGAAATGCGATAGACCAGCACATCATCTTTACACCCACCCGCTTCATTACAAACAAATGAATATCGTGCCGAGCCGTCGGGCATGCCTGCGATCTGACGTGTACAGATGCGGTCGAGAAAGCGACATGCGTCGCGGCCGGTGAAGCGCAGCCGCCCCATGTGTGAGACATCAAACAATCCGCCACTGTTGCGACACTGATGATGTTCATCGAGAATCGAGCCGTAATGAATCGGCATTTCCCAACCAGCAAACGGCACCATCTTGCCGTCCTGCTCAAGGTGATAGGCGTGGAAGGGCGTTGTCTTGAGGTTGGAATGGTCAGCAGTCTGCGTCATAGCCGCAACGGTAGCGCTCATGGGTGCATGACGCTGTTTCACTGTTCGATCGCAAAGGAACTGCTGCTTCTGAGCGTGTTGGTGCACGCGGGGATCACCGCAAGGGCGTGCGCGATCTCGGCATCGGTTGTCAGCCGTGAAAAACTGAAACGGACCGAGCCGTGCGCCTGCGATTCGGGCACCCCCATCGCGAGCAGAACCGGCGAGGGGTCGAGCGAGCCCGAAGAACAGGCTGCGCCAGCTGATGCGTATATGCCACGCTCGGACAGCAAGAGCAATATTGCTTCAGCTTCGAGGCGGTCAAACGCGATATTCGAAGTCGACCACAATCGCGGTGCGCCTGATGCGTTCACGGATGTGCCCGGCACCGACTTGAGAATGTCGCGCTCGAACATGTCGCGGCGATGATCGAGCGATTCGAGCGCAGTTTCACGCAACCACATTTGCGCGTGGCGGGCTGCAACACCCATTCCAACAATGCCCGGCACATTTTCGGTTCCGCCCCGGCGTTCCCGTTCCTGCGGGCCGCCGGTTGTGAGCGGCTGCACCCGCTTGCCGGGGCGCACGTACAACCCCCCGACACCTTTGGGGCCATGAAACTTATGTGCAGCAAATGTCATCATGTCGATCGGAATGTCCGCCAGCGTCACCGGCATTCTGCCAACAGCCTGAGTTGCATCGACATGCAGCAGGACGCCCTGGTCATGACATACCTTTGCAATCTCTGCGATCGGCTGAATCACGCCCGTCTCATTATTCACCCAGTGCACAGAAACAATTGCAATGGCATCTGCAGCAGCTTTGATTGACGCAGCCATCGCATCGACATCAATCACGCCATGATTATTACAAGCAACGATCTGTCCCTGACATTGTCCACTTCGTTCGATGTGCTCGATCGTCTCGCGGGTGGCAACATGTTCAAGTGCGGTCGAAAGCACGAGGGGTGTTTGTGCTGCCGATCTGCCTGTAGATCGCGTGACTGCTGAGCGTAATGCAATGTTGCTACTTTCCGTTCCGCCGGATGTAAAAACGATATCGCGCGGCTGGGCTGTGAGAAGCTCTGCGACACTTTGCCTTGCCAGTTCGATTTCCCGCCGGGCTGCCTGTCCGCCGCGATGCACACTTGATGGATTACACCAGGTCTCGCGCAGAGCGGCGGTCATTGCCTCAATCACTTCCGGCAGCGGCTGGGTCGTTGCATTATTATCCAGGTAAGAGAGCATGGCCGAAAGCACGTGGATAGAGGAGAAAAGGACAGCGTGCGTGACACTCTACGTTGGCGGGATGGGTTCTTCCAACAGCAGGGGGTTGCAGAGCCTTGCCCGGCTGGGGCGTGAGGCTATCATCACGCTTCACCCGCGGGTTACAGAGTCGCCCCACGACTGATCTCATTGACGCATCAATCGAGAGATCGGTTCCCGGCGACTCGTCCGGACTGTCCGGATCCTACCTGCCTTACGAGGAGCGATTGCTCATGGTTGTTCTGCGTCTCAAGCGGCTTGGCCGCACCCACCGTCCATTTTTCCGTCTCAACGCGATCGACAAGCGTGCCCCACGCGATGGCCGCGTCATCGAGGAACTCGGCTGGTACGACCCGGTCGCCAAGAATGGCGATCAGATGTCAATCAACGTCGAACGCGTCAACTACTGGTTGAGCGTCGGCGCTCAACCGAGTCGTACCGTTGCATCGCTGCTGCGCAAGATCGACTGTGATCCCACGCCTGGGAAGAAACTCGAAGCGGACACGACTGCAACAGGTGCGTAATCCCCTCCCATTGCTTTCGAGTCGCCTTCAGCAATCCGCCTGCTACACGTTGTGTTGATCCTTCACTCCAATGTCTTCCATTCGCATTGACATTCTGACGCTTTTTCCCGGCATGTTTGCCGACGTGCTTGGCGCGAGCATTCTTGGCCGCGCCATTGCTGCGGACGTTGTCGAATGTCATGTGCATGACATCCGCGACTACTCGCTGGACACACATCGCAAGGTGGATGATCGTCCGTTCGGCGGCGGGCCGGGCATGGTGCTGATGTGTCAGCCTGTGGTCGATTGCGTTCGCGCCGTTGAAGCGATGGATGCGCGGGTGGCAACCCGCATTCTGCTTTCCCCACAAGGTGAACCGCTGAGGCAGCAGCGCGTGGAAACGCTGGCTGCCTGCGAACGTCTGCTGCTGATCGCAGGGCATTATGAAGGTGTTGATGAACGGATTATCGATGCACTCAACCCCATCCAAATCAGCATCGGCGACTTTGTCGTCTCGGGTGGGGAGTTGCCAGCCATGATGCTGGTGGACGCAGTCACGCGCCTGCAACCTGGCGCGCTGGGCGACGAGACCTCAGCAGCCAACGATTCCTTTTCGCAATCTGACGAACATGATGGCAAGCGACTGCTTGATCATCCGCATTACACCAGGCCACGCGAATGGCAAAGCCGATCGACGCCTGATGTGCTATTGAGTGGCGATCATCAGGCGATCGCAGCCTGGCGACTGCAGCAGCAACTCGAACGAACGCAGCAACGCCGTCCAGATCTGCTCGGCAATATTCCAACTCTGTCATCACCATCATTCTCTTCGGGAACTGCACTATGTTGAATCAACAGGAAACCCTTGCATCGATTGTCGCTTCGCAACTGAAGACGGATCTTCCCGAATGGACCATCGGCGACACGGTGGACGTACACGTCCGCATCATCGAAGGCGAAAAGGAACGCGTCCAGATTTTTCAAGGCGTGCTCATCGCAGACAATGGCAGCGGCATCAACCGCACCATCACTGTCCGCAGAATCGTTGCTAATGAAGGCGTCGAACGCGTCTTCCCAATTCATTCCCCCCGCGTTGCAAAGGTGGAAGTGGTCCGCAGGGGTGATGCCCGTCGGGCCAAGCTGTACTACCTGCGCAACCGTGTCGGCAAGAGCCGCCGCCTGCGCGATCAGCGTCGTGGCCTGACCCGTCTCGAAGGCAGCGGTGGCGAATAACGAGTCCGCGATTTTCCCCCAAAACTCGCAGAAAACACCCTTCCGTCCGGCTGGTGATTCTGCTATCATCCAACTTCCCACATCTCAAGTTCACTTTCACCTCTCAGAGGCTGCCCGCGCATGACTACTTCTCTCTCCCGCGTCACACTGCTCGCCGCTGTTTCTTTTCTGCTTCTGTCAGGGGTGGGGTGTGAGGATGAAGCCAACCAGCAGCTCTCGCAGAAGAATGACGCACTGCAGACCGTCAGCCGCGACTACACCACCGCACTGACAAGCGAACAACCCGGTCGCGGCCTGGCGGACATGTTCACCACCAGCACCCCCTCCGCTGCCCTCGTTGAAGCCAGCGTGCTGCGCGACTCCGCAGATATCGCGCTCAGCAAGCTTGAGCAGATGGAAGCACAAAGCGAAGCTGATCGGCAGCAACTCATCACACTGCTCGGCGCAGCCATGCGGGCTGAAGCACTCGCTGCAACACATGGCCGCTTCAACGATTCGGTTGATCGTTCCACCATCGAACAGGAACGCATGACCACCGAGTCCGCACTCCGCGATGTGAATGCCCAGCAACAGCAACTGACAGAACCCATTCAGCGTTTGACATCGAAAAACCAGACTGATCAGATCGAAGTCAATCGCCTGCGCGAAGAATCAGCACGATTGCGCGATCAGGCATTCGACATGGGCGAACTCGAAGGCTTCGGTCCCATCCAGCAGGCTGTCGCAATCGACCGTCAGGCAGATGCAATCGAAGCACGCATTGCACAGAATAACATCGAACTCATGGACCTCCAGGCTCAAATGGCCCTGGCTGATGCCCGTGAACAGCAGTTCCAGATTCGCGCAGCTGGCGTCAACGGCGCTGCTCAGAGCATGGATGATTCCAGCCAGCAGCACACATCCGCAGCTGGCTTAATCCGCGAAGCCAACGCCGACATTCAGCGACAGTTCACCGAAGCCTGGGATCAGGTGAAGGCGAAGGACGCTGAGCGGGCCCGCATGTACGGCGAAGTCTCCGCAACGCTCGAAAGGGCAATGTCACTGTGTGATCAGGCAGGAAGCCAGGGGCCAAGTGGCAACGCCACGCAAGTCCTCAAGGCACGCCTGCAGCAGATGCACGGCCACACGCAGAGCCTTCGCGCTCGCTCACTCCAGAGCGACGCAACACTCCTCGCACTGCTCGCTCAATCGGGCGACGCAGTCAGCCAGGCTGCCGGCGCATCGGGCAAACTCGCTGCCGCAAACAAGGCCCTCACTGATACAACCAGTGCAGCCAAAGCAGCCTACACCGCAGCATCAGAAACGCTGAACAGCGTGTCGGGTGCCAACGATCGTGATGTTGCGATCCTCAAGGCCCAACTCGCAGCAGCAGCACAGGGCGTCGAAGCAGACCTCAGCAGCTTTGCAACTGACGATCAAGCCTCAAACGCAGGCGCGGGCAACACCACATCATCAACCGGCGGCCAGATGGGTGCGTCCAGCCCCGAAGACCTCGTCCAGCGGCTCAACGATGCTCAGTCCGCACCATCCTTCGCACAGATGGGCACGATGTTCAACCTCACAGACTTCTCGCAGGCAGACCCTGCCCTCGCGCAGATGATGGAAGCCATGCGCGAGACAATCAACGCAACCTGGCGTCTGGACGCAGCACTTCAAGAGAAGTTCGGCCGCGGCGTTGAAGATATGGCCGGCGCCGCAGCGGGAATGGCTGGCATGCCCGAAGACATCCTCCCAACGAACATCAGACTCGATGGCGTCAGCGGGAGCAGCGGAACCATCACAAGCACAAATCATGGTTCGCAAACTATCGTCGAACGCAACGGCCGCTGGTACATCGCCGTTCAGGATTCCGATGGCAGCGGGTTCTTTGAAGGCATGGGCGGCGGCGGCGGCGACCCGGAAGAGGTCAAAATGTTCATGCAGATGTTTCTGCCCGTGTTGCAGAAGAGCGCACACATGACCGACGATCACGCAGCAAAAGTCCGATCGGGCGAGTTTACCAGTTTCGAGGCAGTCGAACAGTCGCTCCAGGCTGAAGGTGAGAAACTGGCAGAAGAGATGTTCGGCGGCATGGGCATGCCCGGCGGCAACTGAGCCGCCCGCACTCGTCTCCGCCCCCGGTCGCCCCAACGGTCGCTATCCTCGCGTGTGAAGTTTTCTATTGACCATTGCTGCGCAACAACTGCGGCCCGTGTAGGAATTATTGAGACGCTGCATGGCTCCTTTGCAACGCCTGCGTTTATGCCTGTTGCGACGCGGGGCGCGATGAAGGGGCTCACGCCGGATCAGGTGCGGGCAAGTGGCAGCGAGATTCTGTTGAATAATGCGTATCACCTTATGCTGCGCCCGGGCAGCGAGTTGATTCGGCAACTGGGCGGCTCGCATGAGTTCATGCAGTGGCACGGGCCGATCCTCACTGATTCGGGTGGGTATCAGGCCTTCTCCATGTCGAACATCAACTCGATTGACAATGACGGTGTGACGTTCAAGTCGATCATTGATGGCTCGATGGTGCGGCTGACGCCCGAGCGTTCGATTGCAGTGCAGAACGATCTGGGTGCAGACATTATTATGGCGTTTGATGATTGTCCGCCTGCAGATGCGAGTGTTGAACGTTTACACATTGCCAACGATCGCACGCTGCGCTGGCTGGAGCGTTGCGTGGCTGCACATGCGCGGCCGGACGAGCAGGCGCTGTTTGGCATTGTGCAGGGTGGATGTAATGATGCACTTCGGCGTGCGTCAGCCGAGGCAGTCTGCAGCGTTGATTTGTCGGGATATGCAATTGGTGGCGTTGCGGTCGGTGAAGGGCCGGATGAGATTCGGCGGGTTGTTGAGGGGTGTGCAGGGTTGCTGCCGGTTGCCAGGCCGCGGTATCTGATGGGTGTTGGATATGAACGGGACATTGTGATGGCTGTGCGGGCGGGCGTTGATATGTTTGATTGTGTGCTGCCCACGCGGAACGGACGGAATGCGACGGCGTTTTCGCGTGAAGGACGGCTGCAGATGCGCAATGCCCGCTTTGCAGATGATGCAGGACCGGTGGATGCTGCGTGCGGTTGTGTGGTGTGCAGAGGCGGGTTCTCCAGGGCGTATCTGCGCCATCTGTTCATGTCCGGCGAGATGTTGGGGCCAACGCTGCTCAGCCTGCATAACATGAGCCACTTCCAGGCCCTGATGGTGGACATCAGACTGGCGGTGAGGGAGAATGACTGGGCTGGATTCTTTGCGAAGTGGCCGATCGCATCTGGCTGGTAAACTCCCTGTTCTCTTGGTAATGCAAGAGGGGGACAGGTTTGTAGGATTGTTGGCCAGCCCGTCTGGCAAGGCGGGATGGCGTTTTTCTCTCTCATGATCGGGTGGCAACTGCATGCTCACGACTTCAGACTTTGGGTTCGACATTTCAATACATGATCATCACGGGATGATGCAACTGGTGCTGGCCCAGGACGATGGCGGACCATCGCTGCGTAGCGGTGGCCAGAGCACATCCACACCTGGTGCCGGGGGCGCCGGGGGTGAGGGCGTGACGGGTGGTGATGGAGGGGCGGGCGGCGGCAACGGTGCTGCGCGGCCAGCGTCTCCGTTCGGGCCCGACATGATGCTGATTCTGGTGATGGTGTTTGTGTTCATCATTCTCTGGTCAATCCTCGGGCAGCGGCGAGAAAAGAAGAAACGTGAAGCCATGTTGGATGCTGTGCAGAAGCACGATCGTGTGCAGACGATTGGCGGCGCGATCGGCACTGTGGTGGAGTTGCGGCCCGACACGGTGGTGCTGAAGGTTGATGAATCGTCAAACACGCGGATGACGTTTTCGCGTTCTGCGATTCAGCAGGTGCTGACCTCAAGCACCCGCAAGGACGGCAGCGGCAACGGTGCCACGGATGACAGTGACACGGAACAGTAACCCCCTACCCCCCGCCCCCTCGTGAAATTGCGTGCTCGCTTGCCTGTAGATTAAGACTCATTGAAGCTGGAAGAAGGTCGCCGCGATGCAGAACATGCATTGGAAGATTCTCATTATTCTCGTTGCTGTCCTGCTGGCAGGCTACTCGATCACGCGCCAGGGTATTCGCAAGGGAAAAGACCTTGCAGGTGGCTTGAGCCTGATCTATCAGTTGCAGGTTGATGAGGATCATCCCAACCCTGATCAGGTGGTAAACCAGGCGATCGAGGTGATCAAGGACCGTGTGAATCCGACAGGTGTGCTGGACATTTCCATTACTCCTCTGGGTGGCAATCGCATTGAGATCGTGATGCCGCTTCCCAGTCCGGAAGTGCAGGCTGCCCAGGCGAAGTATGAGGAACTGATTGCGTCGGTTTTGAAGAAGGCCCGCATTGATCCGGTTGAACTGGATATGCGCCTGCGAGATGGCACTGCAGTCGCCACATGGGGTGGCGACGCTGGCAGCGAACAACATGCACGGCTCACAACGCTCCAGCGAGCATGGGAACAACAGGCCCTCGCGCTCTCAGCATATGAGGAAGCTGTTGAAGCAGGCGTAACCGGCGCTGAGATGGATCGACTCGAAGCAGCATTGGCCCAGGCAAGTGTCGATTACGAAGCTGCGGAAGATGCAGTGCTCGCGACCAGCCTCAACGAAGGTGATCTCCTGCGCATGTTGAAACTCGATGATGCGCCACGCGAAAAGAAAGATCCCCGGACGGGGAAGACTGTCGTCGACAAAGACGGCAACCCGATCATGGAGCCCGGTCCACGCACCATCGAACTCGAGTCGATGAAGGTGCACTATCAGCATGTGGCTGATGACCTTGATGCACTTGTCACAGCCTATGGCGACTACACCACCAAGCGCAAAGGCTTTGATGATGTCGAAGACCTCAAGCGCCTGTTGCGCGGAGCGGGTGTGTTGGACTTTCGTATTGCTGTCACCAGCGGCGCAGGCGCATCGCTTGGCTTTTCGCCCGATCAGTTGCGCCAGGATATGAAGGAGCACGGCCCTTCATTCACAACCACCGATCTTGTCAAGTGGTTTCGCATCAACGATCTCAAACAATGGTACAAGACCGATGCTGAACTGGCGTCGTTGCTCCGCGATCCCAAAGCATATTTTCAATCGCAGCGCGGCCTGGAAGCTGGCGAATACGGCGGCGACATCTATCTGCTGCTCTACGACGTGCCGGGCAAGCGCCTCATCCACGATGCAGCGACGGGCGAATGGGCCCTCGTCAACGCGGGACGCACCGCTGACAGCTTCGGGCGGCCGGCTGTCCAGTTCACGCTAGACGCAGCTGGCGGCAGACGCATGCGCGAACTCACCGGCCCGCACGTGCAGCAGCCCATGGCCATCGTTCTTGACAACGAAGTGTTCTCGGCGCCCAATCTGAACTCGCAGATTGGCTCCAACGGCATTATCGAAGGCAATTTCACTCCTGCAGAGATCAACTATCTCATTCGCGTGCTCTCAGCTGGTTCGCTGGAGGCAAGTCTCGATCCTGAGCCGGTAGCGCAGAACGTGCTTGGGCCAAGCATCGGTGCAGACAACCTCAATCGCGGCCTCTATGCATGTATCTTCGGCCTGGTTGCAGTGGCGATTTTCATGATGGCGTACTACTTCTTCGCGGGCGTGGTGGCAAACATCGCGCTGCTGCTGAATGGTGTGCTCATCTTCGGCATCATGTCGATGCAGCAGGCTGCATTCACGCTGCCGGGCATCGCTGGAATTGTGCTCACCATCGGCATGGCGGTTGATGCCAACGTATTGATTTACGAACGCATCCGCGAAGAGATCTTCGCAGGCGAAAAGGATTTACGCATCGCCATCCGGCTTGGGTACCAGAAGGCCTTCTCGACCATCATCGATGCCAACGTCACCAATCTCATCATATGTCTCGTGCTGTATCAGACCGCAACCGCTGAAGTGAAGGGCTTTGCGCTCACGCTGGGCATCGGCATTCTGGCGACGCTCTTTACAGCCCTTTTCGTGACACGTGTCATCTACGCGATTTACACTGATGTCTTCAAGATGCAAAGCCTCCCCATGCTTGCCACCGTAGTGCCATCAGTGCACCGCGCTCTTGAGCCCAACATCAACTGGATCGGCCTTCGCAAAATCTTCGTCCCGCTCAGCCTTGTCGCTGTTGTCATCAGCATTGCTCTGGTCGCATCGCGTGGCAAGGACATGTTCGACACTGACTTCCGCGGCGGTCTGACTGCAACGTTCCTGACCAAACCGGCTGACGCAGCTGAACCCGAAGGTCCGCGCATCATGCTCGATCGTGCCGAAGTCGAGCAGCGCATCCGCAGCATCGGCACTGCCAATCCCACCGACCCGCTGCTGTCGAACTTCGCAAGCGCAAGCGTGCTGGCTGCAGGACGCAATCAGGAAGGCGGGCGCTCTGACAGTTTCCAGGTGAAGGTTGCTGCCCAGACCGAATCCACTGCAGATACCGACAAGCTTGTGGCTGCGCTGGTGGAAGAGCTGCGCGACTCCCTGGCGCAGACGCCGCCGCACGAGTTCCCAGCCATGAATGAGACTTCGCCGCCACGCGGGACAACGTTTGTTGTCGGCGATGAACGGTTTCTCGGACAGGTTATTGGCAGAACCGGCATCGATCAGCGCATCGGTGAATACACCGGCGGTGTCGCGATTGTCATTGACGATCTGGAGCCAGCAGCCCGGGTAGAAGATGTTCGCCATCGCATCGAGCGAATGCGGCAGCAGGAAGAGTTCCGCGCGGGAGCTGGACGCAAGTTTGATGTCTTCGGTTTGGGTGAAGCAGATGCTGACGGTGCGTATCGCTCGATTGCAATCGTTGTTGTCGATCCGCTCTATGCGTTCACTAACAATCCCGATCTGTGGCAGAGCGCCCTGGCGGACTTCGAATGGCGACTGGTCACAGAAGCCCTGCGCGAACCTGCTCAACTCGAGGCTGTCTCCAGTGTTTCAGGCTCAATCGCAACCACACTCGCAGCCAACGCGGAAGTTGCAGTCCTTATCAGCCTGCTGGGCATTCTGCTTTACATCTGGATCCGTTTCGGCTCATTCCGCTACAGCCTCGCAGCTATGGTGGCGCTGGTGCATGACGTGTCAATTGCCCTGGGACTGCTTGCACTCACACACTTTGTGGGTGGAACAGCCTTTGGACAAATGCTCGGCCTTGATGGATTTCGCATTGATCTGGGCGTCATTGCAGCGCTACTGACCATCATCGGCTACTCGCTGAACGACACCATCGTCATCCTCGACCGCGTCCGCGAGAACCGTGGCAAGCGGCCAATGGCTGATGCGGACACGGTCAATCTTTCCATCAATCAGACCATCAGCCGTACCGTGCTCACATCGGGAACGACGTTGTTGGCGGTGCTTGTGATGTATATCGAAGGCGGCACGGGAATTCGGCCATTCGCCTTCTGCCTGTTGGCTGGCATTTTCGTCGGCACCTACAGCTCGATCGCCGTCGCTGCCCCGCTCGTGTTCGTAAAGCGGGACGATGATGACCTGCCACCCGAGGATGAAAGCGCGATTGTGGAATACGGTGACACCCAGCCGTGATTGACGCTGCCAACACGTGATTCCGTACCTGGCTCTGCCGTCCTGCAATGAGCCTGCGCGTGGTGCCCGCTCAATCGGGATACGCCCATCCTCGCGCGGATACACTTCTGATGTCAAGTTGACTCGAACGCAGTGTCAACATCGGCAGACCCATCACGGAGAAGAGCAATGCATCGAACCAGAAACCTCGTCGTCCTTTCACTTCTCTGCGCATGCGCTGCGCTTCTCACTGTCGCAGCGATTTCAGGCCCGGCTGGGGCAGGGCAGGACCCGCCTCAGGACCCACCCCCGCGCGATGTGAAACACGATCAGCACGCCCACCAGGACCACGGGGAACATGCTGAGGCACATCACGATGAAGATGTTCTGCATGAGGCGATGGAAACCATCAACGCCAAGGTACGCGAAGTCTTCAGGAATGCGCCCGACACAGCAGCGCTCAACCAGACGCTCGCATCGATCAATGAACTGCAGGCAGCGATTGTGTCAGCCAAGGGCGCGGTCCCCGACACAGCTGACTCTGTGGATGAATCAGAGCGGGCAACGTTCGTACTCGGGTATCGCAAGGCACTCAGCGAACTCCTCATGCATTTCTGCAAGATCGACCAGCATCTCATGGCTGGCGAAACCGATGCAGCGGTAGAACTCCTGCGCGAGATTCCCGCTATGCGAGATGCTGCTCACGAGATTTATCGGGAAGACCATTGAGTCCGCATGATGTCCGATCACTCACAGCAGCGCTCGCGTGCGCTGGCTGTTTGCTTTTCGCAGCGACTGGCTGTCGCCGCTCGCCCGACGTGTCCACAGGCAACGAAACAGGAACAGCTGAGCAGAATGGCGATACATCTTCGCACATTGTTCAGGCTGCACGCATCACTGCAGAGTATGTGCCGGACGACGAATGCATTGCCTGTCATGCTGAGCTGTCGCGCAGCTTTCATCACGTCGGCATGAGTCAGTCATTCGCTCGCTGGATGCCCGACAATCGCATCGAAGTCACTGGGCCTCAAAGCCGTTACTACCATCAGCCATCCGATCGTTATTATGAAATGATCGAACGCGGCGATGCACTTCTCATGCAGCGTTATCAGCTCGATGGCGCGGGGGAACGCATCAATCAACTCGAAATTTCAGCTGACTTCATCATCGGTTCCGGCCATCACGCTCGCAGTTATGCACATCGACTCGATGCGACAGGCGAGCTGCTTGAACTTCCCATCACCTGGTATGAACCTGCGCGCGAGTGGCGCATGTCGCCCGGCTATGACACGCCGTTTCATCCGGGCGTGGCACGTCGCATCGATCGCAACTGCATGTTCTGCCATAACGCCTACCCCGACATGCCAGTGGGCCGCGATCGCGCAGGCATGCCCATGCGCTTCCCGCGCGAGTTGCCCCAGGGTATCGGCTGCCAACGTTGTCATGGACCCGGCCGTGAGCACGTTCGCGTGGCCCTCGATCCTTCTGCCACAGCCGATGCAATCAACAACTCAATCGTCAATCCTGTCGATCTCGATCCTGTAAGGCGCGATGATGTCTGTCTGCAGTGTCACTTTCAGCCGTCAACTGAGTTTCCATCCCTGCAGCGGCGGTTCAACGTTGGCGACTTTGCCTATCAGCCGGGCATGCTGCTGAGTGACTTTATTGTGCATGTCGATTACGGCAGCAGCCCGGAGCAGGCGGAGCGATTTCACATCAACCATCACCCCTATCGCATGCATCAGAGCGCGTGTTTCATCGCCAGCGATGCCGCGCTCACGTGTTTGACCTGTCACGATCCGCATCGCAAAGTTGCGGTTGCTGAGCGGGCGCAGTTCTATCGCGATCGTTGCCTGAGTTGTCACACGGTGAATGACTGCATGGTCGAGGCCATGGCTATTCCCGAACATCTCACGCCCGATGACTGCGTTTCCTGTCACATGCCCGCCCGTCGAACGCAGGATGCCATCCGAGTGGTCATGACCGACCACTTCATTCGTCGACAGCCGCCGAGTGATGATGATGATTTTCTGGGTGAGTTGAGGGAGTTGCGCCCGTTGGGAGCAGTCACGCCAGTACTCGCATTTCCAGAGCGTTTCAAGGATGATCCGCTTGCAGAGGTCTATCTGCATATGGCTGCGGTTGAGCACTCTGCATCAGCCCACGGCGTTGCGCAACTGGAACGTGATGTTGCGAATCTGCAGACGCCCGAGATTGATCCACTGGTGCGCATCGCGATTGCTCAGAGTCAACTCGGCAACGATGCAGCAGCGATTGTTGCGCTGGAAAGGGCGCAGGCGATCGAGCCAGACAATCCCCGCATCATGGCAACACTCGCGCCACTGCTGGGGAAGCGCGGAAGATTGAGTGAAGCAGTCGCCATGCTGCAACAGCTCATCGCATCGGGAAATGCCTCGGCTGCTGATCGAGCCAACCTCACAGTCGCCCTCGCAGCAACCGGAACGATCGACCCCACGCAACTCATCGAAGCATGCAGAATCGATCCGTATTATGCCTACGGCCACGAACAGCTTGGCCTGCTCTCGCTACAGATGGGTGATCTCAGCAGGGCGGTGGATGCACTCACGCGCGCTCTTGAGATTGATCCACAACGGCCACTCTACGCGCCGCTGGGTGTGGCCCGGATCGAGCTGGCAAATGACTGGCTGCAGGCGATGCGCATCTGGAATCACGGTGTCACACAAACGCCGAATGATGCGGCTGTGCATGCAACGCTCGCAGCTGCGCTGCTGCTGCATCCCGAGTCGGCAAGGCGCAATCCCAGCCGGGCGTTCGATCTGGCGCAGCGGGCCGTTGAACTTGATCGAATCATGCACCAGGCGATCATCGTTCATGCACTTGCGATGTGTGAAAACGATCTGCCCGAGGAAGGACTGCGAACGCTGACATCGATCGATCCGCGGGCTGCGGGCGGTGGCCCGGCTGCGCTTCCTGCAGCGACTGTTGCAGCACTGTGCGATCTGGCACGCGGCGATCGTGAGAAAGCGCGAGCACAGCTTCAGGCGATCGAGGCCAATATCGCCCGAGCGCCCAGCAGCGGAAACGACTTCTGGAGCGACGCAATGCTACAGCTTCTCAGGCAGCGGCTGGAAGAGAACTGACCGCACCCGACCTACAGTCGATTCTCGCCAGTGTTTCTCGACCTCTCCAAGTGAACCATACCGCCCGTGCCCATTCGCAACTTCTCCATCATCGCGCATATCGACCATGGCAAGTCCACCCTGGCTGACCGGCTGCTGCAGGCGACGCATGCGGTGAGCGATCGTGATGCACGTGAACAACTGCTCGATGATATGGACCTCGAACGCGAGCGCGGCATCACCATCAAAGCCTCAGCTGTGACCGTGAGCCATACGTACAACGGCGAAGTCTTCGAGTTGAACTTCATCGACACGCCGGGACACGTCGATTTCACCTATGAAGTCTCGCGCGCACTCACCGCGTGCGAAGGTGCGATCCTGGTCGTTGATGCCAGTCAGGGTGTGGAAGCCCAGACCGTCGCCAATGCGTATCTGGCTGTCGATAACAATCTGGAACTGATTCCTGTCGTCAACAAGATTGATCTTCCCCACGCCCGCCCGGAAGAAGTTGCGATGGAGATTGAAAGTGTGCTGGGCATTCCTGCAGAAGACTGTATTTATTGTTCTGCCAAGACAGGCGAGGGGATTCTGGCGCTGCTTGATGCCATCTGCGAAAAACTTCCCCCACCCAGGGAACCCGAGGTCGACGAAACCCGCGCGCTTATTTTCGACAGTCATTATGATGACTACCGCGGTGTGATTGTGTATTTCCGCCTGTTTGATGGATCGCTGAAGGTCGGCGACCGCATACGGATGATGAGTACGGGACGCACGTTTACCATTTCTGAGTTGGGACGTTACACTCCCCTGCCCACAAAGTTGCAGTCACTCGGACCGGCACAGGTCGGCTACATGGTTGCCAATATCAAGACGCTGGATGATGTCAACATCGGCGACACGATTACACTCGATCTCCGCCCCGCGGAAACGCCGTTGCCCGGTTACGAAGAGCCCAAGCAGATGGTGTTCTGCGATTTTTATCCCGCGACGACAGGTGAAAGTGGCGGCAAGAAGGGCGATTACGAAACCCTGCGCGACGCGATCGATCGACTGCACCTGAACGATGCCAGTTTCACATTCGAACCGACGCATTCGGATGCGCTTGGTTTCGGATTTCGCTGCGGGTTTCTCGGCCTCCTGCATATGGACATTGTTCAGGAGCGCCTCGAACGCGAAGGTGGCGTGGAAATTGTGCAGACTGCTCCGACCGTCAGCTACGAGATTGGCATGAGCGATGGCAGTACGCTGGAAATACACAATCCCGCAGATCTGCCTGACCTCTCAAAGGTGCACGAAATCCGCGAGCCCATTGTTAAAGTCGAGATCATCTGCCCCAACGAAAATATTGGCGACCTCATGAAGCTGTGCGACACGCGCAGAGGAACATTCAAAGCGCAGAAGTTTCTCAGCGAGACCAGGCAGATTCTCGACTATGAACTTCCCCTGGCGGAGATTATCTATGATTTCTACGACAAGCTGAAGTCCATCACGCGCGGGTATGGAACCATGGATTATGAACTCACCGGCTTCCGGCCTGATCGGCTGGTAAAGGTGGAAGTGCTGGTCAATGGCGTGGCTGTTGAAGCCCTCAGCCTGATCTGCCATCGCGACAGCGCAGAGTATCGCTCACGTCTGATTCTTCAGAAGTTGAAGAAGCAGATCGACCGCCATCAGTTTGAGATTCCGCTGCAGGCAGCCATCGGCGGCAAGGTGATCGCGCGCGAGACGATTAAATCTGTCCGCAAGAATGTCACAGCCAAGTGTTACGGTGGCGACGTCACCCGCAAACGCAAACTTCTGGAAAAGCAGAAGGAAGGCAAGAAGCGCATGAAATCGGTGGGATCAGTCAACATCCCGCAGGAAGCGTTCCTCGCGGTGCTTGAGCAGTCGGAGTGACTCTAATCGAGTTTACTCAACCGGCTTGCCGAAATGTGATTCAAGAACTTCGATGGTAAACCCGCCTTGACGTGGGCCGCTCATCGAACCCTCCAGGCAATAGACCCAGTCAGCGACAGACTCGATCGGAAACGCCACCGGATCGCCAATGGCAACGCCAACTTCATGCACAGGCGAACTGACAAGCACACCTTCGACGCGAAAGTCTGACCAGGTCACCGGCCGTACCCAAAGATACTCGATCACGCCTTCTTCTGGTGTGTCACCTCGTGTTGCATGATCGGCTGTCACTGCCCACTTCACCAGCCACCGTTGACGCTCGTTTGCATCAGCTGCTTCCCACGCAAGTTGCGCATCAGCCAATGTTGATCTGGCCTTTTCGATGGCAATCTGCAGGTCGCGTTCGAACGCTGTATTTTGATTGACATGCGCGATGGTCCACGATCCATCATCCTGCTGTTGCCAGGCTGGTTTCTCTGGTGCTGTGTTCCGCGAGGGGTCGCTGGCGCTGTCAGTGTCATGTGAGGAAGTTGCAGAATCTTCGGCGCGCGTACATGCTGCCTGCGTCAGAAGGATCACGCACGATAGAGCGACCCCCACGCTGACGTTGAGCGGCGCGAAACTCATGGGCTCCAGATAAACACGCCCACAGCAGTGGGATCGGGCACGATCGCAATACGCACATCCCCTTCAGCTGATCGCAGTTCGATGGGATTTGTTCCATCGTTGAGAATCGCGACCATGTGACTGCCGTTGGCCTCGGTGATGCGCATCTTGGCGTTCTTGTGTCGCTGCATGACTTCACCATCAGCAGCATCAGCCAAAATCATTCCAGATGAGTCGCCCCGCACGCGATAGTCGATGCTGCCGCGTTCTGCCGTGATTTTCACTGGGGCAGTCATTGCGCGGTTGGTCATAAAGCGGACATCACCTCTCTGGGTTGCGATGCTGGTTTCGCCTTCGGTATCTGTCGCGCGAACTTCGCCACGAATCGTCGAGACGCGCAGGCCGCTGACGCCCGGCAGTTTGATGGTGACGTTGGCCCTTTGGTAATGCGACTCCGGATGCGTGCTCCAGGTCTTCACCATGAGGACAGGTCCGCGTGCATCGGACGTCAGCTCAGCTGAGTAATCGATCGAGTCCAGAGCTTCAAGCGAATCATCCCAGCGCCGGTGGCCGTGGTCCGCAGTGCGGGTCACCTGGACTCGACCTTCGGTCAGACGCTCATCAACAATGACGCGGACATCGCCATTGAACGACTCGACATCAACAGCCACCGGCCCCTGAATATCAAAGATCATGCTGTCGTCACGGGCTGTGCGGTTGGTGCAGCCCGACCCGATGATGAGCACGGCTCCAGCCAGGATCATTGCGATTTGGTTGCGGATATGCATTTGGGTGAAAGCTCCATCAAGCGTGCAGATTGAAAGGTGGCCGTTTGGGACCCGGCCCCTATTCTATCGGCTCGATTGCCCCGGGACAGCAGTGGCAGAACTGTCTCGTAGACGCTGTCCCGCCGCAGCCGCCACGGTTTAAACAGAAAAAACCGTTGAGACTCGGCCCATCGACAGCAAGGGTTATGCTTAGGTGCTCTTGCCAAACGCCTCACCCACCAGGATGATGCCACCACGCCGCTGCAGTCCTGAGTTACGCATAAAAAGAGCCCGCAACTGAATGTTGCGGGCTCAAAGTGATGTTGAAGATTTGATCCGAGACTGCCTGTCGAACGATCAGTTGCGACGACGACCGCGTGCAATGAGGCCAGCTGCGACCAGTGTCACAAATGCACCGGGTGCAGGCAGGTTTGCAAAGGTTGCGCCAGTGATGCCGATGCGATACTCGCGAATCCCTTCCTGGCCTTCTCCTTCGCCACGCCATCCGAGGAATGGCGCATTGCCGCCTTGGCCGTCTGGCCCGGAGACCTCAAACGGATTCGCGAAAAAGAACATGTCGCCGCCCTCACTGAAGGGCATGTTGTCGCCGTTGGAGATTGCGATGAGATATAGCCCACCCTCCCTCACGCGGGCACCTGAATCATCATCCGAGACGGGCCGCAGAAATGAACTGCCATCCTCGAAGCCCCGCACATCATCGTTGGCAAGCAATCCAAAAGCCAGCGGCCCACCTCTTCCGAACGTGCCAATCTCAAACAGCCAGAGGCGAGTGTCGAAGTTGGATTCGCCCCGATTGAACTCTTCGTTGGTTGACAGTGTGAAGTTGTCCGGATCGGTGATGCGAATGTAATACATGTCAACTTGATCGTTCCCACCTTCGAAGAACGTTCCGAGCGTTCCGCGGATTCCGTCAATCTGCTTGAAGTCGCCGTTGGTGTTCTGGGCGTTGCGAGGTGACTCGCCTGCGTCGTTTTTCTCAACCCATTCAGGACCGGCAGCGGCGGACAGCGCGAGGCATGCGCTCGCCAGTGTCGTAAGGGCAATGTGTGATCTCTGCATCTCTCTCTCCTCAAAATGATCGTGTGATTCGCGGCAGCCGTCTGATGCTTAGCATATCACACAAACCAGATCACGCAGCCTGAAAAACCCCGAAAACCCCCGCACCCAGCCCCATGTATGGCGCAAACCCTTGTCAGTCAACGTGTTGCATCGATGCAACTCGCGATCAGACGCTGCTGAGCAGTGCCCATTGCTAGATCAGCAAGGCTGCTGGGAGGCATCCAGACACTGCCACGCGGGGGACGATGGCCTCGGCGCATCACGCCGCGATGGACAACGAACATCACCTCGCGATGCGTGGTATTGTGCACAAACTGCATCACTGGCGACGCTTCAATCGCTGCGAATCTGATCGTCTTCTGCAGTTGAGATCGTGAGATCATCTGCGAACTCTCGATTGTGAATGTCTGCCACATGTGTGCCCACAATCCCACTGCTTGGCGCTGCTGCATAAGGATGTGCTGGTCACGCTGACGAGGAATCACAATGGCGTGATGCGTGACGCGCACCCGTTGTGCCCGTGATGCTGCAACCGGCAGCTCGCGCTCGAGGCCCAATTGCAGTGCGCGACAGCACGTTGCCAGCGGGCAGGTTGCGCACAGCGGCTGCTTCGGTCTGCACACCATTGCGCCAAGTTCCATCAGTCCTTCATTGAGCACCGCAGGCGATGAAGATGCTTTCACAAGCTGCGTTGCCATCTGCCAGGTCCATGCAACAGCGGCTTTGTGATCGCGTGGCAACTCCATCGCCAGAAGCCGCGCCAGGATCCGCATGATGTTGCCATCCACAATTGCGGTCCGCTCACCGTGCACGATGGATGCGATGGCGCCAGCTGTGTATCTGCCAACACCCGGCAATCGCTGCAACGCATCTGCATCGCGCGGCGTTTGCCCGTGATGTTCTTCCGCGATGGCGCATGCAGCACGATGAAGCAGTCGCGCGCGACGATAATATCCCAGTCCATCCCATGCCCGCAGCACGACATCTTCATCAGCTGCAGCAAGTGCTTTGGCATCAGGAAACTGCTTCATGAATCTGTTAAACGCTGGCACAACCCGGGCCGCCTGCGTCTGCTGCAGCATGACTTCTGCAACCAGCGCGGAGTACCCGGAGCGCTTGCGCCGCCAGGGAAAATCGCGGGCGTTTGCTGCAAACCACGTCTCGATGCGCGATGCAATCCGCAGGGCCCGAGCGGAAGTCAGCTGTGGCAGTTGCAGCGATTTCAC
Organism: Phycisphaerales bacterium; assembly: GCA_051004555.1. GTDB lineage: Bacteria > Planctomycetota > Phycisphaerae > Phycisphaerales > SM1A02 > JBPCKF01. The sequence goes on along the minus strand of JBPCKF010000091.1, from coordinate 3,540 downwards.
TAGACAGTCGCTGCGAAATGCATAGCCAGGATGCGGTGCACGAGTTTGGCTGCGATAAACTCGCTGGCATGCTGACCGGGTGAAGGCAGCAACTCCACGACATCGAATCCGACCAACTCCCGGCTGTTCGTCACTGCCTTGACCAGTTGGATCACATCCTGCCAGTTTAATCCGCCCGGCTCAGGTGTTCCCGTGGCTGGCAGCAGCGAAGGATCAAACGCATCAAGGTCAATCGTGATGTACACCTTTGACGCAAGCGTGCTGAGCACATCATCAATCCAGCCGCGGCCAGAACTCCCGACGATATCGTGAGCAAAGAACACGCGCGCGAGATCCATGCTCGCGTATTCTTCAGCAGCAATCGCGCGAATGCCGACCTGCGTGATGGTTGCAACTTCCCGAGCGCGTGCCATGACACATGCATGATTGTGTGTCGAGCCGTGATACGACTCGCGCGTGTCGCCGTGTGCATCGATCTGCAGGACGGTGAGATCGCCCCCGCAACTCGCAGCAACAGCATTGATTGCGCCGAGGGACACTGAGTGTTCGCCACCAATCACGACTGGCATTTTCCCGGCTGTACATATCTTGTGAACTTCACGCTCGACCCGCGCAGCCATCTCCTCAGGAGATGCAGCATCTTCGATCGGTGGCAATGTGGCAATGCCCTCTCGCCAGGGTTCGCTCTGCGTTTCAATATCAAACAGCTCGACCTGGGTCGATGCCTGCAACAGGGCAGCTGGTCCGTGATCAGCCCCCTTGTGCCAGGTACTTGTGCCGTCATAAGGCACGGGAAGAATGACAGCACGGGCAGTCCCAAAGTCTGCCTCATCATCACTCAAGCCCAGGAAGTTGGGATACCCCGCTGCAACTGAACCACTCACTGCGCTCACCGCTCCTGTGGTTCGAGGTATGTATAGCTGTTCAGGCTGGACTCATAAAAGCGCAAGAGCGCCTGTGATTCAGCAACAGTCATTCGCCGATCACGGACTGCCTGTTCGCAGTCGCGTGCCAACACTGGATAGAGGCGTTCCGCATCAAACTGCACATAGCCAAGGACTTCGCCCACGCGATCGCCTCGAATTACTTCGTCAATCACCCAATCGCCATTCTCATCGAGGCTGATGTGTACAACATGCGTATCGCCGAAGAGGTTGTGCAGATCGCCGAGCGTTTCCTGATATGCACCAACCAGAAAGATGCCGAGATAGTAATCTTCATGTTCGCGAAGTTCGTGCAGGTCAAGTGCAGCAGCCACATCTTCGCGGGCGATAAACCGATCAATCTTGCCATCCGAATCGCACGTGATATCTGCAAGCAGGCCTCGCCTTGTCGGCTGTTCATCCAGACGATGAATAGGCATGATTGGAAAGAGTTGATCGATGGCCCATGAATCGGGCAGCGACTGAAACAGCGAGAAGTTGCAGAAGTAGGTATCGCACAGGATGGTCTCAAGCTCCATCAAATCTTCGGGCACCCCCTCAAGGGTTCGGGCAATGGCATGCACACGGGCGCAGGTGGCCCAGAAGAGCTGCTCTGCCAGCCCGCGGTCTTCCAGCGTGATGTAGCCGAGATTGAAGAGATTGAGCGCTTCATCACGGGCCTGCACCGCATCGTGATAACACTCAAGCAGCCGCGATTCGCTGACGCTCATCCACGCCTCACGCAGGTCGCGCAACGGTTGCGGAGCATCCTCAGAGAGGGCAGATGGATCCATGCCAGTGCAGGTGCGATCCAGTCGAGATGATCCCAGCACGTTGACGACCAGCACACTGTTGTACGCCACCATAGCCCGCCCCGATTCGCTGATGATCGTCGGGTGAGCCAGGTCGCGCTTCGAGCACACACTGCCGATGCGATACACAACATCCGCTGCATACTCACGCAGTGAATAATTCATCGACGATTCAAAGTTGGAGCGGCTGCCATCGTAATCAACGCCAAGTCCCCCGCCCACGTCGATGTACTCAAGGCCCGTCCCCATCGATTTCAACTCTGCATAAATATGGGCCAGTTCATTGATGGCATCCTTGATGTGCCTGATGTCATGAACCTGCGAGCCGACGTGACAATGTACGAGTTTGAGACAGTTAAGCATGTCATGCTCGCGCAGGACGCGCACCATTGCGAGAACTTCACTCACAAACAGGCCGAACTTCGACTTCACGCCCGCTGATTCACGCCAGCGGCCTGCACCCTGACTGGCGAGCTTCACGCGCACGCCAATCCGCGGCTCGACATTGTAAAGACGCGCATACTTAATCACCAGGCCAAGCTCGTTGAACCCCTCCACCACGGGGATGATCCTGCGTCCCAGCTTGGTCGCGAGAATCACCGCTTCGATGTACCGATCATCCTTGAATCCATTGCAGATGATGAGGCGATCGGGGTCATCGCGCGTCACAGCCATCGCAGCAAGCAACTCGGGCTTGGAGCCAACTTCAAGTCCAAATCCGAACGGTTTACCATGTTGGAAGATTTCGTTGACCAGCTGCCGCTGCTGGTTCACCTTGATGGGATAGACCGCCCGATAGGATCCCTGATAGGCATTCTCTTCAATCGCGCTTGCGAATGCGTCGTGAAGATCGCGGATGCGATGAGCCAGTACATCACTGAAGCGGAGCATGAGCGGCGCAGACAGATCGCGCTCGCGCAGCCCTTCAACCACTTCACGAAGATCGATCGAGCGGGCGACATCACCCTCGGGCGTGACGATGACATGCCCCTGTTCATTGATATTGAAATAGCCGTTGCCCCAGGCATCGGTCATGTAGAGTTCACGCGCATCAGCAATCGTCCACTCAGGCTGCTGCTGAGGACGAGGGCTGTGGTCGGGTTCTCCGGGTTCGATGGCCGGGGCGGTGCGAAATGTTGTCATCGTCGTGTGGATGGTACCAGTGTTCAGGCACTGAAACTTGACCCGCATCCGCAACTTGAGGATGCGTTGGGGTTGTTGAACACAAATCCGCGCTGCATGATCTCGTCCTTGAAGTCAACAGTCGCGCCATTCAGATAGAGGTAGCTCTTGGGATCACACACCACACGGATGCTGAACTCATTGTCGCTTTCATCCTCAGCCACTGCGACCGCTGCGTTCTTGTCAGCCTCATTCGCTGCCTTGCTCTTCTTGGTGGCCCGCTGATAGGTGAAGGTCCACATTTCATCGGTGTCACGTGTCGACTCGGTGAGATCGAGGATGTATGAAAATCCTGAGCACCCGCCACCCTTGACGCCGACGCGCAAGCACACCTTGGCAGGGTCGAGATCCTGCTGTTCGATGATGGTGTCAATCTCGCGGGCTGCTGCTTCTGTGAGTGTAATTGCCATGGTCAGTATCCTCCGGGATAAGAATGCATGATTCTAGGCACATCATCGGCGTTTTGCGGGATGCGAATACAAGGGAACAGTGTGCTCGGATGACAATGCTCAAGGTCGGCGAGTGAAGCCGCCGAGGCGCCGAGGCGCAGAGAGATCAGATGCGCGCCGCGGGCCCACGGGATTCCCGCCGCAGGGTGCCACGGCTTCGGCGATAGCCAAGCC
>JBPCKF010000090.1:0-30826 GCA_051004555.1 Phycisphaerales bacterium | reverse complement strand
TGCATGGATGGACACGCATCTGGTCCGAGTTCGCGCTCGAGGCTTGTGACATCGCGGCCGATGAGTCCGCAAGGCACAATCATGCGGAAGTGATCGAGGTTGGTTGTGACGTTGAGGGCCAGGCCGTGCATCGAGACCCATCGTGAAATGCGTACGCCCATCGCGCAGATTTTTCGCAGTTGGTCATCGTGTGGATTGCGTACCCAGACGCCAGTCGCGCTGCTGTCGTGCTCGCCACGAATGTTGAAGTGCGCCAGCAGATTGATCACGACATCTTCGAGCAGTCGCATGTAACTGTGCAGGCGCAGGCTGAGCAGGTTGAGGTCGAGAATTGGATAGACGACGAGTTGACCCGGCCCGTGATAAGTGATGTCGCCGCCGCGATCGGTTTCCGCGATTTCGATGCCAATTGCGCGAAGGTGTGCAGGTGAGGCCAGCAAGTGGTCGCGCGCGCCTGGTCTGCGTGAGACGGTAATGACGGGTGGATCATGCTCGACGAACAGCAGATACATCGAAGAGACACCTGCGCGGACAGCGTCGTCACTGCTGCGCTGATTGATGACAGCAGCCTGCCTTTGTCGCTGAATTTCCAGACCGCTGCTGTAGGACAACCTTCCGAGGTCTTCGACAAGAAGGTTGATGCGAGCCGTAGCAGCGTGATCCGCAGAGGTCATATGTGAGTGTAGTGCTTTCATCTCACGCGCATCTGTGGGCGATTGATCACACGATCGAAACCGCTCTATGCTTTGTTGTCGGCTCAGTCACCCGCTTGATCGGGAGCGCCCGTTGACGACTCCGCAACGAGTTTCGCCAAGTTAAGCGGCGGGAGACGGAAGCGAGGCAAGCCTGCCCTGACGAGCGCACCCTCGAGATACTCGCGCCAGTACGGCCAGAGATTGAACGACCCGTTGACGAGCGCGAACGCACTCAGGTCATCGGCGTCAATTGGGGGGCCATCATCCAACTCGTAGGTGATCACAAAGAGCGCTGCCACCTCAATAAAAGGCGACGAGTCTGGGTTCACCGCTGAGCCAGCATCGACCTGATACCCCTTGAAGTCAAAATGAGCGGAAACGGCCAATGTCGAGTCCTCAAGTTCGTATTCGGTTTTTGGCAAGGGCGCCTTCGCAATCAGCGAGTCGCCGCCTGAATTCTCAAGAAACACCTTGTGCGACCCCGCCGACTGATCGATTGAGGTGATACGACTGATGCGCATTGACACCACGGTCGGATTGCCGAACGCACGATTTTTATCTGATGGTGAGACCACTGTTGCTACGCCGCAAGCTGCCACTCAGGTCGGGGGCCGGGTGGTGTTGGACGGACCAGTGACCTTGGCAACTTGTCGACAAGCGCACTCGTCCACTCGCTCGGGCAACGCTCTATCGACTCACCGTCCAGCGAGTGCAGAAACTCCCGCATCTCCGGCACTGCCAGGAATGTCCGCAACATGCGATCGGTCGAACGCGACTGCATCACATGCCCTTTCTCCCAGCGGCAGAGGCTCTCGGCAGCGACGCCTAGGGCGTCAGCCATCGCTACCTGCGAAAGACCCAGGGCGGCCCGGCCAGCTGCAATCTCACCAGCACTGAGCAGCCCCAAGTGATCGCGCAGTGCAGCTTCGATCTGCCGATCAGAATCAGCATGGAAGACCAACTCGCTGCATTCATCGCAGCGGCCAACCGAGAGATTCTCAACAACGACTTTGTGGGTAACGCCTTCGTGGCGTCGAACAACCAGATGTTCGATCGACGCACCGTGGATGGAATCCTTGGCACATGCGTGGCATCGCCAGGGAAAGGGTCGGGCGGGAGTTTGAACTGAATCGTGCTTCATCGGTGGTATCTCATCGTGCGTCGTGAATGCTCACGACGGTTATCACTTCGTCGTCCGGACGGCGGGCATCAAGAAGAGTCTCGATGTAAATGAGCCTGCCGTGGATCCGAACCAATAGGTCATAGTGGAAATCCTGCTCAGTGTACTCGGGGCGGCGTTCAACCACTTGGTTGATTGTGCCACCATCGTTGACAAACTTATACATCAACTCTGCGACATATCGAGGTGACATGCCGAGCGACTCGTGCACCCACGCCGCTGGTCGTTCGAGAAAGTTGACATATCCAGTGATACTCCATCGGGAAAGGGCGGCGAGATAGGCGCGGCGTAGTTCGGAATCGACAAGAGGTGGCATTGCAAACCAATGTACTCAATCCTCCACGAACTTGCCGCGTCCATCAACTATGTAGCTCATCGACAGATTAAGCATACTTCCCAATTGACAAATGTCAAGACTGGATTCCCAAAATCATCGCCAAAAGAGTCCTATAACCAGTACATCCGATGGTCTCTGCTGCCACCCGGGCGAACCAAGCGGTCGCCCGCGCTTCGCGCACCAGCGAGCTTGCCTGCAGTTCCTTTCACTCAGTTCAACCCAGCACTCACAGGTCGTCGCAGCCAGCGGGGCTCATCGACGGGCGACAAGGTTGTCCCGCGGGACATTGCGTTCGACATCCCGCGCGTTGGGCTGTTGCATGTCTGCTCCCCGCCGTTACGCCCCGTCACTGGCCCAAGTGGGTGGAGATCGCCTCAATCGTCTCGGCAACCGCGTGTTCGAGCGTCTGATTCACCACAAAAGCGTCATACACGCCACTCTCATGAGCGAACGCGATCTCTCTGCGAGCCTCTGCGAAGCGGCGTTGAATGACCGCTTCATCTTCACGGCCGCGATTGCGCAAGCGCACCAGCAACTCGGCTTCGCTGGGCGGCTCGATGAACACCATCACCGCATCGGGCATGGCATCGCGAATCTGCCTGGCACCTTGAACATCGATCTCAAGAATGACGCGGTGACCCGCTGCCAGCGCCGCTTCAACCGGCCCGCGTGGCGTGCCATACCAGTGTTTGCCGAAGACGCATGCGTGTTCGAGCATCTCGCCACGTTCGGCCTTGTCTTGAAACTCTGCTTCGCTGAGAAAGAAGTAATCGCGCCCTTCGACATCAACTGCGGTCTTCGGCCGCGTGGTTGCTGAGACGCTGAACACAGAGTTGAGTTCGCGCTCGACGGCTCGGGCGACTGTCGTCTTTCCCACGCCTGATGGCCCTGACAGCACGATCAAGCCACGCCCGCGCGCTCCTGCATCGTCGCCAACGTTTGCACCATCATTCATCACCCGTTCATCTTTGCCCATACGACAAGTGTACCGGAAACGTTGCTCCGATGAATCACGAAGAGTTTCACGATCAGCGTGGCCACGGTTCATCCGCGACAATCTGGCCGGAGATCATCCAGTATCCGCCCGCGCTGGTTGCGTTGCCTTCGGGCCCACGTGTGGGAGGCACGACATCGAGCAGTTGCAGTTCGATGGTGTGCCTGCCGGGAGTGAGTTCGGGCAATGGCACCGTGATCGGCTTGACCACACTGCCCGGCATCCAGCCAGCCCTGTCGATGTCGCTCGACCAGAGTTCACGGCCATCAATATTCAGACGCCGACTTGAAGGGTTCTCCGCGTGCCTGCTGCCGCCATCCTCACGCCAGGGTCGCAGCCGCATCACTTCACGGCCATCAATACGAATGACATGTGTGGCGGACATGAACTCCTGCGATCCGCCGTGCCCTGTCGTGAGGAGACGCAGGCGCGGCAGCGAAAGACCGGGAGGAATGTCGACAATTGCTTCTGCGCGATTGTTCTCTGCAGTGAGCGAAAGATTGCGGAAGATCGGCTGAACAAGTTTCGGCCTTCTGTATCCCGCTTCGCCTTGCGTGAAGTGCGCCTTGAGCGTGACGTTCCACCCGGGCGACGTCCATGTCGAAAGACGCACACGTATCGTGGTTTCGCCATCAAGCAGCAGCGCAAGAGCGGTGACATCCTGGGTAAACGTCGAGGAGCCACCGAAGCCACTCACGACGCGCATGAGTTCGACGCCTGAATCTTTCGGACCAGCATCGTCACCTGGTTCATCATCATCAATCAGCCCTGCATCAACAGCGCCGTTCGGAACCACGGTGACGTGACAGAGTCGCGGCCAGGGATCGCTGAACCGCTGCACTTCGCCATCGGTGATGATGACTGGTTCGAGCGTGAGCTCAAGCACGATGCGGCGGGCGTCACGCTGATCAATCGGCAACTGGGGAAGATTGATGCGGGCTTCGATCACCTGCCCCCGCTCGCGCGAAACATAGCCGTCATGGGCCTGCCAGCCCGGCCCATCTGCATGCCAGTCGATCCCCGCGCGGTTGAAGATGACAACCGTCTCGTCATCGATGGCTTCAGCCAGCGCAACAGCGGGAAAGACACAGCCAGCCAGAACCAACGCCAGGATAAGGACAACATGCTTCATGTGACAAGGATAACGACACAACTCGGGTGGTGCATCATCCACGACCTGGTGCGATTTCGGGTCCGAGAAGTTGAGAATCTCACTCGCGCCGCAGGCGCAGGCGCGGTCCGTCGAAGTCGTCGCCCAAATCTTCTGCGTCATCGTCGTCGTACAGACCTTCGGTACTCGGCCCGTGCGGCATGGGGTCAAGCGCAAGGCCATAGCTGCGGAACATGGGCCCGTTGGAATCGATCTCATCAGCCTCCGCCAGATCGCGGAGCTTCTGCAGGGCGTCTTCTATCGTCTCATACTGCAGCAGTTTCGATTGTTTGCCGTAGTGATCGATGCCGTAAACTAGATACATGAGTTGTTACCCTGCGGCGTTGAATGTCCCTTCAACATCTTCGATGGCAGCGGGAAGCTGCTGTTCGATCTCTGCCAGTTGCGCGCCGGTGATGCCCAGTGCGCGCAGCGCGTTGGGGTTGATCTCGTTGCCACGCAAGTCGGCACGGAAGCCATATCCGAGTTTCGCGACCAGTCGATCGGCGATCTGCACCACCCATGTGAGCGGGCGATTGGGTTCAGGAATCGATTCGGGATTGTGATGATGACCCGCAACGAAAACGAAGCTCTTGGGGAACTTCCAGGTCTCGCACAGACACTTGCCAAAGTCCTGATGATCTGCGCCGAAAACTTCTTGCTCTGCTTCGAGCATGTCAGTCAATGCGAAGCCGTCGCTGTCGAACTGCATGCGTTCAACAACTTCGATCAGCTTGCCACGATCAGCCTGAAGCTCGACCAGGATGCCGATGTCATGAATCAGCCCCGCGAGGAATGCTTCATCCGGCAGGCCCATGCGGATTTTGTCCGCGATGAGTTTGGCTGCTGCTGCAGTGGCAATCGAGTGCACCCAAAGATCACGCGCGGAGAAGTTTTCGCAGATATCGCCGCCACGGAAGAGCTTGGCGAGACTGGCTGCGATGGCGATATTCTTGACCGCGTTCAGACCAAGCAAAACAATCGCGCGATTGATCGATCCGATCTGCCTGGGCAGGCCGTAGAACGCGCTGTTCACAACCTTCAGGATGCGGCTGCACAGGGCAGGATCGTTGGCAATCACCGTGTGCAGGTCCTGGGCCGTGCTGCTGGGGTCTTCGACCAGTTCAATGATCTTCAGCGTGATCTCGGGAAGCGTTGCGATATGGCTGATTTTCTTGACGGTTGATTCAACGATGACGGCCTTGTCGGCTGCGCTGATAGACATGATCGGATTCCTTCAGAGGGTGGTGGGTCTTCTCTGAAAAGGCCATCGACCAGATCGGGGCGCGACTTCACGTTACAAGGGCCGCGCATTTATTCGAGCGGCGCGCAATATCTCTGCACCAGTGTCCGAAAACGTTTGCGTTTGCAGCGATCCCCTCCCCTACACAGTCGCAGCGGAGCGCGAGCGCGTGAGCCGTTGGGCAATCTCGGGCCAGTTCACCAGGTTCCAGAACGCCTTGATGTAGTCTGGCCGCCGATTCTGGTACTTGAGATAGTACGCATGCTCCCACACATCCAGGCCGAGAATGGGCGTGTGATCAGGGCCCTTGCCGCCGAACTCTGCGGGCATGAGGGTGGTGTCCTGATTGGCGGTTGAGCAGATGTGCAGTTTGCCTTCTGGATTCACACACAGCCAGGCCCAGCCAGAGCCAAATCGCGTCGCAGCCGCATCAGCAAACTTCTCCTGAAAGGCGCTGAACGAACTGAACGTTGCATCGATCGCTTTGGCCAACTCGCCACCGGGGACACCACCACCGTCGGGTGCCAGGCTGGGCCAGAAGAGTGAATGGTTGTAAAAGCCGCCGCCGTTGTTACGGACTGCGGTGCGCTTTGCTTCGGGCAGCTTGTTGAGATTGCGGAGAATCTCCTCGATCGGTTTGCCATCCCATTCGGTGCCTTCGAGAGCAGCGTTCAGCTTGTCGGTGTACCCCTGATGATGCTTGCCGTGATGAATCTCCATCGTGCGGGCATCAAAGTGTGGTTCGAGTGCATCGAAGGGATACGGGAGTTTGGGAAGTGTGAATGCCATGGTGTGCACTCCTCTCTATGCTTGAAGGACGTGACCGGAGATGCGAACGTATGCTGGCGGCGAGCGGTCGCGCCTGCATCGGTTCGTATCATAGGATCGACTGCACCTGGACGATGACAGACGATTGACAGAAGTGAAACAGCGCTCATCTGCACACGCGCATGGAGCAGATTTGTTGAATGAAGGATCACCCAATGGGATTTCTCAGCGAACTGAACTGGCGTGGCCTCGTGCATCAGACAGCGGGCGATGAGCTTGATGCATTTCTCAAAACGCCAGGCCGGGCTGCGTATGCAGGGTTTGATCCCACAGGTGACAGTCTCACCATCGGCAACTTCATTCCCATCAAGATGCTGATGCATTGGCAGCGGGCTGGCCACACTCCCATCGTGGTGATGGGCGGGGGCACCGGCCTCATTGGCGATCCATCAGGAAAGGAAGCAGAACGACAACTGCGCACACGCGAGGAGATCGATCACAACATCAACGCGCAACGTCGTATCTACGAGCGCTTCCTCAACTTTGAGGGCGAAAACGCAGCAACGATCGTCAACAACATCGACTGGCTGCAACCGCTTGGCTACATCGAAATGTTGCGCGATATCGGCAAGCACTTCTCCATCAACATGATGGTGCAGAAGGAATCTGTCGCTGAGCGACTCAACAACCGCGAGCAGGGTATCAGCTATACCGAGTTCAGCTACATGATCCTGCAGGCCTACGACTTTCTGCATCTCAAACGCGAATACAACTGTGCGGTGCAACTGGGCGGATCTGATCAGTTCGGCAACATTGTGGCAGGCATGGACCTGATCCGCAGAACCGGACACAACGAAGAAGAGAAGCAGTCCTTTGCAATCACCTGCCCGCTGGTCACACGAGCCGATGGGGGCAAGATCGGCAAAACCGAAACAGGGGCTGTGTGGCTGACAGCCGATCGCACCAGTCCCTACATGTTTTATCAGTATTGGATCAACGCAGATGATCGCGATGTTGAGCAGTTTCTGAAGTGGTTCACCATGATGCCACGCGACCAGATTGAAGCAGTCGTGGTTGAACACAAGCGTTCGCCTGAGTTGCGCAGCGCCCAACGGGCATTGGCGGAACACATGACAACGTTGGTGCATGGGCATGATGAGATGCGACGTGTGGAAGCTGCCAGCGAGGCACTCTTCAGCGGGGACGTTCGCGCTCTGGACAGAGACCTGCTTGCAGAAGTGTTCGCAGATGTGCCGAGTTCGACACACGCGCGGGCTGGGCTTGAGGGTGATGGCATGGCGCTGCTTGAACTTCTGCCATTGACATCACTGGCAAGCTCGAAGCGCGAGGCACGCGAGTTTCTGGGCAATGGAGCAATCAGCATCAATGGCGAAAAGGCGAGCGGGATCGATCACGCACTGCAGACGACCGATCTTCTGCATGGAAACATGATCCTGCTCCGACGTGGAAAGAAGGCATGGCATGCCTTGCAGTTTGATGGCTGAGTTCCGGCTCGTCGGGCACTGACTGATGTTTATCAATGCAACCGAATACGCACATGAGAAAACGAACACCAACAAGAATGACATTCCTCATCACGCTCCCAGTGGTGCTGGTTGGATGCGCGCGGACTGGAATTGTCGCACGGCCTGCAACGGAACACCCCGCATCAGACGAGGGCGCAATGGTCCCCTTCACGCCTCCTGCCAACCCATTTGCCCACGCGATCATGCCAGCCGATGCCAACGCAACCCAGCCTGAAACCGTCGGGCACACGATGTCTCGCGATGGTGCAGCTGCGACCGGTCCCCTCACCGTCTATGTCTGTCCGATGCACGCTGAGGTCAGGTCCGATCGCCAGGGAGACTGCCGGATCTGCGGGATGGCGCTTGTCCCCACTCGTCCATCGACGCCGCAAAGACACGACGATGAGAAAGCGCCATGAAACAGCAGACATTGACGTTGGCAGTCATTCTCGGCGCAACCATTCTGGGAAGCAGCTGCGCAACACCTCAGCCAGGCAGCAGCTTCGATCGCGTCGCTGCTGAGACCAGCGACCGAACCGGTGTTGCAATTGCATGGCCAATGAACGCGAAGGCGAGGGCGGCGATCGAGGCGCAGGTCAATGCGCTCTTATCAGAACCACTTGACCAGGAGAGCGCGGTGGTGGTGGCGCTATTAAACAATCGTGCTCTTCGCGCGAAGTTCGCGCAGCTCGGCTTCGCCGAAGCTGACCTGGTCGAAGCTGGGCTGCTTGAGAACCCCAGCCTGACAGCAGCAATCGGCTTCCCGGATCGCCCGCCCAGCATGGCGCAATTGGATTTTGGCCTCACTTTGAATCTGCTTCGAGTTTTACTGATGCCCGCGAACAAGGACATCGCCTCAGTCAGACTCGATGCTGAAGTTCTTCGAGTCGCGGATGTGGTCGTCGAGACTGCTGCGATGGCACAAATCGCATTCCTTGATCTCCAGGCGAGCACACACATGACTGCGCTCCTTCGCGAAATCGCGATCGCTGCTGAGGTGGCGTTTGAGTTTGCAGAACAGGTTCACGCAGCGGGCAATCTCAGCGACCTTGCATTGGCAAATCAAATGGCATTGCGCGAGATGGCGCGACTCGACTACGCCCACGCACTGGCCGAAAGTGCTGCACTTCGCGAGCGACTGAATGTACATCTGGGAGTGTGGGGTGAGCACACGGGCTGGACACTTGTTGATCGACTCCCCGAGATTCCTGCTTCGGAGGCGGACCTCTCGCAACTTGAATCGCTCGCCATTCGACAGCGGCTTGACCTGGTGGCATCGGCGAAGGAAGTTGAGGCGATCAGCAAAGCCTTGGGAATGCAGCAGGATTGGCGTTACATCCTGACTACCGATGTCGGCTTCAATGCCGAACACGATACCGACGGGCAATGGGTCTTCGGGCCCGAGTTGTCGATCGAACTGCCAATCTTCAATCAGCGGCAAGCCGAGATTCTCAGGCTGGACGCAGCTCTTCTGGAGGCGGAAGCCCGGCTCGAGGCGATGGCCATAGAGGTTCGCTCAGACGTCAGGCGCCTGCGCGACCGCTTGTATGCAATCCGCTACGAGTGCGAGCACTACCGCGACACCATCGTCCCATTGCGCGAGCGGATCACGATGCTCACTCAGCAACAGTACAACTTCATGCTTGTCGATACATTCGACCTCCTCGCTGCCAAACGCGAAGAAACTGATGCGTATCGCGGATACATCGAGAGTATTCACAACTATTGGACCACACGCGTTGAACTCGAACGCGTAGTTGGCGGACGGCTGCCCGATGCTGGGGAACATCTGGTCCCGGGGGGAACAAACCAGCCAGCCACAACAATTCCCATGGCACCTGATCACTCACACGGAGGCAACTGACCATGTTCAGCAGACGAGACTTCCTCGCGGCGGGTGTCGCTGCAAGCGGTGCGCTGGTCGTTCGCCGCGCCCAGGCACAAGAACCGCCTCCAATCGTTCGTCCTCGCTCCCAGACGCCTCCGACTGAGCGCGGGCAGCTTTCGTATAGGCCTGTTGTCACGCCCAACGGTACCACTCTCCCATTTCGAATGAACGGGGGCGTCAAGGAGTATCACTTGGTTGCCGAACCAATTGAACAGGAGTTTGCAGACGGAATGACCGTCAAATGCTGGGGCTACAACGGGCAGACGCCAGGTCCAACCATCGAGGTCGTGCAGGGCGATCAGGTTCGATTGTTCGTCACTAATCGCCTCCCGGAACACACGAGTGTGCACTGGCATGGGTTGTTCATCCCATCGGGCATGGACGGCGTCACCGGCCTGACCCAGCCAGGGATTCAGCCTGGCGAGACTTGGGTTTACGAGTTCACCATCCCCGAGCAGCACGGTACGTTCATGTATCATCCACATGCCGACGAAATGACGCAAATGGCTTTCGGCATGATGGGTTTCTTTATCGTTCATCCCAGGCAAGCCCGCGAGCGACCAATCGACCGCGACTTTGCCATCATGCTTCACAACTGGGCGGTGCATCCGGGCACCTATCGACCTGATCCGGCAGTCATGGTCGACTTCAACCTGTGGAGCTTCAACAGCCGCGTGTTCCCGGGGACAGAGCACCTGATCGTTCGGACAGGAGACCGCGTCCGAATTCGCTTCGGGAATCTGAGCATGTGGAATCATCCCATTCACATTCACGGACATGCCTGGCATGTTGTGGCGACGGACGGCGGCCAGATTCCAGAGGCTGGTCAATGGCCGGAGACCACGGTGCTTGTCCCCGTGGGAACCACACGCGACGTTGAGTTCATCGCGGATAATCCTGGCGACTGGGCCATGCACTGTCACATGTCGCACCACACCATGAATGCAATGGCGCATGACATTGTCAACACAGTCGGCGTCGATCAATCGGGCGTCGAGAGCAAAATCAAGGCGCTCCTCCCCGGCTACATGTCAATGGGACGCGACGGAATGGCTGACATGCAGGACATGGCCCGGCACATGCCCGGACCAGCCAACACGCTTCCAATGATGATGGGCGAGGGCCAGTTCGGAAACATCGAGATGGGCGGCATGTTCACGGTGGTGAAGGTGCGTGATGGCATCACGTCCTACGAGGATCCCGGCTGGTATGCATTTCCAGAGGGAACGACGGCATGGCGGCACGGCTCCGCGATCGACGAGCCCACGAGCCGTCCTGACACGCAGACATCGCGACCCCACGACGGTCATTGAGTTTGGGGTTTCTTTCCTGCCCGCTGGTTTGGGTGGCCTCTGGTTATCAGCCATGGCAGAACGCCATGAGCTTGCACATCGCGCTGAATCGCGTTCCACATACGGCCGATGTCCCTGATATGACTGCTGTATCAGCAACACTGGGACGTTTCGTCGCGATGATCGCTTTGTTCGCAGCCTTCATTGTCATGGCCAGCATCTTCCGGCCGCGCGATATCCGAGCGTCCGAACCTTCATCTGGGCGCGAAGCAATAAAGGCTATGGATATCGAGAGTGATCAGCAGTCGCCACCCCAGCGGTGGATGCACCTGGGTAGTCTCACGGGACGGCTGTATACGATTGATGCGTACGGAGACGGCGTTGATGTCCGCTTCACCATTTTTGATGCTGCGACTGGCTCGACGCTGGCTGAGATGCTGACTCGCGACGAGATCGTGAGCAGGTTCGGCCAAGATGCGGATCTTCTCGATCTCATCAGCGCATTTGGCGAAAGGGCGGGGCTTCTGTCATTGGAGCCGGACGCCATGCACTGAGCAAAATCCAGGCGCGCCCCTCAGCCATGCCTGCGAGCCGGGCCGTGTCAGCCCAGGGTACGCCCATCTCGCCAATGCCCGATCCGCAATCAACTCAATCCAAATGGCACGGACTTCGCACCAGTCCTCTCTTCCGGTATACTCCACCACTCACCTTCCGCAAAGGGCACCGGGGAGCCTGGACGGATGAGCGGCTGTGTGCTGATTTTCGAGTGTCGCGAAAGAGGAACTTCTCGATCCATGAGCCTGACTGCTGGCAACCACCAATCCCCCGAAGCTCTGGCCAACCGCCTGCGCATGATTCAATTGGACTTCGCAGATGAACCAGCTGAGCAGCGGCAGGCGTTTCTCACAGATGAACTCACGCGAGCGCTCAGAGAGGTGCCACCTGATGAACGCAACGCCTATCTCGATTCACTAGCCTCACACTTTCCCACATGGGATGGCGGGGTCGAGGTCGGCGATCGCAGTACATTGCAATCAACCGTCGACCGGGCTGAGCTTTCTGATGCCAGCTTCCTCATTTCCAGGCTCATCGAGATTTCGCCAACGCTGAGTGATCGCGAGCGACAGGTGATTCGTGACCGACTGGCATCAGCTGGCCTGGCTGAGACTGCTCCAATGCTCGACTGGCGCAGCGATGCATCAGCTGCGCTGGGGAAGGAGCTTGGCGTTGCAGCGACCACGGGTCTTGATCCATCGCGCGCTCTGGACACGATTGATCTGCTTGTCACATGCCTGGGCCGCCTTGAGAAACTCACGCACAAGACCTGGCAGGAGATCGCCCCGCGCGAAAAACTCAAGGAGCAGGGACGTCTCGGCCGCAACCTCGCCCGTTTCTACAGTGGCGATACCGATGTTTCACGCGAGCAGATCGCAGAAGATCTCGAGCGGTTGCGCGGACTCGTCGCGTCAATGATCTTTGCCATCAAGACCGCTCCGCGTGAATGGGCGCATCGACATCTCGAGCGCTACGCGCCCCCAGCCATCGAAGCAGCAGTTGCGCAAGAGGGCGTGGGCTTTCTTGGCAAGCGCGAAGTGAAATGCTGGGAGAAGTATCAGGAACTTGCCAGGGACCTTGACCAGGTTGTTATGACACAGGAAATTCTCGCGGTTGTGGCTGAGTTTGCCAGCCGCATTCTGGAAAGCGGGAAGAGTTGATACTTCCTCGACCGGCTCCGCTTCGTCTCGTTTGATTCACACTGGGAACCACCTTGCATCATCCGCACATCCATTGGGAAGAGGGCCTGTTTCTTCAACAACATCATCTGCAGATGATGCAGAAGAGTATTGCGGGCGACGCAGCCATCGAACGCCGCTTGTTCGCCTCGCATCCATATGGTGTGATCGAATCACACCTTTCGCCTGACGAACTGTCAAACCTTGTGATTCGTTTCGAGCGGCTGCGCGTCATCATGCCCAGTGGTGTAGTCGTCGACTTTCCCGGCGATGCTGAGTTGCCACCCCGCGACATCAAGAAGCAATTCGAGGCAGGCTCGGGACCGATCCAGGTCTCGCTGGCTGTGCCGCTCTGGTATGACACGCGTGGCAATACTGTCGACAACACCCCCGAATCTGATGCACGCACCAAACGCATTTACAAAGTCAGTGAAATCGAACGCGTTGATGAGAATACCGGCGAGAACCCCCAGCCCATCCGTGTTCGCCGCGCCAATGCCCGGCTGATTCTCACTGGCGAAGATGAGACTGATCTTGAAGTGTTGCCACTGCTTCGGGTTGTGCAGGGCACGGGCGATCAGATTGGCCTGCCGCGGGCTGATCCCAACTTTGTGCCGCCCTGTTGTGTGATGGAAGGCAGCGCAACATTGCGCAAGATGGTGCGCGACCTTGCCAATGCAGTTGATGCCTCGCGGCGCGAGCTGGTTGTCCAGATGACCCGCGGCGGCTTCAGTGTCGAGACCATGCGTGGCATCCAGTTCGAGCAGATGCTGCGACTGCAGACACTCAACCGCTTTGCTGGGACGCTCCCAGCCATGGCTGATGCCAATGGCATTCCACCCTTCCGCATGTACCTCTTCCTGCGCGAACTTCTTGGTGAACTTGCAGCACTTGCGCCCGATCGCGATCCCTTTGCTGTGCCTGACTACAACCATGACGCTCCCTACATTCCCTTTGCGGACCTCATCGGACGCATTCGCGATCTGTTGCGCGGGGCTGTTGCAGCCAGCTTCATGAAAGTGGACTTCTCGCGCGAGGGACCGCTGTTTGTCGCAACACTCAGCGATGAACACTTCACCCGTGCCAGCGAGTATTACCTTGCCATCCGCTCGAAAGATGATGCCACCGTGCTCAGCAAACTGGTATGCAACGAGGACGAGTTCAAGCTCATGCCGCGATCACTGGCCGGCCGAGCTGTACGTGGCATCAAACTCGTCGAAGAGCGGCATCCCCCACTGCAGCTTCCATCAGACAGCGCGCTGCATTATTATCGCCTTGTGCTTTCTGACAGTCAGCGTGCCTGGGCGCTTATCGAGAAGGAAAAGACCACCAGCGCAGAGTGGCCGGGCTCAGCCACTGCTGACATGCAACTGTCCCTGTACATGCCTGTGGGAGGCGGATCATGACTGCTGCTGAACTCTGCGAACCCCTGCTGCTGTATGTGTGCCGACTCAATCGCGCTGCCCGCAAAGGTGGACAACCCAACGAGCGCGAAGTTCGACGCGAGATTACCGCACTGCTGGCAGAGCTGCGCAGCAAACGCACATCGGCGCCGGAGTTAACTTCCGCCCAGTTCGACAAACTGGAAATGGCGCTGATTTTCTTCGTCGATTCCATGATCGCAGAGAGCAAACTCGCATTTGCATCAGCCTGGCATGCGGATCGCATCGCCTTCGAGCAGAATGAACTGGCGGGCGACGAAAAGTTCTTCGATGTGCTGGATGAGTTTCTGGGAGATCGAAGTGAAGGAGCAACGCAGTGTGTGGCTGTGCTGTACACGTGCATGGGCCTGGGATTCACCGGCTGGTATGCAGGGCAACCCGAAGAGATCAAGAGCAAGATGCTCGAGTGTGCTGCCCGGTTGCGCGGCCAGATGGACAAAGACGATTCCGAACGCATTTGTCAGCCAGCCTACGAGCACACTGATACGCGCGATCTCATCGAACCGCCCGGCGCCAAACTGCTGGGCGTCACCATCGCATTTCTTGGTCTGCTGGCCGTCCTCTTCATCGCCAGTTGGGTGCTGTACGACCAGTTCACCAGCGACCTCGGCCAGGCGCTCAGCGACATTCGACAGCCGGATGATGCAATCACGCAGCAGGAGGCACGCTGATGGTTCACCTCATCGACAGTTTTATTCGGCTTCCACCGACAGCACGATACATCATGGCTGCGCTGGGTGTGACAAGCATCGCAGGCATTCTCAGAGGCTCGGGGATCTCCTGGCGAGTCGTGGCCGTGCTTGGCATCGGCCTGGCTGCAGTCGCAGCCCTAGTGCTTGTGTACCTGCTCATCCTGCGCGCCATTCGCAAGAAGAAAGCTGATCCATTTGAACGACAGATTCGCGAAGCTGGCGGCATGGTGCCATCAACGGTGTCCGATGCAGCCGACCGCGCACGCCTCGATGAGATGCGGAAGAAGTTCGAGAAAGGTATCGCCACTTTCCGCGAAAAGGGCAAAGACCTTTACAGTCTGCCATGGTTTGTCATCATCGGCGAGCCCGGCTCAGGAAAGACCGAAGCCATTCGTCATTGCGGGATCGGTTTCCCGCCGGGATTGCAGGACGAACTGCAGGGGACAGGCGGCACACTCAACATGGATTGGTGGTTTACCAACGATGCAGTCATCCTCGACACTGCAGGGCGATTGACATTTGGCGATGTTGAATCAACCGACAGTCGTGAGTGGTCTGAGTTTCTCAAGCTGCTCAAAAAGACACGCCCTAACTGCCCGATCAACGGCTTGATTGTCACCATCCCTGTCGACAGTCTCATCAAAGATGATGCAGCAACTGTTGAGCGCAAGGGTGGACGCATCGCGCGGCAACTCGATCTCATTCAATCCAACCTGGGCGTGCGATTCCCGGTGTTTCTGGTTGTCACCAAGGCTGACATGCTCACTGGTTTCCGCCAGTTCTTTGCAGATCTGCGCGATCCGCAACTGCAGCATCAGATCATGGGCTGGTCCAACCCCGACTCGATTGATGACACGTTCGATGCATCAAAGGTCGAACAGTACCTCGGCAATGTGCAGGATTCAATCACCCGACGCCGGTACACCAAACTGCTCGAACCCACCAACCATGGCGAGAAGGGTGTCACCACCCGGGCTGACATGGTCGACGAGTTGTATGCCTTCCCCGAAGCGATCGGACGCATCACCTCGAGACTTCGTCGTTACCTTGAACTGATCTTTGTCGGAGGCGAATGGGCCAGCAAGCCGCTGTTCCTGCGCGGGATTTATTTCACGTCGTCCATGCAACATGGCGAAGCGCTGGATACCGAACTCGCAGAAGCACTGGGCGTTGCCGTCGAGTCGTTGCATGAAGCAGCCTGGCCGGATGATCGTGCGTATTTCCTGCGCGATGTGTTCAAGGAAAAGGTCTTCCGCGAACGCGGTCTGGTCACCAATGCAGCCAATGCGCGGCAGCGCCAGCGATCTCGTCGCATGCTTGTCATCGGCGCTGGGGCAATCGCAACCGCAATTGCTGCTGCGCTGATTACATGGGCTGTCATCGGCTACCGCGGCGCGCTCGATCCTCAGGCGCGCTTCTGGAGTGATGCACGCACCCGCTTCCTCGATCAACTCACGCTGCAACGACGCAAGGGTGGCGGCGTCGATGTCGACAATCATCGCTGGCAGATCGTGCGGCGGACCGACTCAACCGGCGGCGGTTACGACGGACCCTTCAAATACAACCAACCCGATGACACCCAGGGCACACGTTTCGCAGCGTTCCTCCCTGAATCACAGGTAAAGTCACAGGTCGAAATCAACATCCCAGCTGCATTCCGCTTGGTGGCCATGCTCAAGGGTGAAGGCGCGACCAACCTTTTTCTCAATGAGCGTATTGATGCAAGCCGGGCATTGTTCGAGACAGCCATCATCGCCCCGCTCACACGAGCTACATCGCTTGGTACTGCTGGGAACAGCGTCGACTGGAACAGCGATGATGCAGTTGCAGCGCTTGCGAATCTCATCGACATTGAAATCGCTGCTGAAGCACCTGCGCCGCGGGCGCTGAGCGCGAGTGCCCGTGATGTGCATGACCCCAGCCGTTCGTTTCAGATTGCACCCATGTTGCGATTTGCACTTTTGAACGATCCTGATGCGCCCACGGAGGAACTGGCTGCTGAAGCTGCGTCGCTCCAGGATGTCGCTGACTGGCTGTACACCAGCGGCGCGGGCAATGTCGACTGGCCCTCACCCGATGTGGCTGCCCTTGTGCATCCTGCGGATGTTTCGAGCGCAATCAACTCTTACGTTGCATCAAGCAATGCACGTCTCAGAGGCGCGGGCGGCGAGCTCAAGTCGCTGCGCGATCTGCAGGCTGCGCTGGAACGACTGGCTGAAGCCGAACGCGAACTTCTCACGCTGACCAACTATCGCGAACGCCCCAACGACTTGCGTCTTGAAGACTGGAAATCGCGCTACGCCGCATACCTTGCTGCTCATGATGCACTGGGACCTGCGCTCGGCAGCTTTGAAGGAACATCGCTTGCATCTGCCTGGCGTGCCCGCTTTGCAAAGATTCGCAGCGATGTTGAGCGCGATTACGACATTCTGCTCGCAGCTGCGGTGCAGCAGCCCGAGGGTGCTGTCAACATAAGCACCTGGCATCGTCCGGCTGAGGGAAGTGGTGAGACTGCCGGGGCAAATGCTGACGGGCCGCCGACGACCACCGCAGTTCCAATCCCCAAAGGCGCAGAAGCGCGCGTTGCATCACTCGAAGCTGGCTTCAAGAACGTGCTGGCCTACGCAGAATCAGATGAAGTGAGCCGTATCGAAGCGGCACTGGCTGCGCTGGACACGCTCTATCTCGAATCTGTTGGCACCAATGGCGAACGCCGTTATCAATTGCGGGCGGAAATGTATCAGCGGGCTGATGCACTGCTGGACTCGGACACCAGCGCTGATGAATGGGCCTTTGGCACAACCGCGCAAGCGCTTGCGGGAATCCGCGGCAAACTTGATGCAGCCCGCAGCGAAATCATCACACGGGCGCGGCTGGCAGGTTGGCCTGGCGAAGCTGAGGCCACAGCCAATGCCAGCGACCCCGTCATTGGACATGCGTCTGCGGCTCGCACCGTTGCGGCTGATCTCATTGCAGATCACCTGGCAGGTGAGATGCGGCAGGAAGAGATCGCGCGCGGCTTCACCTCCAGGCTGGCCAGCTACAACGACGCCCAGGCCCTCGAAGTCGCAATCGCGCAGCAGGCATCAGGAAGCGGCCCAGCGGTGCGTCTGCCTGATGTCCCCTTCAGCATTCTCGCAGAAACCCGCAAGGCAGGCACAACCATCGCAGGCGAAGCGGGATTCCATCCTTCACCAGCAGCGGGCTTGTTCCGCGACTGGCAGGCTGCACACGCTGTTCTCAGCACGCGGGCAGATTCAGCCCGTCTTGAAGCACTCAGAACCCTCATCTTTGACTATGCAACTCGCTATGCGTCCTATTGGACCGATGCAGGCAGCAGCGATGTGATCGGCCAGCTGAGCGTGAATCCCCGCCTGTCCTGGAGCGAGTTCCAGTCATTGCTCGAACCTGCTGAGCAGTCACGCATCACAGCTGCGCTGCTTGGCTATGCAGAAGATGTACGCGACAACGCGTTGCGTGATCTGACCTCGCTCAATCCCGCAGCGCTGGATGCAAGACTGATTGATGATGTCAAACAACGATTGAGTGATGCAGCTGCGATCGCGCGCCCGACGCCAGAGTTTACGAATGAATATGAACTGGTCCTGCGCAGTTGGAAGCGCCTTCCCGACAAGGCCCTTGATGCAGGACAGATGGTGTTGCGCAGCATCGAGCGAGGCGATCGAACTGACAAGTTCATCTACAGCAGAGCGGCCGGCCGCTTCGGGATCACTGACCTCATCGACCGTTTCTGGGCCAGGTTCAGCCACGAGAGTCTTGAGTTGCTCGCCACTGAAGTCGCCAAAGATGCCAACGCTGCGTTCGCGGAAATCGAAGGCAAGTATCGACGCTTCCCACTCGGCCCGTACACGGTGGGTGGCAACGCGCTCACGCCGGAGGAAGTGAATCAGGCCCGCGCGACCGTGCAGTTTGCACTGATCAGCGATGGTGGCAACGCAAGGGAAACCGGCTTCGCATTTGAGATCGAAGAGCTCATCAACAAACTGCGCTCTCCACTCTCAGCTGATCGCATGGCTGTTGTCAACGATATGGCTGCCATCCTGCGCTCGCTCCCCGAAGAAGGTGCCCACCGCATGACAGTCAGCGTGCTGCCAGCCGACGCTGCGGCGACCAATCCGCCGCCCGCCACGCCAGTCTGGCACTTCATTGCGATCGGTCAGGGACAGAGTCCGCCCAGGACAGAGAAAGTGAACTCGATCCTGCAGCCGGTGACATTCGGCACTTTCGCAACGCCCGGGCCCCCACTCTCACTCGCATTCAAGAAGGCAGCTGTGGCTGACGAGCCCGACGCATCTGTGCAGCTCAAGCCGCACGGCGCCAGCTCTTCCATGCGGCCGGTCTTCGAGTCGCAATGGCCTTTGCTCGAACTCCTCGCTGTTGCCCACAGTGTCGAAATCGATCCAGCTGATGCCAGGGCGTGGCGCATTGAGTTGCGTGTCAGCGGCGAGATTGGCGGCCAGACCCGCGAGCATGCCCTTTGGCTCAGAGTCACCTTCGATGATGCAGCCATCCCCCCGCAGGTGGTCAAACGCTGGCGCAGTGAATGAATGAAGTACGCATCACAACCCAAGACGTCCATACCGCGCGATGAACATTCTCCGCAACATCATTCGCACATTTACAGGAGATGCTGAGGATCAGCAGCCGCACGTTGCCCTCGCCCTCCTCGGTAAGCATCCGGGATGGCAGGATCACATTCCCGACATTGGCCTTGAGACCGATCACCTCATCCGTCTCAAGTCAGACCTCTATCTCACTGGCATTGCAGGCAACATTGATCGTGGCAGTTGGGCCAAACTCGAAGCATCGCGCGGCCTTGCTGGCTTTCATCACGCGTTCCTCTTCTCGCTCAACGACACATGGACCGTCGGACGCATCTGGTCATCCAGTGATGGAACCAGTTCACGACGTTCGCACTATCCCATGATCGCAGCTGCGCAGGTTGCCGGCGTGCCATTCAGTGAAGTGGGTGGCGAAGTGCTGGTGCGACTGGCAGAACTCGAACAGCAGTGCCGCTCAACTGAATCTGCTGCGGATGTGATCATGCTGGCTGATGAAGCCCGCGCAGATCTGCGCCGGCGCATTGCTTCGATGCAGCCGCCCGAAGTCGATGAAGTCGCATCCGCGTTTGATCGCATCAAGGCTGAGCTCGATCAGCAGCCGGTGGATGATGCGTTCCTGCGCATTCTGTATCAGATTGAGCGCGAGGTTCCAGCTGCGTGTCTCAGGACCGCGTCGCGCGGCAGCCGCAGTGGCGATGCGACCCAGCCGCGCGCGGTTTCATTGCGCGTGCCAGTGTGTTTTCCCAATGATGTTGAGGCATTGCTTATGTGGAATGAGTTCTGCGAGTCGCAGTTCACCGCAGCCTTGCCACGCTGGATCCTCTGCCCGATCGGCGAAGGGTGGGTTGATCTTCTGCTGGGCCCAGCTGGACGCGAGCAGTTCTTCGCGCTCAAAGCACGGCCGCTGGAAGTTCCTGTGAGCTCGGACATTCCTTATCAGATCGATGACGAGTTTCGAGCCCGTTTCCGGTGAGGGGTGAGGGCCGCCCGCCTTTCACTGTTGCTTGCTCAGCGCAACCAGTTGATTCAACCCATCGCTCCACGCAGGCAGGATTCCAGGGAACGCAAGCGAAGGATGATCCGCAAGGCATTGATCCAGCGCCCGCGATGCTGGCCGCACCACATACACATACCACGATCGGAATCGCGGAACCAGAAGCAACTGCACGAGTCGAACATCAATCGCATTCTCAGCCAGCAACTGATCAACAGCTGCGAAGAAGTACAACACCGACGCTATCGACTGACACCGGGCCAGTTGTTTGGGCTTAAGCGCAACATCGCCGACATTCAACGTATATTCCGCGAAGAGTTCGAAATGTCTGGGGTCCGAGCGGCACCATTGCCAAGCCTGGCGGCGATCGCGCGCGAGCTCAACCGAATCAAACTTCGCGTACATCTCGATGGCGAGGGCTCGACGTTCTGCGTGGCGGTCGTACCAGACCTGCAGGAAGATCGCAACGAATGCCACGACCACGGGCACAACAATGAGGAACGTCGCGATGACGTCGGGCTCAAGCGAATCCCACCAGCGAATGTTCGATTCAGCCAGGGCGCGAACCTGCGTCGAGGGATCATCATCAACCTGATCTGCCGCGAGACGATCAGCCAGCTGGGACAGGCCCGCGTTCAACCGCTTTTCAGTTCGCGCAGCTGAACAGCGATCAAGCACAGTCGTGATGACCACAACAGATGCGACTGCGAGAATGAGGACGACGAAGGGGTTGCGGAACGCATGAACACCCTTTCGTGTCCGAGCCAGTGAATCACTTCCCATGCCTGCATGATACTGCGTCGCATGACTTTCGCGGCTCGAAAATGTTGGGAATTCAGTTACGCATCGAGCGTTCAGCTGAAGCTACATATCGTCGAGGTCCGATTCCATCGTTGCCTTCCAGGCTTCGAGGTTTTCAAGGTAGATGCTGGTACCGCGTGCCACGCAGGTGAGTGGATCATCTGCGATGCGGACATCCAGACCTGTGGCGTTTGAGATGACAACATCCACGCCACGAAGAAGAGCGCCGCCACCAGCTAGGGTGATTCCATTATCGACCAGATCAGCTGCGAGTTCCGGTTCGACGCGTTCGAGCGTCCGCAACACAGCCTCGACGATTGATGTGCATGGTTCCTGCAGTGCTTCGCGGATCTCTTCGGATGTGACGAGCGCCTTGCGAGGCAGGCCGGAGATCATGTCGCGGCCACGAACATCCATATTTTGCGGTTCGCCGACCGGTGCCGCGGAACCTATCTCAATCTTGATGCGTTCAGCTGTCTGCTCACCCACCGTCAGGTTGTAGTTGGCCTTCATGTATTTGATGATGGCCTCATCCATGTCATCACCTGCGACGCGTACCGATTCGCATTGAGCAATATCACCGAGCGACATGATTGCAACTTCGGTGGTGCCGCCGCCAATGTCGACGATCATGCTTGCGGTGGCTTCGACGATTGGAAGTCCAGCGCCGATTCCAGCAGCCATTGGTTCTTCGACGAGATACACACGCCGCGCCCCTGCGCGTTCAGCCGAATCGAGCACAGCGCGTTTTTCGACTGCGGTGATTCCCGATGGAATTGATATGACAACACGTGGCCCGAAGAGTCTGCCGCGACCATTCACCTTGCGGATGAAGTAGCTGAGCATTGCTTCTGTGATTTCAAAGTCTGAGATCACACCATCTTTGAGGGGACGAATGGCGCTGATCGAGCCGGGTGTCTTGCCAAGCATTTCCTTGGCTGCCCATCCGACCGCGTTGCCATTGTTGAGAACTTTGTTGGTGCCGCGCCGCACTGCTACGACCGAAGGTTCGTTGAGAACGATCCCTTCGCCGCGCACACACACGAGTGTGTTGCAGGTGCCGAGGTCGATGCCCATGTCGACGCTGAACCATCCAAGCAGTGAGTCTAGATTCACCCGGTGAAACTCCGTTTTCTGAGGGGTCTGCTCCGCAGACCTTTGATGATGCAGACGCAACGCTTCGGGGACATCCAAATCACCCGTGTGGGGAGACTATAACAGAACAGCGCCCGCTGGTGTGGCGGGCGCTGGTGGGGAAATACGAAAATTTTTCCAAGTCGAGCTGGGAGGGATTTCCGGTCAGCTACTGAAGATTGACCAGAGTGAAGAGGCCGCCCCCTTGTCCGGAGGCTGAGGAATGCTCGTTGTTGGTCATGCAGAGGATGGCCACGCCGATGGCGAGGACGATTGTGGCCACCAGAAGGAGGCCGGTGTAGACATCAAGATCGCCACCGCGGCGGCGAATCTGCGTTGAGGTGGTAAACTGGGACATGGTCGTAAAATCCTTCGGGTTCGGTCAGTTCAATCGTGTGAAAGGTCGAGAAACTCAGTTCGCAGGGAAACCGTGGGCCTTGTTGCCAATGGTCACTGCAGTGGCAGGAGCGCCAGCTGCGGTTTCCGCAACACCCACCGAGCGGTTCACCTGGACATCGATGATGCGCAGCTTGCCGATGTAGCTACCGTTGCCATCGCCAAGCACAAGTTCCCAACCCTTCTGAATGCCGTCGCGCTGACCAGCATCGATTTCGACGAGGATCATGCCGTCAGCCTGCCGCACATCCACAACGTTGGCAGTGACGCGGATGGGCGTTCCTTGAGGTCCGGGACCGGCATACACGTTGAGCTTGCCGAACTGCGATTCGTATGCAGCCAGTTGCAGAAGGGCATTGCGTTCGGCTTCGCTCAGCCGCTGAACCTCTTCCTTCAGCGAGCGGTTGGCTGCATCAAGGATTTCCTTCTCCCGATTGACGTCACGATACTTTTCTTCGAGTTCTGCGTTGGCGCGAGTGATGCGGAGGCTCTCCGAGCGCAGATCGCTGGCTTCCTTTACGAGTTGATCGGTGAGCTTCATTGAAGCATCGCCAGTCGAGGCAAGCACCTGAATCTGGCTGGCCAGCTGCGACTGATTGGCCTTGGTGAGAGCAAGGTCAGATTCGAGTCGCGACATCGCAAGATTCTTCTCCTGCACTTCGCCATTGAGTGTGGCGACCTGCTGAGCGAGCATCTTGATCTCGCTTTCCTTGGCTTCCAGTTGCTTGCCGTAGCTCAGGTTGGCGCTGTTGAGCGCCTGATTTGCTGAGGCCAGGGCGATGTCCCTTTCAAGATACTTGGCGCGATAGTTGCCCTCGTTCTTTGCATACACAACAACGAGCGGGACAAGCATCACAGCAAGAAGTGTGACCAGGACGACGAATATCTTCGTAAGAACATGCACGGCGTAGTTTCCTCAGGAGTAGAGACGAAAGGTACCATCCGGGAACACGAGGCATCAGCATCCCGCTGATTTCGTGATTGACTATTTCAGACACGCCCCGGTCATCCGAAGCGCAGCATACACAAGTTGTGGATCGAATGCTAATGAAAAACGAAGCCAAACCCGTGGCTCCGCTCCCCCAGACGCTCGATCCGAAGTATAGTCTATAACAGTTTGGGGCATCCGTGTCAACCGTCAGTCGAGATTCTTTGCAAGTTCTTGTGGCTTCCTATTATCGGCCACGTTCGATTTCTGCTACAGCCCCAGCTGCTGCAACTGCCACCAGGCCATCTGAATCGTCCAACATCGGTGCCAACAGGGCCAATGAACCAGCGCCACCGATCTTCCCCAGTGTAATCGCTGCCTGCTGCCTCAGTTCCGGTGCCTGGCTGGTTGCGTACTGAGCGACATCCTGCGGGGTGATCCGTGCCCCGAGCATCGAAAGGGCCATCATTGCAGCCATGCGGACCTCGGCTGGCCGCTGTTCTTCCCCCGAAGCGGTCAGCATGCGTTCAAGCCCCCCCACCCCGCCCTGATCTCTCATTCGTCCGAGCATGAGACACGCCAGGGCTGCGGCTTCCTGCTGTTCGCCGGGCAGAAACAAAGTCGCGCGGATCGTCTGCACCTGTTCCGTATCGCCGAGATAGAAAAGCGCCTCCGCCAGTTGCATGTCAACAACTTTGGCCCTGGCAGGATTGGTCATCTCAGACCATCGTCCGATCGCCTGTTCGAGCATGGGGGCTGCCGAGCGGTTGCCCAGCAGGCCGAAGATCATGGCCACGTTGCCACGCACTTCCGGATCCTGACTTGCGAGCATCGCTCCGAGAGGCGCGAGGTCGACATCTCGGCCACATTCATGCAATGCGTACATCGCAGCTGCGCGAACAGATTCAGAGTCATCGATCAGCAATGGATCAATCAACCCCGCAAGGTCTTTCATGCGCAGCCGTCCAACAGTCATGGCTGCAACAAATCGCACGCCACGGTTCTCATCCGTCAGGCCGTTGCGAACGTAGGGAGGCAGCAGTTCGGGCGCGGCATGCATTGCTTCGATTGCATTGGCGCGCAGCTGCGGGTGATCTGCAACTGCACCCAGTTCGAGCACACTCAGGGCGCGGCTGCGCAACGACGCGGAAGCAACCGCGCCGGGGCTGGCCACCACCCCGCCAGTATCGTCTCCAGATCGATCAGATGTCCCGCTGCCGCCATTTGCGCACCCCGCAAAGAGTCCCATGGCTGCGAATACCGCGATTGTGCAAGAGCGCCCTGTGTTCAACTTCATCATCATCGTGATCATCCCTCTTGGCCTTCTTTTACGACCTCAATAGCGTCACCGCTCCGCATGGTTGTGAGAAACAGCACAACCACGCCACCCATGCTCAACCAGCCAAAGACATCACCAACCACTGCGAAAATGGATCGGCGATTATCGAGTTCCGGTCGAGCCAGCACCCAACTCGCTTCCCGACTGTCAGGACGTCGGCCATTCATCCCTGTGTCAATGACATTTCCGACTGAGTCGATCCAGGCTGTGATGCCGGTATTCACCGAGCGGATCATAGGAACGCGGTTCTCGATGCAGCGAAAACGCGCGATCCGCAGATGTGCCTCGCGACTGGCATCAACATCGAAAAACCAGCCATCGTTGCTGATATTGATGAGAAGGTCAGCCTTGCCAGCCAGCGGCCCGCCGTCTCCGGAATACACCAGCCGCCTGCACACCGACGAGACCGTCGCCTCAAAGCAGATGGGTGTGGCCAGCGTGAGCGAGTTGCCATCCGGGCCAGGCATATGAAGCTGCATCGCCTGCTCGCCTGCATCGAGATCAAAGAGCATCCCGGCTGGCCCGAGAGCGAGCAACTGTTCTTCCAGCCAGGGCCACGCTGATATGTAGGGCATGGTCTCGCCAAATGGGGTCAGGCGGATCTTGTCATAACGCTGGAATGGAAGTTCATCCATGAAGAGATACGCAGAGTTGTAGGAATGTTCAGCGGCGTAGCGCTGTCCGCCATCGCGATCGGTCCGCACACTCAACCCCAGCCGAGCGCTGCTGCCAAGTAACAGCGGGATGTTGCCAAGTTGGGTATAGAGGTCGCGAAACTCGTTGTACCAGTACCAGCCGGGAATCAGATTTCGATCAGCCTGGAAGTCCATGGTGGCTGCATCGAAACCAAAGCCGGGAGCCATGGTTTCCGGCCAGATGATGAGATCGATGATGCCATCGTTGGCGAGCACAGCCTCGATTGTCTGTTTCATGAAGACCTGAACGTCGCTGATCTGGTCCTCCCACGACCAGCCCAGCTTGTCGGTCTGTTCGAGATTGGTCTGCATCGCGAGAATCGTCGGTCCATCGCGCAGATGTTCGCCCGGCTGCGTTCGCCACCAGCCGTAGCCGAGATTCGCAATCAGCACCACGACGGCACCGGCGATGGCAAAGCGCGTTCCCGGCAGCCACGTTCCACGCCGAAGCATCGCACGGACATCCAGAACGATGGCAGCTGGCAGCGCAGCCAGCCCTGAGACGAAATAGGTTCCCAGAAGATCTGCAGACTGCACCAGCATTGGCACTTCGATCAGGGGATGTGCGATGAGATACCACGCGTATCCATACATCCACACAGAACCGCGAAAAAACTCAATCCCAACCCACACCACAGGCAGCACAATAACGCACGGAACTCGCGGACTTCGAATCGCAAATCGCCTCATCAGTAACGCAATCACGCACCACCAACCAGAGAGATAGAACCCCAGCAGAATCCAGCCCGGCCAGGCCAGCGCAATGAACGATCGATGCACCCACAGCCAGAGTGGCAGCGAGGTGAGCATGACCGCCAGAATCAGGCCGCGTCGACTGCGTGCTCCCAGGCCTGCG
The DNA here is from genome assembly GCA_051004555.1 of Phycisphaerales bacterium. Taxonomy (GTDB): domain Bacteria; phylum Planctomycetota; class Phycisphaerae; order Phycisphaerales; family SM1A02; genus JBPCKF01. The sequence goes on along the minus strand of JBPCKF010000090.1, from coordinate 4,160 downwards.
AGCGTGAGAAACAATGGCGGGCACACGATCAGCAGCCAGAGATTCCACATCGGAAATGCAAACAGCATCGTCCCGGCTGCCAGGGCGCAAAAGAGCAACGTGATTGGCCAGGCATTTTGCGCAATTCGCGCCAACTTCGTCTCTGCGATCATCGCATACGATACGCCTGCACAGCACGATCACACGGTCGCAGGTAGATCACCAGGCGAACGAACACATGGCACTTGGCGCGAATGTCACATCCATTGAAGCTCTCTCAGCGCTGCGGGCAGCTGTGCTCAAGTTCATCATGGAAGCTGACAAGTCGCTCATCGAAGCCGATTCAGAAGCTCAGCGTGTCGAAAGCTGGATCAACCACGACCAGCCGATTTACTGGAAGGTTGAGCTGCGCAAGCGCGAACAGGCCGTCGCGCAGGCCAAGGACGAACTGCGTCGAATCCAACTCACCATTGCAGAACATAAGCCCAGCGCTGTCGAGCAGAAGAAAGCGCTCAAGCAGGCCCAGCTGCGGGTTGAAGAAGCCCGCAAAAAGATCGAAGTAACACGGCAATGGAGTCGACGGTTCGCGCAGGTGATGAACGAGTTTCGCGGGCAGACGCAGCATCTCATGAGCGCGATTGATGGCGAGCTGCCCAAAGCAGTTGCGCAGCTGGACCGTCTTTCCGCCAACCTCGATGCATACCTTGCTGTTGCAGCGCCTGAAGCGGATCCTGCGCTCACAGGCGAACGCGCATCTTCCAAACGTACCGCGACCGAACCATCTGGCCGCTCGCGACGGACGCAACACGACAAAGATGAACAGCAGGTAAAGATCGACCAGCTGCGCAAGCGGGCTGAGCGGACGCATCGCGTGCATGATGTTGATGTTGTGCGAGTCATGCCGGAGTCCGAACTGTCTGAAGCGGCAGCAGTCGCGCAAGAGCGTGACAGCACTGATGCCACGATGGAATCGATTGCGTCGTTGGGAGTCGATCTGCATGCGCCGCGCCCGGGCGACATGATCGTCTTTGAGCCTGGCATCGCTACCGCAAGCGTGATCTTTCTCGCGCGAGTGTCAGCTGAGCCGGGCGACTCGGGCTGGTATATCGGCAACGCGGACACGCACAGGCCCCCAGCGCGTCGACTGGGCATGACTGCATCCAAGTTCACGCTCACAGTCCCGCACCTCCGCAATGTGCTGACGCTGCCTGTCGGTCTATGTGTTCTGATGCAGGGCGATCAATTGAAGTCGATCGATGATGCGGAAGGAAATCGCATCTGGCCGCGCGAGTAGCAGCCACTCATTCCCGCGCGCGATACCATGCATCTTCATGCCAGCGCCAGCAACGTTCTATCTCATCGATGGGCACGCACACTTCTTCCGGGCGTACCACGCGATCCGAACAGCCATGACCAGCCCGGTCACGCAGGAGCCGACACATCTGACATTCGGCTTCTCAGGCATGCTGCTCAAGCTGATCCGCGATTACAAACCTGATTATCTTGCAGTCGTGATCGACAAGGCAGGTGATCGCGAATCATTCCGATCACAGATCGACCCGGCATACAAAGCCAACCGCACGCCACCGCCCGAAGACTTTCGTCCCCAGGTTGATCGCTGTCTTGAACTGCTGGAGCTTCTCGCAATTCCGGTGCTGGCGATGGATGTTGTTGAAGCTGATGATGTCATCGCAACCATCGCGCGGATGGTGCGCGAGAGTGATCGCGATGATGTTCAACTGCGCATCGTTTCCAAGGATAAGGATCTCTTGCAGATTGCGGGCCCGCGCATCGAGATGCTGGATGTGTATAACGATGTCGTCGTTCAGCCGAGCGACATCTTCAAGTATCCCGGCGTTGAGGCCCATCACGTACGCGACATCCTTGCACTCATGGGCGACAGCATTGACAACGTGCCAGGCGTTCCAGGCATCGGGCCCAAGACCGCAGCGGCGCTGGTTCTGCAATACGGCTCGATTGAAGGCATCTACCAGCACATCGATGAGATCAAAGGCAAGCGGCGTGAGAATCTCGAAGCGTCGCGCGATGCGGTCGATCGCGCCATTCGGCTGGTCACGTTGCGCGACGACTGTGACATCGCATTCGATTTTGAAGCGGCCCGATTTGATACCACGCAGATCGATGTCGATCGGGCTATGCATCTGTTCCGTGAGCTTGGATTCAATCGCCAGCGGAATGAACTTGCAGCCATTCTCGAAAAGCATACTGAGCACCAGGCAGGCGCAACAAGTCTTTCGATGCCAGCTGAGGATCTGCCTCCTTCTGATTCGCTCTTTGCAGGCATCGAACAGCAGCGAACTCTGGTGCCGCAGCCCGTCGCAGTGCACAGTGCAGGCGACTATCAGGCGGTCATCACACTCGATGCATTGCGCGATGTAGTTACCCGCATTCGCTCCAATGGCACCTTCGCATTTGATGTTGAAACGTCGGGCCTTTCCCCACGCCAGGCTGACCTCTGCGGCGTAGCTCTTGCTGTTGCGACCGGCAGCGCGTGGTATGTGCCCATCATTGCGGGCGGAGGTCCTGTAGTTGACGAAGTCGAAGTGCTCGCCATCCTCAAGCCGCTCCTTGAAGATGAAACAGTCACGAAAACCGGCCACAACCTGAAGTTCGACATGCAGGTATTGCGGCAGCGTGATGTTCATGTTCGCGGCATTGCGTTTGACACCATGGTTGCAAGTTATGTGCTTGATGCTGGCCGTTCTGCCCATGGAATGGATGCACTGGCTCTTGCGCATCTGCAGCATGCGACAACCACCATCACCGAACTCATCGGAAGTGGCGTCCATCAGCGATCGTTCGGCAATGCTCCGCTCGATGCTGCGGTCGCGTACGCAGGTGAAGATGTGGACATTGCACTGCAGCTGCGCAATGTGTTCGAAGAAAAGCTCGCCGAAGGGGGCCTGCGCGAGCTCTTTGAGAATGTCGAGATGCCACTCGTCGATGTGCTTGCAGAACTCGAATACAACGGCGTTCGTGTCGATCCTGATGAACTGGAACGTCAGCGGCGATTGCTTAACAATCGCATCGCAGAACTCAAGCGGGACATTGTCGAACGCGCTCCGCACGAGTTCAACCCGGATTCACCCAGGCAACTGGCTGCGGTTCTTTTCAACAAGCCCGACCAGCATCCGCCGGGCCTGGGCATTCGGCCACTCAAGCGTGGCAAGACCGGGCCGTCCACAGATGTTGAGGTGCTCGAACGTCTTGCAGCTGATCTCACAATCGAATCGCGCGTGCCGCAGATGATTGTCGAGTATCGCCAGCTCACCAAACTGGTGAACACGTATCTGGTTGCGCTCAAAGATGCCATCAATCCGGATACCGGCCGCGTGCATGCGTCCTTCAACCAGACCGGCACTGCGACAGGCAGACTGAGTTCATCCGACCCCAACCTGCAGAATATCCCCATTCGCACCGAGGTCGGCCGCGAGATTCGTCGCGCGTTCATTGCAGAGCCGGGGAACATGCTGATCAGCGCTGATTACTCGCAGATCGAGTTGCGCCTGCTTGCCCATCTGTCAAATGATGCAGCACTCATTGATGCATTTCACAAGGAAATGGACATTCACATTGCGGTGGCAGGCGAAGTGTTTGGCGTCGCAGCCGAAGATGTGTCGCCGGAACAACGGAACAGCGCCAAAATGATTAACTTCGGCATTGTGTATGGCATCACCCCCTTCGGCCTGGCAAGGCGACTGGGGCCGACTGCCAGCAAGCAGGACGCGGCCCGCATCATTACTGATTATAAGAAGCGGTTTTCCGGCATCGATGCGTTCCTGGCTCGCTGCATCGCTCAGGCAGAAGAGCATGGATATGTCGAGACCATCCTCGGCCGCAGGCGACCAATTCCACAGATTCATGCACGCCAGCAGCAGCGCCGCGCGCTTGGCGAACGCATGGCCATCAACACCGTCGTTCAGGGCAGTGCTGCTGATTTGATCAAGATTGCCATGATCGAGATTCATCGAAGGCTTCCGAAAGAGTTTCCAGCTGCGAAGATGATCCTGCAGATTCACGATGAGCTTGTCTTTGAAGCGAATGCCGATCAGGCAGAGGAGGTGCGCGCGAGCGTGATTGATGTCATGGAAAGCGCAATGCAGCTGACAGTGCCACTGCGCGTCGAATCAGCCATCGCGTCCAATTGGATTGATGCAAAG
>JBPCKF010000089.1:0-31065 GCA_051004555.1 Phycisphaerales bacterium | reverse complement strand
AACGAAATGTCTCGCAAACAGCCTCTCCAATCAACCACTCGCACGCAAGCCGGACACATCTTCTTCTCCCTGAAATGGGGCATGGTGGACCTCGGACCCGATGCGACTGTCCTCGACAAGTTCAAGCTGCTCAAGGAACTCGGCTATGACGGCATCGAACTCGATTCTCCCAATGGTCCACCCATTAACGAAGTCATCGCTGCATCACGCGAGGTCGAACTGCCTGTGCATGGCGTGGTCGATTCGGTCCATTGGCAGACGCGCCTGAGCGATCCAGATGAAACTGTCCGCAACAGCGCTGTTGCAGCCCTCAAGACAGCCGTTCAGGATGCACATGCCTATGGCGGTTCGTCTGTCCTGCTCGTGCCCGGCCGTGTTGCAGATGCAGCGCATGAAAACGTAGAGCAGGTCTGGGAGCGATCAATCGCAGGCATCAACAGCGTTCTCCCCACAGCTGCGAAACTAGGCGTGCACATTCTGATCGAAAATGTCTGGAACGGCTTTCTGTATACGCATGATGGTCCGGCTGATCAAAGTGCAGATGAACTTGCCCGCTACATTGATGCCATCAACTCGCCGTGGATCGGGTCATACTTCGACATTGGCAATCATCAGAAATATGGCAAGCCCGCGGAATGGATCCGCACACTCGGCAAACGCATTGTGAAACTCGACGTCAAGGACTGGGGCATCCACGCGGGCTGGGCCAAGATCGGCGATGGTGATGTCGACTGGAAAGCTGTCGCGCGAGCGCTTGATGAGATCAGTTACACCGGCTGGGCAACAGCAGAAGTCGCGGGCGGCAACAGAGATCGCCTGGCAGAGATTCTCGAACGCATGCACACTGTCCTCGGCTGAATCGCATTCCGTTGATGTGCGTTCAATGAAGCTACTGCGTCGTTTCGCTCGGATCGCGAATCCACGCCGGGTCGAACTCATCCGTCACGATCCGCTCAAGCGAGCGGTGCATCCACAGGATTTCCCATGTGCCATCGGGCAGCTGTTTCGTCTGCAGGGGAAGCGGTTCCAGCGGCTGACCCTGGACGTCCTCACGCTGAAGGATGTGCGGCTCGACAATGCTGCGATCAATGTACCTGCCCGAAGGAACATTGAGCTCGCCATCACGGTTCCCAGCGCGATCCTGGCCGAAGAAAATCACAGCCAGCGCGATCACCGCTGCCCAGCCAATGGTGGCTGCAGAGCGCCACATCAGGTCAATCACTGCTGGCTTTGCCTGTGAAGATGATGGGCCGCGCGCGATCTCACCTGATGCAGGCAGATTCACATTCACTGCCCGCGCGATGTCGCGCTGCACATGGGCGCTCAGTCTTGCGTGATCCGCCAGTGACTGATTCAACTGTTGATAGAGAACAGGGTCGTCACCCGCGCGTTCATAGAGCGTTGCGACTTCACCTGCATCCGCTTCGTGGTCAACCATGCGGCTGATCAGCAGTTCAACTTCGCTGAGTGGAGGATGATGCTGGGTCATGCGTCACCCCCGATATCGCCTGCGAGTGTGTCTCCGCTCATCTCTTCGCGCAACATGCGTCGTGCGCGGGCAAGGCGGGTTTCGATGGTGGTGATGGGAAGTTCGAGAATCTCGCTGATCTGGGCGTAGCTCATTTCCTGAACGCAGCGCATGATGAGCGGCTCTGCATATTCCGATGGCAGCGACTCGACCTGCCGATACAGCCGCGCTGCAGCATCGCGATGATCGACCATGGCGCGTCCATGTTCACTGCCGCTTGCAGGCGGCGCAACAGTCTGCCCACGCTCGGGTGTTTCGCTGGTGGTCAGGCTGAGCGTTGGCCGCAAGCCACGCGCCGCTCCACGACAGGCATTGAGCGCGATCTGGCGCAGCCATGGCTTGAACGCGCCCTCGTCGCGGAGCGTGTCGAGCTTCGAGATGACTTTCACTGCTACCTGCTGCATGAGATCCTCAACATCCACATTCCGAGGTCGGTGAGCCAGCACGATTGCAGCCACCCACCGACGATTGCTGATCCACAACTGTTCGAGGGCTGATCGATCGCCCCCCCGGGCACGGGCCACAAGGGCAGCATCATCAACCTGGCTGTGCATCTGTTCTCTGGACACGGTGGAAGCCTCGAACCGTCGCGAAATCAGCGAATCCATGCCGAACGGTTCCCGGACCATCCAGCACCCCAGCAACAAACCCAGCAACAAACTCAGCAACAAACAAGGGGACATGCAGGATACCATGAATCCACCATGCCCCCGCTTGACCAGATTTCCGTCGACGAAACCGCCACCATGAGCTTCGGCGATCATCTGGACGAGCTGCGCAGTCGGCTCATGAAAGCGCTCATCCTGCCCCTCCCGCTGATGTTCGTCACCTACTTCTTCAGCGCGGAGATTCTCGACCTCATCTGCCGCCCGCTGAGAAGCGCTCTTCGGGCTGCGGGATTGAACGATCGCCTGCAGGTGCTCAGCCCGACTGAAGCGCTGATGACGCAGATCAAAATCAGTGTTATCACAGCCCTCATTCTCGCAGCCCCGTGGATTCTCTGGCAGGCCTGGCAGTTCATTCGGCCGGGACTGCACCGCAAGGAACGCCGGTTTGTCTACTTTCTCATTCCAGGCAGCGCGGTGATGACGGCTGCTGGTCTGGCTGTCTACTACTTCATCATGCTGCCGCTGGTGCTGTATGTACTGGTGGGCTTCGGTACCGTGCTGGATGATGAGCTTTCATTGGCAGCCCTTAAACAGGAACAGGCTGCAGTTGAAGCAGATATCGCAGCCGAGATTGACGCTGGGACTGTCGCTCCGACCACTCCCACGACCACACCCACGCTGGGCCAGTTGCTCAACGTGCCGATTCTTGCGTTTCCACCAGATAAGCTTGAGCCGGGAATGTGCTGGCTGACTCGCCATCACGAACTCATCATCGTTGTGCCCGCAGTGTTGGGCGCTGATCCAACCACACTCCCGCGCGACGAGGCGGGTAACTATGCAGAGGGCGCACTGGAACTTCGTCGTATTCTGCTGGTGAAGTCGACCGCCATCAGTCAGGAGTTCCGTCTTTCGACATATGTGAGCTTTGTGATGCTCTTCGCGCTGGGGATGGTCATTGCATTTCAGACGCCCCTGGTGATGTTATTGCTGGGTTGGATGAATCTGGCGAGCGTGCATTGGCTGCGTGCCAACCGCAAGTATGCGCTGTTTGGAACTGCTGTATTGGGTGCGGTGCTGACACCTGCAGATCCCGGGTCGATGGTCGCGATGTGGGTACCTCTGTACCTCCTCTTCGAGTTCGGCATCTTGCTCATGGCGCTGCTGCCCGCAAAGAAGATTGCGGGGTCGTGAACGACGCTGGCAGGTCCAGGAATGGTCCACGGACTGTTAACAGCTGGGGGTGTGCTACTGGGGGGAGGGGACAGGCCCCCGACCACAGGGGGGACAAACGGTGCGAAATCTTCTCGGAAATCCGCCTTGACTTCCGAAAATGTGCTACACTATCTCTCGCAACGGCGCATGGTGCGCCGGGGTTTTTTGATCGAGGCTGCCTCAGTTAAAACAGGCAGGGCTCGATCTCCTTTGTCTGCTTGGGTTAGCCAGCCACGTTCTCGTTTCGCTTGGTACCGTACCGTCCGACGACACTGACCGCTGCCGGCTCCCGGCTGGGAGTTTCACATGATTCGTCTCTATGTTGGTAATCTTAACTATGGCACCACTGAGGATTCGCTGCGTGACGCATTCAGCGAGTTCGGTCAGGTGGATGAGATCAGTATTCCCACTGATCGCATGACTGGTCGTCCGCGCGGGTTCGCATTCGTGCAGATGACCAACGATGCCGAAGGGAAGGCTGCTATCGAGGGCCTGAACGGCAAAGACCTCGAAGGTCGGACACTCACCGTCAACGAAGCCCGTGAACGCACACCCCGCTCAGGCGGCGGTGGTGGCGGCGGACGCGACGGTGGATACCACGGCGGTGGCGGACGCGATGGTGGTCGTGACGGTGGCCGCGAACGCAGCGGTGGGCGCAGCTGGTAATCCCAACCAGTTCCGCAATCAAACACACAACAAGCAACCGGCCTTCGATTCCAATCAGGGCCGGTTGCTTTTTTTCGTGCACACGTTTATGTGCACACACCAGGTTGACCATGCATGCAGTTGCAAACACACTCACCGTCTGCGACGCAATCGCTGCTGCAGCAGTGACGCCCGTGCTGCGGTTCGATCGAACGCTGCCACAATCGGAGCAGAGAGTGATCCAATGTTGGGCCGCACAGCAAGTGTTCGCACAAACAATTCGCGCGGACTGAAGTGATAGTTGCCCAGACGCAGCAGATAGATCACTGAAACACACCTCGCAGCAGATGAGACAGCAAACAGTGTGCGGTAGGCAGCTGCATTCCCAGCCAGCCATTTCAGGAGCAACCCGCCCAGCAATGCGCCACACACTGTCGCAACTGCGTGGGCAAAGTTGAATGTCGTCAACATGCTGGTCCGCTCGGTCTCATCAATGTGCTCAAAGAGCAGCAGGAACGTGCACAACTCGTACACTGCCCAGAGCGATCCGGAAAAGAGCTGGACGCACAAGAGGAACCCGAACGAATCGGAGATGGTCCACAGCGCTGCCAGGGGCACGATGCCGACGCCGCCCACGAGCATCATCACATGTGGCCCGAAGCGGCGCACCAGCGATCCTACAAATGGGCTCACAAGCGACTTGGCAAGAAACGATGTCGAGATCAGTATCAGATACAGAACATACGAAAGCTCAAGTTCGCTCAGCATGTAGGGCGTGAAGAACGGACCGGAAATCTGCACCGCAACTTGCACGATGAGGAGATAGCGCAGCAGTTTGCCATCCGGGCCACGCCCAAGTCGCTTGATCCACTGATCGATGCGGATCGTGCGCAACCCCTCAGGCAGCGGCGCAGGCTCACTCTGACTCCCAAGCAGCACACAGGACACCAGCCGAGCGATGCCTGCTGCCAGGAACATGATCGCAAACGCATCCAACACGCGATCATGTGCTGCCCCATATTGCAGAAGCAGGCCACCCGCGATGAGTCCTGCGAGCACGCAGATCTGCGCCAGTCGCGCACGCTGGGCAAAGAAGCGTGGCCGAATGCGCGAGGGAATGAGTGAACCCACCCAGGTGTTCCAGGCTGGTCCGGTTGCCAGGCCGGCGCCCCAGTAAATGGCTGCAATCATAAAGAGCAGCGGCGCAGGAATCGCGCCCAGCCAGGCTGCTGCTGCATACATGATCATCGTCAATGCCTGCACCACAGCGCAGATCAACACCCAGCGACGATGTGAGCCCAGCAACCTGACTGCCTGCGGCGAGATCAGTTGCAGACTCGCGCCGATCACCAGTGGGATCGACACCACCCACCCCGCAAGGACATCGCTCAACCCCACTGCAAGCGCGAAGGCAGGGACGTAGGCTTCACCCAGGCCGACCATGAGACTGAACGCACCACCATCAAGTGTGATCGCGCGGAGGTCACTGCGTGTTCGAGATGACAAACTCTGATTGCCTTGCATTCGTCACGTTGGTCCGACTCAGTTCAACGCGTTCTAAAACGGTCCCCGGACCGGGTTCATCGTCACATTGTCCCGCCCCGGAACCAGAACGTCTGCAATCTCGATCGCTTCTGCAAATGATGCCTGGGCTGCTTGGATATCGGCACAACGCTGCAGGACCTTGCCAGCCTTTAGATGTTCGATCGTTGCCACAGCGTCGCCACAGATCAGCGTGGTGAAGCGGCTGCCGGGCAGAAGCAGCCCGCATGTTCCTGCGGTGACGCCTGGCAGGGGAAAGAGGTCAACGCCATCTGCGATCGAATCCGGGGCTGCTTCGCAACGCTGGAGTGTTGCAACTTCGAGCGTGAGCAGCTTCAACAGTTCATCGTCGCCAGCTTCGCGGGCTTCGTGCACCTGCCTGATGAGCGCCTGGCCGATGGTCTCGCGTTCGCGTTCGCTGATCAGCCAGGTTGCGTGGGTGAATGCGCTCAAGCCGCGCCGCCGCATCGGCTCGAACGAGGTGAGAAAGATGTGCGTGATGTGCTCAGCTGCGCGATTGCTGCGTTCACTCAGACGCGGCAGCAGAATGTTGGGTGGCAATGACGGATCAACAAGAATCACCTGCTTCTGCGATTCGATCAGCACCGTGGTTGCGTGGTCTGCCCGTACATCCTGCGATTCATTCCAAAGTGGATGAGCAGCCATTGCCCCGATCGAAATGATGCGGAAGTCAGCATCCATCGCGTTTGCGTTCAGCCGCTGAGCTTGATGGCTGCCAGAACGCCGAGGCCCAACCAGACGAGACCTTTGAGCAGAAAAAAGAGGAACGTGCCTGCCATCACCCGCCGGAACCAGCGTGGTCCAGGCACGGGACAGCGGCTGGCTGCTGCGCCTGGTTCGGCGTGTTCCGCATGTTGGGCCGCCTGCATGTGCGGGCAGCGAGGCTGATGTTGATCGGCTTCGGTTGACATGGGCGAGCGTAGGGCAGGGCCGAGTCTGCGGCAACTGCGAGCTGGATGATGAAACCCCCCGCTACTTCGTCGCCCTTCGCGGCATTTCCAATCGCGCCCGACTACTCCGCGCGGGCAGCCCGCTGCATGAGGCGCGCGAGTCGCCTTGCCCGGTAGCCGGGATCATTCGCGATCGTGCGCGCGATCAATGCGGCGTCGACCGATTGATTCGGTTCCGCCTCGATCGCGCTGCGGCCAGCGCGGGGTGGTCGGGCCAGCGGGTGATAGGTGAGCGGTTCGAGAATGCCAAAGACAGTCTGCGGCGGGCGCACACCATCTGCGCTGGTTTGAGCACCGGCTGATCCGATCCACAACGGATCAATGAGAAAGCCATCGCGATCATACAAAACTGGTGGCCCGATCGAAAACACTGTGTCACTCGGAACGAGGGCTCCAGCTTCGGAATACAACGAACGTCGGAAGACTGCATGCAATCCGCCATCCACACGCATGAAGAGATCGGGCTGGCCGGGCACCTCATACACCTGATCGAAAGCGCTGCCTGGGTCAAGCCCCGGTTCGATCAATCGCAGACTCTCGCTCAACGGCCCGACATCGTCCACGCCCTGTTCGACAGGCCGCATGCTGGGATCGAGAAGGTCCTGCTGAAGATCGATCGGATCCTGCGCGAAGGTCACGAAGGTGAAGTCCGCCGCGAAAGGAACGCCAGCGATGAACGGGATTGCCATGCTCTTCAGGATTCGCTGCCAGTGCCTCACGCACCATTCTATCGGTCATAGACCGGGCGAGGTTCGATTCACTCAGCAAAGCAGTTGAGACCACCCCCATTGCAGACCGATATCCTTGATATGTCTCTACCGTCGTCCCAGCCACCAAAAGCACAACAACCGCATCTTCAGCAGGATGATGATGGGGACGAACTGCTGTCGGTCGGCGACCCCGACGTCGACAGCTTTCTGTCGCTGGAAGATCTGAACGTCGCGCTCGACTCCCTGGATACACTCGCCACGAGTGTCGCGCGGGCTGTCCCCCCTGCGAATACTCCAGACGTGCCGCGGGATGCTGAGGGTGCGGATTCTGTGACGGCTGGCCCGAGCCCTGCACCGGTCGCGGCTGACCCCGCTGAGATGCCCGAGCCAATGGCAGCAGTGGTTGCAGAAGAACTCCAACCAAACTGCGACGATCTTGATGCTGAATTCTCACTCGAGGCAGATGCGCTTCTCAACGAGGCGTTCCCCGGGTTCGAGTCGAGCGAGGTAGAAGACGTTGACAGTGACATTGACCATGACAAAGACAATCGAGCCGTCACGAATGCACCAGCCGATGACACACCTGCGGTCTCGGAGATCGAGATTGCGCGATCGACGGTGAATGACGCGCAGCCAATCGCAAGCACGATTGACGATGACTTTGATGAGACAATGGAAATCTTTTGCGATAACGATGAGAACGACGACGACGACGACGTCGCAGGATTGAAAAACACGGTCGCAGCAATGCAGTCCCCCACTCCCCCCCCGACACCGAATGTCACCGACGCGCCGCCGCGCGTGGATGACTCATCAGAGCCAACACCCATGCAGCCGGAAGCGAGCGTCCAATCTCGGCCATCTGCACCAATCGCGCGCGATGCTGATTCCGCAGAGAAAGCTCCTGCAGTTTCATCACCAGCTGGCCCCCCTGCCCTGTTGAAGATCGTGTACGGCGCGCTCATGCTGATCAACCTGCCGCTGGTGCTTGTGCCCGAAAGTTTGCGGAGTGGTGTCGACATCGTCGCGCTGACGCTGCTCATCTGGGCCCCTCTTGTCTGGCTGCTGGTATTGTTTGTCTTCTGACTCTGTCTTGATTCCTGTGATTTGTTTCTGTATTCGAAGGGATATGTGTGATGAGTATGCAAGTTCTGCTGGATGGCGAGCATTGTGAAACGATGTCAAACACCCAATGTTCCAATCTCAACGATGCTGTTGCGATGACGAGCGAACTGGCCCATGCGCGTGGCAGATGCGTGATCGAGGTCCACGCAGATGGCAAGCTGGTTGATGCAGCCATGCTGTCGGATGGCGATTTGATGGCTGCTGTGCCGGACGAAGTGAACGTGACATCTGCCCCCGCGAATGCTGTGGTTCGTGAGACCTGGCTGGAAGCTGAAACTCTGCTGGAAGGCATCTCAACACAACTGCAGCAGGCGGGCGAACTGGTGCAGACCGATCAGATCGTCAAGGCAATGGAGCTTGTCTCGATCGCGATTCATGAATGGCAACTCGTCCAGGAAGCGGTGGTGAATGGCGCGGCATTTGCAGGTATCGAGCTTGACAGTCTGACCGCTGGAGACGCAACGATTCACGATGCCATCGCAGCGGTGAGCGACCGCTTCGCTGCCATGCGCAGCGATCTGGAGCGGCGTGACCTGCTCAGTCTGGCTGATACACTGCTGTACGATCTGCCGGAAGTCCTCGCCAGTTGGAAGCATATCCTGAGGCACAATGCGGAAGCACTTTAACGGAGGCATGGAGTGAGAAGCAAGTCAAAGCACCTGGATGAACTCACGCACAAGGCTGGCAAAGCTCTCGTTGCCACGAACTATTTCGACGCAGAACGCATCGCGCTGCGAGCGGTGATTCTGGCCCGCTCGGCAGGTGATTTCGATCGTCTTGCCCGTCTCTGCCTTCCATTACAGGAAGCGCGGCGGCAGCGATTGATGCAGGCATTCGATGCTGCGGCTGGCAAAGTCACGGTTCTCGATGAGAAGGTAGTTGTCGACGACCTGCACGTCACGCCCGGCTGCTATCTCGTGCAGCCGATGCTGGTTGGAGCCGATGCCCGCCGGCTGCGCCTTCGCGCTCTGGAAGAACAGGTGCCTGTTGCTGTCCTGTGCCGCGAGCCGATTTCGCAAATGGGACTCCAGCCGATGGTTGCGGTGGGAGAACAGACCATTCGCGTGCAGATCCGGCCCGCGAAAGACCGCGCTCAGCCATCGCTTGAGTGGTTCATCGACGCCCTCGAACAGCTGGGTGATGCAGCGATCCAACAGATTGATCCTGCCAGGCAGGGTGATCGCCTGGTCGACGTGTATCTTCGCCTTCTTGATGCTCACCCCGATCACGAAAAGCTGCATCAAGGTTTGGCAGACGCAGCCCGCGCCGCTGCCCTGCTGACATCGGCTGCATGAATCACCACTGCCCGTGACTGCCTATGCTTTGTTTTCCGCAAGGCGCACCATGTCTGTTTCTGTGACCCATCCAATTCGGAGACGATCTCCGGGCGAGCCTGCAGCTTCGCCCGATGATCCCGGCGAACCTCCACCTCCCCAGAACCCTGGGCTGAGGATGACGCTCAGCAATCGTTCATCATGTTCGCGGCTCGACATGACTCGTCTTGCAGCCTGGCTGCGGACACTCATCGAACATCTGCACGTTCAGAGTCCGATTGACACCGTGGCCATCACCATTGTTGATGATGATGCCATGCGCTTGTTGCACCAGCAGCATTGTGGCGATGCTGCCACGACCGATGTGCTGACTTTCGATCTCACAGATGGTGAGGGTCAGCCACTGGATGTCGAGCTCGTCCTGTGCGTTGATGCTGCAGCAAGAGAGGCAGCGACACGCACGCACACTCAGGAACATGAGTTGCTGTTGTACGCGCTGCATGGTCTGTTGCACTGTATTGGCTTTGATGATCACGATGAAGCATCCGCTCAGCAGATGCACGCTGCTGAAGATGCGCTGCTTGAAGAAATCGGCGTCGGCGCGCTCTACCGGGATGATCGCAACGAATGAGGGAGATGAAACTTTGAATTGGACGGTGTTTTCAGCTTGTGCTGCTCTGGTGGTCGCGACCTATCTCTCTGCGCTGAGCCTGGCCTTGCATCGCAAACGCAGATCGCGCATCGCCTTGCGCTTCGAACAGCGCGGCGCTGGTGAGCTTGGGGAGTATCTCACGACGCGGCGGCATGACATTCTGCTTGTCCTCACGCTTCTGCGCACCACAGCGCGCGTGAGCGTCTTTGCACTGATCCTGGTTGCCTACACGGGTCTGGGAGAATCGGTAGCCCTCACGCTGCAGACGCTGCTCATCGCTGCGGGGATAACGATTGCAGCGTTATGGTTGTCCTCATCGGTCCTTGCCCTTGCAGTGGCTGAGCACGCAGGTGTCGGTCTGGTGTTCCACTCGGCCCGCCTCCTGCAACTGGCAGCCATCCTCGGCCATCCGCTCGGAAAAGCGTTGTCGTTTCTTGATGAGAGTGTCCGTCGCCTCAGCGGCGCGCATCCCGAAGGCGCTGCAGCGATTCAAGATGAACTGTTGCGTTCGATCGAAGAAACACATCGCGAAGGAGGCCTCGAACCTGAAGCAGTCGAGATGCTCGAGAACATCGTTGAGTTCCGCTCTGCTGAAGTTTCCGAAATTATGACGCCGCGCACCGACATCGAAGGCATTGAAATGACGGACGATCTCACGGTGATCCGCACTTTCTTCGCACGGGCTGGTCACTCGCGCATTCCCGTGTATGAAGGCAGCCTCGACAGCATACTTGGCATTCTCTATGTGAAGGATCTGATTGACTATCTCGGCGAAGATGCGTCCGGCTTCACGCTGGCAAATGTGTTGCGCAAGCCAATTGTCGTGCCCGAATCGAAACCTGTGCCCCAACTGCTTGCTGAGTTTCAACGCAGCGAAGTGCACATGGCCATCGTGATCGACGAGTATGGCGGCACTTCTGGACTGGTCACCATCGAAGATGTGCTGGAAGAAATCGTGGGCGAGATTCACGATGAGCATGAACCCGTCGATGACGAAGAGCCCCAACTGCATGAAGTCTCACCTGACCGGGCTGAGGTCGATGGCCGCTTTTCGGTCTGCGATCTCAATGATCGACTGGGACTGGGACTGCCTGAAGATGGCGACTTTGAAACCATCGCAGGCTTTGTCATGACTCACCTTGGCCGCGTGCCCAGCAAGGGTGAATCATTCGAATCGCACGCAGCCCGATTCACAACACTTGCTGCCACAAGCACGCACGTCCAGCGCATAGCCATCGAGCGCCTCACTGAGCCGGGGCAGAATGGCGATGCAGGCACCGCTACTTCAACGCCGCCCAAGTAATGCCACAGGGTCGTGCAACTCAGGTCGGCACTGAATGGCTCAGCAAGTTCATTCTGCCTGAGGAACTTTCCCGCTTCGATGGGCTGCCAACCGCAGGTTGAGCATCTCAACACCAATCGAAAACGCCATTGCGGTATAGATGTACCCCTTGGGAATGTGCTGGCCAAAGCCGTCTGCGACCAGCACCATGCCAATCATGAAAAGGAATGCCAGGGCGAGCATCTTCGTGGTTGGATGCGCTTCGACGAAACGCGAGATTGGACCTGCAAAGGCAATCATCACGCCAATGGAAATCATGATGGCTGTGATCATGATGGAGATCGGCACCCAGCCGGGCACGCCCTCTTTCGCCTGCACCATGCCGACCGCAGTAATGACCGAGTCGAGTGAAAACACAAGATCAATCGCGACAATCTGCACCATCACGGAGCTGAACTTGGTCGCCTTGGGTTGCGAGATCGTTTCCTTCGAGCCTTCGATCTTGTCGTGGATCTCGTGCGTTGCTTTGTAGATCAGAAACCCGCCACCCAGAATCAGAATCAGGTCGCGGCCGGAGATGGCTGCGTCCATAAACACATCCTCGCCCTCAGCCGCGACGGGAAGGAACGGCAGTGTGAACCACGTGGCTGAGAGACCCATCACCCAGCCGATCGCAAGCAGTAGCGCGATTCGCGCAAACATCGCCAGCATGAGGCCCCAGAAACGGGCCTTGCCCTGCTGTTCCTTGGGAAGTTTGCCCGAGAGAATCGAGATGAAAACGATGTTGTCAATGCCGAGCACAATTTCGAGAATCGTCAATGTGAGCAAGGCTGCAGCATTCTCAGTCGTAAACAGGTATTCCATGGATAGCCGCTCAGAAAAGTTCAAGCGAGTGGTGAAGAGTAACGATTGCCGCAACAAATATGCGCGCAACAATATGCTCACCGTCGCGTGAAAGGTCACTCACGTTCTGTGTCTATGGCGTTGGTTCTTCAGCGCTGCGGCGGATTGTGGCCGCCTGAATGAGATGCCTGCCCAGTGTCGGTCGCAGAATGTCATATCGCTCGACGATCAGATCGCCTTGCTGCAGGACAAAAATGTGATCAATGTGATACAAAGGCAAGTCGCGGCGAAAGGTCGCGCCATAGCCGTGACCAGCGATGTCATACGCATGCAGGTATCCCGGAAACGCGACCTCGAGCGACGCGCTGCCCCGCGGAATGTTGCAATCTCCAACAATGACATCCGCTGGCGGCCCATCTGCATACACAAGCATTTCATGCACTTGCCTGGCTACTTCCATCCGCGGCCGATCCAGCTCCGAAGGCAGATCGACCGCATACACAATCAGCGTTCGGCCAAGTTGTTCGATCGTGTCCACTTCAATGAGGACAATGCGAATCGATGCATCGGAAACCAGCACGCGGCTGCCGATGATCGGCTTGCGGGTCACGATTGAGAAAATGTTCAGACGCTGCTCAAACCAGCCCTCTTCGCGAACCCTTTTCGATAGCCTTGCTGTTCCGCTGGGTGAGGTGAGCAGAAAGACATCGCCTTCCAGTGCATCAAAGCCAGCGACAAAGTCATCTTCTTCTCCACGCAGCGGCGATGAGATGTTCCAGTGCACGATGCGCAGCGAAGCACGGCTGGTTGTGTGCGGATCAACTGATGCAAACAGCCTGTGGTCGACGAACGAAAACCAGACCGCACCAAACAGCAAACCGCATGCGAAAACTCCACACAAGATCGTCCTGCGCTTTGTTTTCGCAAAGCCAAGCCGCACTGCCACAGCGCTGAGAAGCGCTGCTGCGCTGGTTGCAGGCGTGGGAATCCACCATAGCCACTGCGTCCATGTTGATGTATCTGTCCAGATGCGCCCGATGATCCAGGCTACAATCACGACTGCGCCTGCGCAGGCAACAAGGCCAGCCAGGATGCGCAAACCGATCGTCACAATCGAGCAGCGACATTTCATCGTGAAAGAAGTCAATCACTCAACCGACAGCAGGCGAGGAACCCTGCACCGGTTGTGCAACATTCGGCTGCTTCGCAGTCAATGGATGTCGGGAATCCGAGGCATCTTGCTTCAATGTTGGGCCCACGACTTCATAGTTCTGTCTGCGGATGAGTTCATCGATTGTGCATGCACATCCACATTCCGGGCAAGTACAATCGTGTTTGCCCACCATGGAGTACCCACAATCAGGGCAGTTGACATTCACATTGCCTTCTGTCGAGATCACGGGTTGGCCTCGTGAGATGCGATAGGTGGTCGAGAAAACGAGGCCGAGCGTAATCGCGATGCCTGCAACAACAATCCCGCAAATCATGAGCTCTTCGCGCATCGTGGCACGATCAACGAAGAAGCACAGGGGAATGGCAATCACCCAGACCCCGAGGATGTACAACCCCATTCGAAGCAGCGGACCGAAACGACCATACGACCACCAGATGTAAACGAGCAGGCCAATCCACACCAGACCACCAGCGCCCAAGGCCGCGGCCGCGCTCTCATCATCCAGCCTGCGAGTGGAGCCCATGTTCTCGATGATCCCCATCGCAACCAGCACGAGCGCCAGAATCACACCGCCACTGCACACACTGATCGCAGCCCGGGGCCAGAACCCGGCCTGACCTGCCAGAAAATCCCGGGCCAGCGATCGCTTCTCGCTCGATTGTCCATGAAGATCGAAAGGCATGTGTATCCTGTATCATGATAGGGATGTTCATCCAGGGGATTTCTAATGGAAATGTCTTCGCTACCGCATAGAGATGATGAAGAGAAGTGGCACGCAGGCTGTTTAGAATAGGAAAGATCCTCAACCACTTGAATATGAACTCGAGGCGATGGTACTCTGCTGCAAGTGTCCGTCGTAGCGTCTGACCACGGAGTCGCAGGCCATGTTGATCGGGCGATTGAAACCCAGGCTCTTTTCCGGGAGCACCCCGGGGGACCGGCCCATCCTGACCAGGAACAGCGCCTCTCCATTGCTGCTGAGTGCCGTTTGTACTGCAGCGATCACGACCCTCACAACGCAGGCGCAGGATTGGGGAACTCTCGAATACCACATCGATCGCGATGCATTGGATGCAATGATAGAAGTCGCGCACTTGGATGATGCGCAGCGGGTCGCGATTGAGCGACTGTACGAAGAATACCTTACGGCATCACTGACGCTCGATGAAGCTGCCATCAGCGCAATGAACAACGCGGGGCTTCCTGAGCTTGATCACATCTTTGAAGAGCTTCCATTCATCCTCGCTGATGAGAACCGGAGAACCGAACGCGATGAACGTCACGCCCGCATCAAGGAACTGCACTTTGCGGTGTACACCGCGCGCCATCGGTTTCTCGATCGAGCGGATGCAACAGTTGACACGTTTTTTGCGGGCTGCGAGTTTGCGGCTGGTGTCGCCCCGGACCAGCGCCGCGCGATGGAGCGCTGGCTTCGGAGGCATGTCTATCTGAGATCGTATGCGGCCAACAGTTACAATCGTCTGAGTTGCGACCTCCATGCACTCTTCCATGACGTATTCGGCCCGGGCGGCGAGTTGCACAACATTGTGCTTCCTGCGGAGTTGCAGGAGCAGCTTGACCATGCACTGCTGCGGTATGACGAGTCGATCGACCTTCTCATTCGCAGCCGCATGCGGGAATGGCGTCAGCCGCCTGTGTTCGGGAATGGCGTGCGAACCCGTTCTGAGCCGGAATACTGGGAGCTCAAGAAGGATGACGCCAGCCGCACAAAACAACTCTGGGGCGTACACCATCGCTTCATTCAATCGGTGCAGCGACTGGTTGAAGAGGTTGATCCAGCTGCTGCTGAGCGCTGGCAGAGGACCGTCCGAGCGGAACTTTGTCCTGCGCTCTATCGTGACTTTCCAACCATACACATCATCGACTGGCTTCGCCAACAGAGCCTCAATCCGCTCGAACTTGACCGCTTTGAGGAGTTGCACGACCGCTTCATGGCTGCGCACGACCGCCTTCTGAATCGTGCATTTGAAGCCGGTTTGAATGCATCGTTTGAAGCGGGGTCGCGCTACGGCGGTGATCAGACACATCCACTCAGTCTTGGATATGTTGAAAGTCTGTTTGCCATTCACGAGCGTGGTGCGGAGTATCTTGTGCAGGTCCGCGGGATGCTTCATCCTGATCTGCACGAAGCGTTCCGCCAGCAGTTCGCCCGGGCAAAGGGTTCATCTCTGTGGCTCGGCCCTGACATCATGTATCACACCGCACTGAGCGAACTCGGCCATCTCGATCGTTACAACCAAAATCAGATCGGGAGCGTTTCTCGACTGAATCATTTTCTCCGAAACTGCTCGGAGGCTGCAACATGAAGCATTCAAATCTCTCGCTTACGATGGTCGGAATTGCCATCTCTGGTCAATCATCGCCGTCGCATCCTTCGCGATGGGCGACCCGCCAGTCGGCAACCCCGACGACGGCGGGACCTACTACGATCGCACATGCGAGGACTTCGGCAATTGCGATTTCCTGGCCCAGTGTGATATCTCCAGCACCGGAACATGCAGCAATTGCACTGAGACAGAGTTGCTGGACAGATATTGCGTGGAGCGCGGTGCCCCCACGACCTGTGAACAGGGCATCTGGTATGGGCATGGCGGCGACCGTTGGCACGGATACTGCCAGAACGGTACGTGCATGAACGGCTATCAACAGGGTCAATGCTTCCGACTCTGGTGCACGGAGCCGTAAATCGCAGAGGACTTTTGAGGCTGGCAATGAACCAGGCAGGAGAATCGTATGAAACTGTCGTACACGCTCATCGTTTCGGCCGTCGCGATCATGTGTCCACGCGCCGCTGTTGCCGATCTCTCCCAGGACGAGTTGGCAGCTCATATCGAGCAAGTCGAAACCGCTACACGCGGACTCGATACCATGTTTCGGATTTCCATGATCGGGAGTCTGGACAACGTCGATGCAATCGTGTTGACAGAGCGGCCTGGCCATGGAGTTGAAGAAGTCATCTGGACTCACTTCCGCTGGCGCGATCGCAATGGCAGGGTGCGGGCCGATCGACTCGATGAGGGCGCGGTCGACAAGACCTATGTATGGACCGGGCAATCGTGGTATGAGTGGACAATGGATCGGGCTATGGCTCGGGTCTATCCAATCCCACGCCACGACATGACGACAGACTGCTGGGCGTGGTTCAACATCAACGACTGGCGGGGATTAGGGGCCATCGGACCGCTCAGCGAAATGATTCGCGCCACAAACGATTTCTCGTGTATCAGCGAGGCCGGGGTCCACACCGCGACGTTTACCTTTCCGGGCAATCCGGAGAACAGAACTGAAATCATCGTGGAAAGCATCGACCCACTGCGCATCCGGTCGATTCGCCAGACAATCATGCGAGAAGGTCCTGGCGCGATGACAGACAATGGAGATTCAATTTCAGGTCGAGTCTTGGAGTAATTACAACGGCATTCAACTCCCGCAGGAGGCATACCGTCTGGCCCGCATCACCAACGTCCGCGATCAGGCTGGTAACCCCACGTCCGGTGGTGCATCGTTGATACGACTCGTCCGCGAACAGGCCAAGCCAATTGACGAGTTGCCGAATGATGAGCAGCTTTTCTCGATCGCGGCAATGAACGATGCACTCATCATCGTTGACCACACGCTGCGCATGACCTACAGGCCCGGAGAGAGCCACTATTCTCTGGACGGTCGCCGTATCGAAACATCGGCCCCGATCACAGGTTACTTTGGTACCCAGCCACCCCCCCAAACGGGCGCGATGGACAAAGAAGCACGGCGTCGAGATCCGATCGGCTTCGCACAGCCGGGACATGGGATTGGCCTGCTTGGGTTCTGTTCTTTTGCCAGCATATCTGTCCTTCAAACGAAGAGGAAGCACTCACTGAAGCGGTTGCAGCCCGTCGGAATCGGTCTCCTCATTGGAGTAGCAATCGCGGGAGCATACCTCATCGGGATCACCACCAATCTTGACATGGAGGCCACATCTGCCGCGTTTGCGGAGGCGGCTTTGGTGGGCGAGAGCAACCATGATTTCGGCGACCACGAGTACCTGCACAAGAACACGAAACTCTCGCACACGTTCATCTTGACAAACGAATCGGATGAGAGCCTGCGAGTTCAATCGGTCTCAGCATCGTGTGGTTTTACCGACGCCAGCGCATCGAAAGAAGTGATCGCACCCGGCGAGTCGGTCGAAGTCACCGCTGTTCTGAGCGTGGTCGCGCCACGCCGGTCGCGCGAGGCGATCTGGGTCAACTGCGGACCACTCGGTATCAAGACCCTCAAAGTTGAGGTGAATGCATTTCGCGCAGTTGATTTCACACTTGTCGACGCATCCATCAACATCAACGCCGGGCCGCAGCGGGTGTCATTTCTGCTCACCGATCGCTCCTCGGGTGACGAACCTGCTGACACCCCGATGATCACAAGGCCCGATGGCGTGACTGCACAGTTTCTGGGCTGGCAACAGATCGCCACACTCGATCGTGTTCGCAGCCTGCCAGCCACGTGGATCGGAACAGTTGAAATCGCCAGCTTCAATCCGATCGAGCACGGCATCGCGACGTTTCAGTTCGCCAATGAGCTGCCATCAGTCCTTCAGTTGACCGGGCGTCCATGGTTGCCCGAAGCTGTTCTTTACGGCCGCTGATCACAGCTGCTTGCAAGAGACATGCACAGGTTGTTTCGGCTTGGACCTGCTACGAACGACTGTCATAAGATCACTGACTGGCGTCTGAGTTGTTCTTTCTTGACACTGTCGGCTTCAGAGAGATCGAAGAACGATGAATCACGTTGCCATTGATCGCGCTCTGGATGCTTGGCTGGGATTGCGCTTTCCCAGCGCTCCGACCGCGTTTTTTCTGGCTGAGTTTGCGCGCGATCGCGATGATGCATATTGCCATCGCTGCGGCGCGACCTTTGGTGTTGGCGAAGTCAATCGAATGTCAACGCGAGGCGCTCAGCTGCCTTGTGCTTCCTGCCGCACCAAACCGCGCAGTGCAGACATGATTGTGCGAGTGGGAGAATACAACCGTCACTTGCGCGAGTGGATCACAGCAGGAAAGTATCACCGCTGGACTGACATGTTGGAATCCCTGGGCGATGAACTCGGAAAGGCTGTTGCGCATCGATTGCAGATGCTCCCGGCAAGACAGAATCTCCGCAAAACGCAGGCACATTCCGACGCACAACATATTGACAATGTGATTGTCACGCCTGTCCCAATGCCGTGGGCCCGCCGAGTTGCGCGTGGCGTTGATCACGCACGAGTTCTGGCAGAGCACGTTGGCAGACAATTGGGAAAGACTGCTGAAGTTGTTCCCATGTTGCGCAAGCAGCCCGGCCTCCCGCAGGTTGCTCTTGATGGTGCTGCTCGCCGTGCCCGCCGACCAGTTGGTTGGATTCAACCAGCGCGTCGTGCCAAGAAATGGCGGCTGGATGGAATGACGGTTGTGCTGGTGGATGATGTGCTCACCAGCGGAACGACGTTGCAGGCTGCGGGTGGTGTGTTGCGCGGGATGGGAGCAACCCGCATCATCGCTGCGGTGGTGGCGGTGACTCGGGCTGATGGGAGACGCAGCCAGGATGAGCAAGCGAACCCACACGAGGCGACGCCCGTATGTGAATGGCGCGGTGGGCAAGCGTAGATTTCAGGAATGATCCCCCATACGTCCACATGGCAGCATTGCCGGAATATTTTTGTCGAGATGGGTTGACAATCTGGAGGGCGATGGTACTATGGCTGGTTCGCTGACAGGGCGACCGGCCAGCGAGGGGTGTCTATCGCCCCATAGAATCGAGTAGACACCGGGTTCCCCGGCCTGCCCGAGTGCTCTTTGACAAGTGAACAGTTGGGTACGCCGCGAGGATGTGCTCGATCGTAGAATGTTTCACAAACGTTCGTAGATCGGGATAACCTGTAAGGGCAATCGATTCACAGTGATTGTCCTTCAAACATCCTTGTGATGTCTGACAATCGATTCCAGACGATCTGTTGTGCTGTTCAGCTTTTGCTGACAGCGGACAGTGATGTTTGAAAACTAACCAGCGGGTTTTGCCACCCGTTGGCATCAATGGTCCTGGACCATTGGTGGACCACGGCCGATCTCCTCCCCTGTGCTTGCACAGTTTCGGGATCGGTCGCCAGGCAAGCCTTTATTTTGATCGATGCATGGATGAGAGTCCATGTTTCAACAAAACTCAAATTGAAGAGTTTGATCCTGGCTCAGCTTGAGCGCTGGCGGCATGGCTAAAACATGCAAGTCGAACGAGAAACCCCTTCGGGGGTAGACAGTGGCGAAAGGGCGAGTAATGCGTTCCTATGTACCCCGAGGTCAGGGATAGCCCAGGGAAACTTGGATTAATACCTGATGTGGTGCTTCGGCATCAAAGGCTTGCCGCCTTGGGAGCAGGGAACGTCCTATCAGGTAGTTGGTGAGGTAAAGGCTCACCAAGCCAAAGACGGGTAGCGGGTGTGAGAGCATGACCCGCCGCATCGGGACTGAGACACTGCCCGGACTCCTACGGGAGGCTGCAGTAACGAATCTTCCGCAATGCACGAAAGTGTGACGGAGCAATGCCGCGTGCAGGATGAAGCCCTTCGGGGTGTAAACTGCTGTCAGGGTTCAGTAACACAATGAACAAACCCAAAGGAAGGGCCGGCTAACTTCGTGCCAGCAGCCGCGGTAATACGAAGGGCCCGAGCGCTAAGCGGAATCACTGGGCTTAAAGCGTACGTAGGTGGATGTGTAAGCATCTTGTGAAATCCCACGGCTCAACCGTGGAACTGCAGGGTGAACTGCATGTCTTGAGGCAGGTAGGGGCCATCGGAACGATAGGTGGAGCGGTGAAATGCGTAGATATCTATCGGAACGCCAAAGGCGAAGGCAGATGGCTGGGCCTGTTCTGACGCTGAGGTACGAAAGCGTGGGGAGCGAACGGGATTAGATACCCCGGTAGTCCACGCCCTAAACGATGTGTACTAGGTCGTGGGAGATTTGACTCTCTCTCGATCGAAGCGAAAGTGATTAGTACACCGCCTGGGGAGTACGGTCGCAAGGCTAAAACTCAAAGGAATTGACGGGGGCTCACACAAGCGGTGGAGCATGTGGCTTAATTCGAAGCAACGCGAAGAACCTTATCCTGGGCTTGACATGTATGGATTAACTCTATGAAAGTAGAGCCACGCCTTCGGGTGGAACATACACAGGTGCTGCATGGCTGTCGTCAGCTCGTGCTGTGAAGTGTCGGGTTAAGTCCCTTAACGAGCGCAACCCTTGTCGTTAGTTGCTAACACATTATGGTGAGGACTCTAGCGAGACTGCCGGTGTCAAACCGGAGGAAGGTGGGGATGACGTCAAGTCCGCATGGCCCTTATGCCCAGGGCTGCACACGTGCTACAATGGCAGGTACAATACGATGCAATACCGCGAGGTGGAGCAAATCGCATAAAACCTGCCCCAGTTCGGATTGCAGGCTGCAATTCGCCTGCATGAAGTTGGAATCGCTAGTAATCGGAGATCAGCACGCTCCGGTGAATACGTTCCTGAGCCTTGTACACACCGCCCGTCAAGTCATGGAAGCCGGCAGCGCCCGAAGTCGCCCAATATCATGGGTGCCCACGGCGAGGCTGGTGACTGGGACTAAGTCGTAACAAGGTAGCCGTAGGGGAACCTGCGGCTGGATCACCTCCTTTCTAAGGGATATCCTTAGACTCGGTCGTACCTCGAACACAACCTCTTTGCCTGAAATCCTCAGGCAAGGAAACAACCGTTCAAGGTCGAAGAGCGATCTTCGCCGAGAGAGTCAACACACCCTCGTTCACATCAAACATACCCCCGGGTATGTGTGGATACATGCACAGCAATGTGCATCAAAGTTCGTACCCAACTGTTCATCTGCCATCGAGCAGACAATCCACAACTTGCCTCTATACTCAGGCGGACCGCAACAAATCGGTCCGCCTGTTTCATTTCATTTTCGCCGTCCCAGACGGCGACTCCCCACACCCACCCCCCGTTACACCGAACAGTTCAAACGTGACGCCGTCCGCCTCGTGACCGAAGAAGGCGACTCGCGATGGGAGTGAGTCGCCGTCTGGACGGCGGGAATACGCGGCGCCATGTATCATTTCGTCCCGATGAGCGAACATCCTCGACAATGCATTGATCCACAGCGCACAACATGGCATATTACATTCGGGACATATGGAACGCGGCTGCACGGCGGAAACCGGGCGACGGTCGATCGCTGCAGGAATCAGCCGGGCAATGACTTTGCGGCTCGGGATGCTGCGCACGAAGAGGTCATGCGGAGCCGATTGAAGGGGGAAGCGATCTATCTGACATTCGAAGAGCGCTGTCTTGTTGAACGTGCTGTTCCGGGAATCTGTGATCGAGGCGGCTGGATTCTCAGAACATGTGCTGCGGGTCCGGAAGGTGATCATGTGCATGTTCTTCTCGATGCAGAGAAGAAGCACCATGGCAAGGACGTTCGCAAATGGTTGAAGCGCTGGCTCAGTGAGGCATTGACACGGGAATGTGGTGCGGTTGCGCAACGATGGTGGGCGAAAGGCGGTTCGACGAAGGCGGTGAAGGATGAGGTGTATTTGAACCGCGCGTTCATGTATGTGAGGGAACAGCGGGCGTCGGATTTGTTGTGAGTCGCCGTTGTGAGCGCCATCCCGCCGTCACAGACGGCGACTCACTCCTCGGCGACTCACTCCTCATCGCGAGTCGCCGCGTGTCGCGGCGCCTCCCCTCCCCCCCCCCCGCAAACCGCATCTCACCTGCCACTGATCGGATGCAGCAGTGCTTCGAGGCGAAGGCGTGTTGTTGCAGGCACAACTTCGGGCCCGATGCCCGCGAGTTCATCTGCGATCCGCCTGGCTGTTCGCTGAACCAGGGCTGTCTGCCGCGCAAAGAGTGGCAGGGCTGGAAGTTTACGAGAAGCGTCCTGCGGGTCCTTGCCTTCCTCTTGCAAACGCCGCATCTCCTGCTGCAGGCGCAACTGTGCTGCGGGCGTGCGCATTCGGTCGATGGCTGCAACCAGCTGCTGCCTGAGGTCAGCCTCAGCCAGTGCATACTCAAGGTGACACTCCTGCAAGCGGGCGCGGATTGAACTGTCAAGCACGATACCTGCATCATCAATCAGAGCAAACGAACGTTCCACAGGCGACTCTGCGTACACGCCAGGATACAGCGTGCGCTGTCGTACACGCTCGAATGCTGCGAATGCTTCAGCTGAAATCTGCTGCGCCAGTTCATCGATCGCCTGGTCATTGAGCTGACGCACAGGATCAACCAGGCTGCGCATCTTGGCATAGGCCCGCAGACTTTCATCACTCAGAAAGTTACCACCGTTGGAGAGCGAAGCGTATCTGATGGCGAAGTCAGCATCGGGATATGCAGCCTCAGCGCTGTTCAGGATCTCATGCAGCGACTCAACGTACCTGCTGCGCCAGGTGATGAGTTGCTCGCGCTCGGCGCTGCTGAGCGCATCAACCTGCGCGAGAAGCGACGTAAGATCAACAGTCTCCTGCGCTCCCACGCGCTCGTGAATGAAACGCACCTGGCGATCCCGCTGGGCATCGCTGACCAGCTGCGTGAAGATGGCTGCCTGAGGTGGTTCAAGCAGTTGGCTGGCCTGATGAATGAAGTCAGCCTCCAACTGATGTCGATCGGCGATCCAGCGGGAATCCAGATCGCCCAACCGTCGATAGACCACCTCTTTCTCTTCAGCGGTTGCGTTCTGAAAGTCGATGTTCCTTGCAGCTGCTGCTGCAAGATTCATCTGTTGCCAGGTGAACACGATGTCATGGAGAGACGAGTCGTAGAGTTCCTTCAGTTGAGTGGCTGTTTCCGCAGGAAGATCAAGTGTCTTCAGAATGTCGGACATCGTTTCCGGTCTGATCGATGGTTCGAGAAAGGGCTGCCGGAGCGTGAGTTGCCTCTCGATGTCATCGCGCGACAGTTTACCCCCACCCTGGCGTGAAGAGATCGCGGCTGTGAGCTCGTGGATTTCTTCCCGGCGCTGATCAAGGCCGGCCTGCAGACCGGTGAAGGTCTGATCCCACGCAGAACGAGGATCAATCATCTCAGGGACGCGTCGATTGAGAGCTGCTGTAACTGACTCCTCCGCAAATGCCCGGATGGTGGCAGCCTCGAAGAAGCTGTCGTAGCGTTCGCGCGCAGCTGCAGTCTCTCCTTCGATATCAGCTGTGAACTCATCGAGCATGGCAATGATGCGGACCCGCTCAGCTTCAGTGACTGCATCATAATCGAGAAGCCGCTCGAGCCGGTAGTAGCTTCCGCCGCGACCGATCTGCGGATAGAAGTCCTCGATTGCAGCTGTCCGAAACGCTTCAGCATGTTGCGGGGATAGAAGTGCTGCGAGTGCATGAATCGCGCGGCGGGTGAGATTGCGGATTTCGCCGACATGGGTGTATTGCTCCCTGGTCCATTCGATCATGGTAGACTCGTGTCGTTCGTGAGTCGCCGCGTGTCGCGGCGCATCCCCCGCAAAACACGCCTCTCGCGCCGTCACAGACGGCGACTCACACCTCATCGCGAGTCGCCGCGTGCCGTTCGCAACTTAGGTCCCCCTGCCTCGGTACCGTGAGCCATAGCGCAACCCCAGACATTTCCCACATTGAAACTGTCGGCTGCGGAAGAGGATGCCGAAGTGATTGATGATTCGTGCGCGCAGGTCGATGAGTTCGGGAGTGAGGCTGCCGGGCCCGCGATGTGAGCGGGCATCGAGCATCTTCACCCAACCCTCAGCGAGTTCGGAAAGTTCATGCTCTCTGGTGGTACAGCGGGGCAGGAAGAGTTTGCGTTTCTTCAATCCACATGTCGGGCAGATGAGATAGTGCACTGCAAGGCGACTGTTGTGACAATGGCGCTCGATCGTGAACGTCTGGGTCCAGCCGGCTGGGAGATTGTCGAGGGGAAAGTCGCCCCAGAGACCGAGGCGCTTCCCCTCGCTGCTGGTGATGCGATTGGGATTGTCGGACGCATGTGTGGGTCCGGTCGAGTGGACTGCGGTGCGTGATCTGCCGCGTTTGCGTTCTTTGGGAGTCTTCTGCTTCTGGACTTCGGGCGCGTCGCGTGTTTCGATATGGTGCGGCCGCATGGCATTGGCACGGGTCGAGCGCGTATCGCCCTGGACACGGTCGCGCGTGTCGCCCATGGTTGCGATCTCATGCATTTGGGCTGCGGTGATGGTGATGGTGCCGATCGCTTCACGTTGTGCCCGGCCGCCGGGCACGATGCACGACTGCTTGCTGCGTGTGGATGTCATTCGGATTCGCCGACCTGCATGCATTCGCACTGATGCAGCGGTGAGGACGCAACACGCTGAGCGATCGATGTGCCTGCCACTGGAGTTGATCCAGCTGGGCAGCCGATCGAGTGCAGCACGCAAGGCAGCTGGCGGCAGGAGTGACTGAGGAGTCATGACGCTGACACTGTACGATCTGATCAATCGCGACGGATGACCAAACTGGGGGGGTGAGAAATACTCACGATGTAACCAACTGTCCCCAAAGGCTTTACGTCTTGATCGCCCGGGAAAATGCCCGAATGGGTTGCCTCAGGGCCAGCGCTGGGGCACAATACCGCCCCGGCCTCGTCGTGCGGCGGCGATCGGAATGGATCAGCAGGGATGATTGTTGCGAATGGAGACATGATGGACAAACTCAACACCGAAGAGCTCGACGCCTGCATGACTGACCTGACCGAATGGTCTGTTGGCACCGACAAGATCCAGCGCACCTATTCCATGGAAGATTTCGCGGAAGCGATGACTTTCGTGAATCAGATCGCTGCCCACGCTGAAGACGCGCAGCATCACCCCGACATCCTCATCCGCTACAACAAAGTCACGCTGACGCTCAGCACACATGACGCAGGTGGCATCACCGAGAAAGACACCGACTTTGCAGCTGTGGCTGACAGCCTGCAGCCCGCCCAACAGACCGGGTGAGGCATCGCATCCCCCCACCTGCAATCTCACGGCAATGCGAGTTCAGCGCGTTCTGACGCAGTGTGACTACCATCACACACAAATGGCCAAAGAACGCTCCAAGCCGCGACCAGATGCATCGCCCGCAATCGAAACAGTCGAACCGATCGGGATGCGAGTGCTCATCCGCAAGGATGAAGACAGAAAAGCCACCAAATCCGGAATCCACCTGCCGGACAAGATTGAGATTCCCACACTCACCGGCCGCATTGTTTCCATCAGCGCGCAGGTCGAACGCTCCGAGGACTTTCCCATCCGTCAGTACGACCGCGTGCTCTTCAATCCGAAGGACGCAATCCCCGTCGACTTCGAAGGTGACAATCGGTTGTTCGTCGTGCCCATCGAGAACGTCGTCGCGGTCTTTCGCAAGAGTTGATTTGAGTGGGTCACTCACACAGCAAAGTCGACTACTCGTTGCCTCTGGAACAACTGCCCGATCCCCTGCCGATCCAGCCATTGTCCAGGCCGTTTGATACATCGCTGAGCCCGCCCGGCTCGAAGTCGATCACGAATCGCGCGTACATGCTGGCAGCTTTGGCGGATGGTGAATCTCGCATCATTCGGCCGCTGCGCGCTGATGATACTGATCGACTACTTGACGCACTCTGTACACTGGGCGCAACAGCCCGCTGGGAGAACGAGGACGTCTGCATCACCGGCACCAACGGCCGCTTTCCACGCGGCGGCGAAGTCAATCTCGGCGACGGTGGCACCCCTACCCGCTTCATGATCGCAGCTGCGTGCCTTGCGAGTGAGCCGGTTACAGTTGATGGTTCTGCGCGGATGCGAGTCAGGCCAATCGCAGAAGGCGTCGACATGTTGCGTGAGCTTGGCGCAGACATTCAATACCTTGAGAATGAGGGCCGCCTACCTGTTCGTGTGGGGCCGAGCGCAACATTCAACGGTGGCGATCTTGTCATCGGCCAGACATTGAGCAGCCAGTTCGTATCAGCACTGATGCTCATCGGACCCTGGCTCGCGCAGGGACTGAGCATGACGCTGCCAGAGCAGCCGACAAGTCCTGGGTACATCCAGCTCACGCATGATGTCGTGCAGCAATGGTCGGAGAGGCCACGCAAAGTCCGCAGCACATTCAACAGTTCATTCGCAGAGCGCCCGACTGTGGGAAACCGGATTCAGCTCCCGCACAACCCGCGCTCGGCTGCGCCCCGCTTCTGGGTCGACAGTGATGCAAGCAGCGCGATCTATTGGGTGGCAGCAACATTGCTCACACCTCGCAGCAACTACCACGTCAGCGGGATCGGCAAGGCGCTGTGGCAACCCGATCTTGGCGCGATCGAAGAACTCATGAAACGCGCGGAGTATCCAGATTTCAACCGCGATGAACTGATGCTGGGCGGGCCCAAACAATTCCAGGGCTTCGAAGTGGACGCCTCACTTTGGCCAGATGGCGCTGTGGCAGTAGCAGCGTGCGCTGCCTTGGCCCAGACGCCATCACATATCACCGGCCTGCACACACTGCGCGTGAAGGAGTGCGATCGAGTTGCTGCCCTCGAAACTGAGCTTGGCAAGGTTGGATGCAGGGTTGAGACGACGCATGACTCGATTGCGATTTGGCCACGAACGCAGACGCCGCTCCCGTCCAGTCGCGGATCCTCGGAGCAAGTTGTCATCGAGACATACAACGATCACCGAATGGCTATGGCGTTTGCGATGCTCGGCCTGCGAATTCCCGGCATCGCGATCCGCAACCCTGAAGTGGTCCGTAAAAGCTATCCCGGATTCTGGAGCGACTTCGCAACGCTGTACCGATGATTACAGCTGAACCCCGGTTTGACGAGAATCAGACAGCCCTCCATGTATCCGTTCGCCATCGTTTGCCCTCTACACTTCATCGAGACTTATGGCCCCTTACTGGTACTTCGCACGAAGAATGCTCCGCTTTCGCCGCACACTGGTGTGGGCGATGGTGTTTGCTGTGCTCTCGGCCGTCGGATTGGGAACGGGACTGATGAGCCTGGGTCCGATGCTGGGGCTGGTGCTTGGCGAAGGTGGTCGTTCGCTGCCGCAACTTGCTCACGAGTTCAACGCTGAAAACAGTTGGATTTCCATTCCCGAATGGTTCATCAATGTCCTTCCCACAGATCCCTTTCGCGGCGTTGTGCTGATCGTGGTTGGGCTGGGCGTGCTCACCGTTCTCGGCTCGATCGCCAACTTCATGCATCAGCTGTGCAGTGTGACCGTGGTGACAAAAACTGTCGCAGGCGTGCGGCGCGACTGTTTTCGCAGAGTGATTCAGATGCCGATGGGCCGCATTGTTTCGCGCGGACCTTCTGAGTTCATTGCGCGCATCATTCGCGATGCCTCGGAGTTGCAGGGTGGGCTTATCGCGCTCACCAGCAAGGCTGCGGCGCAGGTGTCAAAGGGAATCGCAGCATTTCTGGTGGCGCTGTGGTTCAGCTGGCAACTGGCGCTGGTGGCGCTGATCGTCACGCCCGTGCTTGCGGTTGTGCTGAAGAAGCTGGGCACGCGCATCCGCCGCGGGGCGCGCGGCTCGCTTGAGGCTCAGGAAGAACTGCTCCGCATTGCATCAGAAACATTGCGTGGCATCCGCGCTGTCAAAGCCAACACGGCTGAGCGCGAAAGTGCTGCTCACTTTCATCAGAAGAATAAAATGGTTGTGCAACAGGAGTTGCGCGTCCGGCTGGCCAAGGCCCTCTCCTCGCCCATTGTCGAGACGCTTGCCATCTTTGCAATCGGCATTCTCGCAACCATCGCAGCCAAGCAGATCATCGATGGCGTTCTCGACTTCACCAACTTTCTGCTTGCCATCGGTTCGCTGGCTGTGGCAGGGTCATCGTTCCGTCCGCTTGCTGGTTTGATCAACGAGATGCAGGCTGCATCTGCGCCCGGCGAGCGCCTGCTTCAACTGCTGGAGCAGCCACGCGAAGTCGAGCGTGACCTGGGCCGCCCACTGCTCGGGCCCCATCGAAACACCCTTGAGTTTCGCAACGTCTCTTTCACCCACGAAGATGCGGAAGCGCCAGCCCTGCGCAATATCTCACTCACCGTGCAACATGGTGAAAAGCTCGCAATCGTCGGTCCCAACGGATCGGGCAAGACCACGCTGCTGGCCCTGGTGCCGCGTCTGCTGGTGCCACAATCCGGAAGTGTGCTGATCGATGGCGTCGACATCGCGGGTGTCAATCTGAAATCGCTGCGGCGACAGATCGGCGTGGTCACGCAGGAAACTGTGCTGTTCCGCGGCAGTGTGGCCGACAACATCGCCATGGGGGCTGATCGGCCCAGCCGATCCGAAGTGATCGATGCTGCCCGCCGCGCTCACGCTGAAGAGTTCATTCTGCAACTGCCATCCGGCTATGACACCATTCTCGCCGAGCAGGGCGCCTCGCTTTCGGGCGGACAGCGACAGCGTCTGGCCATTGCCCGTGCGGTCCTGCGCGAGCCTTCGATTCTCATTCTCGATGAAGCGACCAGTCAGATCGATTCAGAGTCCGAATCACACATCAACGCTGCATTGGACGAGTTCTGCGAAGGACGCACATCACTGCTGATTGCGCATCGACTCTCGACCGTGCTGAAGGCTGATCGCATTGTGGTGATGGCTGATGGCTGCATCATCGATGTCGGCACACATGATGAACTGATGAGCCGCTGCGATCAGTATCAGCGACTGGCTCATCATCAGTTTCTGCCCGCCCCCACCGATGGCGATGATCTCTTACCGCGATCTGCGCCCAGCAGCAAAGCAGTGACAAGTACATCGCGACGGCTCTGACGAGGACTCGCCAGGCCGATGAGGCGCGGGATCGACAGTGGGCACCAGAGCCGCGCACGCAGTAAGCGGTTGTGAGCGAGCGCGCTCCTCGGTGGGTGGCGCCTGCTGTGCGGGAATGACGGCGCGTGTGGGAGTGACGTGACGGCCGGTCCTTGTGGAATCGAAGTGCGCTCTAGCGCAGCGCTCGCAGA
This sequence comes from Phycisphaerales bacterium, assembly GCA_051004555.1. Lineage (GTDB taxonomy): Bacteria > Planctomycetota > Phycisphaerae > Phycisphaerales > SM1A02 > JBPCKF01. Next base: position 1,530 of record JBPCKF010000089.1, on the reverse strand, counting down.
CCGCGTGATGTGCGGCCATCATTCACTGCTGCAAAAGCAAAGCGGTTGTGGCGCACAAGCTTGGCCAGTTGCGACATCGACACGCCCAGGATTCCAGCAGCACCTGCGACATCGCAACCGCGCGCGTGAATCACATCCAGCGCTTCAGCCAAGAGAGCCGGAAAATCTGCATGCTTGGGATTGACGGAAATCTGCGACCCCTGCCGCCGCGACTTCCAAAGCTCGGTCGGGCGATAGCGCTCGCGATCCACATCGCGCCGCAGTCCGACCGCCAGTTTCACGCGCAACCGAAAAATGGCAATGCTGCGGTTTTGTCCCTGCTGGCGTCGCTCGCTCGCGCCGCTGGTGATGCCACTGGGTGTATGCGTGATGGTGCAGGCTGTTTCGACCTTGTTGCGGTGTTGCCCGCCTGGTCCACCCGTGCGACCAAAGGTCATCTCACAATCGCGCAGCAGATCCGCTTCGTCCAGCATGGCTGGATGAGGCGGCAACGACTTGGAGCGGGCGGACGGACGGGCCGGACCACGCTGCGGCGATGGATGATGGTGTCTGGTCATGAAAAGCGGTGAGGATGGGATTCGAACCCATGAACGAGACGAGCCCGTTACCGGTTTTCAAGACCGGCGCGTTCAACCGCTCCGCCACCTCACCGGGGTACCGACAGTGTAGGCAGTTGTGCCCATTCTGACACGCCCAACAGCATTGCGGGCGCCTTCGTAACCGGTGCAAAACCGAAATCGCATGTCCGCTTGACCCGGCGCGGCAAGTGTCATACTGTTCGTGCCCATGTATTTCAGCACTCGCTCCATGATGATGATGATGATGATGGCCATGCCCAGCCCGGACGCCCACGCGGCAGTCCTGGGTGCGGGGCGCGGCTGCCTGGCGAGCTGAACCTCACAACCCAGAAATGACTTCCGCAGCGGCGTCCGGGCTTTTCGGCCCCGGTTGTCAACTTCTGTCTTCTTGTTTTTCGCGATGCGTTCACTGAGGCAACGATGTGAACCCGCGAACATCACGAAAGTGAGCATCAGTCATATGTCCTTCGCACTCGAAACCACTGCTATTCATGCTGGCTGCGGCAACGACCCGCTGACCGGCTCTGTGAGTACACCCATCTACCAAACCACCACTTTTGCCCAGAGCGAACTGGGCGGATCGCCTGAGTACTGCTACGCCCGCACCGGCCACCCCACACGCACAGCGCTGGAAGAGAGTCTTGCGGCTCTGGAAGGTGCGCGGCACGGCTTTGCGTTTTCCTCAGGTTTAGCAGCTGCCAACGCCGTGTTGCAGACGCTGCAAAGCGGCGACCACGTTGTCGCTTCGCGCGATCTCTATGGCGGCTGCTATCGCCTTTTCACAAAGATCTTCGCGCGCTTTGGTGTGGGCTTCTCGCTCATTGATGCAACGCGCCCGCACAACGTTGGGCAGGCGCTGCGGCCGAAAGCAAAGCTGCTCTGGCTGGAGACCCCGTCCAATCCACTGCTGCGGATCACTGATACTGCGACATGCAGCGCCATCGCACGCCGC
>JBPCKF010000088.1:0-59329 GCA_051004555.1 Phycisphaerales bacterium | reverse complement strand
TGTTCTATCACTGCAAGCACACCATCGAAGGGACCAAGGAAAACACCTTCGACTCGCAGGATGAGAGCGACCCCATTGTCGAAGATCTCGAAGTCACGCTCGAAGCCTTGCGCGAAGAGCTCGGCATGTTTGCGGAGAATCGCGGCGCCATGGTCGGGCCCATGACCATCGTCGACAACGGCGATGTGATCGAACTCACGCGCATGGGTTCAGGTGGCTGGAATGTGCCAAGTATTGTCGAAGCGAACGTCATTGAGTTTCGCAAACACTCCGCGAAGTACATTCTGCTGATCGAGAAGGGCGCCGTGTGGAACCGCTTCAACATGGACCGCTTCTGGGAAAAGCAGAACTGCATGATTGTGCATGGACAGGGCCAGCCGCCTCGGGGCGTGCGGCGATTGATCCACCGCATGCATACCGAACTCAAACTGCCGGTGTATGTGCTCACCGACAACGACCCTTGGGGCTATTACATTTATTCTGTGGTCAAACAGGGCTCGATCAATCTCGCGTTCGAGAGTCAGCGGATGGCGGTCCCTGCGGCCCGGTTCATCGGCATGAGCGCCTTCGACCGCAAGGAGTTCGGCATTGCTGACTCTGCCACGATTGCCCTCAACAAGAAGGACATCTCGCGCGCCAAAGAGATCGCGAAGTATCCCTGGTTTGCAGACAAGAAGCCATGGCAAAGGGAAATCCGGGAAATGCTGCGAAGCGAAGTGAAGATGGAACTGGAAGCATTCAGCAGTAGGGATTTCAGTTTCATCACCGAGACATACCTTCCAACCAAACTGCGAAAAAAGAGCTGGCTGGATTAAACCCCTGCCCACCGGTTGACGGCACGGCTGTATATGCACTAGGCTGTATATGCCCGGCCATCCGTTTCGGCTGGGCTTCTCTCAGATTCCACTCGGGGGAGAACTCGACCATTGCTTCATGTATAAACATCCAAGTCACCCCGAGCGTGTCCTGGTTGCAGATGCCGATCCTGGCATATGCAAAGAGCTCAAAGATCATCTCACTGAGATGGGTTGCATCGTCATTGGAACCGCATTTGATACGGAAAGCATCTTTGACATGTTGCGCGGAGTACCGTGCAGTCTTGCGATTGTCGATGCAAGTCTGTTGTGGAATGTCGGAGACGATTCGTCTCTGCTTCCTGAGGACATCACCACGCCTGTGCTGCTCATGATGGATGACACGGGAGCAACCGGTTCATTACGGCAAGGATGCTGTGGATGCATGCTCAAGCCCTTCAACGCTGAAGCGGTGCGGGTGGCTGTTGCTGGAGGCTGGCATGTGGCGGGCGAACTTGGCAACCTGCGCTATGAAATCGAGAAACTCAAGGCTCGACTCGAAGATCGCAAGGTCATCGAGCAGGCCAAGTGGATACTCGTTGAACAGAAGCAGCTCAGCGAGCCCGAAGCCATGCGTGCTCTTCAAAGGCACGCGCGCAGCACCAGGCGGACGCTGATCGACGTTGCCCGAGCAGTCATTGAGGGCGATGAGGCGACCACAATTGCGGATGACAGGGTGTAGTCCCAAACGGCCCTTGCGATCGCGATGAACGGGGCGGAGATCACCGCCTGCCCGGACACGCTCATGATGGCTATACTGACGCGAACTCTCACATGGCCGCGGGTTGACGGACGATGGCGTTCGGCTCCCCACGGGATATCCAGTCGCGGTGACGGATGTTCCTGCCTCGAGGGGGCTGTGCCGCGGATTCCCGCTCAAGCTTCGATGCTGTCGAGCTGCCAGCGACCCGCGATCCATCTGTCCGTCGGTTCGCGGGTACGTGGCTGCGATGCGTGGTCCAACCACTGGCCCGTGGTGTAATTGGCAACACAACTGGTTTTGGTCCAGTCATTTCAGGTTCGAGTCCTGGCGGGCCAGCTTTCGTTTCACCACAGCATGCAGTCACAAGAGACCTCGACAGCCAAAGATGCGGATCGTCCCCTTGCAACTGTGATCCTTGCAGCAGGGCAGGGCACGCGCATGAACAGCGATCTTCCCAAGGTCGCGCATCTTGTAGCGGACCGTCCCATGGTCGAGTGGGTTGTCGATGCAGCCCGTGCTGTCGGCTCTGATCTGATCGTGATCGTCGTCGGGTACGGCCGTGAGGTTGTCGAGAAGTTCTTCGAGAATGATCAAGATGACATCCGCTTCGCGCTGCAGGCCCAACAGCTTGGCACTGCTCATGCTGTCGAGTCAGCCCGCGCGCACCTGGCTGAATTTCGCGGCGACGTCCTGGTATTGTGTGGCGATGGACCACTCATTCGGGCTGCGACGCTCGCGAAGATACTTAATCGCCATCGAACCAGCGGCGCAGCAGCCACGCTTGCCACTGCAGTTGTCGATGATCCAACCGGGTACGGACGGGTTGTGCGTGATCGCGATGGCAGCTTCGCAGCCATTGTGGAACACAACAACGCATCACCCGAACAGCGCGGCATCCGCGAAATCAATCCCAGCTATTACTGCTTCGAGAGTGCTGCCCTTTTTGATGCGCTCCCGCGTATTGATCGCAATGAACTCTCTGGCGAGTTTTACCTCACCGATGTGCCTGCCCTGCTGAAACAGGACGGCAAGCGCATCGAAGTGATTGAGGCGGTGCCAGCCGAAGATGTACTCTCCATCAACACGCCCGAGCAACTGGCGGAGGTCGATCGCATTCTGTGTGCCCGACTGGAGGCGTGTTCATGAGCGCTTCTGACCGCGATTATCTGAAAATTTTCGCCGGCCGGGCTGGTGAGCAATTGGCAGCGAAGATGTGTGCACATCTCGATCTGCCTCTCGGGCAGGCATCCACCGAACTCTTCCCCGACGGCGAGTTGATCGTGAAGGTGACCGAAGATGTGCGCGGCCGCGACTGCTTTGTTGTGCAGTCGACATGTGATCCGGTCAACGCCAACCTGATGGAGTTGTTGATCTATATCGACACGCTGCGGCGAGCATCAGCCAAGCGTATTACTGCGGTGATCCCCTACTTCGGCTACGCACGACAGGACCGCAAGGACGAGGGCCGCGTGCCGATCACTGCCAAGCTGGTCGCAAATCTCATCACCGCAGCTGGGGCCAACCGGGTGTTGTGCATGGACCTGCATGCTGCACAAATTCAGGGCTTCTTTGATCTGCCAGTCGATCATCTTTCCGCAGCGCCCGTCTTTTACAATCACTTTCAATCGCTGCGCAGTGAGCTGGGCGAAATTGTCATGGTGAGTCCCGACGTCGGCAACGTGAAGGTTGCCAAGTCGTTTGCAACGTTGCTCGGAGTTGATCTTGCCATCATCGACAAGCGGCGTGTGAGTGGCGACCAGGTCGCCTCCACCACGCTCATTGGCAACGTGAGCGACCGCACGGTGTTGATGTTCGATGACATGATTTCCACGGGTGGCACCATGTGCGAAGCTGCCAGACTGGTGATCGATCAGGGTGCGAACAACGTCGTCGCAGCCTGTACCCATGCAGTCATGGCTGGCCTTGCTCTGGGACGCCTCAACGAAGCGCCCATTTCCAAAGTTATCGTCACAGACACCATCAGCAATGGTGAACGACTTGCTCCGCTTGCAAAGAAACTCACCACGCTTTCGGTGGCGCGGCTGCTGGGCGATGCTGTTCATCGCATTCATCACGACATGTCGATCTCTGCACTTTTCGAAGAGGTTGCAGCCTCGAAACGATAGTTCCTTTCCATTCCCTATCCCCCTTGATCGAATTCTTCATTCTCTGGAGTCTCCGAATATGAAACACGAAACCCCCACGATTGCAGCTGAGCCGCGCGAGCGCATCGGATCGCGCTATGCAAGGCGCCTGCGCCAGGCTGGTCGTCTCCCCGCAATGATCTACGGACACGGCATGGGCAGCGTCCCTGTCAGTGTTGATGAGAAGTCAACCCTGGCGATCCTGCACGATGGTGCTCACCTTGTGAATCTCACGCTGAGCGACAAAAACGAGACCTGCTTGGTGAAGGATTTACAGTTCGGATACTTGGGCGACAATGTCATTCACATCGACTTTGCCCGGGTCGATCTCGAAGAAGAAGTCGAAGTGAACATTCACCTCGAGTTCGAAGGTGAGCCCGCTGCAGCCAAGGAAGCTGGCGCCATCATTGTTCACGATCTCACCGAGTTGGAAATCACCTGCAAGGCTGGTGAGATTCCCGATCAGATTGTGGTCGACATTGCCAATCTCATTGAGACGATCACGATCGGCGAACTCAAGCTGCCCGCAGGCGTGCGATGCAATCTCGATCCCGAGACCACAGTGGTTCACATTGAAATCGTCGCTGAAGAAGCTGAAGGTGAAGAAGCGGCTGTTGTCGGCGAGGTTGAACCCGAAGTCATTGGCGGGAAGCCTGATGAAGAGGCCGACGCTGAAGAGAAGGAATGAACGTGAAGCTGATCGTTGGCCTTGGCAATCCTGGACCGGAATACCGCAACACCCGCCACAATGTCGGGTTCGACGTGCTGGATCGTCTGGCACGACGGGTTGCGCCCGGAGCGATTGCGCGCAGCCGCTTCGGGGGCGTTGTCCTCGAAGGCCAGATTGGCGAACACAAGTCCCTTCTGCTCAAGCCCCTCACCTTCATGAATCGCTCCGGCCAGGCTGTTGCAGAAGCAGTCCGCTTCTACAAGCTCGAAGTTCCGGAAGATGTGATGGTGATCGTCGACGATGTCGCACTTGCGTGCGGCTCGATCAGACTGCGGCCGAACGGATCATCGGGCGGCCACAACGGGCTTGCAGACATCGAGCAGAAGCTCGCCAGCGATACCTATGCACGGCTGCGCATCGGCATCGATGCACCTGGCCAGATCCCCCAGCGCGACTACGTCCTGGGCCGCTTTCGTCCCGATCAGACAGAACGCCTCGAACCGGCACTCGACACAGCCGTCGATGCTGTCACCTGTTGGGCCACCCTCGGTATCTCTGAATCCATGAACCGTTTCAATCGCAAGAATATTGCGTGACCACTTCCACAAACACTTTAACACTCCCCCCCTTTGATCCCGGATGCAACACTCCCATGAGTACAACAACCACAGAAACCAGAGTCAAACTCTACGAAGGCCTTTTTCTTTTCCCGCAATCAGCAAGTGCGGATCTCACAGCAGCGGTCGATCACGTGCGCAGCCTGCTTGATCGCGCCAAGGCTGAGGTGCTGAGCCTCACCAAGTGGGATGAACGCCGCCTGGCATATGACATCGATGGCAACAAGCGCGGCCTGTACCTGCTTGCGTATTTCAAGGCTCCCACGACTAACTTGGCCGGTCTTGATCGCGACTGCAACCTCTCGGAGAAGCTCCTGCGTGCATTGATCATTCGAGCCGATCATTTGGATGATGAACTGGTTGAAGTGAAGGTGCGCGACGGTGCGCGCCGGCTGGAAGATGAGATGCGACTGCGCGGCAACCCTGATGCCAGCCCTGATGTCGATGCGGATATCGAAGACGATGACTTTGATGAATAAGAGCACGAACCCACCGCAGCGCGAGCACAACACCTGAACTCATACGAAAGGCACAATCATGGCAGGCAACTTCAACAAGGTGTTCCTCATGGGCAACCTCACACGCGATCCTGAACTCAAGTACACGCCCAACAATCAGGCTGTCGCAAAGATCGGCATCGCAGTCAACCGCCGCTATCGCACCAAAGAAGGCGAAGATCGCGAAGAGACCACATTCGTCGACTGCGACGCTTGGGGCCGCACCGCAGAAGTCATGAACCAATATCTCACCAAGGGACGCCCTGTCTTCATCGAAGGCTACCTCAAGCTCGATCAATGGACCGACCAGGAAGGTGGAAATCGCTCAAAGCTCAAAGTGGTCATTGAGAACTTTCAGTTCGTTGATTCACGCGGCGGCGGAGATGGCAGCGGCGGCGGTGGGAATGGCGGCGATTATCAACCAAGTCGCGCTGCATCGGGAGGTTCCTCATCATCATCCTCGCAGCCTGCTCACGAAGCTATTTCTGAAGATGACATTCCGTTCTGAGAAAGCGCATGTTGCGCTCTCTCAATGTCTTTTCGCTCCACGCTGGGGTGACGACTTCAGTCACTCCTAACTTCACACACACTCTCTCTTTCTGAAGGACAGCATTCATATGGCACGTCGATCTGTTGAACTCCTCCTCACCGACAACGTCGAAAACCTCGGCATTGTCGGGGACATCGTCAAAGTGACGCCTGGTTATGCACGCAACTATCTGCTCCCGCATGGCCATGCCACCATTCCCTCACCGAAGCGCATCGAAGAGTTGCAGGAACGCCGCAAGGAAGAGCAGTCGAAACTGGCGGCTCTGCGCAAAGCCCGCGAAGAGTTGCACGCACGCATGGAAGATGTCACGATCTCCGTCGTCCGCAGTTGCAACGATCAAGGCATTCTGTACGGCTCGGTTTCACAACGCGACATTTCTGATGCGCTGCGCGAGAATGGCTATGACGTGAGCGTGCGATCAATCCGCCTCGGCCAGCCCATCCGCCGTGTCGGCAGCTATCCGGTTCCTGTTCAGTTCGAAAAGGATCTGCGCTGCGAAGTGACGTTTGTCGTTGAGCCCGATCACGCCATTGGCGATGAGCGGGAAGAGATGGAGTTCGACAATGAGGGCCGCCTGATGCGTCCCCGTCGCGGCCGCAAGCCAGCCCGGGACGACGCAAATGGCGATGGAGCTTCCCATGATGATGCCAGAGGAGAGAAGCCATCACGTGAGAAGCGTGACAAATCGGAGACCCAATCGGACAGCGCATCTGCATGAAGCCGGCCACGCCTCCATCACAACCTCGCGTGATCGGCGGCCGTCGCCGCGTGACCGCGGGCCGTCTGGGCGCACTGGCGTTGTGCATCATCCTGGCAGCGTGCATCGGCTCGCTGCCCTGGACGCTGGCGCAGGTCTCGCGTGATGGCATCGAGCAGAAGCGTTTCGAGCTCGCGCATCTTGATGGATTTCTTCTTCCGCCATCCTGGGCCTGGCACGCGGCAGATGAACGAGAACGTCGCGCAGATGCGGGCCACCCGGTTGCGCTGCTGGGGACCGACCGACTGGGGCGTGATCTTGCCTCGCGCTGCATGGTGGGCGGCTGCTTCAGCCTGCTCATCGGCGCAGCTGCAGCTGCAATCGCAGTGTGTATCGGCGCAAGTTGGGGCATGATTGCGGGATACGCAGGCGGGCGTGTGGATGCCATCTTGATGCGCATTGTTGATGTGCTGTACGGCCTGCCATACATTCTGCTGGTGGTGCTGCTGGCAGTTGCGGTCGACAGTGGAATCGAGGCGTTTGAAGCCTCGGGCCGGCGCGGCTGGCTGGCTGAGTTTGTTCTGTCACATCGTGGCGGCGTCAACATTTTCACGCTGGTGATCGCGATCGGCGCTGTCAGCTGGCTGACGATGGCGCGCGTGGTACGCGGCCAGATGCAGAGTTTGCGGCAGCGTCCATTTGTGGAAGCTGCACGGGCGATTGGTGTCCCCACACATGTGATTCTCCGTCGCCACCTGCTTCCCAACCTGCTGGGGCCGATCATTGTCTTTGCCACCCTGGCGATTCCGCAGGCGATTCTGCAGGAGTCGTTCCTGAGCTTTCTCGGCATTGGTGTGAAGCCGCCCCTGCCAAGCTGGGGCAACCTCGCAGCTGAGGGCCTTGCCGAGTTAAACCCTGTTCGCAGTCGTTGGTGGCTTTTGCTCTGGCCTTGTCTGCTGCTTGCGATTACCCTGTTGTCTCTGAATCTGGTTGGTGATTCGCTGCGAGAGGCATTTGATCCACGTCGGCAGTTGCGAGCGCAGGCCTGATTGATTTCGATTCAACGCTACTCACCCCTTTCTGAACGAACGAGAGTCTCATGCAGAACCGATTCACAGCCAAAGACTTCTTCTACATGCTCATCGGCCTGACGGCTTGCCTTCTGCTCTTCCTCAACATGTGGAAGACGCAGCACGAAGTCGATGCCATCAGCAAGGTCGAAAGCACACTCAAGAGTCAGAACGCAACGCTTGCGTCACTCGAAAAGGCCATCGGCCAGATCCAGCGCGGCAGTGGCAATGTCACCATCGACGCAGAGACACTGGCAGCCCTGCGCAGCGGCAGCGGACTGGACGTGACGCCCAGGAACAACACTGCCTCCTCAACTGGACTCGATACCGCGAGCGGTGAGTTTGTCGCCAATGCCGCAACGCTGCCGAGCTACACACCCGCAGCGGACATCAGATTCTCCGGCTACTCCTCGCGCGTGAATCGGCGCGGCCTGGCCCAGAGCTGGCAGGCTGCACCCGATGCGGAACTGCCCGACGATTTTGCGCCAGGAGATTCGCTCATCATGACATGGACCAGCGATCCGCAAACGCTTACGCCACTTGTTGCAAGCGATGCCTATGGCACCCGCGTCTTCTGGGAAGTCATGGAAACGCTCGTGAATCTCGACGTCGATGCGCCGTTTCCTTATGTGCCCGGCCTGGCACGCTCCTGGGAAGTCAGCGATGATGGCATGGAAATCACATTTCACCTCTTTGAGAATGCGACGTTCTCTGACGGTGTCCCCGTCACTGCTGATGATGTGATTTTCTCGTGGGATCTCGCGATGAACGAAAAGGTCGACTGCCCACAGGAGCGCAGTTACATCGAAGAGAATGTCCAGAAGTGGGAGAAGCTCGGTACGCACACTGTCAAGTTCACCATGAAGAAGCCCTACTTCGATGCGGTGGGTGTGTGTGGCAATCTGCTCTTCATCATGCCGGAGCACATCTACGGACAATACGACGAAGAGACAATCAACACCGGCATTCAGGATGTGTGCGTCGGCTCAGGCCCATTCGTGCTGGAACGGTGGGTTCGCAACGATCGCATCGTGCTGGCCCGCAATGAGAATTACTGGGGCCCCAAGCCCGGGATCGACAGCATGGTGATCCGCATCATCAGCAACGAGCTCACCAACCTGCAGGAATACAAAGCAGGCAACGTTGACCTGATCGCGCCCAGTTCCGATCAGTGGGAAGCGGAGGCGGACACACCCGAGATTCAGCAGCGCGGCCAGACGATCATTTATTACACGCCCCGCAATGGCTATCAGTACATTGGCTACAACCAGCGCCGGCCGATCTTTCAGGACAAACGCACGCGTCAGGCGCTGACCATGCTGCTGGACCGTCGCCTCATCATCGACACCATTGCATATGGGCTCGGGATCGAAACCACGGGTGCGTTCTTTCCCATGTCAGATCAATGCGACACGAGCATCGAACCCTGGCCGTATGATGTCGATGCTGCCCGGGCCAAACTGAAAGAAGTCGGCTGGGAAGACACCAACAACGATGGCATCATCGACAAAGACCTGGATGGCGATGGCAAGCGCGATCCCTTCGAGTTCACGTTCATGTGCCCGGTCGGAAGCAGTTTCTATCCCCCATTGCAACGCTATGTGCAACAGCAGTTCGCCCAGGCTGGCATCAAAGTGAACCTCGACCTGCTTGAGTGGTCAGTCTTCGTCGAGCGCCTCAACGAGCGCCAGTTCGACTGTGTCAGTCTGTTGTGGACAGGCAGTCCGGAAGGCGATCCATATCAGATCTGGCATTCATCACAGATCGAAGGTCGCGGCAGCAACTTCACAGCCTTCAACAATGCAGAGGCTGACCGCATCATCGAGCAGGCCCGCGAGACCATCGATTATGACGAACGCATGAAACTCTGGCATCGCTTCCACCAGATTCTGCACGAGGAGCAGCCCTACACATTCCTGCTGGCTGGCCCGGCCCGCGGATTTCTTGATGGACGCTTCAAGAATGTTCAGAAGCACGACTATCGCCTGCTGTATCAGGAGTTCTACGTGCCTGCTGAAGATCAGAAGCGCTAGTCACATTCGCTCCACTCTCGACTCTCTCTCTCTGCGTCCGCGTTCTGCATCTGACTCTTTTGTACCGTCATGGTTTCCTACCTCATTCGCCGAATCCTGTTGATGATCCCGACGCTGATCGGAATCACCATTATGGTGTTTCTCATCGCGCGCATGGCGCCTGGGCGTCCCGGTCAGATGCAGTTGGGCGCTGCGGGCGTGACCGCGGAAGAGATGAAGGCGCTACAGGAGTGGTACGACAAGAAGTACGGCCTAGATGATCCGCTGTACATGCAGTACCTCAACTGGTGGCAGAGCATGTTCACCCGCGATGTTCTGGCTGCTGCGTGGTACGACCCCGGCGATGACAGCCCGCTGCGGCCGGTGCAGACATGGCGAACGCAAGGCCCCGAGTACTACGCGCACATTGATGGAACGTGGGTACAGCTCTCAGACATCTCTCGCATTGAACAGGTATTGAGCAGCGCCGATCCCGCCTTGCGGGACCAGCTCAGCGAGGCTGATCGCGCGACGCTGCTTCCCGTCGAAGATGGGTACGCAGCCCCGCAACATCGCATCATTTCCGCAACCACGCAATCCATCGAATCGCTTGATCAAGGATTGGAAGATGGAGTTGTCGAGCCAGCCCGCGAACTTATTGCAGGCAACGCCATGGCGTTGGCATGGACAGAATCGGGATATCCCCTGTACGAGAATCCTGATGATCCCGAGCGCCCCATCTTTCAGCGTGCTGGCGACTGGATTCTCCTCACGCCGCGCCTGCCAGCTGAGCGGTGGACTAAGCTTGCGATCGATGATGCACAGCTCAAGCCGATTCTTCGCCACCAGCTTGATGAACAGCCGCCAGCGCTTGATGGCTACGCGATTCCACGACACGCCATTGCTTCAGGCGCGATGGAGCCGCTCGATACCATCTACGACCCAGCAGCGCTCACCCGCCTGCAGGTGCCGGTGCGCGTGAGTGTGCCCACCCGTCTCTGGATCGTGCTGAACGACGATGATGCCGACGCAGACGGTCACAACGGAACGTCCGGCCGACTCTATCCGGTCTTTGAAGCTGCTGAAGCGCAGCCAACGCTCTTTGTTGAACTCGCGCCCGGACAATGGTCGCGCATCGTTGGCACCAGCCGTGTGGATGAACCTGAGATTGACATTGTCGAACAGGATGCTGCACTCGCAGGTCGACTGGACGACGCTGACCGCGCAGCGCTCCCCTCGCCGGATGATCGCAACCGCGTGCCACGCCATGCCATCATTCATGGCAAGACAGTACCCATCGACTTCGTTCCGACCTCGCGCCAGGTTCGCCGTTATCAGCATGAGACCCGAATCTTCGAGGTCACGCTTGGCGAATCGAACGTGACGCGTCAACCCGTGATTGATGAACTCTGGCCACGCCTCAAGATCACGCTTGGGATCAACCTGATTGCATTCCCGCTGGTGTATCTCATTGCGATTCCCACCGGCATGGGCATGGCAGTCAAACGCGGGAAGTATTTCGACACCGTTGCCAACACTATGCTGCTTGCTGCATGGTCGATTCCATCAGTTCTCGCAGCCACGCTGCTCATCGGGTACACAGCCCGGGGCGGTGAAGGCATTGAGCTTTTTCCCAACGGCGGTCTCTCCAGCGGTGGCGCGGAAACCTGGCCCTTCATCGGTTACTTCGATGCTGATGGCAAGTGGGTGCCCGGCTGGCTTACCGATCGAGCCTGGCATCTCATCCTCCCGATCATCTGCATTGTCTACGGCGGTATTGCATACCTTGCCAAGCAGATGCGGGCAGCCATGCTCGACAACTTCACCATGGATTACGTTCGCACTGCCAAGGCCAAGGGAGTGCAATCGCGCGACATTCTCTTCCGGCACGTTCTGCGCAACTCGCTGCTGCCTCTCATCACAATCTTCGCGACCATTCTGCCCGCCTTGATTGCTGGCTCAATCATTATCGAAACGGTCTTTACAATTGAGGGCATGGGGCGCTGGGTGTTCCGGGCTGTACAGAATCGTGATTACGACGTTGTGCAGGCGCTCGCGCTGATCGCAGGCGCTCTCAATCTCACTGGCCTGCTCATTGCAGACATCTGCTACGCCCTGGCTGATCCACGAATCACATATTCCTGACCCGACTCCCCCGCCCCCCCCACGCGGCACTCTGTTCATGTCTGATCCACAAGACCACCATCTCGAACCGCCCGACGCTGGCCCACCCGGCGAGAGCCTGCCCGAGCACGCAGAGATCGAAGCGCTGCGCGAGGAGATTCTCGCACACGATGCGATGGATGTTCCGGGTGTGACATTCCACGAGCGCGAATCGCTGACGCCCGATCTTCTGGCACGGCGGTTCGGGTCTGACTCGCGTTCATACTGGCAGATCGTTGCTGAGGACTTCCGCAAGAACAAGGTCGCGATGTTCGGCCTGTATGTGATGGCATTCATGGCCCTCTTGGGCGTGCTGGCACCCTACCTTGCCAACCATCGTCCTTTCCTGATGGTCGATGACGATGCTGTCAGTTTCCCGCTGTTTCGCATGTTGACCGCAACAGACATTGTGCTGATCTTCCTCGTGCTCTTTCTCGTGCTCGGCCGCGGCATCTATAAGGCCTCGCTGCGCAACAAAGGCAACGCTGCAGGCGGGCGTGTGCTCGTTCTGCTTGCGCTTTGCCTGATTATGCCGATCGTCGGACTTGTCACCGCCATCCAGGACCGGATTCCGGATTGGAGTGTTCATGACCCGGGCGCGGTGTGGTGGTGGGTTCGCGTTGTCGGGGCAGGCGGCATCGGCATCGTCCTTGCGTTCATCAGCTTTGCGAGACTGTTTACCAATCCCCGCGATGCGTTTGGCAGAGCCATGACTGGCACTTCCACGGTCACAGCAATCGCAGCGAGCATTCTGCTCTCGATCAGTGGAGCAACGCTTTTTGTCACATCGCAGCCCGGGGCAGAGCAGACCGACTATTACGCAAAATCGCTCGAAGAAAGTACGTGGGCCATCTTTGCCCCCATTCCACACGACTACATTCGCGTGCAGTCGTTCATGATCAATCAGCCGCCGGGCGCTCCATTTGTGCGAGTCCAGAACTCGGGCGGCTCGCGCGGCGCAGCTGATATCGGCCTCACCGATGTTCGCCGCAAAGCAGACCTTGCGCAGGAGAATACGGCGCAGGCATCAAAGGACAATCGCGTGCCGCTCTCGCGCGACACGCTCCTGGCTGATTTGCGCTCGGGTGAAGGCGTTCGCAGTCATGGCACTCCCACGACCGACTTCACCGTTGTTTCGCATTCCATGGAGACCTTTGCAGTCTCATTTGATGGGCTGACAACGCTGGGCGAGGTACTCGATGCAATCAACGCAGCCAGCCACGGCACCATCACTGCAACCATCGATCGCAAGGGCGAACGAATTATCTTTGAAGACACCAACCGCTCGAAGCCCATTCACCTCGCAGGCACGGACACCAACGGATCAGATGTTGCAGCACGCATCATTCACGCAACACGTGTTGCCCTTTCCATCGGCTTCGTCTCGACAAGCATCGCGCTCTTCATTGGCATCACGGTCGGCGCACTCATGGGCTACTTCGGCGGGTGGGTTGACATTATCGGGATGCGCACCATTGAAATCTTCATGGCCATCCCGCGACTTTTTCTGCTGCTGACGATCATCGCGTTTATCCCGCCCGAGTATAACGAGTACATGCTCTACGCCATGATGGCGGTGATTGGCGCAACATCATGGATGGGCGGCGCCCGCTTCATTCGGGCCGAGTTTCTGCGATTGCGCCATCAGGACTTTGTGCAGTCCGCCAGGGCTGTGGGATTACCATTGCGTTCGATTCTCTTCAAGCACATGCTTCCCAACGGCGTCACACCTGTTCTGGTTGATGCCAGCTTTTCAGTTGCTGCTGCGATCCTTCTGGAGACCGGCCTGTCGTTCCTCGGCTTCGGCATCAAGCCGCCCGAACCCAGTTGGGGACAGATGTTGGCTGGCGCGGTCGATCCTTCGACGGGCGTGTTCCGCTGGTGGCTCGCGATCTTCCCGGGTGTGATGATCTTTCTGACCGTCTTCGCGTTCAACGTGGTTGGTGATGCGCTGCGCGATGCTGTTGATCCCAAACTGAAGAAGGCTTGAGATTCTCATCCGAGGAATCACTGCGAAGTCGCAGCGTTTCATCGGAACCGCGCGCTTTCCGGTCTATACTCGCACATGGCTACCACAGGCAAGAAGATCACGATGACCCCGGCCGGCCTTGATGTGCCGGATCACCCCATTCTTCCATTCATCGAAGGCGACGGCACAGGGCCAGATATCTGGAACGCCAGCGTGCGCGTTTTCGATGCAGCTGTCGCGCACGCCTATGACGGCAAGCGCAGTATTCACTGGAAGGAAGTGCTCGCTGGCGAGAAGGCGTTCAACCAGACTGGCGACTGGCTGCCTCAGCAGACACTCGACACATTCGACGAGTATCTGGTTGGCATTAAAGGGCCACTCACAACGCCCGTGGGCGGCGGTATTCGATCGCTCAATGTGGCGCTGCGGCAGATTCTCGATCTTTATGTCTGCCTGCGACCTGTAAAGTATTTTGAAGGTGTGCCCAGCCCCGTCAAGCAGCCCGAGTTGACTGATATGGTGATCTTCCGGGAAAACTCCGAAGACATCTATGCAGGCATTGAGTTCGAAGCAGGCACTGATGAGTGCGAGACCTTCCGCAAACTTCTGAAAGAGCACTTTCCCAAGCGATTTGACAAGGTCCGCTTCGGTACCAAGAAGAGGGTCGACGAGTGGCAGAAACAGCTCGAATCAGTGGGCGCGCCCAAGCGCGATCTCGATGTTGCTGTCGGACTTGGCATCAAGCCCATCTCCGCGCTGGGGACTGAGCGACTTGTGCATTCAGCCATCGGCTGGGCCATCCGCGAGGGTCGCAAGAGTGTGACGCTTGTGCACAAAGGCAACATCATGAAATTTACTGAGGGCTCCTTCCGGGACTGGGGCTATCAGGTGGCGAAGGAATTCTACGGCGCTGTCGAACTTGATGGCGGGCCGTGGTGCGTGATTCCCGATGGCAAGCCGGGCGCGGGCATGATTATCAAGGATGTGATCGCAGATGCGTTCCTGCAACAGATTCTCACGCGCCCAGCCGAGTATGACGTGATCGCGACGATGAATCTCAATGGCGATTACATTTCCGATGCCCTGGCTGCATGTGTTGGCGGCATCGGCATCGCGCCGGGCGCCAACATCAACTACGTCACCGGCCACGCCATCTTCGAGGCGACTCATGGCACTGCGCCCAAGTATGCAGGGCAGGACAAGGTCAACCCCGGCAGTGTGATTCTCTCGGGGGAAATGATGTTCCGTTACCTGGGCTGGAACGAAGCTGCTGATCTCATCATCACGGGAATCCAGGGCGCGATTGCAGCCAAGACGGTCACCTACGACTTTGAGCGTCTGATGCCGGGTGCGAAACTGCGCAAGTGTTCGGAGTTTGCAAACGACATTATTCAGCACATGAGCACTGGCGCAGCAGTCGGGGCCCGCTGAGAAGGGCAATCGCGCTTACGTGATGCTGTCTTGTCATTCTCGCGCGGGCGGGAATCCAGTCTGGTTGTTGCGAATCTGCGGCGCGCTCACTGGGTCCCCGCCTGCGCGGGGACGACAAGAGACATCCGATGAAGCGCTGCGACTTTGTCGCTTTGGGATTTGACGCGCTACATTCGTCACGTGAAACGCGATCCGCTCGAACACTATCACCAGAAGCGCGACTTCTCACGCACGAACGAGCCGCGCGGCGGTGAGGATCCACAGCAAACCGGCCCTTCGTCACCATCCGGCCGCCTCTTTGTCGTCCAGAAACATGCAGCCTCGCGTTTGCATTACGACATCCGCTTTGAGTGGGATGGCGTTCTCAAGAGTTGGGCGGTGCCACGCGGTCCGAGTCTCGATCCAGCCAACAAGCAGCTCGCTGTTGCAACTGAAGATCATCCGATGGCCTACGCGCGTTTCGAGGGCATCATTCCGCAGGGTGAATATGGCGGCGGGACCGTGATGGTGTGGGATATCGGCGAGTGGGAACCCATCGGCGATCCGGTGGTACAGCTCGAACGCGGCGACTTCAAGTTCAGACTGCACGGCCACAAACTCCGCGGCGCATGGGTGCTGGCCCGCATGAGTGGCAAGCAATCCGATGATGGTCGCAACTGGCTGCTCATCAAGAAACGCGACGAAGCCTCACGCCCAATCAGTACATACAACGTCCAGGGCGAAGAAGCGCTCAGCGTTCTCAGTGGGAGAACCATGGATGAAATCGCAGCTGCAGCTGATACAGTCTGGCGCGATGGTGCATCACAGCTGACGGGCAACACGGTTCAACATGAAGGATCGTTACAGCATTCGAGCAAAACGATACTTAATCCGGCTGATCTTCCTGGTGTTCGTACCGCGCACTTGGTGCGCGAACTGAGTCCTCAACTGGCTGTCGCATCAGCATCGCCCCCGGAAGGTGATGACTGGCTGCATGAAATCAAACTCGATGGCTATCGCATGCTGTGCAGGATTGATGGCGATGACATCCGCTTCATCACGCGCAACGGCAACGACTGGACCAGCAAGCTTGCCCCCGTGGTTCGCGCCGCACAGCGACTGAATGTGCAACAGGCATGGCTGGATGGTGAAATCGTCGTACTCGACAGCCGAGGCATTTCTGATTTCAATGCGCTGCAGAATGCGTTCAAAGGATATGGCCAGCGGCCAATGGTGTACTACGTGTTCGATCTGCCGTTCTTGGGCGGTTTTGACCTGCGCAATGTTGCGTTGATCGAGCGCAAGGGAATGTTGAAACAAATCATCGCTGCTGGTCCGCTTGCAGCGCCGGCCGTTCAATACTGCGATCACATTCATAGTCGTGGTCATGTCGTGTTTGAGCAGGCAGCTGCTGCTGGCGCAGAGGGCATCATTTCCAAGCGAGTGCGATCACCCTACCAGAGCCGCCGAAGCGATGACTGGCTCAAGATCAAAGCGACCAGGCAGCAGGAGTTTGTTGTGGGCGGATTTACTGATCCATCTGGATCGCGCAACGGCTTCGGCGCTTTGCTGCTTGGTGTCTATGACGATGCAGGAGCGCTGGTCTACGCAGGACGCGTGGGCACTGGTTTCAGCGATCACGAGCTCGAATCACTCAGCCGCGCGATGATGGCTTTGCTCACGAATGAATCACCTTTTGTCAATCCCACAGCCGACCCCGACTGGAGAGTTGTCCATTGGGTTCAGCCGATGCTTGTCGGATCGGTTGAGTTTCTGGAGTGGACAAAAGATGATGTGATTCGTCATCCTTCCTGGAAAGGCCTGCGGCAGGATGTTGATCCACCCGAAGTTCGCAGGGAGGTGGTCGCGTCCAGCGAGCCCGATCGAGTTTCAGAGAAGCAGGCTGAGCCGCGGCCGGTGCGCGTCGTCACACCGAAGAAGACCACCCCGGACGTGTCGAAACTCTCGCGTGAAGATTCATTGATTGAAGGCGTGCGGATCAGTCACGCCGACCGAATGGTGTATCCTGAAGCACGCATCACCAAGGGTGAAGTCGCAGCGTACTACGCAGTTGCAGGGCCGTACATGATGCAGCATGTCGCACGGCGCCCGCTCGCAGTTGTGCGCTGTCCACTGGGGCTTGCAGGTGAACATTTCTTCCAGCGCGAGCGTGGCAAGGGTTGGCCACGCGGGATCTCGACATTTGAAACAGAAGGCGACCACGGCATTCTCGTGCGCGATGTTGCAGGACTCGTCGGGCTGGCACAGATGGGTGTGCTCGAAATGCATGCATGGAACTGCCAGCGCGATCGACCTGATCGACCTGATCAGCTTGTGCTCGACCTTGATCCCGGGCCGGGCATTGATTGGGCTGATATGGTCGCTGCTTCTCTATTCGTGCGAGATCTGGTGGCGGATCTCGGATTGACATCCTTCATCAAAACAACTGGCGGTCGTGGCACGCATATTGTCGTCCCCATCGTGCGGCGAAGTTCATGGGAAGAGGTGAAGACGTTCACCAAAGCGGTCGCAGATGCTCTGGCTCGCATTGCCCCGCGCAACTTTGTGGCCACAATGCAGAAGGACCTGCGCGCTGGTCGCATCTTCGTTGACTATCTTCGGAATCAGTCTGGATCGACTGCGGTTGCAGCATACTCAACACGAGCTCGCGAGAGCGCATGCGTCTCGATGCCGCTTTCGTGGGATGATCTGCGGGCCGATCTGCCACCCACTGTCTGGACGATCCGTCATGCGCATCAACACCTGGCTGCGGGCGACCATGATTCCTGGCCAAGCTTTGCAGATGTGAAGCAATCGCTGACTGCAGCAATGCTGCAGCGGCTGCCTTAGTCATCGAGCCAACGTACAACACACTTATGCTGCCGCTTACCCCGTTGATGATGCAGTGACACGATCGAGTATTTCAATCTCATCGAACACACGCCGAGCTTTGGCAAGACGTGTATAGATCACGCCAATGATCAGCATCGACACAGTCATCGCGATGCCGAAGATGATTCCTGCGTAGCGCAGCCGCTCGTCATGCAATGGCGCACTGTTCAATACTGCGAAGCGTGGCGTGCCATCGACAGTCCTTTCGGTCAGCACGCGCGTGCGGGCGCTCTCAGTACGTTGTCCCACCATGCGCCGTGAGTCAGATTGCAAGGTCAGGATGATGCCATCAAGCACGCTCTTGGTAAGGGCAGGCTCTTCGCCCTGATAAATCACGGTGAGTTCGCCGGGTTGCGTGGAATCGGTCGTGAGGAACTCTTCGAGGTGTTTGCGCAGGAGCACAGGTTCGGTGAGATCGCTGAGTCTGCGATCATCCATGCGCTTCGCAAGCGAGCGAATGAACGCTTCATCGAAGAGTCGATCGCGATGCCAGTTCAGCCATTGCTCGCGTTCGGCATCGGTGAGTTGACTGTTGGGTTTGGGTTGAGCCTGGAGCGTCGCAGAGGCTGCAATGGTTGCTGGGAAGAAGTGATCAGCTGCAAGCCAGCTGCCCCCCGCCACCAGAGCTGAAAGCACCAGCAGCCACATCATGGTGACAATGGCCCGCGGCCGCGCCCAGCGTTTGATCATGGCCCGTTCTGACTGGGCCAGACAGCGGGTAGCGTCGCTGAGTACTTGTCGCTGTTGCTGCACTTTGGCGTCAGTCTGCATGGCCTGCTGATACCGCTCATGTGATCCATCATGACTGAGAAGAGTCGCTGGGGCGGGCCCTGATTTTGATCGCGCGTTGGGCTGGGCTTCTGCGATCGCGCGGGCTCGCTCGTGCACCAGTTGCTTCGCGCGCAGAAGACGGCGACGACGACGGCGAAGATGTTCCACCGCCGCGCGCAGGCGGCTGGCTTTGTGTTCGAGGTCACGCTTTGCTGCTTCGATCTCAGTTGGCAGGGCCGGCTTGGCGCTTTCGTTGGACTGATTGGCTTCGAGGCCAGCGATGGTTGCTTCGAGTTCGCGAATTCGGTTCTCAAGGCCAGCCTGCCTGGCATGATCGCGACTGCCAGACTGCTCACGAACTGATTCCAGAGCGCTCAGCGCATCGGCAGCTTCCAATCGCCAGTGTTCCACTTGGCTGCGCAACGAATCGAGTTCCTGGTTGAGCTCGGCAATGCGTGCATCACGTTCGCTGACGTCGCCAGCACCAGTCGATTGACCACGGGCCTGATGCAGCGCTTCAGTGAGTTCAGCGATGCGCTCGTTCTTGCGAGCGAGTTCTTCTGGATCAGCAGCCATTTTGGCGCTGGCAAGCTGCTCCTTCAGACGTTCGAGTTGGGCCTTCTGCTCGCGCACGGTGGCCATGGCTTCCACACCTGCCTGCACCTGCGTGGTCTGCTCGCCAATCGCGGCGGCAAACTCGCTGAGTTTCTGTTTGGCAGCTTCGAGCGTTCGCTTCTGCTCCGCAATGACGCGTTCGCGATCCGCGATAATGCTCTCGAACTCCTTCTCATCAGCGATGTGCTGGGCCAGTTGCTGTGCCTGCTCCTCAGCAAGCCGCTGCGCTTCATCGCGGTCGCGTTCAGTTGTGGCACATGCTTCCATCTGTGACGTCAGTGATGCTTCCAGCTCGTTTGCGCGTGCTTGTGCATCTTCAGCATCCTTCTCGAATGCGTTGGAGACTTCCTTGAGCTGCGCGTACGCCTCAGCCTGTTCTTGATTGGCAGTTGCCAGCGCAGTCGCGCGGGTGGCCGTTTCCGCAGACTCAGCTTTCAGAGCAGCAATGCGCTTTCGCGCAGCAGTAAGTTCCTGCTGCATCTCTTCGAGCTGCTGCGTAAACGCCGCTGCCTGCTGCTGATGCTGAGCGACACTCTGCTTCAGCTCGTCCTGCAGTGCGTCCCGCTCCGAACGCAGTGCAAGCGTTTCATTCTGTGCTGCTGTGAGCGCGGTCTCAGCCTGTTCGAGTGCCTGATTGAGCTTCTCAACCTGTTGCAACAGGTCGCCGACGTTGCGCTCTGCGCGCTCGACACGTGTCAGCAACTCAGCCTGACTCTTGGCGTTCTCTTTCTGTTCGGAATGGGCCAGCGTGAGTGCTTCTTCGGCCTGGGAAAGCTGGGCGCGCAGTTGCTCTGCTTCGATATTGCATGCAGCTTCACGTGCTTCGAGTTCTTCAGCCAGCGCGCTCAGACTGGCGCGTTCGGTGTTGAAGTCGCTCCAGTGTTCATCCAGAAGCGCCCGGCCATCGTCGATTGTCTTGCGAGCTGCTGCGACTTCCTTTTCTCGCTCTTCGCATTCCTTCTGTAATTGCTCGAGGACGGCTGCCTGCTCGTTGAGCTTCTGTTCGCGGTCGAACAGTGTTTGCTCGTGTTGATCAGCAAGCGCCTGTCGCTGCTCGACATCCTTGCGAGAGTCTTCGATCTCCAGAGCGATGCGGTCGAAGGTTTCCTTTGCTTCTTTCAGGCTGGCGCGTTCGGTTGCGCATGTTTCGCGCAGGGCAACCAGGTCGCGCTCCATCTGTGCAAGATCACCTTCGCGCGATGTCAGCGAATTGGCTTTGGTTTCGAGATCGAGTTCACGGCGTTCGACGCTTTCGCGCAGATCGCTGAGCTCAGCTTCGAGCATGTTGAGTTCGCGCGTGCGTGCAGCGAGGGTCTCCTGACTTTGACGCAACTCATCTTCCGCCTGGCAGAGGGCGTAGGCGCGCTGTTCGAGCGTCTTGAGTTCTTCCTGCTTCTCTGCCTGAGCCTTGCGAATACGCGACAACTGAGCTTCGACATCTGCAATGATGCCAAGCACAGATTCACCCGACGCGTCAATCTCCGCCCGCCCTGATTGGGGCTGGGCCAACTTGACATTGGGCTTGTGGAAGTGTGGGATCTTCTGCTCTTCTTCAACGATCGAGCATTCATCATCATCAACGGGCGGTTGATCGGAAAGATTGATGTCGCGAAAGTCGGTCATAGCACACCCTCGGCTGTCGAAAGAGTTGGAACAATCCCCACTGGTTTTCTCATCGGCAGCTTACATATCGGGCTGAAGCGCACATTCGGAAATGTCCGTATCCCAACGCAGGAATCGCGAGCAATGCTGCTCTACCATTGTGCAATCCATGATCGCCTCGCCACCAGCCAACCCGACTACTTTGCACGCTTCCGATGCAGCGCTCCGCGCTATTGCTGAGAAAGTCGATCATGGCAGGCGGTTATCGGCTGAGGATGGCGAAGTCCTGTTCACCACCCCCGACGTCTGGTCAGTCTGCCAACTGGCTGACACGGTCCGCAGGCGAATGCATGGCAATGCTGCGTACTACAACATCAACCGGCATTTGAACTACTCAAACATCTGCGCGCTTTCGTGCAAGTTCTGCGCGTTTTATCGCAAGAAAGATGATGAAGGGGCATACCAACTCTCGGTGGAAGAAATCGCCAAACAGGCGCGGGCTGCCCAGGATGCTGGCGCAACGGAGATTCACATCGTCGGCGGCCTGCACCCGTGGCTGCCGTTTCAGTATTACACCGACATGCTGCATGCGATTCGCAACAGCGCCCCGGAGTTACATATCAAGGCGTTCACCGCGGTCGAGATTGTACACCTGGCTCGCATCAGTAAACGGGGCAAGGATAAGTACGAAGGCATCAAGACTGTGCTGCGTGAGTTGCAGAATGCAGGTCTTGGCTCGCTGCCGGGCGGCGGGGCTGAGGTGTTTGATGATCGCGTGCATGACGAAGCGTTCAAAGGCAAGATTCGCAGCGACCAATGGCTGGATGTTCATCGTGCTGCCCATGAACTCAGCATGAACTCCAATGCCACCATCCTGTATGGCCACATCGAAACCATCAGCGACCGCATTCATCACATGGAACTTTTGCGGGAAGAGCAGGATCGCGCGCTCGAAGCAATCGGCTACCAGCGCGATGACGATGGTGCTGTCACGCTGAGTGGCAACAATGCACAGCCAACCCCCGACTCTGCAAAGGGCGGATACTTTCAGACCATCATCCCGTTGCCCTTCTTTCCTGATGAAAGCGAGCTGGAACACCTGGCGGGTCCCAGTGGACTCGACAACCTGCGCATGCTGGCTGTCAGCCGGCTGATGCTCGACAACTTCCCGCATGTCAAGGCATTCTGGATCATGCAGACCATTGCCATGGCCCAACTCATGCTGCAGTCGGGTGCGGATGACATTGATGGCACCGTTGTGTGGTATGACATCACCAAGGTTGGCGGTGCAGATACGCATCAGGAGACCACGGTGTGGGACCTCACGCGCGCGATCCGCGAGGCAGGGTTTGCCCCGATCGAGCGCGACACGCTGTACCGCCGTGTCGAACGATAGTGGCGGAAGCAGGCACGCCTACTTTTTGTCGCGTTGCTGTCGTCGTCGTTCATCCGCGTAGCGATAACCTTCCACATCGTTACCTTGCGCCTCGTCGAGTACGATTCCGAGATACTCAGGCTGAAATTCTTCGGTAAAGAGCTCTTTGAGATCACGATAGTCAAAGTGCTCTCGCATGTATTCAAACTGAAGGTGGGGATGATAGGATGTCGCCAGATTCTGCCCTGCAATCGGGTAGCGAGGCCCTTCGTGAAACTGTGGTCGGTCATCCTCCCACGTAATCGGATACCACCAGGTTCTCCAGATTGGTTCACCCTCGGGAAATCCAAGACTGGCCGCATAGTATCCAGGTTTGAAGCCTCCAGGGCCGCCAAGGTCAGTTCGGGTCAGTGTATTGTATTCAACTTCTGAAAGTGGCTCGGCGGGGAGATTAAAGAGAATCCGCAAAAGGATCATCGGTTTCGACTGATATCGTGCATCTTCTTCGCTGGACATGTGAAGAAGTGGAATCCGTCCCATGTACATGATCAACGCGTCGCTGACACGCTTCGGATCGACATGCTGAAAGTTGTAAGCGATACGAATGGATCGCTCCTGCTCATCCTCGGTCATCTGAACCTTATCCCACGCGGGCATAAGCTCGATTGCCTCAACGAGACTTTGAATCTCATCCCACCCATTGAGGCGATACACTGGCATTTCGAAGTTCGTCATATCAACTTGTTCTTCTTCTGGTGGTTGGTGATGACCCGATTGACCCTCAACAGCTGTCCGACAAGCCCCCACGGTCATCAGCAGTAAAATGAGGGAAATGGCAGATTTCATGGCTTGCATGTCCCTTGTGTTTGGCTTTCGATTTGGCAGCAATCCCAGTTGATGTCCATGCTTCGCTCTCCTTCGCCGAGGTGATCATCCCACCAAACGGGATCGGAAGAGTACTGTCGGAACGGGAAGTTGCCGCTCGACCACACCTGCCAGCAAACACAATTGAGTTGGGTGGTGGGGATCGGAATACTGCCGCTGGGCGCGCCGTTGAACGGATTTTCCTGATCTGGGAACGCGTCGAGGCAGAAGAGACGTTGTTCCCCTTTGACTGAAACATCGCCGCAAGTGCCCTTGCCACAATCGTTAAACTTGAAAGTATCACATTGAGTCTGGCGATTGTTCGTGATGGCTGAATCCCAAAGCAACTGTTCGTAGTAGGTGAATGTAAACGAATCGGGTGGCGGGTCAGGACAGCTGTCGTCCACACACGTCGCGCACCAGAGTGTGACAGTCACCTTCTGAATGATGATCCGCTCCTGCGGACACGGATTCTCTCCAGCGGGAACACGCGTCTTTCTCCGGCAATGATATTCGCCACACTTCCCGGGTGCTGAGGTACCACATGATGAAATAGCCAACTGAAAGGGTGGCATCAGAGCATTGTACCCCCCCCCCGCTGCAATGTCAAAGGTCATCCCCACAAAGATTTCGCTTGTTTTGGCCCCGGGTTGGCCCGCCTCTCGCACTGTCTTTGCAGGCATATTGTTTCTCGCCTGCGCATGCAGTCCATTCCTTTCTACGACAATTGACCGGAGCCCTTCATGAAGTTTCCAGACCTGATCACACACATTGCTGCGGTTGTTTTAACCGCTACGTTGTCACTGAGCGCCGCTGGGCAGGGTGGCAATCCGCTCGATCCAGCCAACCAGCCTCCCCCACTTCCGCCGCAGCAGCAACAGCAGGCTCCCGGTCTGCCTGTGTTTTACGAGGGCGGCGGGCTGATCATGACGATCGAACGCATGGATCAACAGCAAGGCACGATCGCAGGCACGCTGTTGTTGGGCGACAACGTGTTTACCTATCAGGCCCGCTTCACAGCTGAAGCCTCGATCGAAGGCTCGTTCACAGCCGGACAGCAGCAGTATCCATTTACAGCCATCGAAGATGCCCAGGACGCAGTGACCTTTCGCACGGGGCAATCGTCCTACACAATGCAGCAGGTCGATCGACCTTCACGGCCAGTGCCTAGAGTGCAGCCGCAGCAACCGCCAGCTTTTGATCCCCGCGGTGGCGGCGGTGGGAACGGTGGCGGAGTTGCCAGTCCGAATCGTGCCGAGCTCGAACGCGCCATTGCGTTCTTCCGCAACAACGACATAATGAATGCTCTGAAAATCACCGAGCCATTGGCTGAGCGTGGCCACATCGGAGCCTGCTACCTCACAGGACTCATGCTCGCGAACAACAGCAAGGAACCCGAGCGGGCCCCTCGATATCTCGAGACCGCAGCGCAGGAAAACCATCCGGGCGCTTTGCACACGCTCGGCTCGATGACCCTCTGGGGTCATGGTACCGAGAAAGACCAGGCGCGCGGCTACGCACTTGTCAAACGCGCTGTCGAACTCGGCGACCCGGCTGCGATGATCGACCTGGCAGGGTTCACGTTCAACGGTGCTGGCACTCAAGCCAATCGTGTTGATGGTCTTGCGTGGATGCTGATTGCGTCCGATCGCATCGATCCCAACATCGATCCAACCGTGGGGAACATCATCAAGCAAATGAAGGCAGATCCACAGATCACTCAGCAGGAGTGGCAACAGGCTGAGCAGCGCAAGGCTGCCCTGGCACAGTCGCTTCCCCCAGTGGGTCCGCAGCCAGACTATGTGCTCGACTTCGATCGCATCGCGACCGGCGGCGTTGCACCAGCCCCACCAATCCAGCCGGGTGGCGGAGGTGGCGGTGGACTGCCAACAGGCAACAACTTCGCAGGAACATGGTCGGGGATGGCCAGCGAGCAGTTTCCCGACGGTTCCATGCACCAGTATCCCGTCCGCATTACCGTGAACCAGACGCAGAATGGAGCGACCGCAGACGTCGCAGTCGAACTCAAGACCACCGACAATGCAGGTCAGCCCATGACCATTCTCGTCAACGGCCGCTATACCGGTCAACAGGCAGCAGGGGCGCGCCTCGAACTCAACTGTCCGGATGTCACCATGCGCAGCGTTGAAACTGGACAGACCATGTCGATGGGCGCATCGACCTTGAGACTCGAGCCCGGCCCCAACGGCACGGTGATCGCGAACCTGGGCAACGATATCAACGGCTGGACTCGCGTCGAGCTGCGACAGCAGGGCAGTAACATGCCGGGCGGCGGGTCATTCCCCAACAGCGGCGGCACGCCTCCGGGAGGTGGTGGCGGCTACGGCGATGGACCCGATCAGATCATCGACTAGGCTGCGCGACGAGCGACAAGATTCACTCCAATGGCTCCCACGGCCGGGCCCTTCAAGAAAGGGTCAGGCCGTCTCTTTCGATCCCCCCGGGAGCAAGCGATCAAAATGCGGATGAGAGGAGTCGAACCTCCACGGGATTTTACTCCCACATGGACCTGAACCATGCGCGTCTGCCAATTCCGCCACATCCGCAGCAGTTGCAGCGGCAATCATAGCAAGCAAGCAACATCGGGCAACATCTTGCGGGGGCACTGAGCGGAATGCACCGCCCCAGTCCTATTCGAACATCAACAACTCACGATCCGTAAGGACATGCAGTGTTGTTGCCTCAGGTTTGAGATCATCGGGGGTGTGGATCAGTCGCAGGCGCTTGCGCAGCGCTTCCGGCAGCGCTTCCAGTGCATCGAGCGATGTATGGGCAGCGCCAAGATTGCTCTCGTGCACAATGACATCTGCATCACTCAACCAGTCAATGTGCTCCTGCTCGAATGCTGTGTCGCCCGACCAGCCCAGCACGCGCGAGCCGGCTGCGATCTTCAATCCAATCGTTGGAATCGGATGCCTGGTAAATCGGCAGGAAACGTTCACGCCAGCGATACGCGCCACCGTGCCGGGCGTCAGCAGATTGACCTCGAAATAGTCAGCGAGTTGTGATGGCCGACTTCCACCCATTGGTGAATCCATCGCAGGTGCAAGTTTCTCCCACAGCCGATCAAGTACTGGCTGCGTGGCGTGCAATCGGGGCCGCTTCGGGTGCGCTCCGGGGTTCTGCATGGCTGCGATTCGACGGTGAAAGCCGAACGACTCGAGCCCATTGCTGTGATCGCCATGCAGGTGCGTCACAATGATGTCATCAATCGCGCCTGCATCAACATTCCAGTTGTGCTTTGTGGTCGCTTCATGGATCACGCGATGGATAGGGTCGGGACAATCCAGCAGGATATATCCATCGGGTGCCTGCACGAGGGCGCTTGATCCGAAGGAGCGTCGCGAAAATGCGTCACCGGTGCCGAGGATGAGAACGTTCATGGTTGTGTGCCTCCCTTGGGTAGCGGCAGACGCCTGATGACAAGCGCTGTCTGATCGTCGCTGGCTGGCGTTCCATTGGCAAAGTTGTCCACTGTCTGTCGAATGGCAGCAATCAGATCACTGGCTGATGACCTGCAGTTCTGCGTAATCGTTGTAATGATTTCCTCAGTGCCGATGCGTTCGCGCCTCTCGTTCATCGCTTCAAAGAATCCATCGGAAAGCACAATGAACGTGTCGCCGGGCTGAAGCGGAATCGAAACGGGCTCTTCGGGCGTTGCATCGGGGATCACGCCAAACGGCACATCATCAGACTGCAACTGCGTGACTCTTCCGCGCGCGGCATGATAATGCAACAGCGGCGCCTGCCCGGCACTGTAACTTTCGAGTGTGTTTGTGTCCGCGTGGAGCACTGCCAGCCAGACTGTAATGAAATGTCCGAGTGGAAGATCTTTGCACAACTGGCGATTGAGCTGGGTGGCCAGCTCGGCAAGTGATGCGTTCATGCTGACGCCCATGCGCAGCATTGCCCGCAGACTGGTTGCAACAAGTGCAGGTCCGATGCCGTGCCCGGTGGCATCTGCGAGCATGGCCAGCACGTCGCCATTGTCGAGCGTGATGAGGTCGTGGGTGTCGCCACCGGTCGAATCTGCTGATTCGCTGAAGGTTGCAATGTCAAGACCATGGAGTGTGGGAATCTGTTGTGGCCAGGTTGCCCTTTGAATGACGCGGGCCAGTTCAAGATCGCGCTCCATGCGCTGTCGAGCCAGTTGGTCCTCGACAAGATGGGCGCGCTTGATCGCGACCGCAGCCTGCGACGCCAGCGCCTCCGCGATGGCGAGGTCATCGTCATCAAACGATGTCCCATCGCGTTTGTTCAGCACTTGAGCCACGCCGATGAGTTCATCATCAGGGGAAATCAGTGGAATCGTGAGCATCGAACGTGTGCGGAAACCCGTGGCCCGATCGATGTCGCGATTGAACGCGGGGTTTTTGTAGGCATCTGCTATGTTGATGATTCGCCGCTCTGTCGCAGCTGTTCCTGCGATCCCCGAACGGGCGCTGAAGCGGATGGTCTTGGCTTCATGAGCGACGCTCGAGTAGAGCTCATCTCGTTCAGCGTCATATTCAAACACGGTCGCCCGCTCGGATGCCAGAAGGTCGCGCATGGCATCAATAATGAGGTTGAGGATGTCGGGGAGGTTGTCCGACACGCCTAGTTGCCGACTGACTTCCAGCAGGCGGTGTAATGTGACATTCTGGAGAGCAGCTCTGTCCATATCGCAGATGGTAACGCCTGGGTGCGGAAACGGGTGGGAATGAGCCGAAAATGGTTCTAAGAGACGTGCAGGTCCTGCGTCTTCACTGGTGACCGGACAACCCGTAACCTGCTGCACAATGCATGCCACACCCGACCAAGCTGACTGGGTTCGCATCATGCTCGAGGAGCATGAGCGTGGCCTGCTGGCCTACGCAGCACGGCTGCTGCGGGATGTCGAGGCAGCCCGCGACGTGGTGCAGGATGTCTTCCTGCGGATGATCCGGGCTGAGCGGTCGAGTGTCGAGGGGCACGAAGCGGAGTGGCTGTTTACGGTGTGCAGGAATCGCTGTCTCGATATCCTGCGCAAGGAGGGACGCATGAACGCGATGAGCGAACGACATGTCGAACAACTCTCTGAGTCATCCAGCCACGAGAAACATGCAGCAGGGACGTTTGCAGCGCATGATGAACAATCGCGAGCCGTCTTTGAAGCGATCGATGCACTTCCGCACCGTCAGCAGGAAGTGATCCGCCTCAAGTTCCAGGGCGGGCTGAGTTACAGGGAAATCAGTCGCGTGACGGAACTCACAGTCACCAACGTCGGCTTTCTCATTCACACCGGACTGAAAACTGTCCGCGAACGCATGGCCAGGCAACATGCAGAGCAGCGTGCCAATCCCGGCATGGCGAGGTAAACATTCATGCAAAACGAACCGACACCAACCGATCTGCAGGATGCGCAGCTCACTGCTCTGGCGCTGGGCGAGCTTGATGCTGATGAACGCGCCCGCGTTGAAGCCCGCATCAGAGAACACCCCGAACTCACTGGCGAAGTTGAAGCGATCCGCGCAACTGCAACAGCCGTCGAAACTGCCTTTGCCGCCGAACCCGCGCTGGCGTTGCACGATGCGCAGCGTGATGCAATCGAATCGGAGATCACTGGCACTGGTACTGCGCCCCATCCATTTGTTAGAACTCGGACCCCTGCGTGGCTGAAGCCGCTCGGCCTTGCCCTGGCAGCATGCCTGGCCTTGGTCGTGCTTCTGCCGATGCTGATCAATCCCGACGGTGCTGATCGTAAGCAAGATGATGTTGCATTGAATCAGGCACAACCACAGCCGGAAACCAATACCCGCGGCCGCGCTCAGTTCGAACTCGAAGATGAGAACGTCGCCGCCGAACCGTCTTTTGAAGGAACCGTGCGTGAAACCGCAATGGGTGATGGCGGGGCACGGCGTTTTGATTCTCTGCGCGCAGGATCAACCGCAGGCAGCGACGCAAGAATGGCTGAAGTGCAGCCATCAGAGCCCGATGCACCGGCTGGTTCCGCTGCTCCCCCGCTTCCAGCAGACCGTTCATTGAACGACAGCATCGCGATGCCCGGCGGTGGAGGTGGACAGGGAGGCGGCGGAAGCGCCAGACCAGCAGGTGCCCCATCTGACGGCCTTGAGAATCGCCGATCGCACCTGCGCTCCGTCGATGAAACACTGGTGAACCAGCAACTGGACGAGGCGGGCCGATTTGAGGACCTCGCGCGGAACGAAGAGTACGCACAACCCCAGGAGTCGCCATTCATCACGCTCAAGCGCCAAGCAGAAGATGGAGAGGACGACCACAACACCAACGACGAGAGTCATCTTTCAACCTTTGCAGTCGATGTTGATACCGCTGCCTACAGCAACATCCGCCGCATGCTGCTGGAAGGACGATTGCCTCCTGCCGAAGCAGTGCGCATCGAAGAGATGCTCAACTACTTTGCCTACAGCGATCCCGCGCCCGCAGATGGCGATGAACATCCCATCCGCATCAGCAGCGAGATTGCAACCTGCCCGTGGAACACTAACCATCGACTTGCGCGAGTGACCCTCAAGGCCCAGCCGATCGACATGGCCAACCGTGTGGGTGCCAACCTTGTGTTTCTGATCGATGTATCAGGCTCGATGAATCGTCCCGACAAGCTGCCGTTGCTGCAGCAGGCAATGGTGATGCTGGTGAATGAACTCACCGCAGATGACACCGTGTCGATCATCACCTACGCAGGGCGGACCGATGTTGCGCTGCAGCCGACCCCTGCATCGCGCAAGAATGACATTCGCGATGCGATTGATGTACTACGTTCGGGCGGATCCACCCATGGCAGTGCTGGCATCGAACATGCGTATCAACTGGCTGAGCAGGCCCGTATCGCAGGAGGGGCCAACCGCGTGATCTGGGCGACCGATGGCGACCTTAACGTTGGTGTCACAAACAACGATGCACTGGTTGAACTCATCGAAGCAAAACGCGCCAGCGGCGTCATGCTCACCGTCCTCGGCTTCGGCAGTGGCAATCTCAAGGACTCCAAACTCGAAGCTGTCTCGAACGCAGGCAACGGCTCCTATGCGTACATCGATTCGGAATCTGAAGCACGCAAAGTGCTGGTCGAGCAGATTGGCGGCACACTGTTCACAGTGGCGCGTGATGTGAAGGTGCAGGTCGAGTTCAATCCCGCAGAAGTCGAGTCGTATCGCCTCATCGGGTATGACAATCGCCGTCTCGCAGCTGCTGACTTTCGCAACGACGCCAAGGACGCAGGCGAAATGGGAGCATCGCATGCGGTGACAGCACTCTACGAAATCGTTCCGGTCGGCCCGCGCGTGGCTCAGCAAGACAACCCGGATTTCGGCGGCGGCGGTGGTGGAGCCCGTGGTGCTGGCGGTGGCGGAAGTGGTGGCGGCGGAAGTTCGCCGGCGCGTCGCGACCGCGAGGACGCCCCAGCCATGCAGGAAGCGGATGATCAGAAGCAAGTGCGCAACGACTGGAGCTTTCAGGTGCATGTCCGCTACAAACCATCGGAAGGGCAACCCGATGCTCCCGAAGAAGCAAGCGAGTTCAGTACGTTCGCGTTTGATTCTGATGAGTCATTTGAGAGTGCTTCGAACGATTTTCAGTTCGCAGCTGCTGTCGCAACCTTCGGCCTGGTCTTGCGACAATCCGAGTTCGCAGGCGATGCTTCGTTCAACCTGGCCCGCGAGCTTGCAACACCTGGAGCGAATGCCGACATTGCCGATGCGTATCGCAAAGAGTTCATTGATCTGATCAATCGCGCTGCGGAGTTGCGAGAATGATCTCCCGCGTAGAGACGTGCCCATTTTGAGACGGCAAGCGTTCCCTGCGTCGTCAGAGCGGGCGCTTCCCTGCGCTTCCGACTTTCTTCATCACATAGAAGATAAGAGCGAGGCAGGCCACCGCTCCAGCGCCACCGAGGAGCCAGATAAGCAATTGCGTGCTTTCGGGGGATTCGCTGCCGGGCACGTCATCAGTCGGACCTGCTCCGGAACTTCCCGAGTTGCTCTGCGCGAAGTGGTTCCACACACCTTCATCGAAGTTGGAGAACAACTCGGCGTGCTGCATCCCCCCTTCCGACTCCGCGATTGCAAATGACGTTGATACCGGCACCGTCGCAGGGGCAAGACATTGTGCATCATCACATGCTTGAAATGTGACATTCAGATTCACAGCGGCGCTGCCGATCGCAGCATCCGGCGCGATCGTGATCGGGACGTAAACAATCGTTCGCCATTCATACACCGCGTATTCGACTTTGTTGCGTTCACCCAACCAGGCTACCGTGACGGGGATTCCATCTGGCCATTGCGCTTTGTCGGTGTGAATGTTGGCCCCGGCTGCTTGCGATTGCGCGTCGATCGACGTTGGAATGACAGTTTCAGCCATGACGCTGAGCGTATCGGGCAGTTGCGGTGCGTTGGTATGTGTATGCCAGCCATTCTCATGATCGAGAATCACCGCAACAACAACGTGACCGCCTGGGATCACACTGCTGCGATCAGCGACAGCGCTGACCGTGACTTTGGCTGCAGAATCGCCCTGGGCCAGCGCAGATGTGGTGGAGATGCAACTCACAACGATCGCGACAAATAGGATCGGGAAATGCACGGAATGGTTAGATTTCATATTGCTCCGGGAAAATAAGAACTCGTATTAACATCATCCATTGCGCTGTGCAAAATCTTTCATGAAATCGGCCAGCACCTGGCATCCCGCGATGGGAAATGCGTTATACACCGACGCGCGAATGCCACCGACCGAGCGATAGCCCTTGAGGCCATCCATGTCATGCTGCTCCGCCTCAGCAATAAACTTCTTGTCGAGGTCAGCGCTGGGCGTTCGAAAGCTGATATTCATCAATGAGCGGCACTGTGGCTGCGAGACGCAGGTGTAAAACCCTGCGTGGTTGTCAATCGCATCATAAATGTGCGTGGCCTTCGCTGCATTGTGTTTTTCCATGGCTTGCAACCCGCCCTGCCTGAGAATCCACTTAAAGACCTGTCCCATGAAATAAATGCCAAATGTCGGGGGCGTATTCAAACACGACTCCTTGGCAGCAATCTCGCGGTAATCCAGCAGAAGCGGAAGGTTCTCTGGTGCGCGCTGCATGAAGTCTTTTCGGATTATGACCAGCACCACGCCGGACGGGCCGAGATTCTTCTGCGCACCTGCATAGATCATGGCATGCTTGTCAATGTCGATGGGGCGACTGAACATCTCAGAGCTTGTGTCTGCGATGAGCGGGGCGCTGGTCTCCGGCACCTGCGAAAACCGTGTTCCATAGATTGTGTTGTTCGAGCAATAGTGTGCATAGGCAGCATTGCTCGACCAGTTGATTTCATCCGCCCCTGGAGTGTGATCATAACCACACGATTCTCCATCGAATGCAACATTCACTTTACCGAGTTTGCGGGCTTCTTCGATGGCCTTGCCAGCCCAGACGCCGGTGTCAAGATAATCAGCAACCTCGCCTCGCGGAAGAAAGTTCATCGCAAGCATCGCAAACTGCAACGTCGCACCGCCCTGCAGAAACAGCACCTCGTAATCGTCTGAGATGTCAGCCAGCGCGCGGCAATCTGTAACAGCCTCTTCCAGCACACGAATGAATGCTGGTCCGCGGTGGCTGTGTTCCATGATGCCGATGCCCGTGTCGAATATGTTCCACATATCCTGCTGCGCCTTCTCGATCACTTCCTGCGGCAGTGTGGCTGGCCCCGCAGAAAAGTTGAAGATGCGCTTGCTGCTTTTGTTCTGCTGCAGCGCGGCGGGCTGGGTTGAAACTGATGATGACATCGAATCGTCTCCTTCTCTTCAATCGTCAGATGCTGTGACCCTTCAGCATGGCAACCGTGGCGCTGACAACATTATTATTCGCGCGGATTGCCTTGAGGATCTCGTCGTCGGGCGCCTTGTCAAGCTGGATATGTGCACATGCAGCCTTTGCCCCGTCATAGACCACATTGTCCATCTCTTCGAC
Organism: Phycisphaerales bacterium; assembly: GCA_051004555.1. Taxonomy (GTDB): domain Bacteria; phylum Planctomycetota; class Phycisphaerae; order Phycisphaerales; family SM1A02; genus JBPCKF01. The sequence continues at coordinate 25,887 of JBPCKF010000088.1, read as the reverse complement.
ATTCAGGCGGCCCTGCCCCAGGAGGTAGAACACATGGGCCAGCACGCCCGGCTCATTCTTCATGCGGACGGTCAGCACGCATACTGCAGGCGTCGACTTGGCAAGATTGACACAGTTCATTGCAGCGCCGGTGCGCAAGTAGTGCGAGACGATTCTCGTCACTTCAGCAGCAATCGCTTCCTGAGCCTGTTCGGTCGATGCGCCGATATGGTGTGTCGTTGACACACCAGGCTGGGTTGCGATCGCGCAAGCAAAGCGGTTGTCGGCTGCCCCGGGTTCATTGTTGAACACATCAAGTCCCGCGCGAATGCCCTTGGCTTTGATGCCGTGCTCGATTGCAGCTTCATCAGCCACGCTGCCACGCGAGGTATTGATCAAAAACGCACCCGGTTTCATCGCCTCAATGAACGCGTCATTAATGAGACGTTTGGTTTCATTTGTGGCTGCCACGTGAACGCTGACAACATCAGCCTGTCGCGCCACTTCCAATGGCGAAGCTGCAAACTCGACCTGCTGAGCTGCGGCACTCTCGGGCGTGAGGCTGCGCGACCAGGCAACAACCCGCATCCCAAATGCTCTGCCACGGGCTGCCACTTCGCGGCCGATGTCACCGAGGCCGACGATGCCCAGCACGCGGCCGTGCAGCCCCGCAGCCTTGGAGTATTCTTTTTTGTTCCAGGTACCAGCCTTCAGTTCTGCGGTCTGATCGGGAATGCGGCGGTCACAGCAGAGGATGTGCCCCCATGTCAACTCAGCCACCGCGATCGCATTCTTCCCGGGACAGTTTGATACGAACACCCCCCGTGCAGAAGCGGCCTGCACATCAATGGTGTCGTAGCCAGCCCCAGCACGGATGATGAGATTCATGCCCGGACACGCATCCATGGCCTCAGCGCTGACTTTGGTTGACCGCACGATCAGCACATCAGGCATCTCGCTGGTCACGACTCCTGGCAGATCGCTGCCGCTGCAGTCTGGATGCAGTGCAACTGAACATCCCAACGCTGTCAACGCGTTGATCCCTGATTGCTCGAACTTGTCAGCGATGAGTAATTTCATGCGAGTTCTGCGGACATGCTAGGAGGCCACACGCGAACTCGCTCGCCCGGCCTGCATCGCAAAAACCTGTCGGTCGAGCGCAACCGGCTCATCCTCCCAGCCAGCCCGTTTTCATGCGATCAGCTGCATGGAATGCTACTGTATGGCTGCAATGCTCAAAGAAGCGCTCAAACCTTATGCTCGGGCCTGGAAGTATGCCAAGCTGTACCGCCATGCAGCCCGAGATGCACGCGCTGCAGTTGCTGCAACCACTCCTGCGCCGCATCTGCCCATCGCATTCGTCGTGGCGTGCGGACGATCAGGCACATCCATCCTGGGAAAGGTGATGCAGCAACACCCTGCTGTCCTGTATCACTTTGAACCCTACCACCTCTGGGCTGCGATTGATCCTGTTACGGACATGGTCAATCTCTATCAGGATGTTGCGGCTCGCTGCATCATGGGCTCCAAGCATGTCCCGGATCGCGCACGTGTGCGTGCACAGCATCTGCTGTTACAGCCAGGTGTTGATGCAGGTGTTGATCTGGTCGTCGAGAAGACCCCCATCAATGCCATGCGGATCGGCTACCTCGAATCACTTTTTCCCGGGAGCCGCTATGTGCACATCGTTCGCGATGGTGAGGATGTTGTGCGTTCCATTCACCGCCTCGCCAGTGGCAACCCGTACCGCATTGCAGGCAAGCCGCGCCTGAATCAGTGGTGGGGCGTGGGTGATTCCAAGTGGCAGGCGCTCGTGCGCGACTGTGTCGGGGCTGGCTATTGGCCCGACGAGGTCAAAGCCATCGCGGATGATGACCACATCAGCCGCGGCGCGCTCGAGTGGCTGGTGAGCCTGCGCGAGATTGATCGCCAGCGCGAGGCCTTGGGCGAGCGGCTGTTTGAGTTCACCTATCGAGAACTCACAGAACATCCGCGCGAGACTCTCACACAACTCTGCCAGCACCTCGACATTGCTGCTCCGCAAGACTGGCTGAAGGTTGCAGAGGAGATGATCTCACCGGAGCGCAAAAATCAGGGCTCGCCGCTCACGCTCCGACCAGCGATGCATGAAGCATTCAACCAGTATCAACGAAGATTTGGTTTCGCGTGAGCGTTTCTGATCGCCACACCACCGAAAAGCCGCCGAGGGGATTCGAACCCCTGACCTCAAGATTACAAATCATGCGCTCTGCCAACTGAGCTACGGCGGCAAGGTGAACGATCGTAGCGTAGAGCAGTGGTCGCCGATGGGCAATCGATGGGACGACAGAGCCGCAGCACCTCGCGGCGCTTCTTCCCGCTTTCGTCGTACCCTGTTGCACCATGCACGAGCTTCCCCGCGATCGACTGCTTCTAGCCTGGGCCCACGTCATCACAACGCGGCCAGTGGTGACATTGACCGTCTGCGTCGTGATTGCTGCCCTGTCGACCTGGCTGGCAGCGACTCGTCTTGGCTTTCATCCTGAACGCAGCGATCTGGTCGCAGCCGATCTCGACTGGAACGCACGCTACGCTGCATACAAGCGGGTCTTCCCCCGCTGGAACGACCTCGTCATTGCAATGCAGGGCGCGGTTGATCCGCTGCTCGCGCAGCGCATTGCTGATGCGTTGAACTCGCTTGATGATGTCGCGCGGGCGGATGCGGGATTCATACCACTCGACTACCCGCTCATGTTTCGACTGGAGCGCGATCCGGAGAAGTTTCGGGCTGCTCTGGATGCGCTGCAGCAACTTCGATCTGTCGCGCAGGCGGGCAATGCCAATGATGGCCTGGCTGCTCTGCTCGCAGCTACAGCAGCAACTGGCGCCGACAGCACCAACAGCGAGACGCTGGCGCGTCTCATCGCTCCCTTTCTCAACGCAGCGCGTGGCATTGCACCGAAGCGCATCATCATTCCTGGCCTGGTTGATCCCGCAGCCTGGCAGCCGTTGACCACTGCATCAGGCGGCACTTCGTTGATCTTCGTCGAGGTGAGAAATGCTGACACTTCTGCCAGTGGCATCGAGAGCAGTCTTGCATCGATCCGAGCGACGATTGCCGATGTCGTCGCCCAATCGCCTGACGCTGCAGGCATCGAATGGGGCGTCACGGGCATCGCTGCACTGGAAGCTGATGAAACTGCCCAATCCATCCGCGACTCAACAGTGAGTTCCATCCTTGCGCTGGTCCTGATTGCGCTGCTGCTGGTCATCACCTTTCGCGGCTGGCGCATGCCATTTGCTGCGGTGTTGTCACTCTTGCTCGGCGTGGCATGGAGTTTCGGCTGGGCCACGCTGGCGGTGGGTCACTTGCAACTGCTCTCGGTGGTGTTCACGGTGATCCTGCTTGGCCTGGGTGTCGATTTTGCGTTGCACCTGGCGACCCGGCTGAATGTCGATCACGATGCAGAGACATCGCTTCAGGCTGCGCTGCCGCGTACGTTTCGCGCAGTCGGGCCTGGGCTGATCACCGGCGCCATCACAACTGCAGCGGCGTTCATGGCGATCACTTTTACCGATTTCAGCGGCGCTGCGGAAATGGGTTTGATCGCGGGCGGCGGGATTCTCTTGTGCCTGATTGCGGTGATGAGCGCGTTCCCTGCGATTCTCAGCATCATCGGCCCGCCACGTTCTCAACCTTCACGCATTGTTGTCAACGAAGCACGGAATGTATCTCCCAATCGACGTCGAAACGCATGGCTCACCATTGCGCTCATGCTTGTGGTTGGCAGCATCTTTGCTATCCTTGCGAGCCGCGTGCAGTACGATCCGGATGTTCTCAAGCTGCAGCCAGCTGGCATGGAGTCTGCGATGTGGGAGCAGCGCCTGATTGAAGATGATGCACGCTCAGTCTGGGCTGCGCTGCTGCAATGCGATCCGCCGCAGGCTGCAACGCTTGTTGATAGACTGCGGTCCCTCGACACGGTCGATGAGGTCGGCGGCGCGGGAGCAATCGTCGTTGCCAACAGTGACGATCGCCTGCAACTCATCGCAGAAACTCGTTCAACGACTGTCGCATCGCAGCCGCTCGGGCCCGGCTATGCCGCCCTCGCGTTCATTCTGCAGTCACTCGCAGATGGCGTGCAGCAGCGCGAAGCCAGTGATCCAGACATGCTTGCCCTCGCGGCCACGATCGAATCGGCTCTGGAAGATGCAGCAAAATTGTCACAGACGGATCGCGAGCGCAGCTGGCAGGAACTTGATGCAGCATTCAAAGTGACGCAATCGCAACTGCATTCCTTTCTGCAAGTAGTACTGAGCGATACTCGAGTTGGTGCGGATGATCTTCCGCCGGTCCTGCGGTCACAGTGGGTCGGAACTGATGGCTCATATCTGCTGCGAATCAATCCGATCGCAGGGCAGGCCTCGATACTGAGCCCGGAGCGACTCGGCCCGTTCATTGCGTCACTGCGCGAAGTTGCACCGGATGTGATGGGGCCACCCGTCCAGATCCTTGAGTCGAGCAGGTTGATTCAACGGTCCTACATCACAGCAGCCCTGTACGCGCTGCCTGTCATTGTGCTGCTTCTGCTGCTGGACTTCCGCTCGCTTGCTGATGCGCTGTGCGCGCTGCTGCCGGTCGGGTTCGGCTTCATTGGCGCGTTTGGGTGGATGTTCGTACTTGGTGTCCCGCTCAACTTTGCCAACATGATCGTGCTGCCGATCATTCTTGGGATTGGTGTTGATGCTGGGGTGCACATTGTGCACCGCTGGCGGGAACAACCGGGCGGCTCTCCGCCCGGCCTGAGCGGCGGGACCGGGCGAGGCGTGACCCTCACCATGCTCACCACCATCATTGGATTCGGATGTATGCTGATCGCAGCCCATCGCGGCATCCAGTCGCTGGGGGTTACCATGGTGAGCGGGCTTGCAATGACGCTGCTTGCAAGCTGGACACTTCTGCCCGCAATTCTCAGATTGCGGACTCCATCAGCAACTCATCCGGCTGGCCTACCATAATCCTGCCCACCTGCGCGCGTAGCTCAATGGATAGAGCATCGGTCTTCGGAACCGAGGGTTGGGGGTTCGAGTCCCTCCGCGCGTGTTCCCGATTCGTCGGGCAGATTCGCAATAATCCGCTTGCATTCGTCGCGGGAATCTGCTGAAATAGGCTGCGCCAGGTCGCCCCGCCCGCCCCCCGCCTGACGTTGCTGCAATCGCGCCATTTGCCATGCCTCATTTCATCGTTCACAAGAAAAGCCGTTCCCGCACACGCACAATGTCCTTTGAAGGCGACAGCGTGACGATCGGTCGCTCTTCCACATGCGTTATCACATTGCGGGAATCGCATATCAGCCGCACGCACTGCATTCTGGAAGTGGGATCGGACGGCAAGTGGACCGTCACCGACCTCGATTCCACGCATGGCATGAAAGTCAACGGGTCGCGCGTGAAATCCGCGCAACTTGCGTTTGGCGATGAACTCAAGATCGGACCATACACACTCACCTTCGGCGAAGGTGCTGGCCCTGAAGAAGACGCTTCGCACCATCACGAAGATGATGCGGATGAGAGCGGGCTGGATCTGGCTGCTTCCGGATCGTTTGTGGGCTTTGCGGATACCGGTCTGCACGGGAACGTCGCTGCGTCTTCTTCGCGCCCAGCAATGCAGAGCCCGACCGAAAGGGGCCGCAGCGAAAGTCGCGATGACGCGGCTGCACTGCGCACGCAAATCAATCTGCTCACGCTCGAACACAAGACAGCTGCTCAACGGGCTGAAGCAGCTGAAGCGAAACTGGATGAGATCGCCAGGAGTGAACGCGAAGCATCGCAGCGTGCGGAGCAGGCAGATGCAGAAGTCGCGCAGATGGTGCTCAAGCTTGACAAAGCCCGCCATACCGCTCTCTCCAAGATTGAAGAATGTGATCGACTCACCGCGCAGCTGGCTTCGCTCAAGAAGGAAATGGCCGCGCGCCTCAAAGCACAGCAGGTTGAAGCCGACGTTGCAGAGACCGTGACGAGCGACAGCGAACACATCGAACGAATCACGGAACTGGAAACAGCGCTGAAAGATGCCCGAGACCAGCAGGCCCAATCAGACCAGAGGATTGCCAAGCTCGACGCTGAACTGAAGGAAGTTACAGACGCGCTGAAGGCAGCGCGGCTCGAAGAGTCGCAGGCAAGTGTCGTCGACATTGATGAGGCAGGACTCGCCCTTTTGCGCGAGCAACATGCTGCATCTTTGCAGAAGGTAGACGAGCTTGAAACTGAGCTGTGCGACGTTGCTGCTCAGCTCGAAGAGGCAAAGCAGGCACCTTCTCCGCCACCAGGTCCCGCTTTGGACATCGATGCGGAGCAGCTTGCCGAACTGCGGAAAAGAGCAGCGTCGATCGATGAATGGGTTGATGAAGTCGAGCAGTTGCAGACTACAGTCACGCACTTGGAAGAGCGCGCAGCTGCTGCTGAGAAAGATGCTCAGGATCGCACCGACCAGTACGAAAAGTCGCTTGCCGAATCACAATCGACTGTCGATACGCTCAGGCAGCAGATCGAGTCCCTCGAGACGAGTCTGACTGCAGCCCAGCAGAGAACAGAGCAGCTCGAAACCGAACAACTCGAAGCGGAACGCACCGGCAACGAGGCCCTCAGCAGCCGGATTGAAGAGCTTGAAGCCAGCCTCGCAACAGCTCAGGCACAACATGTTGCCGAAAGTGAAGAGATTGCAACGCTCACCAAGCAGGCGCTGGCGGACAGCGAGTCTTTGGAAGCGCTGCGGCGCTCACTCGATGAAGAATCGCGATCGCGTCTGGCTGCAGTTGAAGAACTGGATGCAACTGTCCAGCATCTCGAGGGCGCTGAAGAGAAGATCACAGAACTGCAGACCCGTTTTACAGCGCTCGAAGCTGAGAAGCAGAGTGCACAAGAGCATGGCACACGCGCAGAGCGCAAGACGACAGAGGCGACTGCCCGCATCGAATCACTCGAAGCTGGCCTGAGCGAACAGAAGCTGGCCGTAGCAGAGGCGATGCGTGAGCGTGATCGCGCCCGCGACCGCATTGCTGGCGTGATTTCTGAGCTCGATCAGCTGCGCACCATGAATGCTGAACTTGCGAAAGTCGAACAGACCCGCAACGCGCGCGTGAGCGAACTCGAAGCCCAACTGAGAACTATCGAAACTGAACGTGATGCAGCGTCCGCGCTGGCAACAAAACACGCTGCTGCACTTGCAACGATACGGGGCGAGTTGGCGGCCCTCAACGAAGCTCGCGAATCACTGGCCGCGTCTCACGAAGAGTCGCTCAAAGCAATCACGCAGCAACGTGATGCCCTCAAGGATGAACTGGAACGTGCTCAAGCCATGCTTGACGCCGTCGATGAAGATTCGATCGTTGCCGCAACCGGTCCGCACCCGGGTCGTGGTGCTCAAAACGATTCGGGTCCCGCCTCACTCGCTGACCTGGCTGATCGAATCACTCAACTTGAAGCGGAACTCTCAGCCACGCGTGAACAACATCAGCGGGCAGAGCATCAGGCCCGCCTTGCTCGCAACAACCAGGCAGAGTTCAAACGCCGCGTGAGCGAAGTCGAGGAAGACCGTGGCAAGCTCATCACCCGCTACAAGACAGCCATGGTCAAGCTCGAATCAGCCCAGCGTGAACTCACAGCAGCCCGCAACCGCTCGCGCGACTACGAATCGCTGCTCGCGCAATACCTCAACAGCGAGGGCGATTTCGACGCAGTCGTCGTCGAAATGACGCCCGAGGAGATTGCCCGTGCTCAGGCTGAGGGGGCAACCGTCGTCGAGCTGAACACGGTGAAGGGGACGCGGTAGCGGACAATCAGCGGCAATGATGCACTACGGTCGGCACATCCGACTTGACCTGACCACTTTCAGTGCGATTATCATCCATGGAAGGCAAGATCATCCTGGATGGAATCACGTTTGATGATGTCCTGCTGCTGCCGCAGTTCAGCAACGTCATGCCCGATGCTGTGGATACACACACACGGCTGACCCGCAACATCCAACTCAACATCCCTCTGGTTTCTGCGCCGATGGACACCGTGACTGAGTCGCGGCTCGCGATCGCGCTGGCCCAGGAGGGTGGCATTGGCATGATTCACAAGAATCTTTCGCCCGAAGCCCAGGCACGCGAGGTCGCCAAGGTCAAGCGCTCGGAGAATGGCATTATTGCTGATCCGGTCACGCTCAGCCCTGAGCAGACTATTGATGATGCACGCAGGCTTATGGAGCAGCAGAACGTCTCGGGCTTTCCCGTCACCGCAGATGGGAAGAGTCGAGGCGAGGTTGTTGGCATCCTCACCCGTCGCGACATGAAGTTCCTGGGCGATGCGTCCGGACGTGTCGGCGAGGTAATGACGAAAGATAACCTCGTCACAGCTTCGCCACGCACAACGCTCGACGAAGCGGAACGCATCCTCACCAAGAACCGCGTTGAGAAGCTGCTGCTTGTGGATGGACAGAATCGCCTGGCAGGCCTCATCACCATGCGCGACATCGAGAACACCAAACGGTATCCCGTCGCCGCGCGTGATGCACGGGGGCGGCTGCGCGTTGGTGCGGCGGTCGGCGTGATGCAGATGGATCGCATTGCAGCGCTCATTGAAGCAGAAGTTGATGTGATTATCGTCGATACTGCACACGGCCACAGCGAGAATGTGCTGAAGACGGTCAAAGCGATTCGGGCCCGTTATGACATCGATCTCATCGCAGGAAACATTGCGACATTCGAGGCGGCCAGGGACCTTATCGAAGCGGGCGTTGATGCAGTGAAGGTTGGCATCGGACCGGGATCGATCTGCACCACGCGGGTTGTTACGGGTGTGGGCGTGCCGCAGTTGACCGCGATCGTTGAAGCCTGCCGCGCAGCAGATGCTGCGGATGTGCCCGTTATTGCAGATGGTGGCGTGCGACAGTCTGGAGACATTGCTAACGCAATTGCAGCCGGCGCAAGTTCCGTGATGATCGGAGGATTGTTCGCAGGGCTGGATGAAAGCCCCGGCGAACTGGTCATTCATCGCGGGCGACGATTCAAGAGCTATCGCGGCATGGGCAGTCAGGGGGCCATGGCTGCCGGCTCAGCGGATCGATATGGACAGGCCAAGACTGAAGCCGGCAAGTTCGTCCCTGAGGGCGTTGAAGGCCGCGTCCCGTATCGCGGATCCGTCAGCGAGTTCGTGTATCAGATGGTGGGCGGCGTTCGAGCCAGCATGGGGTATTGTGGCACGCGGACGATTGAGGATTTCCGTCGCGATGCGAGATTTGTGCGTGTCTCAGCCGCGAGTGTTGTGGAATCGCATCCGCACGATATTCACATCACGCGCGAAGCACCCAATTATTCGATTGTCTCGATGCCCAACGACGATTGAACATATTTCGCACCTTCTGCCCGCACTGTGAACCATGCTCAAACTTGCGAACCCTCGCCGCTTCATACGACTTCGAGCGCTGTCACATCATGTGACATGGTTTCTCGGCAAACGATACACCAGTGCGATTCCATTGGTGTTCGTGATCGGCTACCCCAAGAGTGGAACAACCTGGATATGCCAACTCGCAGCCGATTACCTGCAACTGCCCTTTCCACGATATTCGATTCTGCCCATCGGATGTCCTGCGGTCGTGCATGGCCATGAGCGTGTGTCATCGCAGTATCCACGCGGGATTTACGTGATTCGCGATGGGCGCGATGCCTTGACGTCGCTTTACTTCTATCTTGCAAGACAACTGCCTGAAGGTGATCACCCGCAACTTTCTCGTTTGCACAAACGTCTCTTTCCCGGAATCATCAACCGCGATGATGTTGCGACCAATATCGGCCCTTTCGTCGAGAGGCAGATGACTGATCCGCATGCGGCCAAAGTCAACTGGGGCGATCACGTCCGCTCAGCCTTTGAAGTAAAGAATCACAAGATGGTGATCGTGACCTACGAAGCCATGCGCAACGACGCTGAACAGGCGTTCAGCGCCGCTATGCAGGAGCTCACCAGCGAAGAGACCGATATCGATCGGGCTCGCGCAACGCTTGAAAAATTCTCATTTGCAAAACAAGCAGGTCGCAAAGCCGGGACCGAGGACCGCACTTCGTTCCTGCGCAAGGGCACAGCGGGTGATTGGCAAAACCATTTCACCCGCCACGCAACTGAGGTCTTCGATCGCTACTGTGGCGAGTCGTTGATCATGGCAGGATATGAACCTGATCGTACATGGGTCACGCGCATCAATCGCTGAATCGCGCGTGCAGCCCCACGCCGCTTGGGGAATTGTATTCCCTGCACCGCCACGACCCATAAGCCCCAGGCGTTGAACATCTCCGCACGTTCGCAGGTTCGGTCTGTAACGTCTGGCGGAAGCTGAGCATCTGCCTCCATCAGGCAATCATGATCTTCGGCGACTTGCAATACCTCGACCGCGTTTTTCTGCAATCGCATTGCACACTCGTTAATGCTGGTTATGGATTTTCAACAGGAGGTACTTGCGATGACATTTTCCATGACACGAACACTCTTGAGCACACTCGCCCTTGCTGGGGCGTGCACCCTCCCTGCAGGGGCGTCGGATGATGAGATTCGCTCTGCGAGGGGGCCTGTTCTGGCGCTCATTGATCTCTCAGGCGAGACGGAAATCGGTCAACTCTCAGAGGCCCAGCAGCGCTCGCTGGCGCAACAATACGTACCCTTGGTGTTGAATACTGCCGATGCCAAGCCGGACCGTCTGATCACGATGCGCCTGCTCGGATCGAATCTTGCATACGACACGCTGAATCATAATCGCCGCAGGCATTATGAAGAAGCCCTGCAGGTGAGTGACAACATGGCGCGCAAAGTCCATGAGCGCAGCATGAACCGTTTTCTCACAGAGATCATGACGCGCGTCCGCCAATCGCGGCCGGACGTCCGTCTGGCAGTGCATGGCCTGCCGATGGAAGCAGGTGCGCTGAATGCTCAGATGACTTCCTTCGTCAACGACCGGTATGCAGGGACGATCAATCGCCTCGATTCATACCTCAGCGACAAGTGCCTCATCGTGTCTGGCTCGGGCGAGTTTGACATCTTCCGAAACAGCACCCCCGAAGCCCATCGCTTCCGCAATGGCCAGGCTGTGTTCTTCAAAACTAACAGCCGCTGGCGGGCCATGTACACGCGCGGAGTTGATGAACCCGATCTGTTCGCAGGACGCGGCTTCGGCTATTACAACAATGGCGAGGAGGAAAACAATAATAATGGCGGCGGCGGCAGTGGCGGAGAACCCGACCCAACCAGCGTTTTCAGCGAAGTTGAAAACGCTGGCGGCGGAAACCAGGGCGGAGGCGAACCCGATCCTGCCCAACGCCAGATCTACTTCGCGCCCAAGGGCGAATATGCAGCCGAGGCTGACCTCTCTGCAGCACCCATGATTGAAAATCGCGTCGTGCTTTTCTACGAGCGTGAGCTTGGACTCTATCCCAAAATCAAGGACGGCCAGCGAATCAACGGCGGTATCCCGCAGCGCGTCGATCTGCAGGCTCACCTCGCCAAAGTGCGCGATGACGTTGCTCTGCTCATTCCCGAAACCGGATGGGACGGGTTTGCAGTCATCGACTTCGAATCGTGGGAAGTCGCGTGGGATCGCACACCCAATCCCTATCGCACCGATTCACGACGACTTGCACGAGATCGCTACTGGACCGCGACCGAAGATGAGATCACGCGCATCGCCACGCGGGAGTACGAACACGCTGCACATGAGTTCATGGTGCAGACCATTCAACTGTGCCAGGAACTTCGCCCCAACGCCAAGTGGGGATTCTGGGGACACGGCCGTCACTGGCAGCAACAGTATCCTCAGTATGACTTCATTTGGGAACTCAGCGATGCGTTCTACCCCTCATTATATCCCATCTACTACAGCGTCGATGATAACACCGACGAGCGCGACCTCGAAACAGATCAGCGTCACGCTCAGCACTACCGCAGACGCGTTCGCTTGTACGCAGACTTCCTCGACCTCTTCCACGAAGATCGCCCGGTCCTGGGATTCATCTGGCGTTGCTACGCGGGCAACCCTGACAACCGATACCTCTGGACCGAAATCAATGACCTCGATCTGCAGATGATGCTCGAAGAGCCCTGGAGCCACGGCTACGACGGCCTGGTCCTGTGGGACAAGATGGTCGAGCCCGAGGAACGCGATGCGTTCAACGCCTTCTACAACAATCGCATGGGACCAATCATCGCGACATGGCAGAATGATGGCCCCTGATTCATCTGTGTCGTGCCTCTGCGCTTCTCCTCTGGAGCTGCGAAGCCTGTGGGTTCTGCCCACAGGCTTCGCCTGTTTTTGGATGATCACGTTCGGGGTATCACGCGACACTGCGAGCGCTGCGCCTAATGAACACAATCATCGCAACAACGATCAACCAGATCACAACACCCGCCACTCCAGCAATCATCGCTGGGTGTGTGTCTAAATTGGCAGAAGTTCGTTTCGTGGAATTCTCGGTGCCGAAACCACGCTGAATTGGCGATCGGCTGCTCGTTGACCCACTCTGCACGGGCATCGCCATCATCTGCGCGACTTGCTGTGCATGCCACTTCGTTGCATGGTCGATCTCGAAGAGAACCAGGTCGTCTGCCATATCGATGCCATGCCCTTTCATGAGCGATTCAATGATCGCCTCGCATTCGGAGAGTCTCCCGCCATCTCCACTCCCTCCGCGATCAACGTCGAGCGTGACCACCACATCAGCCACCCCGTTCTCAGCAACAATAGTACGCAAAACCAGTTGCGAGTACGCGCCCGAAGCTGGTGTTTGAAACGTGCTCGTCACATGCAGCATGACCTGTAGAGGCGAATGACGCAACACCGACATTGTCGCGATCGCTGCAAGTGGCAGCCAGATCAGTGACCACACGATGACTCTGCTCCGGCGCGAGAGAGGCGGCCGATCTCCCGGAGTCAATACCCCATGACATTCAACTCGCCACCACATTCCGGACAGACCGGTCGCGTCAGTCTCTCGATGGGATAGCGGCAACGGGCACAGCATGGCGCTGCAACCGGCTTGTAAAACACCAGTCGTACAAGCAACCACACACCCGCGCAAACAGCGGTTCCCACAAGCAGGAGGAAAATGACAGGCGGTATCGTGAACAGCATCATGCGAAAGTGTACAGCCACGGGCGCGGCGAAGCCGGACGATACCTACCCCCGGGGGCGCAGGAGATCATGCCAGAGATCTTCCGGGGCCCGTTCGCCGCTCCAGCTTTCAAACTGCAGTGCAGCCTGACGAAGGAAAAGCTCGATTCCTAGGATCACGCGCGCTCCGCGCAGCTCAGCCTCCTCGACCAGTGGTGTTCGCGAGGGTGTGTACACAGTATCAAACACTGTCATTGCGTCTGTCAGCCGATACTTCCCGCCACTCAATACATCCAGCGCTGAGGCCTCCGGTTCGGGACCGCTGCGCATGCCGATGGGCGTGCAGTTGATGATGAGGTCGAACATCTCATCCTGCAGCGCGCTCTTGCCAGCCGTGCGAATATCCAGTATGCCCGGCAGTTGCAACTCGACCGCGCGGGCTCGCATGCGCTCCACCAGCCTGGTCGCCCGACTTGCTGAGCGGTTGACTACTGCAATCCGACTTCCATACATACCCAGTCCTGCGATGGCAGCACGAGCAACGCCACCCGCACCCAACACCGCGACGTGAACATTGCTCAGATCAATCGGATCGATGTTGAGCGCATCGCAGGTTGAATCCACGATCGCAGGAACATCGGTGTTCCGGCAGACGATCGATCCTCCACTGCTGCTGATGAGCAGCGTATTGGCAGCTTCCGCCAACTCTGCATGTCGATCAACTCTGCCCCCCCGCTCGCGCACAAACCGCAGCACATTCTCTTTATGCGGAATGGTCACGCTTGCGCCACGAAAGTTCAGGTGAGGATCATCGATCAGCACCGACAGCGTCGCTTTGAGGTGTTCATACTCTACTGGCACGGGCAATGGCAGATACACGCCCGCAAGGCCCGCTCGCTCGAACGCAGCGTTATGTATCAGCGGACCCAGCGAATGCGAAACCGGCCAGCCGATCACGCCATACACGGGCGTCTCTGCATCAATCGAATCAAAACGATACTTCTGCATGATCTCATTAAGTGTCGGCTGCCCGGGCGCACTTTCACTGTCGCGATCAGCTGCTGCAAATGTGAGGAACCCTCCGGCTTTGGGTGCCAGCACCCGCGACATCAGGCCGAACTCACCCATGCAGATCGCGATCATCGGCTTGGCACGTTCGCGAATCAACTCAAGCGCTTCCACGTTGTCGCGCACCGAACGAGCCATCCACGCCAGCTTGATAATACGGCAGCGCGGCTCGTTCACCATCTGCTCAATCTGCTGCAGGAGATCGTGCGGCCTGGTCTCAAAATCATGCGCCGAAAGAATCAGTGAAGGCCCGTTGTCGTGATCATGCAGCATCTCACGCCAGCGTGCATCATTCAGCCACGCGTCCAGCTCGATATCAACAAAGCGGGGCGGCAACTCCGTAGACAGCGCAGCCGCGAACAACGCCAATCGCTCGGATTCCATACCATCAAACAGCCCCCCCTGACTGATGGGCCGACACGTGAGGATGCTGGGCTGGCGCGTGCGGGCAACCAGCTGCTTCATGAACTCGATGTCGTCAGTCACTGGCCGCAGTGCATCGATCCGCCATTCGATAAGGGAAGCTCCATGTTCCGAAGCGCGCACCGCAGCTGCAAGCAGACCGTCGAGTTCAGCAGGCTCGCGGGCAAAGAGCGGCGCAGCCAGAAGGGTGGCAGACATGGTGAAGAGTCTATTCGCGATCTCTCCGGGGTGCGGACCCCGAGGGCGGCAGGTTTGCCCCGCCCGCACAATTGCCCAGCGATGCTGCGGTCGCTATGCTGTTCCTATAGGGCCATTGGCGCAGTTGGCTAGCGCGCTTGTATGACACACAAGAGGTCACTGGTTCAAGTCCAGTATGGCCCACTCCTCGACTACACCCCGACTTTGTGGCGGGGTGTTGTTCCTTTTGAAAACTAGCGCGATCTGGCTGCGGCGACTTTGTGATTTCGATTCCCATGAGTCTTACAGCAACCAGCGTCACGATTTCGAAACAGCGGCTGATCCCGGTTGCGTAGAATGAATCTATGTCACGATTGTCTTCTGATTTCGTCGAGGCGTTCCGCGCGCAGCGGGCCAGTGCCATTCTGCGCACCGACAATGTGGCGGCTGTTGCGCCTGCTGTGGAAGCAGCCATCGACGGCGGTTTCCGCATTGTCGAGTTCACGCTCAATACTCCCGGCGCGCTGCAGCATATCGCCTCATTTGCAGCCCGCGGCGATGTGATTGTGACTGCGGGGACAGTCCTCACAGTCGACGAAGCCAACGCTGCGATGGACGCGGGGGCTGCCTGCATTGTGTCGCCAGTTGTTGATGAACTCGTGATTGAAGCTGCACTCCGTCGCGATGTTGCAGTCATGCCTGGCACGCACACTCCGACTGAAATGCTGCGTGCACACCGCGCGGGTGCACCATTGCAGAAGCTTTTTCCAGCTCCCGATACCGGACCGAAGTTTCTCAAAGCGGTGCTTGGCCCCATGCCGTTTTTGAACGTGGTCCCCACCAATGGCGTGCATGAAAACAACGCCCAAGCCTGGCTGAAGGCAGGAGCGTTTGCTCTGGGATTCGTGAACACACTCTTTGATCCCAACGACATGGCTGAGGGACGATTTGATGCGATCAAAGAGCGGGCGCAGCGCATTCTTGCCCGCCTGGATATCACACGTTGAAATATTTTGCCTGGGGATGATGCACGATGATCGCGCTGGTTGACTGTTCCGGATCGATCTGCCAGTTTTCCGTCAGGACGCATCCGATGCGCTCCGGCCGCAGGAGATGGAAGAGCTTTTCCTGATCGCTCATGTCCGGGCAGGCTGGATATCCGAAGCTGTAGCGGCTGCCGCGATAGCCTTGCGTGAAGAGGTCACGAATGCGTGGCGAATCATCGTTGCCGATACCAAGTTCAGCCCGCATGCGCTTATGCCACATTTCGGCCAGGGCTTCAGCGCACTCCACACCCATGCCATGCAGATAGAGATACTCAGTATATTCATTGCGCTCAAAGAGCTGGCGGGCGCGATGGCTGGCTTCCACACCCATCGTCACACATGACAGGCCGACAACATCGCGGACGCCTTCTTCGACCGGGCGAAAGAATCCGCTGATGCACATGCCGTTGCGCTTCTTCTGCCGGGGAAATGAAAACCGCTCGATCTGGCGATCGTGATCCTCAGCATCGTACAGCACAAGATCATCACCGTCACTATTGCAGGGATACCAGCCATACACAACCTGTGGCCGCAGAATATTCTCATCACGGCAGCTCGCCTTCAAGCGATTGAATATCGGCTCGACGACGCTGCGAATCTCGCTTTCATATTGTTCCTTACTACGTTGCCCGCGCTTGAATCCCCACTGTCCGCGGAAGAGCGCAACGGTATTCACATATGGATAGATATCATCAAGTTTGATGGATTCAATCACACGGTCGCCAAAGAAAGGTGGCTGCGGCACATCCACATCATCGAATGTCACTGCACTCTGTTGACGTCTGGGTGTATCGGCGACTGCGGCCAGGCCGCGCTCAGATTGTCGAGCGCGCATGTCTGCGACCTTGGCTTCGGTGTCACGGCGTTTCTTGAGACGCGTCTCCACTTCGAGATGAATCTCATTGGCAGTGCCCTCTTCCAGCTTGCCGCAGATGCGCAGCGCTTCAAATGCATCTTTGCCATAGAACAACTCGCCGCCATATACAGAACGCAGATGTGATTCTGCATAATGACGCGATAACGCTGCTCCGCCCAGCAACACCGGCAGGGTGACACCAGCCAAGTTCATTTCGCGCAGGTTCTCTTCCATCACGGTGACAGATTTCACCAGCAGCCCCGACATGCCAATTGCATCGGCATCGTGCGTTTGAGCAGCTTCGAGCATGTTCGCCAATGGCTGCTTAATGCCGAGATTATGAACGGTGTAGCCATTGTTTGAGAGAATGATGTCGACGAGATTCTTGCCAATGTCATGCACATCGCCTTTGACAGTCGCAAGGACAACGGTGCCTCGTGTCTGCCCTTCCACGCGATCCATATGCGGTTCAAGATGCGTCACTGCCATCTTCATCACTTCAGCGGACTGCAGCACAAAGGGCAACTGCATCTGGCCGGATCCGAACAGTTCGCCGACTGTCTTCATGCCATCCAGAAGATGATCATTGATAATTGCAATCGCTTCATATTTCTGCAGCGCTGTATCGAGGCATTCGATCAGGCCCTGCTTCTCGCCATCCACGATGTGATGACGCAACTGTTCTTCGAGCGAGAGTGACTGGATTGAACGCGTTGGCTTGGCCTGGCTGTGATCAGCAAACAGCTCGATATACTGCTGCAATGCGCCGGGATGACGATCATAAATGACATCCAGCGCTGCAGCGTGCTGTGCATCATCAATGCGATTCAAAGGAAGAATCTTCGATGCGTGGACAATGGCGCTGGTCATCCCTGCTTCGATCAGTTCGTGTAACAATACAGAGTTCAGCACGACTCTGGCTGCGGGCTTGAGGCCAAAGCTGACATTCGAGAGGCCGCAGGTAATCTGACATTCAGGAAACGCGTGTGCGATGCGGCGCGTGCCTTCGATCAGTTCAAGAGCGCTGCGGCGATCACTTTCCAACCCCGTTGAAACCGGCAAGACCAGCGGATCAAAGAGAATATCACACGGTTCGATTCCATGTTCCTGCGTGGCACGTGTGTACGCCCGTGCAGCAATCGCAAACTTGCGCTCAGCGGTACGGGCCATGGCTGCTTCCTGATCTTCATCAATCGTGCCGATGACAATGGCTGCGCCATATGTTCGCGCCAGCTGGCACATGACATCAAACTTCTCTTCGCCATCCTCAAAGTTTGTGGAGTTAATAATGCTCTTACCGGGCGCGTGCTGCAGGCCAGCCTCGATCGTGGCGACCTGTGTCGAGTCGATCATGAGCGGACAGTCGACAGTCCGGGCGACTCTGCTGACAATCGCTGCCATATCTCGAGCGTTGTCGCGTCCTGCGTAATCGACGTTGATATCAAGTGCGTTGGCACCCTCGCGTTTCTGTTCGCGGGCCAGCGACACAATGTCATCCCATCGCTCACCTTCGAGCAATTCTTTGAACTTACGGCTGCCGGACGCGTTCATCCGCTCGCCAATGATAAAGAAAGACTGTTCCTGCCTGAGTTCCACCGGCGAATAGAGTGATGTGACACACGGCTGGCGAGTGACTTCTCGTTGTGATCTGTCACTCTGCATCGCAATCAGATTTCGATCAGTCAACGTCCGATGCAGCAGTTGAATATGTTCAGGTCCAGTCCCACAGCAGCCGCCCACAATACCCACGCCAACCTCCTCAACAAATCGGACCAGCGCTTCGACAAATGGGCGGGGCGTGAGCGGAAAATGTGTCTTGCCTTCAACCAGAGCGGGTAGGCCTGCATTGGGAATAACAGAGATCGGCCGATCCCAAAGCGACGCAAGTGTCGCAATATGCTCGGCCATTTCCACCGGACCAGTTGCGCAGTTGAGGCCGAGTACCGCAATGGGATACGGCGCAAGGGCATGGACAGCCGTTGCAATATCAGTTCCCACCAGCATGGTCCCGGTGGTTTCGATGGTGACGCTCACCATGATGGGCACATCATCAACACTGCGCGATGCAGCCCGCAGCGCATCGAGGCAGGCGTTGATCGCGCACTTCACCTGCAGGAGGTCCTGCGCGGTTTCGATGATGAAGACATCGATGCCGCCTTCGAGCAGTCCGGCTGCCTGCTGGAAGTAGCTCTGATGCATTGTCTTCCAGTCCGTGTGGCCCAGCGTGATGAGGCGCGTGCCTGGGCCAATCGAACCAGCCACAAAGCGCGGCTGCTCAGCACTGCGGAACTCATCAGCGGCTTGCCTTGCCAACTGGGCTGCTTCGCGATTGAGGGCTCGGGTCCAGCCAGCCAACTCTGCATCGAACTCGCTGAACACGAGCTGGTTGGCACCGAACGTATTGGTTTCGAGCACATCCGCACCCGCTTCAAGAAACGCTCGATGGATCGCGGTAATGAGGTCGGGACGGCTGCGCACCAGCAGATCGACACAGTTCTCGCGGCCAAGGTAGTCGCGATCGACATCCAGATGCATTGCCTGGATCGTGGCCCCCATCGAGCCATCGAAGATGAGCACCCGTTTTTTGAGTTGTTGAAGGAATTGCGACATTGGGAGTTGCTCTGCATTGTAACCGAGTCAAAGCTGCATTCAACCGTTCATCCGGTTGAACGGATGAAAGATTGCACAGATGCACGGAGCAGCCGCGTCGATCGGCGCGGGTACGATAAGCATCGGCTGCCCTTCGTGCAGGCCGTCACATCCCCAATCCCCTCCTTAAGGAAACATTCTGATGGACATGCATATCCGAACAACATTCATGGCTGCTCTTCTCTGCAGCGGCATGGCAATGATGACCACTCCTGCTCTGGCACAGGACGAGACGCAACCCGATGGCAGTGGCGTTGCTGCAGCCGACCTCCCTGCCGCGACCGAGTTGTGTCAGAAGGCTGTTGAGGCCATGGGCGGCTCCGCTGCAATTGCTGAAATCAAATCCGTCAAACTCAAGATGAAGATGACCATGGAAGATCACATGGGCGGACCCGAAATCGACTATGTCGATGCCATCTGCGTCCTTCCCAATAAACTGCATCTCACTGCACATTTCAAGGATGGCACCAGCGCCGTTGCAGTCTTCGATGGCAAGCACGGCTGGAGCAGCGAGCCCGGCATGGAAGGCTACAACGTGATGTCGCCTGAAGAGTTTGGCATGTTCTCGATCATGGTGCCCCACACATTGCTGCTCTCGCTTGATCAGCACATGGGCGAGAAGAAGACTGTCGAGATGAAGTCAATCGATGGCACTGACTATGCCCGCGTTGATGTAAAGAACAAGGAAGGCGCCCCAGTTGGTTCACTCATGATCGACCCCGCGTCCGGCAAAATCGGCGCATTCGGCATCGACAACGAGATGATGGGAATGATGATGATGGTCAACTTCAGCAAATGGGAAGATGTCAAGGGCATCATGCTCCCCACCGAAGCCAAAATGGATGCTGCCTTCATGCAAATGGCACTGGGCTACTCCGACTTCGCGTTCAACACGGCTGAAGAGAGCCTCTTCAAGATGCCCGCGGAAGTCGCAGAAGAGATCAAGGCGATGGAGGAAGATGGTGGCTATGACATCGAGACCATCTCCATCCATCCCGCTGACGATGACGATGACGATGATGATGGCATCGACGATGATGACGACGACGACGACGATAATGACGATCGCAGCTGATCTCGATTCACTCCACGATTGAACGATCCTTCGCGCTGGCACGCTCACAAGGCGTGCCAGCGTTTTTGTTGCTCCAGGAGACGATCCGTCTTCGCATGCCATATCCGCTGCGAGCCGTCATGTGTGATGCGTGCAGCCCGGTCTCCGGCTACCATCGCATGTGCACCGCTCGCTGCTGCGCATCCTGACTGCGATCCAACTGACTCGCCTCACGATTGCGTTCGGCGCAGTGAGCGATGTGTGGCTCATGATTCTTCTTGCGCGAATGGGCAGCGCCGAAGCCAGCGTTGCGCCGGTGCGCTCCATGCCCCTGTGGTTTGCCCTGCTGTTAGGCGCAACGGTCGCGGTCGGCCTCTTTGCGTATGGAGCATCGCTGAATGATGTTCTCGATGCTCGCCACGACAGCGCGTTCAGTCCCGATCGGCCAATCCCTGCAGGGCGCATCCGGGCGGGGCAGGCGATTGTGGTCACTGTCGGCTCGCTGCTCCTTGCGATTCTCGCAGGCCAGGCGTTCGGACGGGTCGCCGCCCAGATCACCCTCCTTACAGCTCTGGGCATTCTCTTCTACAACGCAGCGGGAAAGTTCATTCCCGCGATCGGCATCCTCACAATCGGCATTCTGCACGCGCTGCAGATGTTCATCCCCGATGTCAATATTGGTTTCACCCTTCCCATCTGTTTTGCGATGACGCATGGCACTGCGATCGCTCTGGGTGCGTACATTCTCGAACGCAAACGCCCGCGCATTACCAATGGCACGCTTGCGTTCATCGCTATTGGATGGATCATCATCACCACGCTCATCATCGGCTGGGGCGTCACGCGTGGCAGGTGGTGGCCGGTCGACCGCTCGTTGCTTCACCTGCTCTGGCCGCTTCTGGCTGCTGTCGCATTTTTCTTTGTGGCGCGCTGGAAAGTGATTGGCGTCCGCGGCTCTGTCGCAGCTGAAAAACTTAGACGCTACGGCGCCATGTGGCAGAGTTTGTATGCTGCCATGTGGATGTTCGCGCTGGGGCAGGAGAACGAAGCCGCCGCCTTCATGATTTTCGCGTTCGCTGGTTTCGCAGCCATGACCACCATCAAGGAAATGATGGGTCAGCTCAATCGACCTCTCACCTACCGGGTGTAAAAGTGACGCTACCATTGCGGCGATGCCTGCGATTCTGAACTGGTTTCTGCGACTGCTTCCCACCAACCCGATCTGCATGCGGCTGGTGCAGGGCGGCTCGCGCCGTATGCGTCACCTGTACATTCGCTCGGGCTACCTGCTCATTCTCATGATCGTCCTGTTTATGCTCATGCTGGCAGGGGCTGGGGCTGGCACATTCTCTGACCTTGCAACAAAGGGCGCTCAGGCGTTCGAGTTCGTCTCCCATCTGCAGCTGGGTTTGATATGTCTGCTCACACCTGTCTTTATGGCTGGCGCGATCGCGCAGGAAGCCAATCCGCGCACGTGGGACATCCTTCTCACAACGCCGATGAACAATCTGCAGATTGTGCTCGGCAACATGTTCGGCCGCCTGTTCTTCATTCTTGCGCTGCTCTTTTCCACGCTGCCACTCTTTGTTGCGATTCAATACTTCGGCGGCGTGCCTGGCGAATCAATTTTTCGGAGTTACATGATCGCAGCTGCCAGCGCGACCATTGTCGCGGCGATTGCAGTCACGCTCAGCGTCACCCGCACCGCTGGCAGGCGAGCGGTGTTTATTTTTTACATTACAGTTGTGATTTATCTCTTTGCAACATATGCATGGGATGTCGCGATTCGCCAGCCCATGGGTGTCGGTTCGAATGCGCGGCTGACCACCTGGCTGACGCCGCTCAATCCCTTCCTGGCAATGGAAGTGCTGCTGCGTTCCAATACATATGCGCCACATGACTTTACTGGCGCCCAGGCAAGCTGGCTGTGGGAACTGTGGTATGCAAAACCCATCGCAGCATTTATGTGGTTGAGCCTGGGTATCAGCGTGTTGCTCATTACGCTCTCCACACTTCGACTTCGCATTATCGGTGCCAAAGTTGGCACAGTGCCGTGGTACCGACGACTTTTCCGTCTTGGTGCCAAGGGCGCAAATGAGCGACCCGCCCGCACTGTCAGTGCCAACCCCATTGCCTGGCGTGAATCAGTGGCGCGCGGCGCAAATATGTCTGCAATCATTATCCGCTGGGGATTCGCAGCCCTCGGACTGCTGATC
Source organism: Phycisphaerales bacterium (assembly GCA_051004555.1). Taxonomy (GTDB): domain Bacteria; phylum Planctomycetota; class Phycisphaerae; order Phycisphaerales; family SM1A02; genus JBPCKF01. Next base: position 3,302 of record JBPCKF010000088.1, on the reverse strand, counting down.
GCGATTGTTCTCATCACGCTGTTCCACTCCGGCCAACTGGGATCGATTGCAGGTGACGCAACCGAAGGTGTTCGCCAAGCTACTGCTGCCAACTTCCGCACCGCCCTGGCTGTGATTCTCGCAGCCGAGATTATTCTCATCGGACTCACCGCTCTCAATACCAGCGCCACCGCAGTCAGCCGTGAACGCGAAGACGGGACACTCGATATTCTGCTCACGACCCCGATTCAGCCCGGTCCGTACCTTTACGGAAAGCTGCGCGGCTTGATTCAGTTTCTCCTGCCGATGCTCTGCGTACCCATCGGCACCGTTGCGATGGTGGCGGTGTACGTGCTTGCACAAGGTCTGGGCAATCCGGTTGCGGTCGATGCACCCACAAGTGTGCAGGGCACCACCATCATTCTGCCGGTGATCTTTCCAGAAGGTGCAATCGCGCTGCCACTTGTGCTTATCCCTTTTATTGCATTCTGCGTCATGGTGGGGTTGCAATGGTCCATCAAGAGCAAAGGAACCATCGGCTCTGTCATCGCAGCGGTTGGAATTGTCATCGCGGTGGCAGGTATCATCGGCCTGTGCGGCGCGTATGCAGGGCAACAACTCGGCATACTCGGTCCGATTCTTAACGCGTTTAATCCGGTGAACACCGTCGTCTCGATTGTCAGCCCTGCAAGTATCATGGAACACGCACTGGCAGATGCGCGTGGCCAACGCGCTGCAGGGCCACGCATCACGCTGCTCGTCTCATCGGCGGTTGCAGCGGCGGTTTATATACTGATCGTGTATGGCATGCACACGAATATGAAGCGGACATTCCACATGACAGTCCGCAAACTCGCGGGACAGAAATAATAATCCGCCGATGCGCATGACGGCCATCACGGAAAGCATCGCGAGAGAAGATTGTGAGAGGCGCGTGCGAGTTTCATTTCTCGTCCTTTCTCAATCCCGCAATGCGCTGACGGGCGATGTCGAGTGCGGGGGGGTTACGGTCGATTCCGATTGCTTTGCGGCAACTTTGCAGGGCTGCGACGAGTGTGGTTCCGCTGCCGCAGAATGGATCGAGCACAGTCCCGCCGGGCGGACAGCAGGCGTCGATCAACATGCGAAGAAGGGCCAATGGTTTCTGGGTTGGATATCCGGTGCGTTCAGCAGCCATGTTGTTAATCGCAGGAATGTCGATGACATCGGTGGCCTTTTTCGATTGGCCGCGCATGCGCTGCGAGGTTGCTGGAACTCGAGGCGGATTGAAATAATAGTTCGTTGATTTCGCGAAGTAGAGAATATCGTCATGCTTGCGGGCAAAGCGGCGCTTGGATGACCCGCCCAGGCCATATTGCCAGATGAGGTGGTTAATGAAACCGCTGGGCATGATGTCATCGAGGAGCATGCGAAAGTGGTGGACCGTGCGGAAATCGCAATGCAGCAGGATCGCGCCATCCGGCCCGAGGGCATCGCAACAGATCCTGATTCGCTGAGACATGTAATCGAGATACGCATCGAGTGATGCAAAGCGATCATCAAACTCGCCGCCCGATCCCTTGTGAGCGCGGCCGGTGTTGAACGGCGGATCGGCGTAGACGAGGTCGACGTTGCTGATGCGACGGTGGGAGATGCTGGGGCCGCAGTCGCCTTGGATCAACAGCAGGCTGTCATGCACCGTCTGTGTCGTCCTGGCCGAGTTGGCCATCCCGCCTGTTGAGCGAGAGCGAAAGTGCGGTCAGGGCTCCGATGGCTTCGCGAATGTCGTGCAGATCGCTGGCTGAGATGTGTCCATCACTGATGGCAGCGATGGCTTCTGCACATTCACGCACTGCGTTAATGGCTGTGCGGTCAGCTGCTTCGATGCGGACGAAGTGGCCCCCCATTTCCTGGCAGATGTAGTCGAGCAGGGCATCGCCTGCTTCGGGATCAGCAGCCTGCAAGGCAGCAATAAGCCGGGTGACAGGATTGGGGTGTCCTCCTGCCAGCATGCGATTGATGTGCCTGGAGGTGAGGCCGACACGTGAAGCGAACGCTTTCACGCCGACGCTATTCACCAGTTCTGCAAACTTTGCAAGTGGCGAATCGCCCGCGTGTGGCTTCGATTTTGCCCCGCCCGATGTTGTGCGTCTTTGGTCGTCCGGCATCCCGTTGGGTCTCATCAACTCTGCCTCAGTGAAGCGAACTGTAGAGAATAACAGATGACCCGGTGAAAGGGCAAGCTGTACCCAACGAGAAATGAGATTTGATTCGCCGCTTACCCGCCGCCGCCCTCTCGTGGTCGTCGTTCGCCACCACCGCCGCCTTGGCCGCCGCCAGCTCCACGTCCCTGTCCCATTGTCCGGGCTGCGGCTTCCATTTCGCTCATGTCGATCGATCCATCGCTGTTGCTGTCGAGACGATCGAAGAACGACTGCATCTGAGCGGGCAGTTCATCCTTCTGCAGGCTGCCGTCGCCATTGCCATCGTATTGGGAGATGAAGTCGGTGGGCGACCCCATACCACCGCCAGCGCCAACTCCTGCGCCTCGGGCCCCGGGCTGTCCTTGGGTCATACTGCCATCAGCCGGGGGCGCTCCTGCTGGTGCTGCGGCAGCTTCATCAGGAAGTCGCTCAGCCAGGGCATCTCGACTTTCTTCGCGCCTGGTGGACTCGGCATCCATTTCAGCCAGATCCAGTTTGCTGGTGATATCGTTTTCTGCCGGATCGCGGGTCAAGACGCGATCGCCAGCGGCCAGACCTACGAGCACTTCGACATACAGTTCGGATGACCGTCCAACCGTGACCTGCTTCTGCGCGAATCCCTTGCCGTCGGGGACATACACAAAGTTCACCGAACCACGACGGAAGACCGCCTGGATCGGCACATGAACCGCCTCATCCACGCGGTCGAGCATGATGTCCGCGGTGCAGCGCATGGAGGGTTTGAGTTCCAGTCCATCGATACTCTCAAGAAGGATGCGGACGGTGTAGTCGCGCCGATTGGGGTCACGGAATCCGCCGCTCTGGGCCAGCACGCTCACACCAAGCACGGTGCCGCGCAGGGTGGTATTGCGTTTGGCATCAACGATCACGTTGGCAGGCAGGCCGCGACTGATGCGACCACTGACTGATTCGTGGACTTTGACTTGTGCAATCATCTGCGAGGTGTCGGGCAACGCCAGAATGAAGTCGTTGCGTCGCAACTCGCTGCCAATCTGGGGTGGCGAGCTATCGTTGCCACGCCAGCCGCCCGATTCCATACTCGAGGCGTAAACCACCAGCCCATCGCTTGGGGCATGCACAACCGCCCGGCTCAATTGGGCTTCCGCTTCTGTGAGGTCC
>JBPCKF010000087.1:0-17163 GCA_051004555.1 Phycisphaerales bacterium | reverse complement strand
CCCCCGTCCCCCCCGTCCCCCCCGGTCCCGGCGATGACGGCGGAGGGCAATTTTCACGCGCTGCATGGACAATGTGGCCTCGCAACCGTCGCCCCGCCGATCATGCCTAAACTTACGCCGCGCAAGGAGACGCATGTGGCGGATTGGCCTGATTGGTGGCAATACGACGTAGTCATTTCGCCGCACGTGGTCGAGCGCATGGGGGAGCGCGGCTTTACCGAGATTGACCTCCGCGGAATGCTGGAAGATGCGACTGACTATCGCGAATCAGTCATGCCTGGCCGCTTCGTCCTCACCACGACGCACAATCGCGATTCATGGGAGGTCGTCGTCGAGCCGGATGACATGAATACGATTCTCGTTGTTGTCACCGCGTACAAGCTAGAATCCTGACCATGCCTGCTGAAGATCGCTATCTCGAGATTTCCTATCGGAGCGGCAAGGCGTTCGCGGCGTATCTCTTCCTGCCGCGCCACCCGAAGGATCACAGCGCGCGGACCGAGCGGTTCAGCGAGGTGCTCATCATCGACTACGCAGCAGACGGCCGCGCGATCGGCATCGAGATCGTCCATCCGCACATTGTCACGAGCGACGAGATCAACCGCGCCCTGCAGCACATCAACCACCCGCCCCTGCGCGACGAAGACTTCGCCCCGCTCAAGGCAGCGTGAGCCGTCATCTCATGTGTGCAATCGGGCGATGACGGCGGAGGGCAGTTTTCACGTGCTGCATGGGTGGCATGACAGTCCTGCTCCCTCCAGCCTACACTCCCCGCGCGCATGTTCGACTTCGTCACCCCCCAGCTTGTGACTTCGGTCATTGTCATCCTTCTCATCCTGCACATGATGCTGGGTGCGTGTGCGTATCTCATCATGCTTGAACGCAAGCTGTCTGCCTGGATTCAGGACCGCGTCGGCCCGAACCGCGTCGGACCGGCTGGTCTGCTGCAGCCGCTGGCTGATGGCCTCAAGTTCATCATGAAGGAAGAGTTCTTTCCGCGCGGTGCAGATCGTGCGCTCTTTCTGCTTGCGCCCTGTCTCATCATCATTCCTGCCCTCATCGGCTTTGCAGTCATCCCCTGGGCTGGTCAGCTGGATCTCTCGTCGCTCCCCTTTGGCCTGGCTGACAGGCTGAACGTGAGTGGCCAGAGCGTGGCGATCGTTGCAGCAGATGTCAACATCGGCGTGATCTACCTCCTCGCAGTTGCGTCGCTTGGCGTGTATGGCGTGGTGTTGGGCGGATGGGCCAGCAACAGCAAGTATTCCTTCTTCGGCGCCCTGCGGGCAAGTGCTCAGATGATCAGCTATGAGATTCCCATGGGCCTTGCGATTCTTGCAATCGTCCTGTTTTCAGGCACAATCATTCCGGGCGAAATGGTTGAAAAGCAACTCGAAGGCGCATGGTTTCTTCTGCATCAACCCATCGCAGCAGTGCTGTTCTACACATGCATGCTTGCAGAAAACAATCGCGCGCCATTCGACATGGCTGAAGCAGAGAGTGAACTTGTTGGCGGGTACCACACCGAATATTCGTCCATGAAGTTTGCATTGTTTTTCCTGGCTGAATATGCACACATGATTGTCGGCAGCGCGTTCTTTGTGGTGATGTTCCTGGGCGGATGGTCGCTGAACCCGCTGGGCATTGGCCCCGATCTGCCAGCTGAAGGCGGGATCATGATGATTCTTATGCAGTTTGGCGTGGTGTGTGGCAAGATATTTCTGGTGATTTCGCTGACGATGGCCATCCGCTGGACGCTGCCACGTTTTCGTTTCGATCAACTCATGCGACTGGCGTGGGAGGGCATGATTCCCACCGGCCTTGCAATCGTACTGGCGACGTCATTTGTGGTGTACTTCGGCTGGCAGGAATCGATGTGGGCGGTCTCGCTGGGGTTGATTGTTGTGATCTGGCTGATTCATCCCTGGATGCCGCGCGCTGAACATCCAAACGCACGCATTCCCATGCTGGGCAGCAGATTCTCGCCATTGCCCGGCGAGCGGACCCGCACTGCCCCGCGCGACCCTCTGGCATTGGCGGAGTCGGGCGTGCCCGAAGATTCCAGCGGCATCGTTTCGATGCATTGAATCAACATGCACGTCAGGGTCGACACGATCCGGCTGCACCACACCGAATCAACTCGCGCCTATCCTCGCCTCATGGCACAGGCGAAAACCGCAATATCTCCCACACGTTCCGAAGATTATCCGGAGTGGTATCAGCAGGTCATCCGCGCAGCTGAGCTTGCGGAAAACTCGCCTGTGCGCGGCTGTATGGTGATCAAGCCCTGGGGATACGCGCTGTGGGAAAACATGCAGCGCGTTCTGGATGACATGTTCAAGTCGACCGGCCATCGCAACGCATACTTCCCGCTCTTCATTCCGCTCTCATATCTCGAGAAGGAAGCGGAACATGTCGAGGGCTTTGCCAAGGAATGCGCTGTTGTCACGCATCATCGCCTGATTCCGGGGCAGGATGGCGGCCTGATTCCCGATCCCGACGCAAAGCTCGAAGAGCCGCTGGTGGTCCGCCCCACATCGGAGACCATCATTGGCGAGACATTCGCGCGCTGGATCGAAAGTTATCGCGATCTGCCGCTGTTGATCAATCAATGGGCAAATGTTGTTCGCTGGGAACTGCGCACACGGCTGTTCTTGCGTACTACCGAGTTTCTCTGGCAGGAAGGGCACACGGCCCATGCAACCGCAGAAGAAGCGCAGGCTCACACGCTGCGCATGCTGAATGTGTACGCAGACTTTGCAGAAGATTGGATGGCCATGCCCGTCATCCGTGGCCGTAAAACCGAGGGCGAGAAGTTTCCGGGCGCAGTCGAAACCTATTCCATCGAGGCCATGATGCAGGATGGCAAGGCGCTGCAGTCGGGGACTTCTCATTTTCTGGGCCAGAACTTCGCAAAGTCGTCCGGCATTCAGTTTCTCAACGAACAGGGCGAGCGCGTTCACGCATGGACAACATCATGGGGCGTTTCCACGAGGCTCATTGGCGGGCTGATCATGACACACAGTGATGATGATGGCCTGGTCTTGCCGCCCCGATTGGCACCGGCCCATGTTGTGATCGTTCCGATTCTGCACACCGCAGGCGAGCAGGAAGAAGCCATCCGCAACTACTGCCAGAAGATTGTGGATGACCTCCGCATGCAGATGTACCACGGTCGTCCCATTGTCGTTGAGTTTGATGACCGCGACATGCGTGGCGGCGACAAGGTGTGGTCGTGGATAAAAAAAGGCGCGCCGCTGCGCATCGAGATCGGCCCGCGCGATTTCGAGAATGATGCAGTCTTCGTCGGCCGTCGTGACAGAGGGCCCAAAGAAAAGCAGTCGATGCAGCGCGAGGCATTCATTGCAGGCGTGGTCGGCTTGCTTGATGAGATTCAGCAGGGGCTTTATGACAAGGCTCTTGCGCTGCGTGAATCGCGCACGCGCATCATCGATACGAAGGACGAGTTTTACGACTGGTTCCAGAATGATGATCAGAGCGGCTTCGCGCTGACGCACTTCTGCGGCGATCCTGCGGTTGAAGCTACGGTGAAGAATGACCTGGCAGTCACAGTGCGCTGCGTGCCGATTGATAAGAAACTGGGTGGCGCAGCAGGCGAGTGTCCGTTCACCGGCAGCCCCAGTCCGCAGCGGGTCGTCTGGGCGCGATCGTATTGAACGACGGCGTCGGGCGTGGTCCAGCCATTTTTTCAGTCTTCGCGCCAGCATTTTCAGTCCTACAGTATCTTCATCCGGAGACAGCGAGACCCCGCAGGAATAGCCGCATCCCATGCAGTTAACAGATGAACAGATGATCGCAGCAATCGGGCGCGGCGATGAGGCTGCCTGTCGTCTGTTCATTGATCGATTTGGTGGTCGAATGAACGGTCTGATCATCAGCATCATCGGGCGGCGAAGCGGCGACTGTGATGATGTGCTCCAACGCGCGTTGATCAAGGCCTGGAAGAGCGCATCTGCCTATGACCCCTCATTAAGCTCAGTGGCTGCGTGGTCGCTCATGATCGCCCGATCCGTGGCGATCGACCACCTGCGCAAGGTCAGAAGGCAGGACGACAACGTGTCGAAAATGCAGGAAACCATGCAGGCAGAGGACTCCGAAAGTGCGGCTGACACGCCCCTTTTGCTGGCGGAAGTCGGAGATGAGATTCTTCGGCGATTGCCGCGCGAACAGCTCGAGGCCCTCACTCTGGCGTTCTATCGGGGGATGACACACCGGGAAGTGGCTGCTGCTCAGAATGTGCCCATGGGAACAGTCAAGACTCGGATAAAACTGGCGATCGATAAACTTCGTATGCTCTTGCAGAAATCTCCCGCGTCGGCCGACAATTGACTATGACCTCACACTTCGATCTACCTGATGATGTCCGCGCGCGTGCAGCGATGTACGTAGCAGGGGCTCTGACGGGTGAAGAGCGTCGAGCATTTGAAGAACACCTGGCGACCTCTGCAGAAGCCAGGCAGGCCTTGCAGGAACTCCTCGCAGTTCAGGATCTGCTTTTCCGGGCGACCCCGAATGTCACGCCACACAGGGCGCTGGTCGAGTCTGTCTGCGCCCAGTTTCAAAGAGATGCCGCGATGTCAAGCCCCGATCATACTCACCACCACGCAGACCACATCTGGGACGACTGGGATGATGACGCATCGCGATCATCCTCCGGGCTGTTCACATTGTCATCCGAAGAACGCGACTGGCAGCCCACCGGCATCGAGGGCATCGAAGTCCGCCCGCTCTTCGTCGATCGTCCCAACAATCGCATGACCGCCATGTTCCGCATGGCTGCAGGAACCGAATATGTACCGCACCTGCATGATGGGCACGAAGAGTGTTACGTGCTCGAAGGTGATCTGCATGTCGGCGAAGAGATCATCATGCATGCTGGAGATTATCAGCGGGCTGAGGCAGGTTCGACCCACGGTCGGCAGTGGACAGAGCGCGGCTGCGTCCTGCTCATCAGCAGTTCCCTGAGTGATGAGGCGATCTGATTTGCGGGCCGTCGAGAGGTCGACGACATTCCCGCAAGCTTTCGTGCATCGTTCGACATGATCGCGATCGATGTGGCGCAATAGCGAGCGAGCGTGTGCGGCGAACGAACTTTCGCTACCCATGCGCTTCGGGGGCATGGCGATGATGATGATCGTCACTTCCAGCGGCGCTCTGTCCCTGTTGCAGCGTGAAGCCGATGACAGCAGCGACGGTGAGCAGCAATGGCAGGATGAGCGTATTGTTGGTGAGCGCGCTGGTGACACCATCGCGGATGTCAGGAACATAGAGCAGCAATGCGATGCCGCCAGCCATGGCCATGGCTGAACCGCCGATGGATGTAAAGAGCACAACGACGTGCTTGAACATCATGAACGACGCCATTCCCACAATGGTCAGGCCCAGCAATGCTCCGGCCCAGTGTGCCTGTTCCTGATAGCCAAAGGCGGTCCACAGATTGGCTCCGATGAACGCGCCGGTGAGGCCGCCAAAGATCGCCACCGCGAACTTGAGTAATGGGTTGGCGACGACAGCCGCCATCAGCGCCAGCGCGCCTGCGACGATGTATGGCTGTTCGAGGTGGCGACTCATCAGCCAGCCCAGCCCGAACCCACTGAGGAACGCGCACACGATCACCACCCAGCGATGCCAGCGGTAGCCGTTGAGCACGCACAAGATGCCAACAATCAGCAGCGCACCTGCGACGGTGACATGCACCTGACTGAGCATCTCGATGAGTTCATCGGGCCGATTGAGAATGTCGAGTTTCTCGATGAGACTTCGAAAGGCTGCGTAGATGCGCCCGCCCAAATTGCTGCTGAGTGCAGTTGCTGCTGCGCCTGCAGCTTCAACTGCGCTGTCACGTGTGCCTGCAGAGGCGCCGTCCTGGGCCAGGATGTGAAATACAGCATCAGGAATCATAATGGACCATCCTCATCTTCATGGGAGTGCGCGGGGCATTTCGCGGAGGCATTTTGCATAGGCAGTTGCAATCTCGATCGAACAACACAGCAGACATGGGCTGAAGACATCGGTTGATGGCTCAGCCCTTCCGCTGGTTATCGACAGACCTCGGCCGAAATGTCCATTGAATCGCGATTCCGATAACGCTGAGCGCCAGCCACACACTCGCCCACGCAATCGCGGAGCGCGGCAGCCAGGGAAGTTCCGCACTCGTGCCGCCCAGGCTGGCAGTGAGGACTGATCCGCCAAAGAGCAGCATGGCCGAGCCGATGGTTGCAGTCACCAGCGATGCTGTAAATCCCGGTGCTACCAGGCCGATGAGCAATCCCAGAATCGCGCCGCACGCCACTGAAAGCAGGATACTTCTGCGAATGCCGGGATCAGCTGCCTCCCACCGCTCGCGAATGAGCGTGCGGGCCCGGGACACAACCACATCCAGTTGCTCGCGCCAGGGTGGCAGGGCAGCGGCTTCTGCAGTTGCATCATCATCATCAGCGTCCGCATCAGTTTCGTTCATGCCCATTGCATCACGGCCGCGCTCTTTCAGAAGATCGCGGGCTTCCTGCACAATGTTATCTGCGTTGCGGGCGCGTTCTTCGAGTTCGCGGATTTCTTCCATCAGCGAGCGGCTGGTGTCGACTTCGTCGCTGCCCGCATCCTGCATGTGCGCTGGTTGTGGAAACGCTTCGATGCCGCGAATACTGCTCCACGCAATCACAAGCAGGGGACACAATGCAGCCAGCACGATTGCGAGAAAGAGGGCCATGGCCGGGCGGTATGACAGCCATGCCATGAAGCCCAGCACGACAGCGAATGCAGCTGCGATCGCCCAGGGTGGCAGCGGCAAACCTTCAGCATACGCAGCCCCAAACCACCCGATGGCTGCGCCCAGCGCCAAGCCGCACGTCACAATCGCTGCCTTGAGGATCCGCCGCCCGAACGCCCACAGCAGAAGGCCGATCAAAACCACAAGTGCTGCACCCAGCACACCCTCGATGGGAAGGCGGCTGAGCACGTCGGCCCAGTTCTCAAGATCTTGAGGGATGGCAGCGTCCATGTTCACGTCCAACATGATATTCGGATTTGCTGAACAGTGATATCACAGAACCGTTGAACAACCCACATCAGAACATGCGACTGCCGTTGGGGACGGTGTGATCGATGGCGATTCATGCAACTGTGAGCTTCAATCTTCCTCATTGAGTGCTTCGAGGTCACGCAAATCCACTGCCCGTCCGCAGCCCTCTTTGATGCGACAAGGTCTTCCCGCGCAACCACCACGAACTCGATGCCTCCAAAGTCTCTGACTTCACGGCGTTGCCATGCCTCAGCAAACTCAATGCCCGGCGCTTTCACCTGTACATCGATCTGCACGACATCGCGAAAAATCGTGATTTCGTGGGCAAGCAGGCTCTCGGGTGTCGTCAATCCGGCTGTGCCCAGACCAGCAGCCTCGAATGCTTCGAGCAGTCGCGTCGCATTGGCAAGGGTTGCTTCAATAAGTATGTCCAGATCGTACGTTACCCGGCCGATGACATGTACACCAGCCGCGACGCCTCCAATCACGAGGTACTTCACCTCATGATCGTTCAATGATTTGAACACGGCCCGGTATTGCTCGAGCATCCTCGCGTCGCTTCTTTTCAAAGAGTTCGGGGTTGATTTCTCGAATCATGTTGTTCAGCCCGCAGAATATCTCCATGCGGCGTTCGAACGGCAAGGACTGATACCAGCGGGCCTTCGCACGCAGCGAGTCATCTGCACGATCGTGTGAGATGCCTTTGTCCATGTCGTATTCTACGCATGCGCGCCGCGGCTGGAGAGCCTCGTGATGCCGCGAGGGTGACGGAAACAGATCGCCAGCCGGGCGCGACGCACACCCACATCAGAACATGCGACTGCCGTTGGGGACGGGGTGATCGATGGCGATCAGTACGACGCGCTGTTCTTCGTCAGGGAAACCCAGCACCAGCACTTGTGAATCCACATCTGCGATGCGCCGAGGCGGAAGGTTTACGACGGCTGCGACCTGTTTTCCAACGAGTTGATCCGGCTGATACAACTCAGTCACCTGGGCGGAAGATGTACGCACTCCCAGCTCTGGGCCGAAGTCGATCTCAAAGACATAAGCAGGCTTGCACGCCGCAGGGTTGGCCTGTGCGGTGATGATCGTACCGATGCGGACATCAACGCGGAGGAAGTCAGCGTGGGAGATGATGTTGCTGAGGGTTGTGGTCATGTCGCGTTACGGGGCGAATCTTTGCGCTGCTCCTGTGCACGGTCACGTCTTGCGTGCATGTCTTCATGTGAGTTGCGGTCGACTTTGCCCAACACGGTTGGCAGTTCGATGCCTGCCTGCTCTGCAAGTTCGTGCATGGCTGGCAGTGAACCGATGAGGCTTGCAAGGAAGTTGGCTGTGGACCCGCCGCGGCCGCCACTTCCTGTGAGTCCGTTGAGGCCGCCATTGCCGCCACCTGAATCCCAGACTGTGATCTTGTCGATTTTGAGGTTGGAGATGGCTTTGACCTGTTCTGCGACAAGTGTTGGCAACTGTTCGATCATGAGCAGCGTGGGCGCGATCTGCGGATTCTCGGCACATGCCTCGACGAGTTTGCGATAGCCTTCAGCCTTGGCTTCCAGCACTTTGCGCGTGCCTTCTGCTTCAGCTTCGTAACGGGCGAGGATGGCATCGGCTTCGCCGCGCGCTTCACGACGCTTCTTCTCAGCTTCTGCTTCCGCTGCGATCTCGATTCGCTGTTTCTCGATTTCCTGCGGCGCGATCTGTTCCTTGCTGAGCCGCGCGATTTCGCGTTCGCGTTCTGCAATGTAGACTGCCTCTTCAGCCTTGGCTTCAGCAACTTCTGCTTTGCGAAGCGCTTCAGCGCGGATTTCAGCCAGGCTGGCGTTGGATTCTGCGACCTTTGCGGATGATGTGTTTTCGCCTTCAACTGCAATCGCTTCAGCCTCTGCGACCTGGACGCGCTGCGTCTGCTCAGCACGCTTGCGGGCTGCGATGGTTTCAGCCTCGCGTTCTGCTGCTGCAATTTCGTAATCGCGTTTGGATTCGACTTCGCCCGTGATGGCATTGGCTTCCAGCCGGGCAATCGCCACGCGCTGCTTGCGCTCAGCTTCTTTCTTGCCTTCGGCTGATGTTGCGCTTTCGTTGGCGACCTGCACCACCTGCTCGCGAACAGCCAGAGCTTCGCCAGTTGCGCCGTCGCGTTCCTGCTGCGCGACATCCACCTTGGCCCGGTTGACAGCCTCAGCAGCCGCCCGCTTGCCGATGGCCTGAATGTAGCCCGACTCGTCGGTGATATCGCGGATGTTGACGTTGATCAGTTCAAGGCCGATCTTGTTCACTTCCTCAGCCACGTTGGTGTTGATGAGGCTCATGAACTTTTCGCGGTCTTTGTTGATTTCCTCGATCGACAACGTCGCAATCACAAGGCGAAGCTGGCCGAGAATAATGTCCTGTGCCTGATCGCGGATCTTGTTATCGTCGAGGCCGAGGAGACGCTCTGCTGCGTTGTTCATCAGCACCGGATCAGTGGAAATGCCGACCGTGAATGTCGAAGGCACATTGACGCGGATGTTGTTGAGCGAAAGTGCCCCTTCCAGCGGGATTTCGATCACGAGGGGTTCGAGCGAGAGATATGCATAATCCTGAATGAGTGGCCAGATGAATGCGCCGCCACCATGTGTGCATTTCGCAGCCTGCGATCCACCCACGCGGCCATACTTGACGAGAATGCGGTTGGACGGGCAGCGCTTGTAGCGCGTTGCGACAAACATCAGGCCGAAGAACAACACCGCCAGCACTGCGACACCCGCGCCGATGAATGGCAACCAGTCTTCGAAAGCTGCCAGGACGATGTGCGGCTGTGATATGTCCAGTGATGCGAGCGTTGTGGTTGTCATGGTCATGATGTGTTCCTCTTCTCCGAGCTGTGCAGGTTATATGGCGATTGCGGGGAATGTATGTGTTGCGTGCGCGCGTTCACGCAGCCACAACGGTGACACTGTTGTCATCATTGATGCTGACAACGCGAATGCGCGATTTGGTTGCGATCGGGTCCGCTTCGCTGATGGCTGAATAGATGCGGGCACGTTGATTGACGACAACTCTCACCTGGCCACGACCCGCGCCGCGCGCCGGGATTTGTGCATAGACCTCACCTTCGCGGCCAATGGTCTGGTTGATCGAAATGTTGCCACTATCCTGCATGGAGTAAATCATCTTGAACATCCAGGCCAGCAGCCATGCCATCATCAGACCACCTGCGACGCCAAGCAGCACACTGCTCGTCGTTTCCCAGCCAAGACTTTTGTAGCCGATCAGTCCTGCCCAGCCGAAGCCCATGACAAAGCCTGCGATACTCTGTACCGAGAGCAGGTTGAACGCATCGGTCGAGTCGCCCACATCCGCGCCGTCCAGATCGACTTCAGTCACAAGATCGGGCGCTGCCATATCAACGTCTGCATCTGCATCAATGCCGATCAGCATGATCGCCATACGGAGCAGGAAAAAGAGCGTGCCCAGCAGCGCTGGCAGCGTAAAGAGTAAAGCCTGGCCTTCAAAGAATGCTTGCATAGTGTTCCTCCTCAATGAACCCGACTGCCTGTGAGGGTGTGTCCATTCTATTATTGGTGAAGCGATCGGGGGTGAGTCGTCCCAAGCAGGCTGGATGGGACAGCTCAACTCGATTGGAACAGCCGCTGACGTAGTGGATATGCAACGTTTTCTGAAAACCGGCATACTCGCTCACAGCGCATTTGGCCGATAACCCCCGGAAGCTCCCGGAACCCCCGGAAAACCCATTGAAGTTGACGCAACTCCATGTGTTTTTTTTGCGCAGGCGGTGAGCGGGGGGCGGAACGCGACCGCTGGTCGCGGCTTTATGGAACGCGATCGCTGGTCGCGACGATTCTCGACCTGCACGGGGCACTACTGATCGCTTGCGTCGAGATTGATTCTGCGAACGGTGCCCAATGGCGAGGCTTCGATCTCAAGAGTGCATTGCCGCAGCTTCACTGTCGTGACCGTATCGCCTTCATCATCATTTGCAATCACAGTTTCCAGCGGGTGGGGAAGATGTTGCAGCAGTTCCGCTGCGGTGGTTTGAGGCCCGATCGTCAGGCGTGGTCCGCTGGGAGTGATGATGAGCGGTCTGCAATCTCCGACGTGGTCGAACCCGGTTTCGACGATGACCAGTCCGAAATGCCGGATGTACATTTCATCGTTGTGTTCGATTTCGAGGCCAAGCGTCGGGTAGATGAAGATGCCCTGTTTGTGTGGCTTGCTGTTGGCGGGGCGTCCGATGCTGCGGAGTGCATCAGCTGGTTCGCGCAGACGGATGCCGCACAGCGTGAGTCGCGCGAGATCAAGAGTCACCGGCTCATCATCGCGCACATCGGGCCACTGCTGCGCGGGATCGGAACCAAAGAGTCGTTTGAACAGCATGGCGATTGATCATACTCATCATGCAGCATCGCGAAACCCGCAGCGTGCAAAGCGTCACACATTGATTCGATTCAGTCAATCAATCAATCGAGCGTGCGCAGGTCGAGATTGTGCTGGACGAGTTTCTCTTTCACTTCGACAAGGCTCGTTGCGCCGAAGTTCTTGACACCCATGAGCTCTGCTTCGGTGCGGGTTGCAAGATCGCCCAGCGTCTGAATGTTCAGCATCTGCAGGGCCTTGCGGGCACGCACAGAAAGATCAAGGACGGAGATGGGCTTGTTGAGCACAGCCTCCGACGCTTTGCCCTTGAGCTGTTCATACACCTCGCGGCGAATGCGACCATGACCTTCGAGGCCCTGACCAAGTCGCAAGCCTTTGTGCGTGAGCATGTACTTGATTTCGTGAAGCGACGTTTCGCCAAAGTTCTTGTAACTCATCAGTTCCGCTTCGCTGACCTTCAGCAGATCACCGAGCGTGCGAATGTTCATCTTCTTGAGACAGTTGCGGGCCCGCACGGAAAGTTCAAAGTCGGTGACGGGTGTATCCAGCAGCGCGTTGTGCTTGGCGACATCGCGTTGATGCTCTTCGTCATAATACATGTCGCGCGAAGCCAGCACATCTTTCATATACAGTCGCGCGCGGAGATGATTGGGATTGCTTTCGAGAATCTGGCGCAAGCAACGCTCAGCCCGGCTGATGTCGCCACGATCTTCATACAGCACCGCAAGATTGAGAAACACGTTGACAGGCGGATTAGGAGTCGCAGCCAGGTCTTCGTAAATCGCGAGGGCTTCGTCTTCTTCGCCGACCAGATCAAGGTGATAGGCAAGGCGGAAGCGATACTCGGGCATCTCGCCCAGCTGCGATGCTTTGCGCAGGTGAACGAGCGCTGCTTCGCGATCGCCTTCCATTTCAGCAGCCTTTGCCTTTGCAAAGTGATCAGCAGCAGCCTTGGGGTCGGATGCAGCGGCACTCGAACCAATCATCGTGTCAAGGACATCTCTCACGAAGGAATCTCCAGCAACTGAGTTTATAGGATCGTCCGATGCCCATTCTAGGCGCGGAAAGCAGGCAGCGGATGGGGGGTGGAGGCTGTCAAAGCCGAGTGAAACGACGTGGATGCGAAAAGGATCGAGAAAGAACCGCCGAGGCGCAGAGGGCGGAGAGAATAATTTCACATCGCTGCCGTCTCTCTCTCTCTCCTTCTCTGCGCCTCTGCGCCTCGGCGGTTGTCTTCTGGCCGGACAGTATTGCGAGGTAAGAGAAAGAGAAATCGAACGCGGGTGCCACGGCTTCGGCGAAGCCAAGCCGTGCCGTCGTGCGATGAACGTGCGAACAGGCTTCGCGATCCACTTCCACTCGCACGGCTTGCCCTGCGGGCGAAGCCGTGGCACCCGACACCCCCCGTGCGTCATCGCGGGAATGTGGAGAGCATTTTCTTTGCCAGGTCGTCCTGGTTGAACGGTTTTTGCAGGTGGGCATCGTTGGCGCAGTCGGCGCGGATGTGGACGGTGTCGTAGCCGGACATGATGATGAATGGGATGCCGCGCTCGCGGAGAATCTCCGCGACGGAATATGAACTTTGGCTGGCGAGGTTGAGGTCGAGCAGCACGCCGTCGAGGTGTTCGGTGTTCTGCGCGAGTTTCATTGCTTCACTCAGCCGCGACGCTACGCCGACGATCGAGCAGCCCATTTCTTCGAGCATCCGCCGCAATTCAAGGACGATCATCCCCATGTCCTCGACGATCAGAATGTGCAGACCAGCCAATTTGGAATTGGGGTCAATCTCGGTCGATGCCGGCGGGTTGAGTTTCTTCGTATCCTTGGTCGGTTCCATCGCTGACTGTTTCCGGAAGAGGCCATTTCTGGGAAGATGATCGCATCGTGATGGGAGTGGTGGGTGGCACAACGGTGAACTTTATCTCCGGCTTACTTCACGGCAGGTCGGTTCTTGGCTGAGTGTGAAGACGACGATTTCCTCGCCCGTTTGTGTGCTGATGTCGTGATGCAGTGACCGCACCGTCACGCCGGTGATGACCTGGATCATCGAGTCGGTCTGTTTGCGGGCGCTTTCCATCATCTGTGACCGCACCTGCTTGAGCAGATCGCGGCCCTTCTCGGGCGGCTGGGATTGGGCCAGATGCTGCTCGGCGGCGGTCATCACGCCCTTCATGCGAACGATCAGGAGATCATTGATGAGATGCGCCTGGACATCAGACGGTCCGCGGCCGATGAACTCCTGCTGGAAGCGCGTCATGCCCAGGCAGATGGCGCTTTCGAGTTCGCCGCGCGTTTTCAGCGGGGGTTTGCTTTGCGGTCCGCGCGTACGTGTCGAACCGGCGTCATCGCGCTCTTTACGATGCTCCTTGCCGCAGAACACACTCAGCATCATCTCCTCGAGCGGCCCGCGGTCGAACGGCTTGGGCATCTGCGGCTCATTGGCGAGTTTCGGGCAAACTTGTTCCACGTCGTAGCCGGACAGGATGATGAACGGAATATCTCGTTCGTGCAAAATGTCTGTGACGGCAAACGAATATGCTCCGCCGAGGTTGAGATCGAGCAGCACGCCGTCGAGCTGTTCATGCTGCGCAAACTTCTCTGCTTCCGGCACGCGGGCGGCAATGCCGACGACTTTGCAGCCGAGCTCTTCGAGCATGGTTTTCAGGGCGCTGGCGACCATGCCGATATCCTCAACGATCAAAATGCGCAGGCCAGCGAGTGGTTCAACGTCGTTCACTTCGTGCGATTTCCGTATCGGTCCCTGAGTCGATTTTGTTGGTGTTTTCGTACTTGTCATTGCCAGTCCCTTCTGTGAGGGGAAATTCAATCACACAGTGCAGACCGCTTGGTTTGAACTGTGTTTGCAAAGTGCCTGCGAGATCGTGGGCGATGCTGTTCTCAATCAGCAGCGAGCCGAAGCCGGGGTCACCTTTCGATTCGATCGGCGGGCCGCCGGACTCTACCCACTCGATGCGGGCATGCTCGCGGCTCTCGTGCCTTGTGTGATTCCAGCGAACCGTGACTGTTCCGGTTAGGTTGGAAAGTGAGCCATACTTGACCGCATTGGTGACCAGTTCGTGAAACACCAGTTCCAACGCGATGGCAGGTTCGCGATTGAGCGAGATGTCGTCGCCCTCAATGATGACACGGTCATAATCGTCGCTGACATAGGGCGTGAGTTCTCTTTTGAGCAGATGCCGCAGATCGACGGGTTCATCGCCAAGCGACGTCAGAAGTGAATGCGCGCGAGCCAGCGCAGCGAGACGCGGCTCAAACGCGGCAAGAAACTCCGGCAGCGTCTTGCATCGCCGGCCCAAACCTTGCACGATCGCCTGCACGGTGGCCAGCGTGTTCTTGATACGGTGACTCAACTCGTGCATCAATCGCTCGCGCTGCCGCTCGCTCTTCTTATGCTTGGTGATGTCAACGAAAGTCACGACGATGCCGTCGATGCGGTTGTCCGAGGTGCGGTAGGGCAGCACGCGGCGAATGTACGTCCGTTCCTGTTCGTCACTGACTTCCGTCTCAACGGGAACCAGGGTCTGCAGCACCGCCTTTGCTGCCGGTTCAAGGTCCGTGCCCGTCACCGTCGACGCCAGATCACTGATGGGCCGGCCAACATCCGAGGGTAAGAGCCGCAGCACCTGCTTCATCGCCGGGGTAAACCAGCGGATGTGGCAGGATGTATCGAGAAACAGCGTCGCCACCTCGGTGCTGACCAGCAGGTTGTTCAGGTCGTTGTTCGTCTGCTCGACCAGTTCTACCTTGCTGCGCAATTCATTGTTGAGGGTATTGAGTTCCTCATTGAGCGACTGCAGCTCTTCTTTCGAGGTTTCCAGTTCTTCGTTCGCGGATTGCAGTTCCTCGTTGATCGAGAGCATCTCTTCGTTGGACGTGCCGCATTCCTCGATCAGCCGATCATACTGCTCGGAGACATCGCTAAGGTCCTGCCGCGTCACGCGCAGTTCCTCTTCGAGATGATCGACTGTATGGCCCGACTCGCCGCGAATCTCGTTGCCGTCTGATTCAACGTCAACGCCGTTCACCGCTTCGGCCAGCTCTTCAAAGCTCACCAGCAGCAGCGGCGATTCATCGCTCGGCTGACCGATCGGGCTGACGGTCAGCGTCACCGCCCGGCGTGACGCGCCATCCTTGATGGACGCATTCACGGTCGTCGCCGATCGTTGCTCACCGCCCGCCTCGTGGATCGCATGACGCAGGGGCGGCCGAATGCCGGGCGAAACCAGCGCCAGCAGATCGCGCGTCGGCTCGCCGCCGGGCTGGGCCATATACCGCGACGTCTCGCCGTAATACACCAGCACCTGATGATCCGCATCGATCACCACCGAAGGCGGGGCGTACCGGTCCAGCAGCGCGCGGTGCGCCATCGCCAGAGGCTCATCCCGTGCCAGCCGCGAACTCTTGTTCTGACCAGGCACTCCGCGCCGCTGATCCTTCACCGAGAACCGGGGAAAATCAAACTGCCCCGCATGAACCAACCGCCGTGCGCGGAAGATGCGCCACGGTGCCGAGATCGGCTCGAACAGGTCCTCCTGCGTGCCGATCGTCTCCGCACTGCCCAGGAACAGCGTCCCGCCGCCGCGCACGGCGAAGTTGAACATCCCCAGAATATTCCGCTGGGCTTCGGGCTCGATGTAAATCAGCAGGTTGCGGCAGATGATCAAGTCCATCCGAGAGAACGGCGGATCGCTGATCACGTTGTGCCGCGCAAAAACGATCAGGTCGCGCAGGTGCTTCTTCACTTCATACGTCGATTCGTGCTTGATGAAGAACTTCGCCAGCCGCTCTTGCGAGAGATGTGCCTCGATCGATGCTGGATACACCCCCGCGCGTGCGACGGCGAGACTGTCCGACACATCCGTCGCGAAGATCTGCGGCGTGATGCGCTTGCCCGACAGTTCGATCTGCTCCAGCAGCGCCATGCCGATCGTGTACGCTTCCTCACCGGTCGCGCACCCGGTCGACCACACCCGGATTTCGTCGCCGCTCTCGCACCCGGCCACCAGCGGCTCGATGACCTGCTTACCCAACTCCTCCCATGCCTCGGGATCGCGGAAGAAGCTCGACACGTTGATCATCAGATCGCGATAGAGCGCTGCGGCCTCCTCTGCATCCTCGCGCACGAGTTGCGCGTACGCATCGAAATCATCGACGTTGCGCAGACTCATCCGTCGCTGCGTGCGTCGCAGCAGCGTCGGCCGCTTGTAGTCCGCAAAGTCGTAGTCCAACTGATCGTGCAGCACGCTGAGAATGCGGTGAAACGACGCCCGATCACGCTCTGATTCCGTTTCATCCGATTGCCCCTCTTCCTCCGGATCGCTGTCGCCCGCGGCATGGCCATCTTTGCTCGGCGTGTTGGCCAGTCGCTGCAACACCTCCGGCATCTCGCTGATCGGGAGGACCAGGTCCGCCAGGCCGGTCTTGATCGCGTTGCGCGGCATGTCGTCGAACTCCGCCGTGTCCGGGGCCTGCACGATCACCATGCCGCCGGCGGTCTTGATCGCGGAGATGCCGTGCGAGCCGTCCGCCGCGGTACCGGACAGAATCACCGCGATCGCGCGGTCGCCGTACGCCGACGCCATCGAGTCATACAGCCGATCGATCGGCCGGCGCTGATTGCGTTCCGTTTCGATGTCCAGCAAGCGCACGTGGCCGTCTTTCACGACCACATCGCGATTGGGGATGCACACATAAATGTGGTTGGGCTTGATCTGCAGCCC
>JBPCKF010000086.1:0-9258 GCA_051004555.1 Phycisphaerales bacterium | reverse complement strand
GCATGACACTGCAGGCAGACATCATCGCGTAGTCGAGGGGAAAGTCGCACTGGATTGACGATTGAATCGCGCAGCGCCTCATCGGATGAGTTGATGTCATATGCAAGGCGGACATGGGCAGAGCCGGGTCCATGACAGCGCTGACATCCGATGCCATTGGGGAGTGTTTCAGGAAAGACGTCGCGGCGGAGTTGTTCGTCATTTCCGATGGTGACTTCGGGGTACCCGTTGTGACAGAACATGCACTCGCGCGTGATGGGGCGCGTGATGCCAAAATGCCGAGCCCGGTCATACCCCGGCGCCATGCCCCATGATTGTGTCTGGGTGTACCACACCACAGGCAGTTGAAACAACTCGCCAGCCTCAGTGCGGTAGGCATAGGTGCGCGAGTGATGGCCAGAACCGATGATGAAGTCAATCTTGCGCTCGATTTCGTTGTAGGGCTGATTGTGCTCATCCAACTGATAACGCCGTTGGAAAATGTCCCCATCGCGGATCACCATTTCGTAATGGCGTTGGGATGGGGCGTGATAGAAATGGTTGTTGTCGAAATCTTCAATGAGGTTGTCGACGTCGGGCAGGTAGGCTGACTTGCCCATGCCCATGTGCGCGAACGTGTGACTGATTGCACTGTGACACACAGCGCACTCTGCGTCATCAACATATCCCGCAACCGCTCCATTGGTCACGTGAATCATGCGGCCATCGGGGTCAGCGATCGGCATGAACTGTTGATTGGCGGCCTGCTCAATGACCACACCGCTCCTGCCATCATCGCGCGCGACTGGGGGGGGGCTTTCTTTGCTGCAGGAAATGAGTAAGGCAATGAGGAGGACGGGCAAACCAACCGCAAGGGTGACAGCCGTTGCGACGAGCGATCTGTCTGGACTGTGAGCGTTCATGTGTTTCTTCTCATCGTCTCCTCTTGCCAGTCCCCTGAGCCTATCAGGGATCACTCGCTGATTCAATGAAAAATCAGCCGCGCGAGCGTGAAAAACCGCCGCGCGGGGCGGCTTGCAGTCCTTGCAAGCACGCCCGGGAGGGATGCGCGGCGGTTCGCAGGCAGCACCTGGCAGCAGAGCACGAAACGTGTCATGCAGTCGGCTCCCTGCTGAGAGAGGATCCTGGTGAAGGATGGGTTTTGGTCGAATGTGCGAGAGGCTGAGGGAACGGGAACTGTCATACCCCATGAAGCGTACATCAGTTTTCGTGTTCGCCCAGCCGATTGCTTCCCTGCGCATCACAATCAGGATTGCCCAGATGCAACCTGTGGAACAGATTCACATGCAACGTTGATTCGGCCTTGTCAGCGAGGATCAGAACTCGATCGGGCTGCAAGAAAAGATGTGACAGACAGCGCGATGAAGATCAGGCACAAGCCTGCTGTTGTGAGTTGCATGATGACTGGAGTATTGAAGACCAGCGACTCGTCACTGAACAGCGTGCGCATTGGCCGCATGAGTGATCCGATGAGGCCAAGCAGCGCGACCACCACAGCTGCGTGCATTGCATGTTTTCGCGCTCCGGGCTTTGCGAGCGCCAGTGCGCCCAGTCCTGCAAGGGCGATGCCCAGGAACGCTGGGATGAGGGCGGTGATGCTGGATCGCCCCGTTCCAAGATATGCCGCAATCCCGAGGATGATGAGTATGACGCCCAATGCAAGCGTCGTGCGTGGCAATGATTTCAGCATGGATGAGGATAGGAGGCAAGGGGCTTGTGTGAGTGATTGCTCTTGGATCGCGCGTGATCCGGCCTTCTGAGTTTGAAGAACACATGAGCAGGGGCCGATAGACTCTGAGATGAGAAAACAGCTGCGATTTCGATTGATGGGATGGGCAGCCATTGCGGGCATCGCTGCAGGTGCAGGGTGCGGCAAGGTGCGTGTGACCGATCCGGCCCGCACTGCCACCGAGCAGTTCCTACTCTCGGGTGCGGCCCGCAAGGCGCTGTCACAGTTGTCGTTTGATGCGCTGCACAATCGGAGCGTCTATCTTGAGTCTCGCTATTACGGGGCTCCGGAGCAGGAGTTCGTGATGGGGGAGTTGCGCGCCAACATGCTGCTTGCGGGTGTGCGGCTGGTGAGCACACGCGACGAAGCCGAGATTGTCGTGGAGGCCCGCAGCGGGGGTGTGGGCATCGATCGCGAAGACTTTCTGCTTGGAGTTCCAGCCCTGGTCCTCTCCGCCGACCAGGGATCCTTAGGCGTACCATTTCAGACGCCGGAGATATCGCTGATCAAGAATACCGAGCAGGTCGGTGTTGCCAGTGTTGCTTTTGTTGCCTTCTGGCGCGAGACAGGTGAAGTCGTTGCCGCCTCCGGCCCGTTTGTGGGCGTGACGTTCCGCGACGACTGGTGGTTCCTCGGCGTTGGACCTCGCACAGTTGGCGACATCCCGCCAACCGATGCCGAGCCTGGCGAGTGATTTCACTGACCTTCCGGGAAAAGCCAATCACGCATCATGCGACGCAAGCTTGCCATCCTCTGCATTGTTCTCATTGTCATCGCTGGGGCAGCGTATGGCCTCGTCGAATATGTGCTGCATTCGGATATCCCGCGCAGCCTTGTCGAAAAATCGCTGCAGGACCAGACCGGACTTGATGTTTCCGTCGGATCACTCAGCACCGGCTGGGATGGCATCACCACCATCAACGATCTTCGCATTGTGGCGCCTCTTGATACCACTGCGATGGTGCACGTGCCGCAGTTGCGTACCAGTCACGCAGGACTGATCAAAATCATCCTGCAGCGGCCGCTTTCCATTGCAAGCATTGACATCGACCAACCGCTCGTGCATCTCTGCCAGGATGCTGATGGCGTCTGGAACATTCAGCGGGCGATGGATGCGTTCATGGCGACGATCGCTGCAAAGGACTCATCGGGTACAACTGCCTCGCTGCCTGCTCTGACCGTCACAAATGCGATCGTCGAAATCGAGCCATATGGAGAGGATCGCACCACACTGCCGCCAGCGACAATCGCCGGTGGTCCCGTGCCCGGCAACAGTTGGAATGGCACGCTGCATCTTGGCGAGGTGGCCCGCGTGGATGCAACGTTCTCGACAAGTGGCTTTTTTCCACATCGTGTGAACTTTGACATCGAAGATGTGGCGTCGCTCGTCGCGCCATTCCGCCACCATCCCGAGTTGCCCACACAGGTGCGTGGCAGTTGGCGGGGCACGCTGGATGCAGGAGTGATCGCAGGCACGCTGAAACTCGATGAAGTGATATCGCCGCGCGGAAGGCTCTCAGGGCGAATGGCGATTCGAAAAACCGACGACGCACTGTTTGTCGATTTCGATTCAGTATCAGCTGAACTGACAGGCAGCGAACCTGTGGCACTTCAACTCCACAGCGGTGAGATCACCCTCTCGAAATCCGAAGCGAAACTGCACAATGTGGAACTCGTGTACCAAGGCGTCGTTGCCCGCGCCAGTGGCTCCTTTGACCGCGCCGCGGAATCCGGCCAGGCGACCATCGAGATAAAGGGGCCAATCGAAGCGCTCCAGGCTCACACACGCTCAACTGTAAATGCTTCGTTTTACGTTCCTGCTGTTGGAACTCCCCGGGCGCAAGCGGATATCGCTGGTGAGGTCCGCTTTGATGCAGGGCTTGCCACCGTGACTGGCCGTGTTGACCTCAAGGGCGCCCTGGAACAGGCTGAAGCAGTCGTTCAGCTCTCGCAGTTTTTCTGGGACGATGCAGCCGGACGCGTTGATCTCAGCGGCACGGCGCTTCATCTGGCCCGCGATGAAGACCTCATCCGGTTGCGGCGTCTTTCACTCCCCGAGTCGCTTGCTGCTGGCACCGACGCATCAGCATCTTATGACATTGCAAGCAGAACATGGGATACAACGATCGACATTCGCGAACTGCGCCTGCCGCGATTTATTGATGCTGTTCTGAATGTTGCGATCGCAGCTGATGGCGAGTCGTTCGAGTTCATCAACATCCGCAAGGCTGATGCCAGCAACGACTGGGTGACTGCCACGAGCAATGGCATTATTGATCGAGCTGCCGGTCGCGTGCAACTGGAGGGCAGGGCCAGCATCGCAGACAGCAGCCTCATGCCGCATGTTGGTGTGCCGTTTCGTGCAGCATCGCTGACCTTCGTTGTGACCGGAGATCCAGTGCAGCCACTACTCGAACTTGCCGGGCAACTCAATGTCGAAACAATCGTCGTCGGCCCTGCTGTGGTCGATGCAGTTGCAATTCCGCTGACTGCATCAATGAACCAGAGCAGCGCGACGTTCGCAACCGAGCCGGTCGACATCGTCGGAGGGACCTGGCAGGCACAAGGATCGTTCGATCGCAACACGCACCACACAGCAGTTGCCCTGGCTGGCATGGAGCAGTCGATCGAAGCCCTCATGAAACTGTTTCAACTTCCGATTGACTTACGCGGCACACTTTCAAGCAATGTTGATGTCACGATCGATGCGTTTGACCTCGCAACGCTTGATGTGACAGGCAACTGGCAGGTGCAGAATCTCACTGCTGCAGACTTTACAGCCGATGGAGGCAGCGGCCGCTTCGCCATGCACGGCTCGAAGCTCGAAGTGCAGGACATCGACATTGCCTTGGGCGATGGCACGCTCAAGGGCTGGGCCAGTGTTGATGTGCATGATCCAGCACGTATTGAGGCAGACCTGCATGCATCGAAATGGCCGGTTGCCGTGCAAGGATCGGATCTTCTTACACGTGTCGATCTGGATGTCAATGGCGTGGTGAACGTCGCAACCCGCGAAGGCGATGCAGCGATTCACTTTGCAGCTGAACTGAACGACAGCAGTGAAGAAGCTCTCGGCGCGATGTCAATCGACGCATCGCTGGCTGGCTCTGATGTTGTGCTCTCAAACATCCACGGAACGTTCCTCTCTGGCGAGTTTCATGGCAACGGGCAGGCAGATCTTCATGATCTGTTGAAGACGACGATGACTTTTCAGTGGGAATCACTTGAGCTTGCATCGTTCGCGCGATTTGCAGATGGCCTGGTGGAGCTTGAGGGTGTATCGAGCGGGCATTTGGAGATCGGCCCCGCGGTCTCGCGCACGCGGAATGCAGAGCCTGCCATGCAGATCACTGCCAACGGCACCTTCAGCGATGATGCTGGGTTCCGCACAGTGCGCGCCAGCGACTTTGAGGCACTGGCGACGATCGGTGCCTCACGCCAGATTCTCGATTCGCT
This sequence comes from Phycisphaerales bacterium, assembly GCA_051004555.1. Classification (GTDB taxonomy): domain Bacteria; phylum Planctomycetota; class Phycisphaerae; order Phycisphaerales; family SM1A02; genus JBPCKF01. The sequence continues at coordinate 4,073 of JBPCKF010000086.1, read as the reverse complement.
CATTCTGAATGTTGCAGATGGCAGCATCACAGTGTGGGGCAGTTCCACAATCCATGCTGAGGCTGGACGGCGCATTCACCTTGCAGGCCGCGTCGAAGATATCGACCTTGAAGTACTGACAACACTCGGGGGACCAACCGACAAGCCCTTGACAGGGCGCGTCGATGGCACCTTTGCCCTGGGCGGGTACGTGAGTCAACCGGACCGTATGTTTGGCAAAGGCGCGTTTGATGTGCGTCAGGCTGATCTCGGATCGCTTCCGATTTTTGCGCAACTTCATGATCTTCTCAAGCTCGACATCAGCCTCGGGCAGAATGGCACAGGGGGCAAGGCCAGGGCCGAGTACCGCATCGAAGGCAAGTCCCTCCTCATCGAGCCATTCACCTACTTCCATCGAGGCATGGATGCCGTTGCCCAAATCGTGATTGAAGATGTGTGGCTGGGTGGAGAAAGCCCCATCAGTGGGTTCGCGATTGGAACGGTTCGTCCCTTCCGCGATGTCAATCTGCCGCTTGCATCTGACCTTGATCGACTGCTCGGAGCATTTCAGTCGGATGCTGCATCGGTATCGATTTCGGGAACACTCGCGGAGCGCTTGGTTCAGCCGACGCCGCTCAACGAACTGGGAGCAAAGGTCGGGCGAATGCTGCGCTCGGGAATCTCGAAGTAGGTTTGCCTGGTGGCTGGTCCACAGGCTCTGTGTGATTACACCCGCGCAAGGATTTCGAGAATCGCAGCGGGACGCTTGCTGTCGCCTGTGAGCATGCTCAGACGAATCGATTCCATCAGAGCGCTGATTTCGGTGCGCGGCTGGCGGTCGCTGCGGCGCATTGCGCGTGGCGAGGAGATTGCGCTTGCGATCACGTCTGCTGCATCCATTGCTGCATCGCGATGCTCATCAACGAGCGCGCCTTCCGCATCGTGAAGCGTGTATCCAGCATCGTCGATGGCAAGGCTTCCCCCTGCTCCGCTGATCACCAGTTCGCGCACGATTGCATTCCCTGATTCGTTGGCAGCGACCGAAACAGCGACGCCATCGATTGTGATGGCGCTGATCGCGCATGACCCGCTGATTTCTGCAATGCATTGCGGACCCTGGTTGAGGCTGCAGGTTGCAACAGCATGGACGCGCTCAAGTGCGGGCAGCAGGCCATGCACCAGATGGGTTGCATCCAGCAGTTGCATCGCAAGAGGCATGGCAGCCCGCGGCCCGCTGATGCGCAGTGTCAGCATTCGCAGCGGTCTTGCAAAGTCAATCAATGCTTCGCTTGCTGCCTTCACGCCTGCTGAATCGATGAACATGTACGGGAAACGCGCGAGGTCGGAGCGGTACAGCCCTTCGCCGGGATAACTCGTACACCACACCGGAATGCGACGATGTTCCAACAGGGCCACCAGATCATCATCAAGGGCAGTCGTGGAAGCCAGCAGCACTGCGTCGATATCAGTCCGCACCAGACCCTGACGCACATCGCTGACGCCATCGCACGCAAGCGCATCTGCGAGAGCATGGACATCGCGGGCCAGCGGTGAGGCAACCGCCTGGATGACGGCATGTTCAGTGGCAGCCAGCCCGGCCAGCGCATGTGCCTGCTCAGCATCCGCCCACACCAGCAATCGTGCTGGCGGGTGGGCTGTGGTCAAAGGCAGTTGTGTCGCGCGGGCCGCAGAATCCATGCAGAAAAATCCATGCAAAGAACCTCAAGTCAAAGTGACCGTATGATAGGATGTGGAAAGGCGATCGCTCTACCGCGTGATTCACTTGCGCGGCAGGGAGGAAAGTCCGAACACGACAGGACACGGTGGTGGGTAACTCCCACCGGCCCATGGCTGCGGGTCAGGGAAAGTGCAACAGAAAGCAAACCGCCCCGCTACTCAGTCGAGTTGTCTGAACACAAGCAATCACACACATCGATTGAGTAGCGTGGTAAGGGTGAAATGGTGCGGTAAGAGCGCACCGCTCGACTGGTGACAGTCGAGGCATGGCAAACCCCACCGCGTGCAAGCGCAAGCAGCTCTGCTGAATCGTCGGTTCATCCCGACATTCAGGCGCTGGTCCGGCGTTTCCCATTCGTGGGAACAGAGCGGGTGGCGTGCTTGAGGTCACGGGAAACCGTGACCCCAGAGAAATGATCGCCACCGCCCGGCGATCGTGGAGTCCGCATGTGGGAAACCCCGTGCGAGCCGAATGACGTCGAGCGGCACAGAACTCGGCTTACATCCACACGCAGCCATATTTTGCAGGACGGGCGACGAAAGTCGTCCGTCCTGCATTCTGTTTCCAGAACGAACGCGACCCTCACCAGCCTGCCCGTCATATCCCGCCCAAATCGTCACTCGACCCCCACACGCACGCGATCAACGCTTGCGATGAAGCCGCTGGTCGAAAATGTCGCGACCACGACTGTCTTCAGTGAGAGTTGCACTCTGCCATTGTTGGTATCATCAACATACAGCACGCCAGGCGATACATTCGTCACATTCGTCGTGCTGATAATGCCGAGTTCGAACTCATCGACGGTGTCAAAGCGATCATCGAACACATTATAAAGCCGCAGCGTTGCTATGCCTGCCGGATTGTTCAATCGTGCATCGATGAGAACGTGAATGATATTCACAGGATCAACAGCAGTTTCTGCATCAATGCGGAGCGTCAATACATTCGGCTCTGAACTCAGGAAGCCGAACTGCGAGCGGGCACGCACAACATTGTTATCCGATACTGCAAGCTCTTTCAATCCACCCGAAAGAATGGTGCCGCGTGTCGCTGTGATGTTGGTGAGTGTTGCTGTTTCCCCACATTCGCCGCCGAGCGAGAAGATAAAACCTGCTCCTGCGTTTGCGCCGAACTCATCATCAAATGGTGCGCCGACCAGCAATGTGTCGCCATCGACATCCACGCCACGGCCGAATGCGCCGCCTTCATCGGTATTCGGATCATCAATGACGCGTGTTCGGATCAGTCGATCGCCGCTGATCTGAAACACATAGACTGCTCCTTCGGGTGCATCGGGGTGTTCCTGCCCCGGCGCACCTGCATAAATGAAATCGTCCTGAAACTTCACCGCCCAACCGACCCACGATCCGCAGGGTGTGAGCTGGCCATTGAGGTCTTCGATCAGTTGCCAGGTACCGTTGCGCTTCTCATAATAGAAGATATTGCCATTGGATTCGAGCCAGTTCTTCGGCTTGCCGCCCCAGGTTGGTGCCCCGATGACACAGCGGTCGCCATCGAGGTCGATCGACATTCCAAAGTTGGCATCGAAAAATGAGTTCCTGCCCTGATCGAGAACAGCAACGAGTATCCAGTCGCTGCCATTGAAATCATAGAGGAACGCTTTTCCGCGACCATCAATAATCCCGCTGGCTGCGATGATAAGTTGATCGCCATCGATATCGACACCTGCGCCGAACCTGCCGCCGGATTCGATGATGGGGGCATCGAAGATGCGTGTTTCCTGCCAGGTGTCGTTGATGTATTCGAAGAGATATGCCGCGCCAGCCCCGATGCCATCGAGGTTTCTGTCGCGCGGCGATCCGACGAGAATGCGCTGACCGTCATAGGCAACCGCCTCGCCGAAGTGTGCACCAGCAGTGTTGCGCGAGGATTTGAACGGGCCAGTCCGATGCCAGATTGGCTTGTCAGGGTCGAGCGTGGAGACAAAGAACGCTCCCGCGTCATCCGTATACGTTGGGACGCCTGCAACGGCGACGGAATCGCCCATTGCGACCGCACTCCCGCCAACGATGCCCTCAACGCGAACCCAGCCTTCGGCGGTTCGGTGAAATGCCTTTGAGTTGACGAGCGCCCATTCGCCATCAATTGCGACTGAGCTTCCACCCATCCAGTTTCCATGTATCTTCTGAACAAAGCAGGGTTGCGCTTCAAGGGCGACTGGCGCTGCTACTATCGGCCCTAGTAGTAGAAATGCAATTCGCATCAGGCTGGCCATATTGGTGGGAGGATCCATAGAATCGCCTCGGTGCCTTCTTTCATCATCATAGCCCGCATGTGGGAAACCCCGTGCGAGCCGAATGACGTCGAGCGGCACAGAACTCGGCTTACATCCACA
>JBPCKF010000085.1:0-9960 GCA_051004555.1 Phycisphaerales bacterium | reverse complement strand
AGACACTGTCACCCTGCGCAATGGGGATCGGCTCGAAGGCTTTGTCGCGTCGATCAGTCACACAACCATTGCGATCGAGAATGATGGCAGCGTGCAGAATATCCCGATTGCCAGTGTCGCGACGATCGCGCTCGTCAATCCCAGGACAGCTGCATTGCCTCAGGCGCAACGAATCTGGTTCGATGAGGGAACAATCCTCGATGTCGCAGATGCGCAGCTCAGCGATGATGGCTTCCTCCGCTTTACGCCAATGCTTGCAACCGGCATGGGCGAACAACGCATCATCCTTTCCCGCGTCGCTGGCATGTTGTTTGATACGACAGCCATGCACCCACTTGCGCAGATCGCGGTTCACGATGTTGAGGGACCAGTATCGCGCTACCTTGTGCCCCAACCCGAGATCGCGCGCGGCGTGGCTGCTCCCCTGGGGCTGGCTGCAATCACGTTCCGCGGCCCGCTCAAAGCCCGCTATGCACTGCCTTCATCCGCCACTCCGCAACGGTTGCTCGCTGTCGTCGAGCTTCCCGTCACTGCAGACGCATGGAGCACGCTTGATGTTGTGATCTACGATGATGAACGCGAAGCGGCTCGGGTCTCACTCAGCCCCGGCCAACCTGTCGCAACCCTCCACGCACTCCTGCAGGGTTCGGAACTGACCATTGAAGTCACGGAATGTCCGTGGGGACCCATTCACAACACCGTCATCATGAACGGCGCGATGCTGGTGCGGTGAGACGTGTGCGGCTTCGCGATTGGGCGTGAACAGTTGCGATTTGCGCGACACCCAGCAGGCCCGCCTAATCTTTCATCGATGATGATGCCGCTCCAACCTGAATCAGATCTAGACCCAGCAACCACCCACGCGACAACCAATACGCTCCAGCGCGTGGTGTCGGGCACACTCGCGTTCGCGATGGTTTCAGCTGGACTGGCGGGGCTGGTGCTGTGTGCACTTGTTTTGCCATGGACCGCTGAATCCTGGGCCAAGCAGGGATGGACTGTCGAAGGGCTGCCAGGCATGTTGCTGAAATGGCGGCGGCTGCTGCTGCTGGTGATCGCAGCGCTTCTCACGCTCGGCATCGTGTGCGGATTTACACTGCGGCGATCGCCAGGGACGCGCATCATCGCGCTGTTGGTGATTGCAGGAACACTCTCTGTGATTGCTGTGGCTGGTGTGATCGGGTGGTGGATGCTGTACGCAGATGCGATCAATCGGCAGATGTCAATTTGATTGATGTCGTTTCCAATCACTGTTGTGAGAGAAGGTAGGGATGCGCTTCCAGCACGCGCGCGTAACGTGTTCGCAATGGCGGCGCATAATCGCCATCCAGTGTGAACGCAAGGCGGAAGCCGACATCTGCAAATGCGCCGCGCTCAGCATAGCGACGGCCGAGCGTGCGAAGTGTCTGCGGCTGATCGAGGGGCACTGATCCTGGCGAGAGGGCTGAGCCGCCAATGATCTGAAGTGATGCCAGATCGTTGCCCAGCAAGTCGCCCAGGCTGCGCAGCGTGATGGTGCCGCGATCAACGGCATCAATGCCGCGGGCATCTGCAAGCACAAACTCTGCTACGTTGCCGATGATGTTGCGGAACCCCTGCGCATCAGCAGCGCCGGGATCAACCGGTTTGAACCACACGTTTCCATCGCTGGTATTGACAGCAGGCGTGGCGTTGGCTGCTGTGACAGCATCGCGCTGATTGCTGTCGCCTGCAATCGCAGCGGGAAGAAACACATCAGTATCTGGCCAGATGTAATCTTCGACGATCAGTGCATCGCCCTGCTGCTGCAGACGATTGCGTTCGGTCAGGACATGTTGAAAGAGCGTGTTCCAGGCTGTGTCGCGCAGATTGTTTTCTTGATTGGGTTCGGCACTGAGTCGTGCTGCGTTCCACTCATCAATGGTTGGCAGTCGGCAGCCGACTACACCTGCAGCCAGCAGCGCTGCTGCGGGGGTGACGTATGTCATGGGGGTGCGATCATCAGGAGCTGTCAATGGCGTCGGGCTGTAATCCACGTCGTGGCGGCCGTCACCTGCGACCGGTTCATTTTCGATCCATGTCAACGCAGGCTGGATGCGGCCGTCCTGCCACGCCCAGGGGCGCGGCCCGAGAAATCGATCGGGCAGACTGAGAAAGCGATCGCCTTCCGGACCAAGTTCGTCCCAGCGGTCTGCGTTCGTGATCAGGCTGCGGTACAACCCGATGGAAGTCTCATCCACGCAGAGATATGCAAACGGCCCTTCCGTCGCCGGGTCGCCGATGCGCCGAAACACAAGCGTGTGATTGCCATCGGGCGACTGATAGATCAGTTGCGCAGGTGGAACGACGGAGAAGTCGCCGTCGCCGATGTAGCGCCAGCCTGCAATCGCGGGTCCGGTGCGCAGCTCAGCCGGGTCGAACTGCTTTTTCTGATCTTCATCAAAGAGCAGGCGCAGGTCGCGTACATAGCCTTGGAATGCTGCCCGGTCAGCTGGTTCAAGACGATTGGCAAGGCTGCTTGCTTCAAGTTGCGCAATGGCATCGCGCAGGATTCGTTCCAAAGAAGTTGCATCGGCTGCGCTGGCAGCTGCAGTCTGGGTCTGAAATCGTCGGAGGTTGAACTCAACATCGGGCGCAGCGGTGAGCGCCTCCGTTCCCGCATCGAAAGAAACATTGAACGCTGCGCCATCAGCCAGAACTGCTTCCAGCAGCGCGGTGTCCGTTGCAGCGCGTGCGTGATCGATCCAGCGTGCGCTGGATTCATTGCGGATTGATGCAGCGACGGCTGCGCGACGCGCTGCATCTTCGAGTGTTGACAGCCGGTCGGTAGCGCGCTCGATGAGAGCGCGATCGCGATCAAAAGCAGCGCGAGTGCCCGTCGATGCGACCTCTATCGCGCGCTCCCACGATGCGCGGGCTGATTCGGGATGTTGCCAGACGCCTGAGCCCGGCGGCTGCGTCGCCCAGCGATCGACATCAGCAGCAGGCGCGTTCATCACCGTTTGCAGGGCCGTCAGTCGCGAAGCAATGGCAGCGACCGCCTGTGCAAGTTGTGCATCATCCGGACTGGCTGACCAGGTTGTGTCGGTTTGACGCAGTCGTGCATAGAGATCAGCGGGAGCTTCACGCAGTGTTGCAACAGTCTCGTCATCATCACCCGGCAACACTGCATTCTCAAGCGCACCTTCTGCGACTGCAAAATCCGTCAATGCTGTTCGGGATTCGCTGACATCCTGCAGAAACGATTGCCAGGCTGGATGTTGATCGGTTCGCGCGTTGATGTCGCGCTGTCGCTCTGCATCATCCGCAAGGTGATCGAGTGTATCAAAATCTATGGAGTCGATGAGCGCATTCATTGCAGTACTGCGCCGTTGCGTGAGCCAGTTCTCCGCCTGCGCGATGTCGATGGTTGAAGACGCAATCTCCGGCTGCTGCGCGTCAATGATCAGTTGATGCGGACCAGGTGCATCAATCGTGCTCAGCCAGCGGAAGATGCGCTGCTCCTGCGAACGCAGCGTGACATATGTGGAAAAGTTGCTGTCGCCACTGAGGGCATCGGGCGTCATCGTGTCGATCTGGCCCGCAATCCTCTGGAGTTGCGCGGTATAGGCTGCGCGAACCGCTGCATTGGCAAAGGGAGGATTGGCAAGGCGGGTGGTTGTTTCTGTCAGCCATTCTTCCGGACTGCCAGTCATGGCAACGATCTCCGCGCTCAAGCTGCGTAAGTCGGCATTGAGTGTTTCGACAGTTGCGGTAATGGCCGCTTCATCAACCCGCAGCGGTTGCGATTGATTGCGCAGCAGCACAACTCGCTCTTCGAGTTCGGCGATGCGGATGGTCTGCTGCTCGGCTTCGGCTGGTGCGAGCTGGGCCAGTTGCGCGTTGTACTCACGCAAACCCGTGAGCAGTGCATCGAAGTCGACCGCATTGCGCGGGTCAACGGTCACAGGCGTGTACGTCTCTGCGGCCTCTATCCAGGCTGCAATCTCTTCAGCTTCAAGTGCAGCGGTGTTGTTCTGATAGAGTTCGCTCTCACCTGCCAGCCGCGCGAACGCAATGTCGTCGCCCGACCGTTCGAGGAATGCAGTGAGTTCTGTCAGAGCCGCAGCCAGCGCGTTCGATTGGGCGCGTAGCCGCTTGAGTGTTTCAACATCACTGATCGGTTGGGTTCGAAGCGACTGAACAGCAGGAGCAATACGCGCGAGAAACGCGTCGTCCGGGACCGCTTGCAGTTGACGCTGGGCACTGGCAATGGTTCCACTCGATCGCTCAATGTCATCAATCGCGCCATCATTCAGCAGACCGCACAGCTGAACTGCTGCATCGATGTTGTAGGAGCGATGCAGAAGTGCAGGATCCACCGATGGCTCGATTGCCTGGGTGCCATTGACACCGTTACTTTGGTCGCCCGGCCCTGGCGGTGGTGTAAGTATCTCCACTCCCTCAGCCAGACGTGAGTCGATCCCCACCAGCTGCGCGCGAATGAAATCAGCCAGTGTGTGATAGCCGCGACTGCGCAGTTCTTCGCTGCGCAATGATTGTTCGAGCAGCCAGGTATCCATGCCTGCCTGAGCTGAATCGAGATACTCGACGGCATCCTTCACCTTGCACCAGTCGTTGAGCGACAGATACTGGGCAAATGGCTGGGCATCGAAGTAGACATTCGATCTGCCGTTGAGATCATCGGGCAGAAGCGCGATGGGGTCGAACTCAATGTCGCCCCTGGCATCACGAATGATTTCCATCACTCGGCCGAGATTCTCGATCGCGGTCGCGAGGGTTAGCGTCGATTGATCCTGCGGATTTTCAGCCAGCACAACCAGCGTGCGAAACCATTGTGGGGGGTCGTTGCCCATCGAGCGTGCCCAGCGGCTCCAGGCTGCTTCATCTGGATCACATTCAGGTGGCGGTTCCGGGATCAACGCAATGATCAAAAGCGCTGCTGCAGCTGCGCCTGCGAGACTGCCGCCGATGTAGAACGGTTTGCGTGATCGTGGCTTGATGAAAAGCGCATCAATGCGCGAACGAAGCTGCGCCAGGTTCTGCACGCTGTCCGGCCGATCGCTCGCGAGAAGATCGTTGCAGAGTTCGCACCACGCTTCGCCGTTGCGCCCGATCCTTCGCCAGCACGCATCAGCCTCGAGTGGCAGCACCAGCGGGCCGGGGTACTTGCGATGAAGGACCGTTTCAAAGAGAAGTTCACCCACAGCCTCGAGATCCACTCGCCTGTCCAGCCGATCCGCACTGTCGCCAGCCAGACAGTCTGTCAACTCGATCAATACATTTTCATCATTGAGATTGCCATCGAGAAGCACGTTTCCAGGTGAAAGGTTGCCATGCTGACGGTGATCCAGCTCATCGAGTTGTTCCAGCCCGCGCGCGATGTTGTGCATCAGGCGGTGCAGCCCGCGTGCGTCAGGGCGCACGTGTGTGGTGACGAGTGAGGCAAGCGAGCGATCACGCTTGGGCGAAACCAGCGCGACGAGCCTGCCATGCTCATCACGTGCGCGAACGATCTCTGTCAACGGCAGCCACGCATTGCACCCTGCCTGTGTGAGCAACCTGCGCGTGACACCAGCGCGCAGGAAATCTGCGCGCAGGTGCGCGTTCTCAGCCTCTCCCATCGCAGGATGATCGCGCAGCAGACGGGCGATAAAGCGCGGCTGTGAATCGCCCTCTGCCTGCACCAGCCAGGTTGCAAACACCGGTCCCTGTGTCAACTCGCGGATGAACTGAAACCTGTGTTCACCTGGCATCAGACATCGCCCTCAACACGCTCCAGATCAGAAGCCGGGTGGAAGATTGCTGCGGGAGCAGCAAAGGATCATCGCTTTTCCGGAAGTGGGGACTGCTGTGGCTGAATGCCCGAGGGTGTGATCATGATGTTCAACGTGTTGGTCTTGGTGTCCCACGTGCAACTGTCGAGCGTGAGCTTCTTGCGATACTGGGAAGCACCAGCCTCAGCGACGATGTAGAGCCACATTGCGTTCTGCGTTTTCCACGTGTTCCACATGGGATCGCTCTTACTCAACGTTGCGGTGTGCACGCTCTCACCCGCGCGGAACTCCATGGTGTGCACAAGGTTCTGGCTGCGATGAGACTCGCGGAACTTGGCAGGATCAGACGTCGCCCAGTAGGCATTCAGCGGGACGTTGTTCCAATCATTGTCGTTGGCAATGCTGACGCCGCTGATGTCAACAACCACAGTCTGGCTGTGCAGCCCGGGCGCGACTTCGACCGCAATGTCGAATGTCTTCATCTTGCTGGTGCAGCCGCAACCGCCCGCGAGACACACCAGAGCCATCACACCAACGAGCATGGAAAGACGAATCGAAAGAGACATGAGCATGGGACGTGCTTCCTTTTCCTGCGACTTGAGAAGTGGAGATTTGCGACGTGAAGATCTCTGAAAATGTTCCTGCAAATGCTGCGCCGACCGATATGCCTGCCAGTCTCCACCACAAGCCCCATTGCCTCCTCGCTAGGCAGTCAACTGCAACTTGCGGATCAGGCTGGCAATCTCACGGTTGGCGGTCCAGTCTACCACGATCAGCGACATGGTGCGCCGCAGCAGTGCACTCATCTGATCCTGAGCGGGCGCGAACACCCGATGCTGAGCCGCAGCCGGGGCATCTGCAAAGTCGCGGGCAAAGCTTGTGCCCGGATGGCCGGGGAACATCTGCATCACCCACGCCAGCACTTCCGACCACAACATGCCGGGCACCTGGTTCATTGCCTCAGCCGCAGCAAGCTCAGTATCTGCAATTAGATGCTGCGGGCCAAGCCGCTCCAGCCAGCGCGGATCATCACCAGAAAGCAGGGCTGCAATCCGTCCCGGCAATGGCTGCGCCGCTGCAGATGCTGCTTCCTGATCGAGCAGTTTCTTGAAGCTCTGCACCGCATCCAGCGCGATCGGCAGTGTCTGTGAGCCGCCACTCAAGAGCGTGCGGACCGCAAGCACACCCAACGAGTACATATCAAACACCGAACTCAGAAAAGGCAGGACACGAATGCCCGCCCGATCGACAGGCACTCCCGCCAGCGCCTTGAGACCTGTAGAGATGGCAGCAGGGTATCGCCGCGACAGTGTACGAAAGCGCACTTCGCCGCCCCGCATCGCTTCATCAGGATCAACATGTCCATACAACACAACCCGCGCGCCCGCAACTTCTGTTTCAACAGCAATGATGTCGCGCACCGATGCATGCAGCGCTTCATCAGTTTCCAGTGTGCTCTCGACAATGATCGCATCACCATCCTGTCGCACATCACGAATGCGCAGCACGCCATTCCCGCGTCGCCCACCTTCGCCCGATCGGGCCCGGTAGATGGAGGGATCAGCGTTGTGCGTGGTAAAGAGATGATGATCGCTGCCTTCGATGGCAATGGGCACTGCACTTCCCGGCCGCGCCAGCGTGATGCGCGTTGACCACAACGCTGGCAATCCTCTGCCGGGCTCGACCAGTTCAACGCGAAACGCATCTGCATCCAGATTCAAAAGCGGACAGTTGCTTGCTTCAGTCGCAGCTGCGGTGGCATCGACTGCATCAGCCAGTGCCCGCAACTTCAGGCAGAGCACTTCCGCGAGCTGGCTCGATCTGCCATCGCGGGCGCTCAGCAGCATGCCATCTGCCAGTCGTTGCCGTGTTGAAGATTGCGATAGATCGCGCAGACCGCCATCAATCGCAAGCGGCTGTTTGCCGTGATGAACGCCATCAAACGCAGCGCCACCCAGAAGATCGACATACGCTCCCAATCGGATCGGGCTGTACCTGCGAACAGCGACACATCCGCCGCCCGGATTGACGACTGTTGCTGAGGGTGCGGATTGTTCCAGTGATGCTGCTGCCCGCAACTGATCATGCTCAAGAGCAAGTTCAGGCGCGGGTGCGTCTGACCACAATGTGTCGATCGAGCCGCTCAAACGTGATCGCAAACCAGCCAGTCCATCGCGGCGACGGCTTTCATTCGCAGCGCCGCTTTCATCCTCGCGATTGCTCTGGCATTCGAACCAGATCTCCAGCCATTCATGCACTGTCCCACGATGGTCCAGCGTGCAGCCAAACAATGCCCGGGCGTTGTCGTGACTCTCGATCGCGACAAACCTGCCCCCTGCAGCGTCGGGTTCATCACGCACAAGAACGCAGATTGCAAGACCAACTGTCGTGCAGGCCTCGGCCGTGGCATCAACAGACAACGCGACAGCGCCATAGCCTTCGGGAACACTGCGGTGCTGGCATGTGGCGCTGCTCACACAATGAGCGTAGCACAGCAGGCGTGCGGTGTCAGTGGAGCAGCGGGGCTTCCCCCGGGCTGGTCATCCGCACCGCATGAGGTTCGGCGGGGACGCCATGCCCGCCCCCCTCAGCCCACGGTTGTTGGAGAAGATCGCGAGGGCAGATAAGTTTGCAGATTTCAGGCTTCCTCTTGACGCGGCCAAGGCGCGCCGTCACAATGCCAGTGCGTGGAAAACTGATGCCGGGACCCCGCTGGTTGTTTTCCCCCCATGATATGAAGGGTTGGAGCCGAAGCCATGTTGATCGAGATTCTCTCTCTCTCTTCTCTCTCTGTGTGAATATTCCAAGTCGGGCTGCGGTCGGTGCGAATGTCGCGGCGACCGCCGGATCGGCCGAAGGAGCGTCGGTGCAGGTCTATGCTGTCGCGTTTTCAGGGTCACATCCCGTATGGCGCGACCGGCTGGCTGAGCTCACGCCGGGCCAATGGCAATATGTCCAGTACCCGCCCGTCTGGTATGACGAGAACTTGGATGGCGATGCAAACGACTGGGCAACCTACGGTGTCACGTACGCCAATACTCAGGAGATCGACAATATCTTCTGGGGATTCTCGCGAGCGGTTAGGCTGCTTGCTGAAGGAATCGCATACGGTGGCGAAACGGTGAATTCAACTGTTGAAACGCGTACGCCCTCGCCGACGACATAGCACAGCGGGCCGCGCACATCACCAGCGAACGGATTGCCGTTGATTCGGACGCAACTACATTGCCTGGGAAGGTCCGCAAGGACCAGGTTTCGATGAAGGTGCCGTCAATCTCGACCTGGACGGTGATGGGGTTTGTTACCCCTGGGAATATGGTTAAGACGCCAGCGTTCATATTCAAGGAGAACCCTGAAGGCGTTCAAATCCAATTGCAACCACAAAATATTGTCCGTTAACAAAAGAGGAACATTATGCTTCTGAGTACCATCATTGCGCTCTCGTCCGTTCTGTCTCCCCCAAACGATCCAGCCGCGGAGATCGTGCGATCACCCGATGGCGTGCTGGTGACGATTGTTGATGCGGGCAAAGCGAAGGCACCGGCGCGCGTGGTCCTGACACACCAAGGTGATGACCCCGAGCAAGTTCATGGCACAACGGTTGTTCTCGTTCGCCCCCTGATGCACGACGGCGTTGATGTCTGGCGACTGGGCGGCCCTATCCCATTCGGAAGTTGCGAGAATGCTTTCATTCGCGGCTTTCACCGAAGACTTCATGATCTGGCTGATGGATTCGGAGGCAGCCATCGCATCGGCTCAACCCGTGTCGGCGCGACTGGCTTCTTCAACGAGTTCTTCGAATGGGAGCGGCAGGGAGTCGATCGTGACAGAGCCGACCAGATGCAGAGATTCAGGAATGCAGTTTCTTCAGAGTGTCTCCCCCTTGTAGACTACATCAAGCAACGCCCCGAAGAACTCTACACCAACTGGGATATCACATTCGACTACGTCTACACCACACTCGATGATGTCACCGTTCTTATGCTCCGACAGGGCCAGATGCATCGTTGGACACTGCAAGGCACCGGCTGGGAAGGTGAAGGTCCTTACAATCCAGACTGGCAAACCCACGCGCCTTTCGATACCAACATCGAAGGTGTCTTCCGCGTGTTCATGGCTGGGCCGGAACTTGCCAATCATTACATCATCGACGAGACCGGCGCGATTTTCATCGGCTGCGACCGCGACCATCGCCAGATCGGAA
>JBPCKF010000084.1:0-6350 GCA_051004555.1 Phycisphaerales bacterium | reverse complement strand
AAACGAAAAACTTCGGGGCGAAAAAGGGAAGAGGGCCCCAACCTGTAGGAAAACTTGCCCCCTCCCCCCCCCCCCCCCCCCCCCCCCTCTCTGGCCGACAAGGGTGTGCCCCGACTCGGCATCGTGCCTATACTTGTGGCTGCCCACGCTGCATCCATTGCGCCCACACCCTCAAGCCAAGACGGAACCCATTGCCCATGATCGAAGCACTCAAGGCTGATGATATTGTCATAAAGGTTGGCGGGAAGTTCAAACTCACAGCCCTCATTCAGCGGCGACTGGTTGAACTGATCGAAGGCGCGCGGCCACTGGTCGAGCGCAACGGTCGCACCGACCTCGAGCTTGTCATCGAAGAGATCATGCAGGACAAGATCACCGCTGATATGCCCCCTCCCACCAAACCCTGAGCGGCGACGATCCCGCTCCTGCAGCAGCCCACACAGAGCATCCGATGACACACATCATCATCGGCATCACAGGCGGCATTGCCTGTTACAAGATGGCTCATGTCGTCAGCCGACTGATCCAGTCAGATTGCCAGGTCACAGTCGCGATGACTGATGCAGCCGCGCGCTTTGTTTCGCCCCTCACATTTCAATCGCTGAGCGGAAGGCCAATCCTCACCAGTATCTGGGAATCGGCTGATCCGGGTGATCCGCAACATATCCGCCTGGCCCGCAGCGCTCAGGCAATGCTCATTGCACCTGCAACCATGAACATCATCGCGCGGCTGGTGCACGGATTCGCAGATGATGTTGTGTCGCTGATCGCATCAGCCATTAACCGCTCGACCACACCCGTGCTGATCGCGCCATCGATGAATGCAACCATGCTGGCCCAGCCAGCGACACAGCGGAACCTTGCTCAGCTCGAAGATGATGGCTACACCGTCATCGCCCCAGACAGCGGCTGGCAGGCCTGTCGAACCGAAGGGCCCGGCAGATTGCCCGAGCCTGATGCACTGGTCGAAGCAGTGCTCGAAGCGATTGCGTGAGCGTCTGAGTTGACGCAACGTTGTTGTCTCGCAGCCTACCCCAACATTGCAAGCGTGAGATTCAATCCATTAAAAGCGCTGTGCATGACGATGGCTGCAAGCAATCGCCCGCTTCGGTGATAGACCAGGCCGAACCCGATGCCCAGCAGCAACATCACGGGGAGCGCATGTGCATCAACCGCGCCAATGTGCATAAGCGTGAAAATTGATGCGGAGCCAACAATCCCCAGCCAGTTGGAAAGAAACAGTTGCTGCAACCCGCGCTGTAAGAGGCTGCGATACATCACTTCTTCAACAATGGGAGCGCCGACCACCACCAGCACCATCGCCAGCAGCTTCGCCCCCCTGTCGTCCGTTGCCTGCAACATATCCAATGTTTCGTGCGCAACTGAATCGACTTCACGGTGAAAGATCACCTGCTCAACCAACCCGCCTGCAAGCGCGAGCATCTGCACCAGTGGCCAGATCATCACCACACCAATCCCGCCGTACACAATCGCCTTGCCGATGCTCACGCGCGCTGGCGCCTGCGGAACTGCCGGCTGTGACCGCCACCACCAGAACGTCGCAACAATGAACGGCAACGCTGCCAGATATGCTCCCAGTCGCAGCATGTTCTGACCGTTGAGGGTTTCCGCTTCGCCGGTGGTGCCATCGCTCGCCATGAGCATCGCTGCAGCGATCGACATGCCCACACCTTGCGCAACAAAGATCAGAAGAAAGAGCGCCAGTGGCACCAGAATGAGCGGGGGTAGACCTTGCGGCTCGCCCTTCAAATCAAACCAGCGACGCCGCATGACGATCAGCATCACCACGACGCTCCCGACCGCCATTGCGGCCTGAGTGAGCATCGCCCCCCACAGCGGCGGCTGTTCCACGACATCGATGACCGCCTCTGCCGGCTGCACTGTCTCTTCCGCTGCCTCATCTTGCGCCTCTTCTGGTGGGGCATGATGGACTCCGTCCGGCTGGTCGATAGAGTCCTGAGGCCCAGCGGTTGATGAGGCGTTTGCAGGCAGATGCATTCCCATCATCACGATCAGGGCTGCCCCCATGCTGCCCATGAGTACCAACACCCTCAAGTCAATCCTTGCCCGCAAACGCATCGAAGTGGCTGCCGCCGTCGTCGCTCGCCCCTTGGAAATGCTGCGCGAACGGATTGCTGAGCAGGGTCGGCCACGTAACTTCTTTGCAGCTGTTGTCGATGAACGCACCGATGGCACAAACACTCGTGTCATAGCGGAAATCAAGCGCAAGAGTCCATCAGCTGGTGAGATCCGTCCCGGTGCAACATTTGATCCCGTCGACATTGCAACACAGTATCACGCTGCAGGCGCAGCGGCGATTTCATGTCTCACCGATGAAGCCGACTTTGGCGGCCGCTTGGAATACATTCACGCCATCCGCGATGCAATTCCGCTTCCGGTCCTGCGCAAGGACTTTCTCGTCGATCAGTATCAGGTGTGGGAGGCCCGCGCCTACGGAGCCGATGCGGTCCTTCTGATTGCTGATGCGATGGGAGAGGGCGAACTCATTGACATGATGATCCTGGCGCGCGAGCTGGGAATGACTGCACTGATCGAGGTGCACACCCTCGACATGCTCCTGAAAATAAAACACCATATCGGATTTCCCCATGCAGGATATTCGCTGCTGGGAATTAATAATCGCGACCTCAATACCATGACCACCGATCTGAATCACACCTTTCGTGTTGTTGAGTTTGTTGATGATCCACACGTGGTTGTCAGTGAATCAGGCATCCGCACCGCCAGCGACCTCGCGCGCTTGCGTGAGCACGGCGTCAATATCGCGCTCATCGGCGAACATCTTATGAAACAGCCGCACCCGGGGAACGCACTGCGCGATCTTCTCGCCGGGCAATCGACGTAATGGATGAAAGTCGCCGTCTTCCAGGAACAAGTTTAAAAATAACAAGGCCGACCAAAAGGCCGGCCCTGTCCATCCACCCGTCGCTCCCCTGCGGGGATGTTCTTAGAATGCGAAAATGGCATCCAGCGCTCTGGAAATAATCCCCTTTTTGGATGCACGCTTCAGTTCACCTTCATTGAGCAGCGTCACTGCAAGATCGTGCAGTTGATTGGAAATGATGGTATTGGTTGCGCTCACATCTTCGGGGCGGCAGATGCCTGTGACCTTGATCGTCGATTTTTCCTTATCAGTTTGAATTCGACGGCGTGCCTCCAGCACCAGATTGCCGTTGGGAAGAATCTCGATCACTTCCGCAGTCACGCGAGCAGTGAGATCATCGCGGCGTTCATACTTCCCATCGCCTGCAAAGTTCTTTTCAAAGTTCAGATCAAGTTCCGGGCGATTGGTGCCACTCCCCTGCTGCAACTGAAGTTCCAGAAGGTCCACAAGGTTGAAACTGGGAAACTTTTTGATCGCGCCCTTCATTTCATATTCTTTATCCGTTTCAAGCGATTGACGGCTGCGGGCATTGCTGGTTTCACGAACGATAATCTCAACCAGATCATGCAATGCGAACTCGCGCGGGCGCGGCGGCGGAACCGTAAACATACTCAGATCGCGCAGCGCGTGCGAGTCGCCACGCGTGGGATCAGGCTGATACGCTCGCATGGCCCGCGCCATCAGCGAATTGGTTGGTGTGTCATCGATGGGATTCGTAAGCGGCGCTGCCGGATTATTGCTCAGCGTGTTGCCTGATGGTGCGCTCTGGGCGAGTGCATTCATGTGCAACGCAGCAGCCATGCCGATGACGACCAACTGTCGCATCAACGTCGATAAGGTACGCTTCATCGCTGGCCTCCAACTCGCAGCGGCGCTTGCAAATCGATCACAGCTTCACCTGCTGCAGCCACGATTGCGGTGAATGTGTCGCGTTCGCCGTAACGCTTCATTTCCAGCAGCTGACCAAGTCCTGCATCATGGCGAGCCTCAGCTTCAAACGCAATGATGATGCCGCCCGAGAGGCAGCGAACGCGCACACGGTCGCCCCGCGCGATCACCTTCGCTGCTTCGAGATCGCGGCTACGCAAGACATCGCCTGCCTTCAAATGTTTCGTCGCCATCATCCCCTCGACGTTGCCAGTCGCTGCATGTATGCGGGCTTCTGATGGCGGCAGCCACTCAACAACCTCGCGAAGAGCGGATGAACGAATCACGTCGCCTCGACTGCATGGCTCTGTCAGATATGCCACGCGCGCAGCAACCACGACGCCCACCGTCACGCGATGTTCCTGCGTCAGCGACGTGCCCGACCACAGGCGAACCGCCACGTCAACGCGATCACTCGTGAGCGATGAGAGCGGCTCGAGTTCAACACGAAACGTCTCCAGCCGCGTGTCAAGAATCGCAGCATCACGAATATCAAACGACAACATCACATCATCGCTGCGCTGCCCTGACCCCCGCAGGATTCGGGCTGCGATCTCCGCGCGAACGGTTGGTTGATCGAGCGCGCTGGTCGCGAGCATTCCATTTGACGGCTGTGCATCACCTTCGCCCTTTGCTGCGCGCTCGCCGGGAAGTTGCAATGGCTGCATCGCAACCGGTCCTGCACCAGCCGCGCTGTCGCTGCGCCGGATTCGCACATTCTGCCCGCTCAAATGTACACTTCCCCATCGAGCGCCTGCCTGGGTCAGCGTTCCCTGAATGCTGCGCAGCTCGATTGTTTCGATCTGATCGTTGCTCTTCCCATCTGCATGACGCCAGACGACAGTCTCGGCGAGGGCCATTGCATCGCCGCCTTCGAGCATCGCAATATCCTGGAGCGTCAGTTGCTGCTGAGCCGGCTGCAGGCGAACCGATCGCTTGAGCGTAATCGTGTCGGCACTGGCTTGCAGCGTCGCCATAATGGCAATGAATGGAATAAGCATGGACATGTGCTGAATGGAACTGGCGACGGTCTTAGACATGATTCTTATGTTCCTCATTGGAAAGACTTCGAGCGTTTCATTTCGAACTTGAGGTGACCGATGCCTTCTTCTGCGCCTTAGGACGCTACATTAGAACCGCCTGAGATTGCCGATGGTCTGCAGCGTTTCGTCAGCCGCCTGAATGACCTGACTGTTCATTTCGAAGGCGCGCTGCGTCTTAATAAGTGTGACGAGTTCTGTGACGGGATCAACATTTGAGCCTTCCAGCACGCCCTGCAGAATGCCGCCGCGCCCATCCTGGCCGGGGACGCCGGTGATGGCTGGTCCGGTTGCGGTTGAAGGAAGAAACAGGTTCTCACCGATTTGCCGCAGTCCTGATGGGTTTGCGAAGCGCGCGATCTCCAACTGGCCGATGGGTGTGTCCTCATTGTCGCCGGGCTCAATGACGCTGATCACGCCCGAGGAAGAAATCGAAATAGCGTCCCGTCCGACACCTTCGGGAATCTGAATGACGGGTTCCAATCGCCTTCCCTGATCGGTCGCGAGAACGAGTTCACGATCGCTGTTCAAAGTAATATTGCCTGCGCGGGTGTAAGCGAGGCCGCCCAGATCGGCTTCGACTTCGACAACAAAGAATCCATCGCCTTCGATCATAATATCGAGCGGACGATCGGTTCGTTCAGCTGGCCCCTGCTGAAAGTTCAGTTGCGTTCCGGAAATCTTGGTTCCCAGCCCGACATAAAGTCCGATGGGTCGTTGATCGCCGTTGGCATTTTCCACGCCCGGCTGCGACTTTTCACAATACAGCAGGTCCTGAAAGTTGGCTCGGCTGCTCTTGAATCCCGTGGTATTGACGTTTGCAAGATTATTCGCAAGAATATCAAGTTCGCGCGAAAGTGCGCTGAGGCCGGTTGATGCAGAATGGAGGGCGATGGTAGCCATGTATTATCTCCAGAGTGTTCGAGAAGACTATGCAATTCTCCCGACGCGATTAATCACCTGATCCATGAGACTGTCGTGAAACTGCAGCATGCGGGCATTGGCCTGGACAGTCTTGGTAAGATTCACCATGTGACTGAGCGCCAGAATGGGGTCGACCGCTGAGGATTCAACAAAACCCTGCTCAAGGTTGGCCGTTGCAGGCAGGCGACTGTTCTGAGCATTGCTGTTCGAAGCAAACATGCCATCGCCAGCCTTGCGCAGACTCGTGCGATTGGGAATGGCTGCGACCTGAATGCGCGCCAGCGGTTTTTCATCTTCAAAGACGAGTCCCGATGGATCGATTCGTAGCACCGCACCCGGTCTGACTTCGATTGCGAGATCATTTTCGTCAAGCACTTGCATGCCGGTGGTAGCCATGACAATCTGATTGCTTGCGTTCAAAGTAAAGCGCCCGTCACGGGTAAACCTGAGTTTCTCGTTGCCATCGCCCTTGCCTGAGTTCACAACAAAGAACCCCTCGCCGCGAATCGCAAGATCGAGGTCGTTGCCAGTCG
>JBPCKF010000083.1:0-15152 GCA_051004555.1 Phycisphaerales bacterium | reverse complement strand
CAGTGTGATTGATGTGACAATGTCGAGAACGAAGAGAATCGCGGCGAACCAAACGTACGCGCGCACGAGGGTGGCCATACTCCCCAGCCAATCGATCGGCGGGTCGGGCGTGAAGAATGTTGTGGGGTCGCTGGGATCAAATGCGGTGCCACATTCGGGACATCGGCAGGCATCGAGGCCATGGAGTGGATAACGACAGTTGCGACAGATCATTTTTGTGGCGTGCCATTCGGGCAAGAACGCAGGTCGTTCAACCAGTTGCGAACGCTGACTTCAGTGTGAATCGCGCTTTCGTCGCTGCGCCGCGACACCCAGTACCAGAAACGCGATGGATGGGGGCGCAGGAATCGCGACGCCATGTAGTTGGAATGCGTGTTGCCATCCTACACCCGAGGGATTCCAGGTGTTTCCGCGATCGTGACTGAAATAGGCAGTGGAAGAGTTCATGCCGTCACGCCCGCCCCGTTTTTTCTGTCGCCATTGTCGCTCACCCAGTAGGCTGTTCCGGCCCCTCCCGCCTGGGGGTGTCGGACGCCGATCCAGTAGCGGCCGGGCCCATAGGTGAGATCGATGGTATTGACGGTGTGCAGGTAGTATCGTCGCCCGCGGATGTCGATGCCAGTGTCTTCGCGCTCGAAAGAAAAAGTTACTTCATCGAGGAGCACGCCCGGGCTGGTCGCGCCTGAGTCTGCATGGACGTAGACCGACATGAGACCGCCATGCTCCCAGCCTACGTCTTCAGTCATTCCTGCAATCATGGATGTAAGAGTCCACTGCTGGCCAGCCGGCACGACGAAATCATCCACGACACGAATATCCGGGAACCCTGGCGGAGAGACGGCCCGCCCGCTGCTGTTTGTTCCACTAATGATCGCGGGCGTTGTTGTCCCACAGCAGGTCTGCTGATGCACTCAGGGCTGTCAGGCAGGCCAGCAACGCCCCGGTGATCGCCGCGCGATTCGAGATACTGAACATCGTTCTTCTCCTCCACAGATTGGAAGGCTGGGATGATGGACTGCAATCTCGCCGCCAGGCGGATTATACCGGGCTGGCTCCCGCTGTGTTACCGCGATGGTGGACGGTCCGCCATCATCTGCCCGGCTGTGAGCGGGGTCATGGGGCTAGGAAAACACACGACGCTGTCCACCTGTGTGTGGACGGCGTCGTGCGTGTGGGCGAGGGACGGATGTTCGCGTCAATCGAGGCTGCGTCGACGGCGGGTGCTGATGAGGCTGGCGAGGCCGAAGAGGGCCATGGCTGCAGGTGCTGGCACAACGCGGATGGTGAAGCGGCCGATGGGGTAGCCGGGCAGTGTGAAGTCTGCGCCACGGAACATTTCAGCTGCAAGAATGCTGCGTGTGCCGCCGGGATTGCCGAAGGAGTCGATGTAGCCTGGGTGCAGGTGGACGACGCCATTTTCGGTGGTGCCGGTGTTGGGGTTCTGCTGGCCGAAGAAGGCAGTGTTCATCGGGATTTCGTCGTTGACTTCGGTGCCTGCGTCGAGGACATCTGCGCCGGTGATAAAGAAGTCAGCACCGAGGAAGTTGCCCTGATTGTCGAAGAGTCGATGTGCCAGCGGGTTGCCATTGGCAACGAATGCATCGTTACTGGGGATCACCATTGAAGCGTAGCTGAAGTACTGCGCGCGAGGATCATCGCTGTCGACGACGAAGTGCATGCGTGTGACTTCGCTGGGCGCGATGACGCCGTTGGCACCGAAGAGCGTTCCATCCTGCGATCCGAATCCCGAGCCGCTGAAGAGCGTGGAAAGCGGGCCGACAGTGCCATCTTCTGCGAGGCGTTCGAGGGCAGCGCTGGCTGCAACGCCTCGGTCATAGGTGTCGAACTGACCATTGTGAAAACCCAGCCAGACTGGCGTTTGAAAGGTGCCGCGATCGGGCGCAAGGTTCTGAAACTGCACCTGAATGTTGATGATGTCCGCGTGCACGTTTGCAGTTGCAGTTGCAGCAAGGAGGGCGAGAGCGAGAGTGGTATGTGTGCGCATGTGAGTTTACCTGTTCGTATGTGAAGGAAGGAGTGTATCACCCAATGGGTCGGCACACCCGCCAGATCCTTACACGAACAGTTGGAACATTTGCAGGATTTCATGCATCGCCTAAAGGCGTGGCATCAGTGGCTGCGCGCAGCGCTGTGCGGATGCGATCGCGCTGTGATTCGTTGAGTCCAGGCGTGGCAGCGCGCACGGCCTCATCAAGTCGCTTGCTGTTGGCTTCGAGGATGTTGCTCAGTCGTTCGAGTTCGCGGCCCAGACGACGACAGGTGCTGCATATGAGCGAATGGCCAAAAAGCGAAATTCGCTCGCGCTTCGTGAGCTTGCGAGAGATTGCCTCGGCTTGCAATGTACTGGCACGACGACAACTGAACACTTAGTGCTTCCCTTTGCCTTCCTGTTTGATGTCCATCCATACCCGCTGCATGCACGACCGCAGGCCCAGTCTGGCCCGATGCAGCATCACCCAGACATTGGACGACGTCAGATCAAGAACCTGACAAATCTCTTCGGTCGATAACCCGTCGCATTCATACAGAATGAACACCTGTGCGTGCCGCTCGGGCAATTTCGCAAGGCAGGCTTGCAGGCATTGCCAGAACTCAGACCGGTCTGCGAGGATGGGATTGAGACGGACGGATCGCCTGCCTTTCTGATTGATCAGATCATTCATCACTGATGCTTCGTTTTCGGGATTGAGCCGGACCGTCCCGCGATCACGAGTGGCTGCGCGAAAATGGTCGATGACTTTGCGAAGGAGGATGCTGAGCAGCCAGGTTGAGACTGCTGCTTCGCCGCGAAATGTGCCAATCTGCTGCAGACCAGCCAGGAGCGTCTGCTGAACAATGTCTTCTGCGATATGGGGATCGCGGACGCGGGCCAGGGCTGTGCGATAGAGCAGGTCGCCATAGGTGTCCAGCCACTGATCTGTTTCCTTTGCGGCAGCAGCAGCGGCAGCAGTTGGCCTAGGCGTGGAATCTGTGGGCGCCGCATCTGATGAGGATGATGATGGCGATGATGGAGGATCAGATTGTCTGGCTGGCTTCCGCATGTGTTGTGTGTGACGAGTGAACGGCGTCTTTTCATGATAACCGCAATCAGTCGAATCGTGTCGTCATTTGAAGGTCGTTCCCCAGACTCTGCGTGTTCGCAGCAGCCAGATGAATGCAGGGCCGCCGAGCAGGGCTGTAAAGATGCCGACCGGCACTCGTCCCGCAGATTGCACATAGATCGCCTGGCTGAGGATGTCGGCTCCGACGAGGATGATCATGCCGATGAGCGCAGCCATGATGATGAGCGTGCGATGCAGTGGTCCGACGAACATGCGTGCTGCGTGTGGCGCGATGATTCCGACGAATGCGATTGGCCCTGCCAGAGCAACTGCAGCAGCCGCGAGCACACCTGCGATGGTGAACGCAAGCAGACGGATGCGTCCGATCGCGACGCCGATGCTGCGCGCTTCATCGTCGCCAAGCATCGTGCCATCCAGAGCGCGGCCGCATGTATATGCAAGCACCGTTCCGATGATCGACACGATGATGACAGTGACAAGCAGCGAGAGCGGTGGGTTTTGCGGAATGTTGCCGAACATCCAGCGGGCCATCTCTGCGTGAATCGCAGGAGGAGCGAGCTGTTGCAGGAAGAGTGTGAGCGCTCCTGCGATTGCGGAAATGACAATGCCTGCCAGGATGAGACTGAGCGGATCGAGCCAGCCATCGCGGCGGCCAAGCATAAAGACGATCAACAACGTCACCAGCGATCCGAGTACGGCTGGTCCGACAATGCCGAAGGTGGAGAGTGCAACGCCTACGTGGTAGCTGATGAACATCGCAAGCGCGACTCCCAGGCCAGCGCCACTTGAAAGCCCCAGCACGAATGGCGAGGCGAGCGGATTGCGCAGCAGGGCCTGCAGCAACACGCCCGAAACGGCAAGGGCGCAGCCGACACTCAAACTACCAAGAAGCGCTGCAACACGAAACTGTGCATAGCGCGCTTCGGGCCAGGCCAAACCAAGTGATCCGCCCGGCGGACGGTCAATCATGAGTCGCAGCAGCGCCATCAACACTGTTGCAGCGACGGCGACGATGATCAGGATTGTCGCCTTATTGCGCGTCACTGCCTTTCCGCGTCCTGCTGCCATTGCATCAAGATCGTGTGGAGCGCATCTGCAACGTTGAGCACCGATGTCGAAGGCAGATTGATATCAGTATCGACGAGCGCTGCAATGCGCCGGTTTTTTCGCGCGCGGGTGTCGATCGTGTACAGGATTTCATTTACCACATCCACATGCACTTCGGAAATGATGATGATGGCATCGGGGTTGATCTGCGCGACATCTTCGAGGGACAGTGAGATCCAGCCTGCATCATCAATCGCGTTCTGCGCGCCCATCATTTTGAGAAGATCCTCAAGGTACGTGCCCGCTCCGAAGGCAAGGACGGGCTCGCCTCTGCTGGCAAGGAGCACGCGGCCGGCATAGCTGTTGTGGCGGTCAGTCTGGCGCGTCAGGTCGTCCAGTCGATTCAGCCATGCATCGGCCCGCGATTCGACGTCATCGACATCAGAGAACAGCTGTCTGGCGCTGCGGACCATTGCTGCGATCTCGTCGATTGATGAGAGTGGCCAGGCTGTGACCGACCACTCATGTTCTTCAGCCAACTGCATGAGATCGCTGCTGGCAGACGCGGTTTGCTGCAGCAGAACATGGGTGGGATCGACGCGCACAAGTATTTCAAAGCCAACCGTATGCAGATCGCCGATAACCGGTATGGCATCATCAACAGCGGTGCAATATGCACTGCGGCCGACGATGCAGGATTCGAGACCGAGATCGACCAGACCTCGCGTTATCGCAGGGCTGAGCGAGACAATCCGGTGATGGAGATCGGGCCGTGGGTGCGAATCGGACGGCTCATGAACCGAGTTTTTTGGCGACGAAGGAGATTCAGAACACCCCCAGAGAACGCACCCCAAGGACACCAACACCAGCTGCAGCAGCAGCCTGCAGGAACGCGCAGCATCTACGGATTTGCCCGTACGTCTCACGATCATGCCAGACAGTAGCCACCTCCCCGCATTCATGCACGCAACGACACAACTCCGCTTCATTTCTTTCTTTCTTACTGCACTTCCCAAACTCACTCCCACCAAGAGAATCAGGACACTCCATGACACTCATTCAAGACATTCGCGGCGTTTTCACTCGTCGCAAGCACGTCGTCGTCGACCTCACCAATACCCAGGCTGAAGGTCTTGCAGACTCGATGACAGAGGCTAAGCCATCTTCCTCACAGCGCGGATCGTCGCTCGATCGGCCACGTTCCGTTCCTGCATCATCCAATATGGAAGAGGTCATGACGCTGGTGCGGAATATGAGTTCGCATCTGGAACAGCAAACCTCGCGCACTGATCGCTTGGTTGAATGCATGGAACGGCTGCCCGACGCCCTCGATGCGCTGCCTGAGATCAATCGTCAGAATGCCCGGCTGCTCGAGGTTGTCAGCGACTATCTTGATCATGCACGTCAGCGTGATCACACGCTCAACGAAACGCTCGACAACATGCACCGGGCTTCGAGTCGCCAGACCGAAGTGCTGGGCCTGCTCCATCAACAACTCGATACCAGCGACCGCGCCACCGAGCATCTGGTCCAGGGCATGAGTCAGTTCCGCGAAGGACTGACTCAACTTGCAACAGCCAATGAAAGCACAACCAAGGTGCTGCACCAGTTGCACAGGGCCAGCGAGCAGCGCGAATCGGAGCTGACCAGGGTGCTTTCCAACACGCAGCGATGGATGATCGCGGCCATGGTCGCGAGTGCGGTTGTCGCAATGTCCGCGATTGGCATGGCTGGGTTTGCGATATTCGGACGGTAGCGAAGCCAGTGTGAACGCAAATCGGGCAGCGTCTCGGGCCTCGGATACCAGCGACACTTCCGTCGCGCGCCCAAAGAAAGTGCAGTGCGGCCACAGTGAATGCGGCCGCCCTGTTCGCCGGACTCCCAAATGCCGCCTACCATGCAGGTTCACGTTGATGCTGCGTCCGCATGTGTTGCATCAGCAGCTGTTCTCCGCGGGAGGGTGTTCCTCCGCGGCAGCCCTCGTTTGCACTTACCCCGCCCGCTGCGGATACCGGGCACCACCTAGAGACATATTTCCACATGGTAGATTACAACCTCATCGAAGAGCTTGGCGTCGATCTTTCCGACGCTGAAGCACTTCTCCAGGATGCTTTCGGCGCTGACGTCGCCGATGGCAACATGGATTCGCTTCTGAAAACCCAGATCAGCGATTTTCAACCTGGCACGATTCTCGAAGGCAAAGTTGTCGGCATCGCGGGCGACGACGTCGTGATTGACGTCGGCCTCAAGTCCGAAGGCCTTGTCCCCAAAACTGAGTTCGAAGACACACTGGCTGATCTGGAGATCGGCGACAAAGTCGAAGTCTATCTCGAACGCATCGAAGATGAATCAGGCGCAATCTCGATCTCCAAGCAAAAGGCAGATCGCATTCGCGGCTGGGAGCGCATCCTCGATCGCAAGAACGAAGGCGACATTGTCGAAGGTACCGTCATGCGCAAGATCAAAGGTGGTCTGCTGGTCGACATCGGCGTGCCTGTCTTCCTGCCCGCCAGCCAGGTGGATATTCGCAGGCCGCCCGACATTGGCGAGTTCATTGGCAAGCGCGTGCGTGCCCAGATTCTGAAGATCGATGAAGAACGCCGCAACATTGTGATTTCCAGGCGCAAGCTTGTCGAAGAAGAACGCGAAGCTGCCAAGTCGAAGCTGCTCTCGAGCATCAACGAAGGCGATGTCGTCACAGGCACCGTCACCAACCTGGCAGATTTCGGCGCGTTTGTCGACCTGGGTGGACTCGATGGCCTGCTCCACATCACCGACATGAGTTGGGCCCGCATCAGCCACCCCTCCGAGATCGTCCGCATCGGCGACAAGATCGAGGTGAAGATTCTCAACATCGATCGGGACAGGGAGAAGATCGCGCTGGGGCTGAAGCAGACCGAAGCATCGCCCTGGCAGGACATCGAAGAACGCTATCCCATCGGGGCCCGGGCCAAGGGGGCTGTGGTCAATCTCGTCTCCTACGGCGCGTTTGTGAAACTCGAAGATGGCATCGAAGGCCTCGTCCACATCTCGGAAATGTCGTGGACCCGCCGCATCAATCACCCCAGCGAAATGGTCAGTCAGGGTGAAGAAGTCGAAGTGGTTGTCCTTGACATCAACAACGACAAGCAGGAAGTCTCACTCGGCATGAAGCAGACCGAAGTGAACCCATGGGACCTGGTGGCAGAGAAGTATCCCATGGGCACGATCATCGAAGGCCAGGTTCGCAACCTCGCCAACTATGGCGCGTTCATCGAAATCGAACCCGGCATCGACGGCCTGCTCCACGTTTCTGATGTTTCCTGGACCAAGAAGATCGCCCACCCCAATGAGATGTATCAGAAGGGTGATTCCGTCAGATGCGTCATCATCGAAGTCGATCAGGAGAAGCAGCGCATCGGCCTGGGTGTAAAACAGATCACCGAAGATCCGTGGCTGCATGCCATTCCCGATGCATATCAGCCGGGCATGATTGTGCGTGGCGAGATCACCAAGATCACCAACTTCGGCGTCTTCGTACAGCTTGAGGAAGACCTCGAAGGCCTGCTGCATATCTCGGAACTTGCAGATCACAAGGTCGAGAATCCTCAGGATGTCGTGAAGCCGGGCGAAAAGGTTGATGTGAAGATTCTTCGCGTTGATACTGATGATCGCAAGATCGGACTTTCACTCAAACGTGCTCAGTGGGGCGATACCGAAGGCGCCCCGTCTGAAACAGAGC
The DNA here is from genome assembly GCA_051004555.1 of Phycisphaerales bacterium. Lineage (GTDB taxonomy): Bacteria > Planctomycetota > Phycisphaerae > Phycisphaerales > SM1A02 > JBPCKF01. The sequence goes on along the minus strand of JBPCKF010000083.1, from coordinate 7,301 downwards.
CGGGACGCGAGCGCGACCGTGATCGTGGTCGTCCCTCACCACAGCGTGGCGGCATGGATGAGCACGGCGCAATGGGTACCTCAAAGATCGAAATGCCCGGCAAGAAGAAGTCGAAGAAGGACCACGACGACGACCACGACAACGAAGATGACGACAACTGAGCCGCTCGACGTCGTTCTGGCAACCGATCAAACCCACGCAGCCCCGGCAATCGCCGGGGCTGTTTCTTTTATGCCATGGGGGTTTGACAGGGCCAGAGAGGTGAAATCCGCGCCCCGTAACTCCCAAGTAGAATGTCCGGGAGTTCATTCACAGGAGAGTACCGCTATGGACCCGCAGACCGTTCTCGAAAATAACAACCTCATTCCGATCCTTGCCATCACGCTCGGCTGTGCCGTCGCCATTGTCTGGATCGTGTTCGCGACTGTGTATTACATCATCCGGGATCGCGCTCGAGAGATCACTAGGCGTGAAGTCGCTGCGTATGTTGCAGAAGGATCGATCGACAAGGCCACCGCGGTTGCTCTGCTCACAGCCGATCCCGAGAAGATTGGCGATGCCTGTAAAATCCTGGGGGCGAAGTCTGGATGAACGCGCGTTTTACGCCGGTTTGAGCATCGTTGAAGCAAGCCTCGCGGGCTTGGCTATTCGCTGAGCTTCGATCTGTCGCCTGGCTTCTTCTGCCTCGACGAACCCTTCGCCAAACCGCACCAGGCGCAGACTGTTGGCAATCACCAGCACATAGCCAAGCGCGTAGAGAAATGGTGCCAACCACAACGTGATGTTGCCGGTTGCAGCCAGGGCAAGACCAACGATGGCTAGGACAAGCGACACCGCAATGTTCTGCGCGATCACACCACGCGTTCGCCCCGCAAGTTCGAGCAGGAATGGGATGTGACGAAGATCATCGTTCATCAGTGCAACCCCTGCGGAGTTGGTCGCGATGTCCGTCCCGGTGAGACCCATTGCCACGCCAACATCTGCTGATGCCAGAATCGGTCCATCGTTGATGCCGTCACCAACCACCAGGCAACGGTGTCCCTTGGCAAGCAGATACTTGAGCTCTTCGTGTTTCTCTTCGGGCAGGCATTCGGCTTCGATGAGGTCCACCCCCACCGCCTTGCCGACGCGCTTGGCGACGCCGAGTTTGTCGCCTGTAAAGATCGCAACTTTCCGCACACCAATCCGGCGCAGGTCCGCAACAACCTCAGGAGCATTTCTGCGAAGTTTGTCTTCCAACCCCACCGCACCGAGGTATCGACCGCCCTGCATCACATGCACGCCCGACATGCCTTCGATCTTGCGCTCCACTTCAGCAACTTCCGAAGCGATGGCGGGATTCTCATCGATCAGCCAGGTTGATCGACCTGCAAGAATGGCACCAGCCGGCCCCTGTCCCATCACACCGCGACCATGCTTTTCTTCGTAGCGTTCGATGGTGTTCGGGGTGATGCGTGCTGCCCTGGCCGTTTCCAGAATCGACTTTGCCAGTGGGTGATTGGAATGCTGTTCCCCATCAGCTGCAGCCTGAAGGAGCGCAGCACCGTCGACGCCTGTTGCTGGTGCAAGCCGGCTGACTGCGAAACGGCCGGTCGTCAGCGTACCGGTCTTGTCCATGATGACGGTGTCGATTCGGGCAGCCGCTTCCAGTGTGCTGGTTTGCTTGATCATGATGCCCAGCCGGGCTGCAGCTGCAAACGCTGCGACCATCGCAGTGGGATGCGCGATGAGCAGAGCGCCCGGACATGTCACAACCAGAACGGTAATGGCGCGCACCATCGCTTCGTCGCGGACTTCGGGTCCACCCTTGCTGGTGAAAAACCACACCAGCCCAGCCACCATGAGAACGACGGGCACGTAGTAGCTGGCCAGTTGTTCAACGAGTTCCTGCCGGGCGCTCTTGGCTGATTCTGCTTCGCGGATGAGTTGCTCGACCTTGCCGATGGTTGTGTCGCCTGCAATCGCGGTGACTTCAATATCAATCTGACCGGTGAGGTTGGTGGTGCCTGCGTAGACGTCTGTGCCTGGCTGCACTTCAACCGGCACAGCTTCACCAGTCAGCGACGCCTGATTGATATCGCTGGTGCCGCGCTTGATGCGTCCATCGACAGGAAGATTCTCGCCCGGCCGAACCCGTACAACCTGACCAACCTGCACTTGACGAAGGGCAATCGAACGCTCCACACCATCTTCAAGAATTCGAGCAACGCTTGGTGTGAGGCCGACAAGTTCACGAATGGCCCGCTGCGCCCCCCAAGCTGTGCGGCTCAGAATGAGGTCAGCCATCCACAGGAATAGCGCTAGAAACCCGGCAGCCAGATATTGCCCAACAGCAATGGCTGCAACCACCGCAATCGCGGCCAGTGCAGAGCTTGATGGACGGCCAGTGCGTACTTCCTTGAAGGCGTTCCAGACCAGCGGGATTCCGAGCAGGATTGCGCCGATGAACGCGGGAATCTGAGCGACGTCTGGATGTTTGCCAAAGAGCAATGCCACCCACGAGGCCAACAGCAGAACGCCCCCAGCCAGAGCGACGAAGAGCTGCCGTTCCAGCTTTTCTGCCTGACCGGTCTCATCCAGTGGTGTAACAGGAATTGCAGCGGGGGCTGCATCGACGATCGCGGTGTCCGGGGCTGCAGTGTCTGCCATGCTGAAGTCTACGCCACTTGCATGGGTGTGGTTCGGGTGCTCCCCCCCGCGTTTCGCCTCGTCCAAAAGGAAGCGCGGAGGGTTGTCTGGATGCGCTCAGAACAGTAGCCCGACACAGGTGCTCCGCTTCATCGGAGATTCCGCCATCGCTGCATATATCGGACTTCGTTGCGCAACCCTTAAAGTTGTTACAGGGCATTGGGGATGAGTGTCAACTCATCAATCCACGCATGCCTGTCTTGCAGAACTCCGGATTCGTCGCATGCTCTCAACACACATGTCACCCCAACCGGGGGCAATGTCGTCGATCTTACGCGACTGGAGAAAAGAAAGAATGGCTCAGCAGCGCACCCGGCTCCATCCGCACGCACTCATTGCCCGGGTAGTTGCAGCGGCAGGCATCGGCTGATTGTTTGCCTTCGGCCCACGCATCGTCCGCTCTGCGCCACCGATCGAACCAGAGGGTGCGTATCAAGGGGCCTTTTCGGATTGTGGGTGACATGGTCGTTCCCGATACAACCTACACCGCGCGCTTTCGCGTGCTCGGGTCACAGCTGACCGCAGGTGGCAAGTACGACATGCCCGTCACGCTCAGCATCCAGATGGGTGTGGGAGACAATCGCCAACCGTTCGGCTTGATCGACAACCCTCTGACCGGAAATGTCAATGACGATCAGAATCCGCGCGAGTACATCGTGCCGGAAATCTGTAAAGCCGCAGAGTGGTTCACCGTGCATGCCCAGTCATGGCAGTTCACGCTCCACAATGCTGATCCCCTGCTGCGATCGTCATGGAAAGCCCACATGTCGATGACATCAAACAGCGATGAACCATACGTGCTTGCCCTGCGAGACGGCGACGCAGTGCCAAGTATCCCCCCCTATATGAATCAGCGTGACATCAGCGACATTCTGCGCGACTACATCGACCCCATCGACAACCGCATCCGACTCTTCGAGGATGAAATCATCTATCTCTTCGAGTTGGGCGTGACTGACCTGAACTCGCCAGCAGCTGATTTTCAGGACCTGGTCGTATTGGTGACGCTGGCTGAGGATCACATCTACTTCGAGAATCCCAGGGCGCGCATTCGCCCGACGGTGGCCTTCGATTGATGCGAAGGGTTAGAACCAATCGAATCGGTGGTTTCCTCGCAGGTTAACGCTCTTTGTTCGAGCGGCCAACTCGCAATTCCTGTTCTCGTCGTCAGTCCGGCAAAGTCTGAACTGCTTGCTGCTGCTCGCGGCGAAACTTGAGCAACTTTTCTTTGAGCGCATCGTCACTCAGCGCGAGGATCGACACAGCTGAGAGTGCTGCATTGACCGCGCCAGCACTGCCGATGGCAAAGGTCGCGACCGGGATGCCTTTGGGCATCTGCACTGTTGAAAGCAGTGAATCCAGTCCATCCAGCGACCAGGCCTGCATGGGTACAGCCAACACAGGCAGGTGCGTATGAGCAGCCACCATCCCCGCGAGGTGGGCTGCCCCACCCGCGGCGCAGATGAGGATTCGGATGCCGCGCGATTCAGCAGTTGTGACATATTCGGTCACGCGCTGCGGATTGCGATGAGCGGACATGGCATGACTCTCATGCAGAATCCCGAACTGCGCGAGCGTTTCACTGGTGCGTTTCATCGTGGGCCAGTCTGATGCGCTGCCCATGAGAATGCCGACAATCGGTGACTGATCGTTCATGCCTGCATCGTATCCGCGTGAAGCGAGCGGTCGATCTTGCTGCTCAGCGTGTCCGCAAATTCACAGTCTGATGAAAGCGGGTTCTGCGGGTCACACGCAGGAAGCCGAGCCGAACGACATTACCAGCCGGGATGGATTCCCAGATCATGCCCAGGTCTGCGAGCGTGGTGGGCATCTGGCCATTGAGATCGACCAGCAGGTCACCAGCTGCAATCTCGAGTGCCGAGGCAGGTGAACCCGACTCGACATCAACGATTTCGATTGCTGATTCGCCGCGCAGCCCGCGCCGGGCAAGGTCCGCAGATGAAAGCTCAGCCACGCGCAGGCCGAGTCGTTGTGCAGTGAGCACCGCACCATCAGGCAGCGGACGCTGGCGCAGTTCGATGGATGTAATGATTGGCTGCGCGTCGCGCGCGATTTTCAGATCGACCATATCTCCGGGACGGTGTCCAAGCAGGTTGATGTGATAGTCCACTGCATCTTCAATCAATGCGCCGTCAACGGTCTCAATCACATCACCCACAGCCAGGCCTGCATCCGCAGCTGCTGAGCCAGGCGCGACTGACGCAATAACAACGTGTCCGCCCTGATTCCCCAGAACGAGTCCGGTCTGCACGCGGTAACGCCGCTCGATACTGAGAAGTTCGGGCAGCCGGGCGCGCAGTTGATCGACTGGAATCGCAAAGCCGATGTTTTCTGCATCGCCACGGATCGCGGTGTTCACGCCAATGAGCTCGCCCAGAACATTGAGTAACGGCCCGCCTGAGTTTCCTGGATTGATACTTGCATCAGTTTGAATTAGCCCATCGAATCGCAGGTTGTCGCTGAGGATAATCTCGCGATCAATCGCGCTGACGACGCCCGAAGTGACGGTGTGTTGAAAACCGAACGGGTTGCCGATCGCGATCACAGTTTCGCCAACCATCAGGTCGTCACTGCGGCCAAGCGGAAGTTCAGGCAGCGGCCCAGGCGCATCAACCTTGAGAATGGCAAGATCGTGCTCGACGTCCATCGCAATGACTTCTGCATCAAGCTCCGTGCCATCGCCAAAGACGACGCGGCGGTCAGCTGTGCGGGCGACCACATGTGCATTGGTAACGATGTACCCGCTCTGATCGAGAACGAAGCCACTGCCGACGCTGGTGACAGGAACGCGCGTGCGCGGGCCGCGCATGTCGAGCATGTGATCAAACAGCATATCGAAGTCGATCACCCCTCGCCGTTCCATGAACGCGGTCGCTGCAATGTTGACGACTGCATCGCGACTGTTCTCAAAGACATCCACAACAGGAGTGCGGCGAACGGCGCGACGTTGATCGGCAGTGTGATTCGCAGGGTTGTGGATCTGGGCAGCAGCGCTGCAGGCAAAGATGAGAACGATGAGCGTGGGAAGAACAATGCGTGGATTCAACATACCAAGGTCCTTCAAGGAGATGATGAGGAACAGTTTTATTCGGGATGTCCGGGACTGTCATGTAAAGTGATACTGCTGTTCACGGGCCGGGGTTCACGCCATTGGGTTCAGTGTTTGGGTTCACTCAGAATAAGAGGCGGCGCTGGCGACGAGGCGAGCCGCGCTCGTCGCTTGCGCGCCTCCTTGCGCATGGCGAAATCCTGCAATCGCGGGAAAACGGTGAACAGCCCGGACGCGATCCTGACAATGTGCGAAGTCCACACTTCTGGCTGAGGATGCTTGCGCTGCATGCACTTTACGATGGCCCTGGCCACGCGATCCGGTGATTGCACAAACATTTCGGGGGCGTGATCGGGCGTGACATCGCTGCTGGCTGGCTGGCTGCTCAGTCGTTCCGCGACCTCGAAGAACTCCGTGGTGGTGGTAATTGGAAGCACGCTTGAAACGAAGATGCCCTCGGGTTCGAGTTCAAGACGCAGTGACCGTGCGACGTGATTCTGCGCTGCTTTGGTTGCAGAGTAGACTCCGTAGTATGGAATCGCAAATTTGGCGACACAACTGGAACACATGATCAGATGGCCGCTTCGCTGCGTTTTCATGATCGCTGCAGCCTGCTGAATGAGATCGAGTGCCGCAAAGAAGTTCACTTCGAAGATCCCGCGCAGATCATCAGCCGGGAGTGTATCAGTCGCCCCCTCGAGGCCATACCCAGCATTGGCAAAGACTGCGTCAAGACGACCGAGCCGTGAGCGTGCTGCTTCAAGCATGGCTGCGTTGATGCCCGGGTCAGTCACATCACCGCACACAATCTCGACACGGCGGCCGAGTGTTCGGACGTCGTTTGCAACCTGCTCGAGACGATCCTCGCGACGGGCATTGAGCACGACGTCCATGCCGGCATTCGCTGCGCAACGGGCAGTTGCAGCCCCGATTCCCGAACTTGCCCCGCTCACCACCAGAACGCGGCCTGTCATGTCGCGTGCCATCGTTATCGCTCCAAATCATAAAAAAATGCAAGCCAGATACAATACTGATGCTAGGATTGGGTGGAAGTCTGCGCACCACGCGCATCGAACACAGGAGAAAAGAGACATGCAGAATGTGAACCGTATCGCTTTCATTTCCGCAGCAGCCTGCGCTGCGGTTGCCCTCACTTCGGTCGCGGCTGATGAGATCATTATCGAGTCGGCCAAGGACAACACACTGTACGAAGACACAGATGGCATGCTCAGTAACGGGGCAGGCGAGCGCATTTTTGTCGGCCGGACAGGTGATGGCTCGATTCGGCGTGCGCTGCTGGCGTTTGATGTTGCTGCTGCGGTACCTGCGGGTTCGACGATCAACAGTGTCTCGCTGCGCATGAACATGTCGCGGACGATTGCAGGCGACCACGACGTTTCGCTGCACACATTGACAGCTGACTGGGGCGAAGGTGCATCCGATGCACTGGGAGCTGAGGGGCGCGGGATACAGGCTGAAGAAGGCGATGCAACTTGGATTCACACCTTCTACGATGACATGTTCTGGACGACAGAAGGCGGCG
>JBPCKF010000082.1:0-10046 GCA_051004555.1 Phycisphaerales bacterium | reverse complement strand
AAATGCCCGATTGGCACATGTTCAGCATCATCTCTACGGCTGGCGGACTTGCGATGTTCTGGCGATCCCCATCCCCACGGCTCATATCGTGGCTGAGCAGCAGAATGCTCATGGGAAGAGAATGCGCTGCATGCTATCAAGCACGCTGCGATGCAACTTCAGATCTGAGCTGACAACGATGAACGCGAGGTCTCCATCGGAAAAGAGCGTCACGATCGCATCGTTCGGCAAATTGCCAAAGTCGCTCTCATCGAAGATCCGCGCAACTTCAAGGCGGCCAAACTGTGAACGATCAGCCATTATGAACATGCTCAGCCGCTCGCCGCCGGATGTCGAATAAATGGCATGCCACGCTGCCTCGCCGTCGCCAAGTTTGCACGGGCCTTCTTCGATCAAGGTCAGCTGGGATGGTGCCAGATCAAAGCTCACAATATCAATGCCCTGTTGCCGTGCGAAGTCACGCATGGCTGTGCTGCTGCCATCTTCTCTCGGGCGCCCTGTGGCTTCATGACTGCAGTTGTGATGACGTTCATCTGCTCTCCCGGCAGACTCAGCCATTTTCTGAAGGTTGATGACCAGTTGTGGATGCACGCGCGGGCTCAGCAGTGGCTTCCCCCAAATGCCAATCACGACCGCGCCTGCAACAATCAACAGACACGCAGCGACGGCCATGGGACTGATGCGCAGCGAAGACCTCTCACGCGCTGCCTTCTTCGATTTCCCTTTCAACCGTGACGGCTGCAAATCTCCCCGCAGCGCGCTGACGATGGCGCGTGACCCATCAACCTCATCCACTCCATCGCGTTCAAGCAGGTCGCGAACTGCAGCCACGAGGCCTGCTGGAGCAGCTGGGGCGTCATGCACGAATCGCTCGGCAACGCGATCACGCAGTCGCTCCTCAAACTGCACTCTGGCTGCCAGCTCGGGATCGGCGCGCACCTCCTTCTCGAATGCTGCGTGATCCTCAGCACTCAGTTCTCCATCCACAAACTGTCGAAGCAGTTCCATGTCCATGTCTTAACTCAGTTTAATGCCTAATTCTTCCCGCAGATCTTCCAGTTCTGTCGCAAGAATCGATCTGGCCCTGTGCAGGCGGCTCATGACCGTCCCAATCGGAACATCCGCAATGGCTGCAATCTCGCGGTATTTCATGCCTTCCACGCCCCACAAGAGCAGGACCGTCCGATATTCGGGCCGCAACTGCTTGATCGACGATCGAAGCCGTTCGTCCACATGTTCCCAGTCCAGCGAGGCCAGATCCCACGCTGGGGGCGGTTGGCCGGGGCGCGTCTCACCTGAAACAGCGCTGGTGTCGAGAAGGTCGCTCTCTCGCTTGCGATCTTTGGATGAGCGTGCCTGACTGTAGAAGGTATTGTGGAGAATCTTGAACATCCATGGCCGCAGGCCCAACCCGCGCTCTTCGTAGGTTTCACAAGCGCGCAGGGCCTTGAGGTACGCATCCTGCACCAGATCACCAGCTGCCTCATGCGAGCCGGTCAACTGCCGCGCCAGGCGATACAGCGCGCTGAGGTGTTCGAGTGATTCCTGTTTGAATGGTTCGGGTGCCACCAGGGCGATCTTATCCGTTTGCTGCACCCGGCTCTCATCGGCCGTTTGCGGAAGACGATCAGCGCTGATTCACGCGGTAAGGATCGAGCTTGAGATGTTCGGTCCAGAGCTCGCGCTCGCGCTGAAACTGCGGCTTGTCGCGGCGGTCCCAATGATCGGGCAGACGTGTCTGCGGCGTGGTCGACGCAGCTGCAATCGATGTATCGATGAAAATCAGCATGCTCTCGGTATCTGCAATCAGACGTTTGAATGAATCCCAGGCAGCGTCGTCGTTCTCAAGTACATCCCAATGTTCTGAGGCGCTCGTGAGCACCGCGTTGAGATGACGTGCCAGAATCGGACCTTCAAGTCGCTTGGCGTCAACGCCGTCTGCCTGATAGCTGCGCCGCAGACTTCCAATCATCATGATTAACGCATCTGCATCGGCTGCCTTGAGGCGCTCGGCCCGCGCTCCCAGCACATCCAGGCGACCCTTGTGCACATCGGAAAGAACATTCGCAAGCGTGCCGCCGCCAAGCTCGGCTGTGAGATGGATTGCATCCAGCAGTTCAACCTGACGCTGCAGCGCGTAAGGCGACGTTTCGGCTTGCGCAGCGGACTTCACCTTTCGCGCGAGTGTCGCAAGCGAACTGGGTGAAATCATGCTTCGATTGGCAGGCACATCCTGTACAGCGAGTATGGCTCGGCCAGCAGCTGCGGTGCGCAGTCTTGCGTCGGAACTCTCGATCTGTTCGATGACAAGGTCCAGAGCGCGATCGGTCCCGATGCGCGAAGCAATCATAATGGCATCAACTGCAGCTCGCGCATTCGTGCCCGAAATCAACTGCGCAAGGCGGGGTGTCAGAATGTCGCTGTACGCACGTCTGAAGTAAGGCGAGAAACTTCCACCGGGGGAAAGATTCTGACTGTTGGCAAGTGCGCGACGGGCGTTCTGCACCGACTTCAGAGAGTCCTCCTGCTCAAGAGCCTTCACCCACGTGTCAACGAACGCTGCAACCTCTGCCATCTGCTCGTTTGAAAGTTCTCGCGTCGATTCAGTAATGTTGCGTGGCAACGAACTGCTCTGTGCCTGCACCACGTACACATGGGCTGCACACACGAGTGCTGCCGCAATGAAGCCAACGCAAAAGGGGGACCACCTGTTCATTCTACACATGCTCCGCATGCCGACTCGCGGCTGTTTCTCGTGACGATCAGTTTAGCCCCTCTCCTCGGCTATCACCCTATCAGCACGCAGGGGCAGTGTCAATGCCCCCTTCATCCGCTACACTTCACCCACTTTATTCTGCATCCTCACAAACTGCCAGGCACATCCTATGACCGATGCACGCAACCTCAGGCACTCTCCTCGACCTCGACTTCAGCGGAGTCTGGCTGCCCTGATTTTGGCAGCGAGCCTCATCTTTCCCGCATCTGCGTCGCATCAGGACCCAGCAGACGACCCGGACACATCGATTTCTGATCCGGTTCAGCCGGTCGATCTCCAGGATTCCTCAACACCCGAGGATGCCGCAATCCCCCAGCAGGCACCCGTGCCGCCGATACCCGAGTTCATGCAGGCCGCAAGCAAAAAGCGACTGGCAGAGTTATTCACTCGTCAGGCTCGGGAAATCATCAGACTGGAGCCACTCAGTGTACCAGCCATGGAAATTGCGTCTGTTCTTTTGCAGATTGCACACGACCTTGCACCTGAAGATGAACAGATCCTGCGAATCTATGCCGATGCTCAGCGCCTCCTCAACGATGACGCGATCCGACCAAAGCTCACCGCAGCGATCGCACAACTCGATCCCAAAGACGAGTTCATCCGGCTTGAACGTATCAATGATGTTCTGAACCGCTATCAGACCGCTGGCGAGCGGATGACTGCAATCGAGCGCCTGCTTGACCCAGCCAACATGAAAACGCTAGGACAGGCAGTTGCCAGCCGACTGGCGTTCGATCTGGCTCTGCTTTATCAAAGGCAGGGCGATGTCGACAACATGGCGACCTGGCTGGGACGGGCCAGCACGATTGATCAAACAAACAAAGATGCTGCCACGATGGCTGCAGGATTTTTTGATGTACGCATCAGTGATCCCTTCGCTGCCGCCGAGCTGCTAGTCAATGCGTTGATGTCCGATCCGACAGACGTTCGGATCGCAACTGGCCTTGCCAATCATCTTCTGAACAACGGAGCGTACAACGGTGCCACGCGACTGCTGCGTCTGTCTGTTCTTGGGCACAAACCTGCTGGTCAGACACCGTCCAACGATCTGCTTGCAGACCTGGCACTTGCGCAATGGGCTGGTGGCGATTCCGATGCTGCCCTTTCGACCATCCGGGGTCGCCGCCGCGACATTGATGAAGCTGCGCGGATGCGGGCCTGGCGTGAGAGGCCGGGAATGACTGCAGCCGAACGCTCAGAGATATTCGGGCCTGTGCCATTGACCCTCGGCACTGTTGAACTTGCGATCCGCCAACACCACGACCCCGACCGTATCAACACGGTCATCAGCGGAATCGAAGGCACGATTCGCACCGATTTCAAAGCCATCGAGAACATTCCTGCTGAGGAGCGGGCCCAGGTTCTGCTGACCCTTGCGATGCTCAAGGTCTGGCTGGGGAGTGACGCTGAAGGCGCAGATGCAATCTTGCGGGAAGCTGCAACAATCATGCCGCTTACGGAAGATGCTCAGGCTCGGTTTGGCGGGTGGCTGGCTTTGAGACGGGGCGACGCAGCGGGGGCGATTGCTCTCTTCGAGCCGGTGGCCGAGAAGGATGCCGCAGCAGCCCTGGGGCTGGCTCTTGCACAGATTGAGGCTGGAAATTCTGGCATTGGCGGCGAAATGCTGCAAAAGCTCGCACGATCCCAGCCTGGAACTGTCATGGGTGTGTGGGCTCGCGAGAAAGTCGAGTCAATGTTCCAATCGACCCTCCAGCCCAGCGAACTCAGCACACGGCTGGAACGACTCGCATCCTCAATTCCTAAGGTCATCGATCGCTGGCCAACCGCGCCAACACACCTGATGTCGGTCAGAGTCGAGCCGGTGAAGCCCTCGTTCGGACCCTATGAACCAGTGTTGCTGCGAGTGCAGGTTTCCAATAACTCCGGGATGCCGCTTGGTGTCGGCCCCAACGCTGCGATCCAGCGCAATATCATCGTTCAGCCCCGTCTGACCGTCTCACGTCGCGTTGCAGTCGACGAGCCAGCCCCAATCGTGATTGACATCGGCAAACGGCTGCGATTGAATCCGGGCGATCGGATCGACTTCATGATCGACCTGCGCCTCGACCCTTTTGCCAGCCTTCTGGATGCATTCTGTCTGACGGGAACATCCATCGAGCTGCGCAGTACGGTGAACCCCCGAGCACTGTCTTCGGGCGCGATCGCAACCGGCATGATGGGTTCGACGTTCCGTACTCCCGTCTTCCGGGTGGATGGCGTCGAGGTCACCCCGGAATGGGTCGACAATGCGATCGACTCACTGGCTGAACTGGACTCAAAAGATGATGTCGTGACCACCGCGTTGCTGCTGCGCCTGGTTGCGGTGGGCGGCGCTACCACGGCCATTCCCCAGGAACAAATCCATCGCGCAGCCGATGCGGTTGCCGAGGTGTTTTCGCGCTTCGACCCGTATTCGCAGGCCTGGTTGGTGTCACAGACCGTCAACCATCCCGAGCTTGGCGGCGTACTGGAAATGGCGCAGTCGAGTGATAACACCTACGTTCGCCTGGCGCATCTGGTCAAACATGCGGTCGAACCCACAGATCCGATTCTTCAGGCAGCCCGCCGAAGCGAAGATGAACTCCTTCGCCGAACCGCTGAACTGATGTTTCAGTTCATTGATCACTTCCAGCGACTGCAGAATCGGTGAATCCGCCGCTTCGGGTGATCACGCGGAAACATCAATCGCGCGGCCGAGCGCGATGCCTGTCGCTGCTTCCACTTTGTCCGCCGCGCGAGTATACATCGGCAGCGCGCCATTCCCACTTACAGTCGCTGCACCGTCAAAGCTGATCGGTTGATGCACGGTGCCACCAACGATGTGATCGATCGCCCTGCTGCGCGAAACCCCGGGCAGCGATTGAATGTCTGCAATCGAACGCACTGTGGCAAGCTCATTGACCTTGGCTGATCGCCCTGGCTCCCCCATTTGCGGGATCTTTGCAGCAGCATACGCCTTGCGCGCCTGCCCGATGGGGAATGAACTGGTGAAACTGTCAATGCGCATATGTGCAGGTCCGGAATCTCACCATCGGCTCAAGCCGCAGCGACGCTTGCACAGTTGCGCACAGGAGCGCAACTGTCGCGCAGTCGTTGCCACCTTCTTCACTCACTTGATGAGACGCATCGCAAAGGGGTAGCGATAATACTCGCCCTTGTTCGTTGCAATCCCCGCGATGATCGCAAACACGATTGCGGCGATCGCAAGTGCAGGAAGCAGAAAACACCCGATCAGGACGAAGATCAGGGCACCGCAGATCAGGTATCCAATGAATAGCGTGATCTGGAAGTTGAGCGACTCCTTGCCGTGGTAGTCGACGAACTTTGATTCGTTTTTCTTGATCAGCCAGATGATGAGGGGTGCCAGGAATCCAAAGAAGATCGCAAGGATGTGGCAAAGCATTGCCATCGTGCGTTCCTCACTGCTCGCAAGCTCGCCCGGGATGCCAGCGTCAGGCGCGATGGGGGGAGGTGGCGAAGTTGTTTCCGGTTGGTCGGTGTGCTCGTTCATGGGAGGGCATGATGACCGAAAACCCTGACCATTGCAACCCCTTCCGGGGTCGTTCTGATAGAAATCTCATTTCTCTATGAACCCCGGTAGCCCCGGCCCCGCTTTTCCCGGTTCCCATGGCTCACTTGATGAAGCGGAATGTCATGGGATAGCGGAAGTATTCACCGTTACTGGCTGCGATGATCCCTCGAATGACGTTCACCAGCCCGATGATGGGCCAAGCCAGCAGAATCGGGATGCCGACAATCGAAATAGCCAGGAAGATCGCAAGCAGAACGTAACTGATCGCAAAGTTGATAAACTCGCGGCCGTGGTCATCAATGAATGGCGAAGTATCCTTCCGGGCCAGCCACATGATGAGGGTTGCCACCATCGCCGGCGGGAACACCGCCAGTGCAATGAGCGGAATCAGATGCATTGCCAGTGCGTATGTCCGCTCCTGATCGGCCAGACCTTCGTGACGCAGACGTCTGGTTGTGCTCTTGATTTCCGCCATCTGATGGGTTGCGACTGCTGCTGAAAAGCTGCTCACGGTGGATCTCCTTCGACTCTCGCTCTCTCAGCTTGTTGGCAATTGTACCCCGCGATTTTCACGATGCGACGATGGCGTTCAGAAATGTCCTGCTGACAGCACGGACGGAAGGCGAACGCCTGCAGGTATTCTGCAACGAAACCCCTTCACCAGCGTCTGACCCGCCCGACATTCTTCGGAAAATGGCGATTTCTCCCCTTGACAGACTTCGGAAGACCGGGGACAATGGCCGTGATAGCACACAGCAAGGGGGCATCTTATGCTGAGTACAGATTGCATCGTGTTCGCACTACTGACAACGATTGGGGGGGCGCTGCTGCGCCTCCAGAGTTGCAGCTGGCTGATCTGATGTTCCCTGACCTTCCGAATGGGCGAGTACAGGATGTCGTACAGGATGAAGTTGGTGATCTTGCGACCACTCAGTTGATGCTGATGAATGACGCTGACAACGCCGTGTGGAGATCGTTGTTGCCTGGCGATGCTGCGGTCGCGCGTCTTGGTCTTGTACCCGATATCACTGGCGACAATGTTGCAGAGATTCGCGTTGCATTGATCCCGATTGAAGCGCACCAGCCCATGATGACGTGGGTGCTCTCAGGCGCGACGGGTGAGCTTGTTCTTGCAGTGCGTGGCAGCCAGCCGTTTAATCCGTGGCTCATGCATGAGAATGAAACGAGTGTGATTGCGCTGAGCGATGCGCTGGAGACATTCGAGCGTATGACATCGTTGCAGATGTTCACAGAAGCTGATCGCTGGCAGGTTGCAGCGAACGAAGCATCGAATGTGAAGATTGTCGGTGGCGCGCTGCCGACGCACCTCTCACACAACAATGCGAGTCATAACCGTCGAGGTCGGCAGCATTCTGGGCCAGCCGGGCCGGGTGGCACGACTGTCACGCTCAAGAAGGTGATGTTTGCAGATTCGCATGCACCGTTCCGCGATATCCCGCCCCAGGTTGCGTATCCGCAGATATGGCTGGATGCCGATGGCGATGGCGATGCTGATGACTGGTTCAATGATCCCTGGGACAATGCTGACATCCGTGCCCCGATCTGCTATGCCGCAGGCACGAAGGTGCAGGTAAATCAAGTTGTGTTTACAGTAAGCCCGCCGTTCGCGATCAATACAACCACATCAACAGCTGTCGGAAATGTTGTAGGCGCATCTGCGTTCGATGAGTTCAAGAGTACCTTGATCTGGCAGTACAACGCTGCGGGCGATGAGCTTACGGTGACGATGCAAGGGACGAGCATCACACACACAACCATTTGGTACGACCCGAACTTCCAGATTCAATGGCGGATCGATACCACCGCCGGACCACTCACAGCTGGCACCAGCGATAATCCACTGTACTATGTGCTCCTGTCACCGACAGGGAGCTTCAAGTTCTTCTATTCGCTGGTGCATACCGGTTGCGAACAGGCCCATGGTCTGCCCGGCACAAGTCATACTGCGATCGCAGATGCAATCTTCGGGAAGTTTGCGACATTGTCGGTGCAACGCGCGACGGATCTGCTTGAAGGACGGCCCGCACCATCGATGACATATTACGGCAACTGGACAACACCGAATACAACGATTGCTCCCGACAATTTCAATAATCCGGGTCTCTTTGTCGATGGCGACGGTCAATGCGGCGCGTGGACCGAGTCCTTTGTTCGAACTATGCATGCGATGGGTATTGACCCGTCAAACGAAGTATGGAAGCTCATCCCTCCGCACTCATTGAACATATATGGTGCTCACGCATTTCTGTTTGTTGAGTCATGGAATATTGTCGGGTCCAACAACCCCAATTCCTGGCCGGATCAACTCTATCCGCATCTCAATGTTCCGGTTCTGTGTCCGCAATGGTTCGTGGGCCACAATGGCCTGGCATGGCAGTACGTCTGGTCTTTTGCGGACTTCACAGATGTCGCTGGGGCACCGGGACAAGGCAATGGAAATGGTGGAAATCCCCTGGCGACCTTCACAGTGCACTACATCGTGAATGTCGGCGGCAAGCTGTACGATCCATCATATGGCATTACGGCAACCGGCCTCGCCAGTTATGAGTCTCAAGTGATAGCGGGATGGAGCCTGTACTTTGACACCGCTGCGAATGCCTGGCCACAGATTAACGAACTCGATATCAACACGGACATCAACTGCGACGGGGTAATACGGAACCAAACGCACCCAACGTTCGCGTTCGTCATCAGGCCCGATCCATTCAACGTTGACTTTGTTTGGACGCCGATCGACTGGTCCCGATAGCCATAGGAGGATTCGCGAACAATGGTCCACCAACTTCTGTTGATCGTGTCTGTCGTGGGAATCGTTGCAAGCCCGCCGCTGCGAGAAGTCGCGCGCGATGATGATGGAAACTTGTTTGCGATGACTGAAGCCCATGTTCCTCATGGTGGGTCGCGACTAGTGGTCGTCACGGGTGGTAAGAATGAGCGACATGTCGCCTTCATCTGGAACCTGTCGCCTTTGAGCCCGGAGATGCGCCGCGGGCTTGATGCAAATCGCCTGACTGGGCCGATCGTATGGGGAGTTACGGGCGACGGACTTTATCGAGGTTCTCATACACGCGTGACTGGAGGCATTACGCCAGCAGACAACCTTTCTGGAACGAATATCTCTGCGACGATTTCTTCTGTGAGTGACCAGCTCACGTTTGTCGAGGCAGAAGGAGATGAACAGCGTGAAGCTGGACGACGCATACAGGATGCTGCAACCCGGAATGGCTGCGTCTGCATGCCGCTGGTCCAGTACATCCGAGACAACGCTGATGCTCTCGCCAGCCGATGGGACCTCCATCATGATCTTCTATACACATCAACAGATCAGGTCACTGCGATCGCTGTTCGTCAAGGGGTGATCACGCGGTGGGATTTGATGAAGGCCAACGGCAATGTCCACGCGCCTTGGACAACACACAACACCGAAAAGACATCCATCGACGGCCCATTCCGTGTTATGCGCGCGGGCGATGACCTCGCCAATCACTACCTTATTGATGAAACCGGCGTGATCTACCTCTCGCCTTCATCGGGTGGGAAGCATCGCCAGATCGGTTCGATCGAGAACTTCGACTCCGGCGATCCTGACATCCTCACACTCATCTTCGAAGATCAGATGACACAACAAATCGGCATCCTGCATGCGGATACCAAAGCCAACGTCACGCCACTCGCAATCACCTGGAAAGAAGAGGGCTTCGCTCAAGACTTCTATGC
>JBPCKF010000081.1:0-72699 GCA_051004555.1 Phycisphaerales bacterium | reverse complement strand
GTGCCAATGAAACCACTGCATCTGCCAGCGATGCGAATCCGCTCGACATGATCTCGGGATGGAACGACTATCGCAGCGATGGCAACATTCGCTCCGGCTTCGCGCTCAGTCGTGATGGCGGCGCAACTTGGGCAAGCTTCCTCCTTCGGCCACCTGCTGCCCATCAGACCAGCGTCGAAGGCGATCCCATGTCAACCTTTGATCCCCGCACGGGAACACTTTGGGCATCAGCGATTGCATTTGGCGGCAATGGCGGCGTCTATGTGGCACGCAAAGATCCCGGCGACAACGTCTTCCAGCCATCAGTCATGGCTGTTCAGACTGGTGGTGCAGACAAATGTTGGATGGCTGCGGGGCCACGTTTCAACGTTCCCAACTCCACGCGTGTGTACATTGCATACAACCAGGGCCTCATCTGGTCGGACGATATGGGAACGACATGGACGTCGCCGCGGTCGTTGGGATCCGGCATCGGGTTCCTGCCACGCGTCGGTCCCAATGGCGAAGTCTACGTTGCATACTGGGACTTCGGCACAGGACTGTTCATGCAGCGCAGTCTCGATGGCGGGGCGTCATTTACAGGTCACACGATCGCAACTCGTATGGATACCTGGGGCACACAGGACGGCTCGCGCTTTCCGGGAAGATTCCGTGTGCCGCCATGGG
This sequence comes from Phycisphaerales bacterium, assembly GCA_051004555.1. Classification (GTDB taxonomy): domain Bacteria; phylum Planctomycetota; class Phycisphaerae; order Phycisphaerales; family SM1A02; genus JBPCKF01. The sequence continues at coordinate 72,033 of JBPCKF010000081.1, read as the reverse complement.
CAACGTTTGACGTCGATCAGAATACCGGGCACCTTCATGCAGTGTACTTCGACACGACGAACATCGTGAACAATCAGCGCAACGTCGACATGTACTACACCATGTCGACCAATCAGGGGACGACATGGACCACGCCACGCATTATCAATGGCGATGCCAACCCGCCTGGTGATCAATTCTTTGCATACATCGAGGTTGATCAGTTCAGCAGGCTGCATGTCGTCTCACTCGATTCTCGTCACACCGTGCAGAGCGACAATACCACCAACGGCATGTTCGATGCGTACTACACCTACAGCGATGATGGCGGCGCAACCTGGAACGAACATCGCCTGACTCCCGCCTCATTCAACTCAGCCAATGACAACATCTTCGGCACCAGTCAGTTCATTGGCGACTACCTCGGTATCGCAGTTGCAGGCAATACGGTCTCGCCGCATTATGTGAGCACGCAGATCGGCCAGACTTCGATCTACACCCATGTGATTCAGTTTGGTCCAGCCAATGCAACGCTCGATGTTGTTGCAACGACCTTCGGCACACGCATCTCCGGCAACATCAATCAGATCCGCGACTCTGATGACGACTATTACGTCATTCAATCAGCCTTTGGCTTCCTCTCATCGGAGCCCAACGTCTCTGAGTTGCAGGTCCGCGCCACCTGGCCTGCGGGCACTGCTGCATCGATGGACATCACTGCTGAGGGGAAACTCAACAATCCCAACGGCATCACCAGAGTCCGGCTGAACAACTTTGATACTGCTTCGTTCGACACCATCGGCACCTTCCCCAGCGGGATTGCTGAGACTGTCGAGATGGTGAATGTTGCGGCGGCTGATCCATACATCAACGACACCAACGGCAGGATCATTCTGCGTTTACGGACGATCGTCGTGGCGACTTTCTCAACATCAGGCTTCCGCGCCAGTTGGGACAATGTGCAGATTGCTGTGACGCCATGACGGTGCCGTGATGGCCGGGCCGGGGGGAGTGGAGATGGCTGTGTGCCGGTCGTGTACTCGATTTGGGCTGCGGCCGCGTTGATCTCGTATACTCCCTTGAATGTCCATTCATCCTCTCCCCGTATTTGAACAGGATGCAGACCCCGCTCGCCGCTCAGTCATGACGGATGAGGAGCTGTATCAGTCTCTGGAAGTTCCCAAGAGTCTGGTTGTAAAGTTCGGGTCGATGAAACTGATTGCGGAGCTGCCGTATGACGGCTCGATCAAGCCCGGCTGTGGGACCAGGCTCGTGGCCCGCACCCATCGCGGAACTGAGCTTGTGGAAATGCTCACCACCACCTGCGAAAACGCAGGGTGCAGCAAATCCATCACCCGCAAGGAGATGCTCGAATACATCGACAACTCGGGCGGCAAGGATTTTCCGTTTACCACCCAGGGGCGCGTGTTGCGCGTCGCAACCATCGAAGACATGAATCAGAACAGCGAGCTGCGCAGCCGCATGCCTGAAGCGCTGCGGTTTGTCCGCGCGGCTGTGAAGGAACACGGGCTGGATATGAAAGTCGTCGAGGTCGAACCGATTCTGGGCAACGAGCAGCTTTCCATCTACTACATGTCAGAGCAGCGCATCGACTTCCGCAACCTGGTCAAGCACTTGGCTGGTCACTTTCAGACGCGCATTGAAATGCGGCAGGTCGGTGCCCGCGATGAAGCCCGACTTGTCGCAGATTACGAACGGTGTGGTCAGCACTGCTGTTGCAAGAATTTTCTCAAGGTGCTCAAGCCGATTTCGATGCGGGCTGCCAAGACGCAGAAGGCCACGCTCGATCCGCTCAAGATTTCCGGCCGGTGCGGGAGACTGATGTGCTGCCTGCGCTATGAAGATCAAACCTATCGCGAACTCAAGAAGAATCTGCCTCACCGCAAGACCCGTGTGGGTACGCCCTATGGCGTCGGCACGGTGCTGGATTCGCGGATCCTGGCTCAGTTGGTTCTGGTTGAACTCGACCACAACCGAGATCGGATCGCGGTCCCTGTCGAGGAACTGATGGACCCGGACAAGGCGCCCCCGCCCGGCGCAACGCTCAAGGCCCCCGAAGGCGAGAGCGATGACATCAGCAGTGACAGCGATCCCTTACGGGGCATGTCTGAGGAAGAGGTGGCGGAACGGGCTGGTGAGGGGAAGCAAAGCCGATCCCGCAAGCGCGGCAGCAAGAAGCAGCAACGTGGACCCAAAGGTGAACGTCAAGATACCTATCGCGAGCGCGCACAAGCAGAAGGTCAGGCAGACGAAACAACGCCAGATACTGAATCCAAAGGCGCGGATGAAGGCGGCCCATCAACAGCTTCTTCCCCCGAATCTTCGTCCTCGTCTTCATCGCCGTCGCGTGCGAAGCGGCGCAGAGGCAGGCGTGGCGGTCGCAAGCGTCGCCAGCCCGGAAGTGGCGAGCCATCATCCTCGCCCCAGGCTGGTGGTGAAGCGGATCCCGGCAAAACAGGCGAACGGCCAGCCGACAAAGAAGCTGGTGACGTTCCTCAACGAAAGAAACGCCGCAAGCGGCGCAGACGTGGCGGTGGCAACGGCCGAAGTGGTGAGCCGGGCAGCGGAAGTCAGCCGTCCGCAGATTGAGTGCTCACATTATCAACGACTGATCATGTGCATCGCTGCTGCGGCCCGTACCAACGCACGAAACAAATCATCACCCAACACAGCGGGCTTCGTCCGCTCAGGATGCCATTGCACGCCAAGATAAAAGCAACGATCAGTGTCACAAACTGCTTCGATCACGCCATCATCGGGTTGGGACGTTCCGCAGATGGTCAGTGATCCCGCATCCGTTACAGCCTGACGATGATGACTGAGCACGGTGCCCTCATGGGACGCGCCAGCGAGTGTCAAAGTGACATCATGCTCAGTCTTTCCCCAGTGCGTTGCAAGCTGCTGGGGATGACTGTCGCCGATGTATTGATCAAGCCGCCCGCCATGCACCAGTGCCATGTACTGCATGCCCAGGCAGATTCCCAGAACGGGCATGTTGGGATGGTGTGTATCAAGCTCGCGCAGGAGTGTGCACTCAAACTGTTGACGATCAGGATGCACTGCGGTTGCTTGCGGATGCATCTGTTCGCCGAAGTCGTGCATGATGGGATCGTCGCCGCCCGTAAAAATGAAGCCGTGCATCATGTTGAGATATGCATCGATGAGATTGACATCGGGTTCGAGCATCACCGGCACGCCGCCTGCGCGGATGACAGCTGCTGTGTAGCCTGGCCGCAGGAACCGACGTGCATCAGCCTGGTCGACATCACATGTGATGCCGATGAGGGGCGTCGGTGCTGTTGTGTGCAAATCGTTCACGATCTACTCATTGACTTCGTGCATCTCGGTTCGCGTGGTTTCATCCAGCGCTTCGATGCGATCGGGAAGAAAGCGCCCGAGCAGGCGATCGAGATCAGTCGCACTCTTGATCGTCGCTTCGTCGACGATGGTGGTGGGTCCATCGAGCTGGAGCACAGCTTTGCCGTCGCGGCCTACTTCCTCGATTTCAATCCGCCGTGGCAGGCGCGGAAATGCAGCGGGTGGCATGCCTTCGGATTCAACCGGCTCATAGCGCGTCAGGCGGCTGCGAAAGAGTGGTTGGCCCGCACTGTCCAGCGACTCGACAACGATTGGCCAGTTGCGTGTGCGATCGAGATAAATGCGTGATCGTCCGCCGCGCCCGTCACACTCGATGAGCCAGGCGTCGTGTTCTTCGCTGTACGAGGCAGGTGTTTCTGCGGGGATCTCGCTCAATCCTGCAAGATCAATGAGTCGAAGCGGATGAATGAGGCCGGGCAGTGCAGCGTCAGTTGTCACTTGATCGAAGCGGCCGACGTAAGCAACTTCATCGCTCTTGTCCATGAGATCAAAGAACCAGTAGCGATCGGTGTTGGAGCCCAGCCACATGAGCGTATCAATTTTGTAGATGCGCAGCGCAAGATGAGTTGGTCTGCCGATGAGCAGTGTGATATCGCCCTGTTCGTAATGCGATGAACCTTTTTCATCGTTCCACTTGAGTTCGATCACGCCGCCCGAGCGCAGAAGCGCAAGCTTGTTCAGGCGATCCTGCTGCATGGTTGCAAGTTCGAGCGCGGGAGGAGGCGTGTACTGTTGCGGCGTGCTTCTGCCATTTCGTCCAGTTCCGCAGCCGAGGGTTGTCAGCAGCACCATGCTGATGCATAGGACACGTAAAGCGATTGGTTGTATTGTCAGCGTGTTCACGTTGAGTTCCTCACAATCATCCCAGATCAGCATGAAGGACTTCGCCGAGCTGATCTGAGATTTCCCGGACGTTGTCATCGGAGAGCGCCGGATCGATGAGCGTGATGGGTGGAAGGGTAGCATCGCTGCCGCGCGGCTTGAGCAGCCAGAGTGTGTGATCGCTGTGCTGTTGCGTGCCGACGTGGCGCATCAGTTTCTTGCGAATGAGGATGAGTCCAATCACAAAGCGGAATGCCATGCGCTGCGGCCGATCATCATCTGCCAGGCGTTCGAAGATGTTGAGGAGCAGATCATCATCGACGAACAACTGCTGCCTTGCGTTGCTGTCAGGGACGGTTGTCCGCCAGAAGCTGAAAAGCCGTTCGGGTCGCGCCCCCTTTTCCCATGCATCGTGACTGAAGTCGATGCGGGTGAACGCCTCATTCTCGGGCTGTTCGCACAGGGTTGCAACGATGGCATCACCCGGCTTGAGTTCACAGCCAGTGGCTGCGCAGTGTCCGGTAGCGCGTGCGATGTCGTAGGGTGTGTCTGATCGGGACATATTGTCATCGTATCCCGCCCGATCGCCGACATATCCGCAAAGAGCGCTAGAATGATGCAAGGTGGTGCTGATCAATCATGTTGAGGAATCTCGAACAGATTGCACGACGGTTTGAAAGCTACCCGTGGTACGAGGTTGCGGTGGAAGTTGCTGTGATCTGGCTGGGTGTGTTTATCGTTCTGAGCTTTCTGCGTGGCACGCGCGGCGCGGGAATGATCAAGGGCTTTGCATTTCTGCTGATTGGGCTGACGCTGCTCATTCGCGTCTTTGGCGGATGGTCTGATGCATTTTCGCGTCTGAACTTCATTTACGATCGATTTCTCGGACTGCTTGCGATTCTGCTGATTGTCGTGTTTCAACCTGAGTTGCGACGGGCCATGATGCGGCTGGGAGAGACGCGACTGTTTCGTCCCTCGCGGCGTTCAGTGGCGCCCGTGGCAGATGCGATTGCGGATGCAGCGAGTTTCCTCAGCAAGAGTCAGTTCGGCGCGCTGATCGCGATTGAACGCACCGCGCCGCTTGCGGCGCTGGCTGGTGGGGGTGTTCCGCTCGACGCTGTGGTCAGCAGTCGTCTTCTGCAATCGATCTTCTGGCCCAACAATCCCATTCATGATCTTGGCGTTGTCATCGTTGGTGATCGCATCCTGGCAGCAGGCGTGCAGTTTCCCCTGATCGATGAAGTGATCGCGCCCATTGATCTGGGCTCTCGACATCGGGCTGCGCTGGGCCTCTCAGCTGAAACCGATGCGGTGGTTGTGGTTGTAAGCGAAGAGACCGGCATCATCAGCATTGCAGAACGAGGCAGGCTCGAACGCAACATCGCGCGCGACAGTGTCGCTCGCATCCTCACGGAACGATTGCGTGTCGCAGTTGTGGTCAGCGACGAGGAAGGATTCACAGCAGATAGGCTGCTCGACAGCAGCAGTGATGCAAAATCCTCAACGGGTGAGGCGAAGACGCAGCACAAGAAGGTTGCCCCATCTTCGGAGACTGCCTGAACACCATGGACAAGCGCGAACACATCTGGACCGCAATGGTGGCTCTGCTCTTTGCAGCGCTGATATGGTTCTGGGCTGAGGGCGAGAACCGCGAAGTCGCCACCGTCGGTGGAGTGGTGCGATTCCGTGATGCAGCGGAGACCGGGCGCTTTCGCGTTCGCATCGCCGACCTCGAGGATCCTTCGATCTTCCGATCGGAAGTGCCCATCGAAATGCGCGTGGAAGGTCCCAACTTCGCCTTGCAGAATCTCACCCAGCACGTTTTTCAACTCGCGGTGAGCGACCCACGCGATGGTGAAATCCGCACCGTCGAGCTGGCGGATCAACTGCATTCGCTCGACTGGGTTGTTGCAAATGGCCTGACGGTGGATTCCTGCACGCCCGAACGTCTGAACATTCTCATCGATGAGATCGAGACGCGCGAGGTGCCCATCAGCCAGGTTGTCACCGGCGTTGTTGTTGATCAGATTGCAATTGAGCCTCCCACAACCCGCGTCACCATGTCGATGCGAATGTGGGAGTGGGTGATGCGCGAACACCCCGACGGCTTTGTGTTTCTTGATCTTGATCCCGCCCGACTGGCGGCCCTCAAGCCCGGCCAGCGGCTGGTGCGCGATGATGTCCGCCTGCGTATTGCCCCCGACGTGGCGGGACGAGATACCGTCGTCTTCAAGCCCACGCCTGTCACCGTGTCGCTCACACTTGAACGGCAACTGGGAGAGTTCGAAGATGCGGTGCCCGTGAAGGTGGCCCTGCCACTGCGCGATGCTGATCGCTATCACGTGACGATAGATCGCGAATGGGAACTCATCGAAGACGTGGTGCTCTCGGGCCCGGCTGATGTGCTGGCGAGGGTGCGCAACCGCGAACTCAAAGTGTTTGCAGTCATCAATCTTTCAAGTGATGAACTCGAACAGGGCGTCACCCACAAGCGCGTGGAATGGATGGTGCCCGAGGGGCTGACAGTGCGTATGAAGAGCGGCCAACAACCGCCCGAGGTACCGTTGACGATCAGTCGCAGCGAACTCGAAGGCGAGTGATCGCTCCGGTTCGCAGGTCAGCGCAGCAAAACCGCGGACCGACCTGGCCCGCGGCTTGCATGTACGACCGTCTTTTCAATCAATCAATCGTCGCCGAAGATGACCGCGAGGCGAACCACGAGTTTGACCGCCTCGAAGTAGATCCACGCCAGCGTGATGAGCAGCGCGAATGCAAGGAACCATTCCATGTACTTGGGCGCGCGATTCGCGACCGCTTCTTCAACCTGGCCGAAGTCGATCACCAGGAACAATGACGCAATGAGCAGGATGAAGAGGTTAATCCCCAAGCCCAGGAAGCCCATCATGCCAGTGTCGTTGACGGCGCTTGCGAAGCTGATCAGCGGCATGCTGGTGCCGAAGAAGCTCATGATGAACGAGACCAGATACGCAAGCATGATCGCGCCAGTGAGTGTGTACACCACAGCCTTGAAACGCTCCGTGGGCCGCACGATGCCGAGCTTGTACAAACCGAGCATCGACAGCACGACAGCCATTGTGATGATGAACGCCTGAAGTCCTACGCCACCCAGCGCAGTCAAGCCCTTGGCTGCGAGAACGTTGTCAGCGACCGCGGTGAGGCCGCCCAGAAAAATGCCTTCAACCACAGCGTAAATCGGACCGATCACGGCAGCCAGCTTGGGCTTGCGGCAAAGGACGAAGCCAAAGCCCAGCACCAGCACGAATGCCGCAATCGCTGAAATCCACATCAGTTGTGGGAAGCGCAGCACCAACGCATATCCAACAGCGCCAGCTGCGACCGCGATGCCGATGAGGATGGCTGTCTTATTCACCACGCCAGAGAGTGTTGTCACATTCTCGATGGGGGCGGTCGTGACCTGTGCCGTGCCCGGCTCCTGGTATGCATACGGATTGCGCGACTGATTTTCAGCGACGTTCAGCGCGGGATTGGAAGATTGCAGACTGAACATGATGTGATTACCTCCACGGGTGCGAAAGTGACAGGCAGCAGGAGCAGGCGGGCCGCCATACTATCAATGAATCGGCTCATTGACTCTACAATATCTTCTCCCATTCGGGATGTCCCCATAATATGCACGTTGCAGCGATCCAGTTCGATATTGCCTGGGAAGATAAGAAACGCAATCACGCCCACATGGCAAAGCTGCTCAGGGCTGCAGACCTTCCGCCCGGCTGCTTTGTCCTGTTGCCGGAGATGGCGGATACGGGCTTTTCCTTCAATCTGGACGGGATCATCGCCAGCCAGGGGTCTGCTTCACTTGAATGGGCACGCGCAATCGCAGCTGAGGGCGGATGGACGGTGCAGATGGGGTATGTGACGCGTGGTGCTGATGGGCGTGGCCGCAACTGTGCCACGATCGTCCACCCGGATGGCTCCACCAGCCCGACGTATGAGAAGGTCCATCCGTTCAGTTTCGGACGTGAAGCTGAGTTTTTTACAGCAGGGGAACGGCTGGTGCTGCACGCGGCCGGGAACGACAACAACCAGGACGAAGCGGGCCCGGGACCGGGGGCGATGATCTGCCCGCTGATCTGTTACGACCTGCGTTTTCCGGAACTCTGGCGGCTGGCAGCAATCGCAGGAGCGGAAGTCTTTGCCATCGGCGCCAGTTGGCCAGCCGCGCGGCAATCGCACTGGCGGGCTTTGGTGATCGCCCGCGCCATCGAGAATCAGGCCTATGTGATCGCAGTCAACCGCATTGGCAACGATCCTCACATTGCATATACCGGCGGATCACTGATCGTTTCGCCAATGGGGGAGATCCTCGCAGAGGCTGGCGATGAAGAAGTCGTTCTGCAGGCGGAGCTTGATCTTGAATCCCTGCGCGACTGGCGCAGTAAGTTTCCTGCACTGCGTGATATCCATCGCGAACTTCTTGGGAATGTGACAACAATCGCGAGATGACACCCCCCCGGGCCGCAACCCGTTACTCCCATCTGAAGATGCGCAGCGCCACTGCAAAGCTCAGGATGCTCCATCCCACCATCACCGCGATCTCCTTGCCCTGGCTGAGGATCGACTCGCCATCAATCATCAGCGCCCGCAATGCATCATTCAGCGCGGTCAGTGGCAACATCTGCAGCGCGGGGTGCAGAAACTCCGGGAAACGCTCGTAGGAAAAGAAGACTCCCGATGCCAGCCACATCGGCATCATCACACCATTCATCATGCCCGAAACCCCTTCAATCGTGCGGGCCCGCGAGGCAATCAGTATCCCCATTCCTGCAAAGACCAGCGCCCCGAGAATGCAGATCAGCCCGTAAGAAATCACATCACAACGGAAGGGCACACCCAGCACAAGAATCGCGAAGACCGTCAACACCGTCAGTTCCAAGGCAAGAAATACAAGACGGCTGAGCATGAACGACAGGAAGAACGACGATCGCCGCATGGGCGTGACCAGCAACCGCTTGAGAAAATTGCGTCTTCGCACATCTGCAATTGCAAAGCCGATGCCCCACATGCCCGTCCCCATCAGGTTCATCCCGATCAGGCCGGGGAAGAGAAAGTCAATGTAACGCGAACCAGCTTCGGTGAGTGGCACGACGGTGAACATATCCTCGGGCTGATCGAGGGCTTGCTCCTGCTCCGCGTGGCGCAGCGCCTGCTCGATGCGCAGCTGCGCCATCGCAGCCTCGGTGCGGGTCGCATCAGCGTGGATGATGGGATGGTTGTCTTCAGCTGCATTTTCTCCTGTTTCACCAGGAGCGAGGAGCACATCAATCGCAGCCTTGCGCAACTGATTGTGTGCCAGCTCTGCATTGTCAAATCGCTTGAGATCGATCTCTTGCGATGCGTCCAGAACATCGATGATCTTCTGCGTGACTGGTGATTCGATGACGCCAACCACACTCGGAGCCACGGTGCTGCTGCGAAACGCAAAGCCGAGTACTGCTGCGAGGACCAATGGAAAGACGAACACCCAGAAGACTGCTTCGGGCTCGCGCAGAAAACTCAGCACGCGTATCCGCGTCAGTTCGCGCAGTTCGTTCAGCCTACTCATCGCGCAACTGCTTTCCAGTCAGTTCCACAAAGACATCCTCCAGTGTGGGGCGATGCGTGCGCAGATCATCAATGCGAACGCCGCGTGCTTTGCTCATGTCGAACAACGCCGCAATGACGTTGCGGGTATCAGTGACAGTGAGAGCCATGCGTTCGCCTTCCGCCCGCACGTGTTCAACGCCGTTGACCTGTTCGAGTTCTTCCTGTGTGAATCGCGCTGTTGCGCCGCTCTGCATGGAAAAGTCGACCACACTCTCTGCTCCGAGCGATGCAATGATGGATGCAGGTGTGCCGCGGGCAATAATTTTGCCACGATCGACAATGATGAGCTGATCTGCCAGCCGCTCAGCTTCTTCCATGTAATGTGTGGTGAGCATGACCGTGCTGCCACGGGCTTTGAAAGACTCGATGACATCCCACACCCGTCGCCGCGCCTGCGGATCGAGGCCGGTGGTTGGCTCATCGAGGAAAAGCATTTCCGGATCGTTGAGAATCGCGCAGCCGATCGAGAGTCGCTGCTTCTGCCCGCCCGAGAGTGTCTTCACAAAGGCGTCGCGCTTTTCCACCAGGCCGACGGTTGTGAGCACATCATCAAGGTCCAGCCCATCATCGTAAAAGCTGCGGAAGAGGCGCAAGAGTTCGAAGACGGTGAGCTTGTCCTGAAACTCGGTCTGCTGCAGTTGCACGCCGATGCGCTGCCGAAGCTGACGTGCGTGGTGGTGCCAGGTTTGCCCAAGCACAGTGACTCTGCCTTCATCGGGCTGTTTCAATCCTTCGAGAATCTCGACAGTGGTGGTTTTCCCAGCACCGTTGGGACCGAGAACACCCATGCAGGTGCCGCGCGTGACCTCGAAGCTGATGCCATCGACAGCAGTCAACTCGCCATAGCGCTTGATGAGGTTGTGTACCTCAACAGCGGGCGTTTCAGTGGTGGTTGCGGCGATGCGTGCGTGTTGGCCCTGCACAGCGGCGATGATATGCACGTGCATTCTCCGAAGTGGCAAGTGCCAGCGAGGGACGTCGAAATCCCTGGGTTCAGCCTACCATGCAACCACTTCTGAATCATGTTTGAACAGCTCCTCTCCATCGCCCGCAATACCTTCTTCGAGAGCATTCGCCAGCCCATTGTGCTGGTGCTGCTTGTGGTTGCAACATTGCTGCTGCTGGTGGCCAGCCTCACCAGTACGTTTACGATGGATGATGATCAGAAGATGTTCATCGATGTGGGACTGGCGACGGTGCTGCTTTTCACCACCCTGCTGGCTGCGTTCATCTCGACCAGCGTGATCACGCGCGAAATCGAGAACCGCACCGTCCTTACGGTTGTGTCAAAGCCGGTTTCACGCCCCGTCTTTGTGATCGGCAAATATCTGGGCGTTGCGGGTGCCAACCTGCTTGCGGGGATCTATCTTTGCTTCGTCTTCGTGCTGATTGAACATCATGGCGTGCTACAGACCGTTCGTGACCCTTTGCATCTGCCCGTCATCGTGTTCGGCTTTGCAGCGCTCTTTATTGCCCTGGGCGTCAGTGTGTGGTGCAACTATTTCTACGAAAAGGTGTTTGCAAGCACCATGTTGTGCACCATCACGCCTTTGGTCGCGCTGGCGTATGTGCTGTCGCTTTTCTTCAATGCTCGCTTCGAGCAGGTGAACGTCGCAGACGCATTCAACGCGAATATCTGGAAGGCTGTACTGGCACTGCTCTTTGCCAACCTGGTTCTGACTGCCATTGCGATCGCCATTTCTGCCCGGCTGAATCAGATGCTTACGATTGCAACTACCATGTTTGTGTTTGTGGTGGGGATGCTCTCGGACTGGCTGTTTGCTGGGCAGATCATGCGAAAGATGGAGGGCGTCTGGCTGAGCCGCGCCCGCGCAGCAGGCGAGACCAAAATGGTGGAAGTCGTCACCCAGTATGTGCGCGTCAAACCCGTCGAAACCATAAAAACGCCGAAGTTCGTCGAACAGGCAACCGACGCGCTCTCCACCTTTGCGACCGCATCCGAAACTGTCTGGTGGTGGGTCGGCAAGGTCGGACATTCGGTCGTCCCGAATTTTCAGCTGTACTGGCTGTCGGACGCTGTGACGCAAGAGCACATCATCCCATCGAGTTATCTCGTTCGAGTGGGGCTGTACGCCATCGCAGGAGTGGTCGCAGCCCTGGCTGTTGCGGTGATCCTCTTCCAACGCCGCGAGGTTGGATAAACAGGATAACTTCTGCCGCAGCCGTCCGCAACGTGGTCGCGCCTGTGCTGCCCTATTCATCATATAGTGTTGCAATGAAACTGAATCTCCTCTTCGCAACTGCATGCAGTTTCCTTCTCGCATCGCTTCTGGGCTTCGCGGCCGATGACCCGCCTGCGACCGATCCGAACGCGCCCACGACGCTTGCTGCAGACGACGCAGCAACAGCGCCGCATCTGCTCTCTCGTATTGTCTGTGTCGGCGCCAGCGCCACCAACGGCTTCATGGTGTCCTATCGCGCGACAGATGAAGCCACCGGCCGCAGTCAACGCATGAACATCAAGATGCGTGAGATCATTCGCGCCGGGATCGACGTTGCTGAACCCGCGTCGAGCGAAGAGATGACGCTCGAACCCAAATTTGCAGACTATTCCGACCTCATGTTCTTTCTCGATTCGCCACGCGTCGGGCGCAGACTGTGGGCACGCACGGTGAAGGCGCAGCCGACGCTGATCATTGCGATCGACTTCCTTTTCTGGTTCAGCTATGGCGATCGCAATGCTGCATCTGAACCACTTCGCAGTGAAGAAGAGCGCCTCGCGCTGCTCGACCTCGGCCTTGATCTGCTGGCCAGTGCGAACTGCCGAGTGATTGTCGGCGATGTGCCAGACATGTCAGCAGCAGTGGGCGGCATGCTCTCTCGCGCGCAGATGCCCGAGAACCAAACACTCGAGCGTGTCAATCAGCGCATTCACGAATGGGCGAAGACGCAGCCGCACATCACAGTCGTGCCGCTGGCTGATCTCATTGCGAAGATGAACAGCAACGAGGAGATTGTCATCGGCAGATATACGTGGCCAGCGGGCAGTCGCGACCGCCTCATTCAGCCAGATGAGCTGCACCCCACGCTTGATGGCATGATTGCCCTGGCCCAGATGGTTGCCAATGCGATCGAAGATCTTGGAGTTGATCTTCAGCCTGCAACGCTCAATCTCGATCCGGCTCACGTGCGCAGTCGCCTGGATGCCAGTGGGCAATGAGCGAGTCAGGATTCGGCCCGTTTCGGCTCGGGTCAGTCAAGCGTCGCGAGGTCATCCTCGCGACGATGCCGCCTTCTGTCTTCCATTCGGTGCGAGATCGTAAGCGTGCTGCGATGCCGAGCTGACGGGGCGTGACCGGGGAGTTGGATCGATTGTTCACAAGTACAGAGGGGCGCTGCCGGTGTTCACAACGTAATGATTTTTGTACAAAACTCATTGTGTTGCGCAGCGGTCGTGGTTGGGTAGATTCCGCTCGCAAATGGATGCGCCTGATTGCACCGCCGCAAGTGTGGTGCCGAATGGTCGATTTGCCTTCGCGGCCCACGCATCAATCCGGGTGGCTACGCTCTGCCACGATGATCGATCGTCCCGGGCGACGCATGATGACAGTGATCGCCGCCCACAGTGCGGTTGATGTCTATTCAGCCTACCTGCCGCCGATCTTGCTGATCCTCAGCAATCGAGCATCGCTGACCGATGCACAGGCTGCCTGGCTGCTGGGCACCGGCTCACTTGCCTCGGGACTGAGTCAGCCAATCAGTGCATGGATCAGCGATCATCTGGACTCACGCGCATTTGCAACCATCGGCCTTGTCATCGGGGCGGTCTGTTTAAGCCTGCTTGGTCTGGCGACGTCGTTTGTGACGCTGTTTGGCCTATACGCCCTCGGCACGTTGGGCGTCGGCATCTTCCACCCGGTTGCAGCTGCAACCACTGGCCAGCTGGCAGAGCGATCGCTGCGTGGCAACCGCGCCCTCGGACTGAGTCTGTTCTTCGTCGCGGGCATGATTGGCGGTATCAGCGGCTCACTGATTGCGCCCTGGCTGACGGCACAGAATCATGGGTTCATCTGGCTGGGCCTCACGATGATTCCCGGCCTTGTACTGGCTGCGTTGCTGCATCGGGCAATCCAGAAGACGCCACATCGACATGTTCATGATCCAGATCACGCAATCGCCGAAGCCGATCCTGTTCCGATCGAGCATGGCATTCGCTGGATCATGGTGGGCGCGCTGTGGCTGGGCAACGCAGTACGATTCACTGTCAATATGGCGCTGGTGTATCTTGTCGTGCGATATGCCGAAGCGATCACCGCAGCTGCGCACCCTGAGATGACCAAGAGAGTGGAAGTCGTTGAAGCCGCAGCACCTTTAGGCGGGCGGCTTCTGGCCATGCTGCTCGTTGGGATGGCGATCGGCGGCTTAAGTTCTGGGGCGCTCATCAAACGTGGGCGCGAGCGCCTGCCGCTGCTGCTGACGCCCCTCCTCTGCGCGCCAGCCGTTGCGCTGCTGCCACGATATGGCGTCGCGTGGGCGCAGGTGATTGCTGTGGTTGCAGGCATCGGTTTCGCGTCGATGGTGCCGGTGTCACTCGGCGTGGCTCAGCGTCTCTTGCCGCATCGAACATCGCTTGCTTCGAGCCTGATGCTGGGCGGTGCATGGTTCGTCGCAGCCATCGGCCCGCGCCTGGCAGAATGGTGCCTGGCATCAGATCGATTCACGATGGAGCAGACATTCACGATGACAGCGATCGTCCTGGCGGTTTCGGGGATGACGGCACTGGCCCTGCGCCCGCGCGTGCTGCGCATGTGACGCGGACTCAGCCCCCGCGGGGATCGAACCCAGCTTGATCGCTGCGCAGCAGGACTGATCGCTGCTCGGGCGACAGCACATCCAACAGTTGCTCAGCGAAGGCGCGATGCAACTCGATGAACTCGCCCTTCGCTCGCTGATAGTCTTCGCCCAGCCTCGTTCGTTCTTCGTAGTCGCTCACGCCATGTCGTGCAGCAGCCTCGCCCTCCTGAGCGCGCACAAGCGATGCATACAGGCTCTGATTGCGCACAGTCTGCTGGCGAACAAGATCGTCGATCGCTTGCACTTGTGCCTCGTCAAGGTCTTCAATTGTTGTTCGTATCCGATCCGCTTGTGCACGCCACTTCTCCACCGCACGTGCGGCATCGCGCGGCAACGTTGCGCTCTGATACAGCTCGCGCCATAATGCTCTCGTGTCTGGCGGGAGCAGGCTCTCGATGATACGATTGAACTCTCTATTGACATTGCGAAGCTCCTCGTGCAGTCGCCGGTTCCGTTCACGAGCACGGTTGTTTGCAGCCAGATTGGGGTCGAACGCGCTCATCGACACGGTTCCATTCACAACAACCCAGCGACCTTCCTGGCTTTTCATCCAGTTCCTTGCGACTTCAAGATCAAGCGCTTCTCGGTTCTTGAGCGCGATATCCATTCTGGCCGCGTACTCAGCAATGACCTCAGCCGGAACCAGAGACGTTTCGCTTTCCAACTTCCTTTCGAGAGCGTTGACAATCTCAGTCAGATCAACCGGCTCTTCCAGATAGGCGTTAAAGTGTGGCAGCAACTGTGAACGATTCAACCAGCTCATGAATGCGGGCCATTGCTCGGATTGATGCGCCGTCAGAATTGCCTGCAGCGATTCCATGAAGCGCGCATCGACGATCCTCTGCTCATCTGCAAGCTCTCCCAATACCGCCCCGCGATCAAAGCGTATCTGCAGTGCTTCAGGTGAGCGGACACCCGCGGCAGCAATGTCGCCATCAAATTCATCTTCAATCGACTCGTGTTCAGCGACCCATTCCTGAAAATCACGCTTGTGGGCATCGTGAATGGCATCAAGCAGCACTGCCTGATCATCGGTCAGCGGAAACCATTTGCAAATTTCCTGTACTTTCGCATCGGTGAACATTGACCGCCATGGGGTCTCAAATGACGCACGTGGAAGTTGTTCGCGTGACTGCATCGCAGTGGCCATCGCCCCGCCCACACTGACCAGATGGCGCAGAAAGCAATTCGATAGGTTTTCACTGGCACCATGTGCATCTCCAGCCGGATTGTAGGGGCGAGCTTGTATCAGTGGCACGCCCGCTGCATAACTTGTAGATTCGCCCGATGGACTCGCACCACCGTTGTCGACTTGCGCTCACATCCGAAATCGGGAAAGTTGCGAATGCCAGGTGTTTGAGCGAAATGTGTCGCAGGATCACGAGATTGGAGAACCAAAAAGCACAAAGCCCGCAGCAAGTGCTGCGGGCCTGTGAGCGGTGGACGTGGTGGGATCAGACGTCCAGAGGATGAGAAGGTCAAGAGCAGATCAATCGAACGATGCGGAGATCGTGGGCAGTTGGACATTCGCGAGCGCGAGATTGGTCACGATGCGGAAGTTCGACTGGGTACGATGGCGTTCTGCGAAGAAGAAAGACAGCTGATAGTTTTCACCGTCCTCCAGGCCGAGGCGATGGAGGTCGACGAACTGGCTCTTTGCGCCGTGCACGCCGCCGATGTCGATGACGAGCTTGTTGTCAATGAAGACCCAGACGTCGTCGTCGCCACGGAACTCAAAGAGCTGTGAGCGATCAGCGTGATAGGTGAACTCGGTGTGCAACTCGAAGGTAAAGTGGAAGTTGTGATCGGGAGTGCCACCGGGGTTGCCGAACATCTTGCCGTCGATGGGGAAGAACCCGCCCATGTTCTTGTACGCGTCGTCCTGCTTGTCGTCGAAGACGTACGAGCCATCCGCCTGACGGACGAATGTGAGCGAGAGTTGCTGCGACATATTCATGCCGGGAGTATCACGGAACCACATTGCAAACGATTCAGCCGACTGAATGCCGCCAGTATCTGCGGACGACCAGCTCCCGGCGACATCGCCAGCAGCAGCGTTGTAGAGGGCGTAGCAGATTGGATTGCCGCCCGAGTCAGTGAACTGCGTGTTCAGCTTCTTGCCATTGCCAGTAAAGACAGGGTTGCCATCGGCCCCGAGTTCGAGCGCAACGTTGCCTGCATAGTGGCCGAAGCCTGCGTTGGGCTTGCGTTCGAAGTCTGGATGACCAGCATAGCCGTCCTGGCCGGTGCGCTCACGGAAGTCGCGTACGATTCCCGTGAGTTCGACCGTCGCGGGTGCATCTTCTCCTCCGATAGCCTGTGCCGCAGCAGAAGCGGGTGAGATGAGATTGACGCCTGCGACGCCGCCGAGGACAAGAAACGCAGTTGCCGTGGTGTGGAAGAATGTCGTGCGGTTCATGGGTTTCATCTCCGAAAAAGAGGATGCATGGCTGTCGCTGCATGCCCGTTGCCAACGCCTGCGTGCAGTCAAACCAAAGTTACAATTCAGCGTTGGGTGTCAAAGACTGTTTGACAACACAAACGCCGCGGCCTTCGGAGTGTGCGGTTTGGGGAGGTTGTGCGGGATGGTGGCGCATCGAGAGCGTGGCTGAGCCTTCGGCGTGGCCAACTCAGATTGCGTGTCGCAAGAGGTTATCGCTCGAGACGGGGCAGCCAGCCTCGGATAAGCAGCTTCAGCGATCGTGCCCAGATGCGGATTCGCAGCCGTCGCAAACCCTCATCGTGTCGATCAACCGCAAGGCCACGCCGCAGCCAGCCATGTGCGAATGCCAGGCGGTTCTCGTGCAGTGCAGCCAGGGCGAGATTGTGCATGGCCTCAATACACTCAGGATCCAGCCGCAACACTCGTCGACTGGCAGCGCAGCCAGCGCTGGTGTTTCCGGACCGGAGGTGGGCAACAGCCAGGCGCTGCCAGGCATCAATATCCTCAGCGGCGGATGTTTTGGTTGCCTGGGTGAGGACACGCACCGCTTCGTTGACAACGCCAGTATCGAGCAGTGCCCGCCCGAGTCTTGCAAGGTCGGTTCCATCATCATCTGTGATGCGGTCGCTTGCTCTGGCGCGATTTTCGTCTGGCTGCTCGCAGCGAGTCTCGCTGGCCAGTCGCAGTCGATCAAGCTCGGCTCGTAACACAGTACGAGCTTCACTGAAACGGTTGCGCTGAATCAATGACTCAGCCAGTCCAGCCCGCGCGTTGGGATATCCCGGATCGAGCTTGAGCACCAGTTCGAACTCGAGGTGGGCCTGCTCAAGGCGGGCCGAGCGTAGCGCGACTTCACCCAGCCGCATGTGCGCTTCAGGATTGGCTGGCTGCAACTCAAGCACTCTGCGAAACTTCTCAGCTGCTTCGGGCATGCGTCCGATTTCAAAAAGCAGATCGCCATAGTCGAGCAGCGCATCAATGTTGCCCGGGTCATCGCGCAACTCACGCAGATACATATGCAATGCCCGGTGCGATCTGCCGGTCGCTGCAAACACGCGTCCCAACTGGGCGCGAACCCGCGGCAGGGTTGGTGAGATACGCAGCGCCTCCTTGAGGCACCACTCCGCGCGGGCGAACTCGCAACGCTCGATCAGACTCTCTGCGACGGCTGCAAGACATGGTCCACTTTCTGCAATCAACTGCTGGGAAAGATAGAAGGTTGTCTCCGCCTCATCATGTCTGCCAAGACGAGTGAGCAGCTCGATGGAATTGGCGTAGGCAAGCTCATTGCGGGGATCGAGTGTGAGCACACGTTCGAACCAGCGGCTGGCATCTTCGTATCGTTGCAGGCGGCCCGCAGCCAGACCGGCTGACACCGCGGGTGGAACTTCATCGGGCAGCAACTCGGTGGCCCGTTGGAATGAAAGGTAGGCTTCTGCGTCTCTACCGGCAGCTTCGAGCGTCAAGCCGAGGTTGTAATGCCACTCCGGCTGATCAGGATTCAGCGCCAGGGCTTTGCGCAGCTCGGCTTCGGCTTCCGCCCAGCGGCCACGCTCGAAAAGATCGAGGGCTCGATCGACATGAGATTCTGCATCAAACCAATCGTTCATAGCATGTCGCCGACAAATATTTCGGGGTCATCTCTCCGCAGCGTCCGGGCATTGTATCCGATACACTTGATCGTGCACCAACGTTTCATCGGCAAAGTCGAAAAATTTGCAGTACCGCAAATGCGGAGCATCTGTCTACTGCTTCTGCTGGCAATCACATCGATCATATCACCATGCACGGCCTTTGCCCAGACGCCCCCAGTCGGTGACGATCTTCAGGGCGATCTGCGCTATCACGCAGTGAATCTCGAAACAGCTGCTGATCCGGATATGAGACGTCGAGCAGCCCGTTATCTCCTCAGAATGCAGGCTCCCGAGGCAATTGCGGTCATCGAGAAGACGCTGCGCGGGGGGACGCACGAACAGGTCACAGCCGTTCTGGATGCCCTGGAGATCGAACTCGTCGCTCCCCCCGCGCTCATCGATCCCCTGGTCCGGCTGCTCGGGTCATCAGCGCCACAGGCGCGCGATGAAATTGCAGTAATACTGGTCCGATATCGCGAATCCGGCATTGCAGTGGTCACCAGCATTGCGCTCAATACAGAAGAGCCCCTCGAGGTACGACTGGGCGCGATTCGAGCGCTGCGATCAGTCCAGAGTACCGATCTGGCACGCGTGAGTGTCGATGCACTCATGACGCTCATCAGCCGGGGCGAATCAGATCATGCTTCGGTCGCTGATGCTGCGTTTGAAGTGTTGACCACCATCACCCGCATTACTCGCTTCGGCAAGGATGCATCGCAATGGACTGCATGGTGGGCTGAGACCCGCGATCAGCCTGCTTCAGAGTGGCTGCCCGAAGAGCTTGAACTCCTCACAGAGCGAGTCGCTGAGGCGCAGCAGCAACTCGAAGAGTATCGGCAAGAACTGGATACACATCGGGCCCGGCTGGATGAACTCATGGGCGAGGTCTACTTTCTGCTGTTGCAGGAGCGCAGCGATGATGAACTGCAGGCCAAACTCGCGACGTGGATCAATGATCCGCTTGCGACTGTCAGGCGAATCGCGCTCCGCCGCATTGACACGCGCATTGCCAACCGTGATGTCATTGGCGATGGCGTCAAACAAGCAGTGCTGGCCCGACTGGCGGATCCCAAAGTTGATCTGCGACGCTCAGCTGCTTTGCTGCTGGACCGACTGCAACACCCCCAGACTGGCGCAGCTGTTGCAGCTGCTTTGTCCAGCGAAAGTGATCCCAAGGTGCGACTGGCCCTGCTGGATGTCCTCAGCCGCAGGCCCGACAGCGCTGCTGTCCCCTTGGCCCTCGCGCTCATTGAGCAGAATGAAACCCGGACCACAGCTGCCCGGGTGCTTGATGCATGTGCTGCTGCGGGGATGGTCAGCGATGAGCAGCGGCCAGTTGTGAGCAATGCTGCCCGCAACGCGTTCGCAGCCAGCGTAACACCAGAAACCGTCAAGCTGCTGGCAGCCATGGGCGACGAGCAGGATGTGCGGGCACTTCTTGATCTGCTTCCAGGTGCAGATGCAGCAATGCGCAGCGTGATCGCGATGTCGACGCACAAGCATGCTGGTGTGTATGCAGAGCTTGCAGCTCGTACTGGCGACGCTGCTGTCTTCCCAGCATTACTGGCCCACGCAGCTGGGCAGCCACGAGAACTCGACAGGTTGAAAATGCTGCTGACGCTGGTGCCGCCAGATGAGGCCACGCGCGAGACCTGGGCGACAGCAGTTGCAGCGTGTTGTGCAGCCATTCCTTTGACATCGCTGCGCGAAGCGGATGATGTTCTCAGCAACGTCCCGGGCGCGCCGCATCTTCCTCCTACTGCGGTTGACAACTGGCGCGATACGCTTCTCAGCCGCGCGATTGTCGGTGCGCCCGATGTCATCTCGCAAGCCCATCGCGTCACGCTGCTGACACGGCTGGCACGCGTCCGTCTGAGAATGAATCATCCCGCCCGGGCGCTTGAGGCACTTGATGCGATCAGCCGCCAGAACACAGCAGGAAACGGGGGGCAGAGCGGCGTGCAGGGGGGCAACGGGGCTGGTCTGCCCGATCAGACCGCCAAAGCTGAACTCGATCAACTTCGATTCGAAACGCTGCTGCGCCTGGCCCGATTTGATGATGCAGCGGTCATTCACAAACAGGCGCAACCCTGGATTGAAGTGCGCGATCGATTGAAGGTGAGCAGTCCGGAAGAAGCAGCGGAGATCGAGAAGGAAATCATTCGCCGCTTTCCCGGCTCGGGCGGCGGCACGTGATCTGATGTTTCAATCCCGCCGCGCTGATCAAAGTACACTCGGCAGCCGCTCGGCAGCCGGTCCCGCCAGCCAATAATCGCTGGGCGATGTGGATTCCTGCGTGTTGCAGACGATGATGCATGCGCTGTTCGCACGCGCAACGTCAACAAGTTCAGCTGATGGATACACCATGCCACTTGTGCCAATGACAAGCAGCACATCTGCGTGAGTGCATGCTCCGACCGCGCGCTCCCAGGCAGCAGTTGGGAGCTGTTCTCCAAACCACACAACATCCGGCCGCATGGGAGCGCGACACAATGGACACGCCCGCAAGCCAGCTGGCTCGTGCATATCGATGTCCTCGCGAAAGTGGCAGCTGTTACAGCGATCAACAGCAATGTTGCCATGCAGGTGAATCGCGCTTCCTCCCGCGCGTTCGATGAGATTATCTACATTCTGAGTGACATGCACGATGTCGGCCCGCTGGGCCAGCGCACGATGGGCTGCGTTGGGTTCAGCCGCTGCGATCAGCCGTCGCCGCCAGTCGTACCAGGCTGTTACAGCATCGGGATCCTGCTGAAATCCAGCCTGAGATGCAAGGGTTGTATGATCGAAGCGAGCCCACAATGCATCCGGATCATGCGGATCGCGGAAGGTCGGCACGCCGGATTCCGCGCTCAGACCAGCTCCTGAAAATGCAACAATCCGCGGCGGCGCCGTTGCATCAGCAGCCGCGCCGGGCGTCAGCAGTCTGCGGATATCTTCATCGCTCGCTCCACTTCCGCACATGCGATCTCACTTCTCAATGCACACAGTTGCATCGTGTCCATCAAAGTAGTCCTGACGAAAGCGCACGCGTGGCGAACGCTGCAGCGCCCAGTCGAGCATGGCTGCGGTATCAAACCGCATCGCAGGTTCGACAACCTGACGGAGATAACGAGTTTCTGCTCGATCAGAGAGAAAGTTAAAGACGATGCCTGCCGTGGCTGCAGCAAACGCGCGCTCGAGAATCTCGCGTGCCAATGACTCGGGCATGGTATTGAGCGAGCCGGAAAAGCAGATCCAGTCTGCAGGTGTCTGCGTAAAGACGTGTTCATCCTTGACAAAGTCTGCTGCTGCAAAGGAACAGCGCGGAAGATCGCGTGCCTGGGCTGCGAGAATCTGTGCGCTGACGCCATCGACTCCGGTATAGCTGACAAACTCGATGCCTTCCTGCAGCATCCATTCTGCAAAGTCGCCCGAGCCGCAGCCAGCATCGAGAATCGCTGCATCTGCAAAGTCGGCCATTTCGCTCATCACTGCAAAGCGCAGCTGTTGCATCTCGCGGCTGCGCCACAACGTTGCATCAAAGCCCGAGCCATGCTGCTCGATCGCTTCGCGATATGGATCAAGATAACTGTCAACCATGGTGCACCACGATCCGCATTACGTCATTTCGATGAGCATGCTCACACTGTTGCCACCACCCAGGCACAGACTTGCGACGCCGGTCTTGCCGCCCGTGCGCTTGAGCTGATGCAGCAATGTTGTGAGGATGCGAGCGCCCGAAGCTCCGATGGGATGTCCCAGCGCGATGCCGCCGCCACAGATGTTCAGCTTGTCTTCGGAAATGCCCAGTTCGTTGATATTCGCAAGTGTCTGGGCGCAGAACGCTTCATTGAGTTCGAAGAGATCAATGTCTGCAACGTTGCGCCTGTTGCGCTCAAGCAGGGCCTTAATGCCAATGGCTGGTGCGTGGAAGATGTCCTTGGGCGCGACACCCGAAGTGTAGTAATCGATAATCGTTGCCATGGGCGCGATGCCGAGTTGCTTTGCCTTGTCTTGCGATGCAACCACGATTGCAGCTGCGCCATCGGAAATCTGCGACGCATTGCCCGCGGTCACCGAGCCGTTGTCGCGCTGAAAGACGGTCGGCAGTTTGGCCAGCGCCTCAACCGATGAATCTGCGCGAATGCCCTCATCGTTCTGAACACCACCTTCAGGGCCGGGCTGTTTGCGATTGCCGAGCTGGTCGCCCGTGAGAGAAATCTTCTCACTCTTGAACCAGCATTGATCGGTTGCGTGGGCAGCCCGCGCGTGCGATTGCACTGCAAAGCGATCCTGCTCAGCCCGCGAGACGTTGAACCGCTTGGCAATATGCTCTGCAGCATTGCCCATGGGCCAGCCTTCAAATGCGCAGGTCAGACCATCAGCTGCCATGTGATCAACCATCGTCGCATCGCCATACTTCACCCCCGCGCGAATGTATCCCATGTGCGGAGCCAGCGACATGTTCTCCATGCCACCCGCGACCACGCACTCATTATCACCTGCTTTGATCGATTGTGCAGCGGTCATCACTGCCTGCAATCCCGATCCGCAGACTTTATTGATGGTCATCGCGCTGAGTGAATCCGGCAAGCCTGCTTTGAGTCCAGCCTGACGCGCAGGATTCTGTCCAAGTCCCGCCTGCAGCACACATCCCATGATGCATTCATCAATGTGATCGCGGGCTGCTGGAACTTCTTCGAGCACAGCATTGATTGCGAACGCTCCCAACTGGGGCGAGGGCGTGCGGCTCAGTCCACCCATAAATCGGCCGATTGGAGTGCGTTGGGCAGCAAGAATGACAGGCTGAGGCAGAGGCATCGTTGGATTTCCTTCGTGATATCGCGAGAAAATGAGGGTCCGGGTGCACAAGTGTAGCGGCGTGACCTCAAAAGGTGCAGGGACGTCGGGATGCGGAGGCAACATCAGCGCGACAACGTCCGGCGCTTCGTCGGAACGGTGCGCATTCACGTAATCGGCAGGTCAACGCGACTTCGCCAGCCAGCGATGCGTATCTTCGATCATCACCTCCAGTGAATCACGTTGCGGCTGCCAGCTGAGTTCCTGCTGCGCACGTTGTGCATCAGCGAAAAGTATCGGCGGGTCGCCCGGCCGTCGTGGACCCTCAACAACCTTGACCTTGCATCCGGTCACACGCTGAACACTCTCGACAACTTCCCGCACGGAGTAGCCGCGACCGATGCCGATGTTGTACGCATGCCAGGCGTGCTCCTTCGGCTCAAGCGCTTCGAGGGCCCGAAGGTGTGCTGCCACCAGGTCAGTCACATGCACGTAGTCGCGCACGCATGTGCCATCAGGCGTGTCATAATCACAGCCGTGGATCGTGAGCGAGCGTGTGCTGTCAAGCGCAGCCATCACAGTCAGCGGGATGAGATGCGTTTCTGGATCGTGCACCTCGCCGATGCGGGCCTCAGGATCGCAGCCAGCGACATTGAAGTATCGCAACGTTGCACATGCAAAAGGCTGTTGCCTTGCTTGCCGCATGGCAAGGCAGTCGCGCAGCATCAACTCTGCCATGAGTTTGGATCTGCCGTAGGGATTGACAGGCCTTTGCGGACAGTCTTCTGAAATTGGGATATTCTCTGCATCAGGTTCGCCATAGGTTGCGCATGAGCTCGAGAAAATGATACGATTGACATCCGTCCGGTCCATCGCTTCCAGGAGTGAGAGCGTGCCTGCAGTGTTGTTGCGGTAATAGCGGATGGGCTCATCAACCGATTCGCCAACATACGCAAGGGCAGCGAAGTGCATGACAGCATCAACGCGATGGGCGTGCATGGCCCGGGCCAGCAGATCGCCATTGTTGATGTTGCCTTCGACGAACGTGAAGCAGCCGGGCTGGGCCAGCGCTTCGAGCGTTGTGATGGTCGAGTGATGCCCACGGCTCAGATTGTCAACACAGATGACAGTATGTCCAGCTTCAAGTGCGCCCAGCACCGCATGTGAGCCGATAAACCCTGCGCCGCCTGTGATGAGTATATTCACATCTGCATCGTAAGCTGCTGCGATCATTGATTCTGCCTGCGAACGCGCAGCCACTTCTTCACTGAAAACTGGCCGAACTGAACCAGAAAATGGCTCAACCACACACACTCATCATCAATTTTCATCGCATCGGCAACCCGGCTGAAAGTCACGATGCAGGTGAAGCTGGCGTGACCGTGACCGTGGCTGAGATGCACGAGATTCTCGATCTGGTCGGGGGTCGCAGTGATGTTCGCATCACATCAGATGATGGTTTTCGCTCGGACATCGAAGAGCTTGCCCCAGCGCTTGCGTCGCGCGGCCTGCAGGGTGAGTTTTTCATTCTGGCGGGACGGCTGGGTGAGCCGGGCTCGCTCGATGACAATGATGTTCGCGCCCTGCATGACATGGGCATGCGTATCGGCACGCACGGCTGGGATCACATTGCCTGGCGGAGTCTTGATACTGCTGCAGCACAGCATGAGATGGTCGACTCGTGCAGGCGCATCGAGTCGTGTGGCGTGCCAGGCATTCAAAGCGCAGCCTGTCCATTCGGGACGTATGGGCGGAAGACGATTGCCCAACTGCGCGTTGCCGGCATTCACACCATTTACACAAGTGATGGCGGCTGGGGAAGCGCAACAGCCACCATCATTCCCCGCAACTCCGTCGGCTCTGGCCGCACTGCCGAGTGGGTCAGTCAATTGCTGCGCTCGCCGGGCGTCAGTCTGGCGCAGCGCTTCAAGCGGAGCATCAAGAGATGGCGCTGAAGAACGCATCGCCGCGACTGCTGGTTGGGTTCGGCGAAGCTCTGGCAGCGCCCGAAGTTTACTGGAGCCTGCGCGATGCAGGATTTGAAACAACGTTCTACTTCCGGAAAGGAAAGCGATCTTCAGCACGTTCGCTTCGCGGCATGCGCGTGCTGGAAGTCACAGCCCCTGAAACACATGCAGCCAGGTTTGTCGAAGACATCATCGTAGCCTGCGAGCAACATGGCCCATTCGATGGCGTAATGCCACTTGAAGATGCATCACTGCTCTTGCTGCACGATGCATCCCTGGCCGTGCCCTTTCTCGGGCCGCGCGGTCCGCAGGCAGCAATTGCGATCGACAAGGCGGAACAGTTTCGATATGCGGAAGATGCTGGGTTCGATGTGCCTGGCTACATCGTTGTCAATGGTCGCGGTTCAGCCCCATCTTCGCCGCGCGGGATCGACTGGAACCCTGAGCACCCCGTCATTGTGAAGTCTGCGGTAATCGGCGTGGTTGCCCCGGCAGATGCAAATGCGGCGGCGGCGGGGCTCACTCGGCCGGGCGGAAGGTATCACCCCAATGCACACAGCGCGCTCGACGCCATCGCGGGGAATGATGTCCTCGACACGCCCTGGATTCTTCAGAACGTGAAGGTGGGCGTCGGCGAAGGCGTGTTTGGCATGTCGGGTTCATATGGCGTGCGGGCAATCAGCGGGCATCGACGTGTTCGCATGATGGACCCGGCAGGCAGCGGATCATCAGCCTGCAAGACCCGCATGCCCGATGAGCAGGTGCGGGCCTGTGTTGAACGATTCTGCCAACGCTGTCAATGGCAAGGTTTGTTCATGATCGAGTTGTTGCAGGAGTTGGAAACAAATCGTCACTGGTTCATGGAACTCAACGGCCGCACCTGGGGTTCGACGGCTCTGGCGCGGCGATGCGGTCTGGAGTATCCAGCCTGGCATGTTGAGCAGATGTTGCGCGACACTGTTCCGCCCGATCTTGCGCCGGCGCGTGAAGTGCTGGCGCGCGATCTGGGACGCGAGTTCATTCATTTCCTCTTTGTGATGCGAGGCAACCGCAAGCACGCGCCCAGCTGGCCGGGACGATGCAGCACGATCTGGAATCTCATCAGGCCGGGCAGCAGCACCCGCTGGTATAACTCCGATCCATCTCAGCGATTCTTTCCGCTGCGTGATGCGATCAGCACCGTTCGATCATTCCTCAGCAGATAACTTCGATCTCATGCGTATTGCGTTTCATGTTCATTCCGACTGGTCGTACGATGGGACGCTCCCGCTGGAGGAGATCGCCCGCCGCTTCGCGCAAAGGCGATACGATGCTGTGCTGTTGTGCGAACATTGTCGCACGTTCGATGAATCACGCTGGCAGGAATATCAGGATGCATGCGCAGCTGTTGTGGATGGCGCATTGTTGATCCCGGGCATTGAATACAGCGATCCCGACAACACGGTGCATCTTCCGACATGGGGTTTGTCAAACTTTGCGGGAGCGGAGGTTGCGAGCGAAGGTGTTCTCGACGCAGTGCGCGCTGCTGGTGCATTGTGTGTCCTGGCCCATCCGGCCCGCAAAAACGCGTGGAAGCGATTGCAGCCAGCCTGGCTGGATGCGCTGAGTGGCTATGAGTATTGGAATCGCAAGACTGATGGCTTTGCGCCCAGCCGCGCAGCCCATGTGTTTGCGGAGACACGTCTGCACCGGTTTATTGCGCTCGACTATCACAGTGATCGGCAGCGAGCACCTTTTGTGCTGAATGTTGATATCAACAGCCTGGCCAGTGACATGCCACGCAATGATCGCAGCAAAGGAGTGCTCGAAGCATTGAAGAGCGGCAACTTTCACAGCCGTGTGGCTGGGACATCGCTGGAGGTGGCTGCATCGTCCATATTTCGCCCACTTCTTTCCAGCGCTGAGGGGTTGAAACGCATCATCAGGCAGCGCGATCGTAGTTGATTGCTATTCCTGTGGAGCAGTGGGCAACCACTCGGGAAACGCAGCAAGGGCAGCACGCGACTCGTCAGCCACTTCAATGCCCCATTGTTCGAAGAATGAACATATATTCCGTTCAACTGCACGTCCGAAATGTACAAGAAACACATTTCGCTCAGCATTCTGATCGCGTGGTTGTTCATCTTTTGCGAGCGCGCGAATACTGTCGAACGTCGCATGAAATGCATCAAAGCCAAACTCATGCCAGAGCAGTGCATACAGCTGCAATCGCGAAAATGGCCCGCCGACCTCTTCGAATCGCTTGCCGCTCTCTCGTTGCTTTATAAATGTTGCGTACGCCTCATGCGGGGTCGAGCGCATGACGTCCGAATCCAGCGGGTAGTCGTTCACAATATGCAGAGCATACACCGTAAATATATTCACCGTCACTTCACCTGTTGCACCATCAGTCCACAATGGGTTCTGATGGGCATGTCCCATTTCGTGATAATGACCCCATAAATGATTCGGTCCTTCCGCATCAAAGTTATCCAGATCAAACATCGCTGCTGCAGCACTGTGCGGAATGACAATCGGTGCATCAGCCGGGCAGTACATGTATCCCCAGCTGACGCTGACGTCAGCAACGTAGCGGTATTGGCGATCCGCCCAGTGATTGGCGGTGCGTGGTTCGAGCGACTGCATCGCCTCATGCACGCGGGTCCAGTGTTGCATGATAAGGTCGGGCCGATCAACAGTGCGGATTGCGCTGCTGGGAACGGTAAACACTAAGTCGTCCGATTCCATTTCCGCCCAGGGTACGTCATAGTGACGGATCACTTCCCGCCATGCATCAAGATCAGTCACGCCATGTTTATAATATGGCGCGCTCGCAGCATGATGAATCTCGACAAGTATTGGAGCATGCGACACATCGCGCAACGAAAGTGGCAGATCGATAAGAATCGGTCCGCCAATGGCGCTGGCAACTTCAGTCGTTGTGGCTTTGACATCGTATCGCCGCAATGCGTTCTTCAGTCGCACACGATATTCATGATCGTGGGGATCGCGCCATGTTCCAATCTGAATACACAATCCTTTATCTGCAAGTTGTTCTGCAAAAACAATCGTCACAGCTTCGCCCGGTGGTGCATACATGCCAGTGCTGCGCCATCCGGGAGTTGCTGGATCAAGCTCGATGATGGCGTGCGCAACTCGCTCGGGTCCAACATTGCCGGGAAATGCAATCGACGATGGATGGGCATCGATATCTCGTGGTGGCAATGTCATTGCCCGTCGTGAGTCAAGATCAATCAGCGCGCGAGCCAGCGGAGCCGTTTGGCCGGTGAGTCGAGTCGTCGACATTGCTGCGTATGTCTCATTCAGCATTGTGCGATTGGCATCGGCGATGCGATCTGCAGTTGCAACGAAATCAGAATCAAGTGGCAAACCTGCAAATGCCCGGCCAACGATTCGGGCCGCGAATGCGGCATCGCCGCTCTCGGTTCCGTCAAGAATGCGCAAGGCCCGATCAGCATTGGCTGCCTCCAGCAACTCGCGATGCACTGCATACACGCCGTCATCACTGAACCCGGAATGAGCACCATCGGTAAAGCGAATGCCTGAACCAGTCAGTAAACGATTGGCAGCAAGTGTGTCGAGCGTCAAAGCAGGATTGAGGTGCAATACACCCCATGCAGTTTCAGCGATCAGCATCGAGCCGCCGTCGTGAAGCCATTGTGCGACTTCATCAAATCGTCCAGCCTTGGCAAACGCCTGAGGCGAATGCAGCACCACATCGATCGTATTGAGATCAATCGTTGCAATGTCGCCCGTCACATCAACGAACGTAATATTGCGCCTCTGCAGTTCATGCACCAACTCCTTCGTTGCTCCAAACAGACGGATAGATTGCTGCGGAGCGCGGGAATGAGCGGGTTCAGCCAGCCATTCGATGATGTTGGCAACGAAGATCTCCGAATCAACATTATTCGTATTCGTGAAGCCACCATGGCCGAGTACAGCGATGCGTCCTTCGCCAAGTGCCCCAGCCGCTGCGAAAATGACTCCGTCAGGCGACACGATGAGGGGGTGCGCCTCGCCCCACACCAGCATGGAGGCAGGGTTGCCGCCAGTATCAATTGCTGTAACATCGAGGAGCAGCTCGTCGACGGGGACTTGCGCAGTTGTCGTGGCGGTCCCCACCCCAGCGCAGGCGAGGAAGAACATAAGCGTACGGATGTATGACTCAAACATGTGAGAAATATAGCATCTATGCTGCATCACGGATGCTTGTGCCCGATGCGCAGAATAGGACGAAGGAAGAGAAGGCCGCCGATGAGCATAAGGGCTGAGCAGATTAGAAACCCTCGATGCGGCGCAGTGCCAAATGCTGGTCTCACAATCCAGTATCCTAGCGCTGCAATCGAAAGAAACAGGAAGGAAATGCCGTTGGCTGTGCCGAGGAAGCGTCCGCGTTCATCATCGGGCGAGTAATGCTGCAGAAGGGCCTGCAATGGAACGATGTAGAGTCCTGCGCAAATGCCAGCTGCGCCGATGAGTACGCAAACATTGAGAAATGTTGGTGGAATAATCCCCAGCAGGGCAAAGAGTACAATAATGCCAGCGGCGCCAACCACAACCAGACGGACCTCAATGCGCGGACCAGAAATCACACCTGCTGCAATGCTCCCGAGGCCAATGGCAACCGCCATGACTGCGAAGATAATGCCGCTCTTGGTATTCGGATCGACCGTGATGCCAAGCACTGCGGGATATTCTGGAATAATAAGGAGCGCCAGTCCTGCCAGCAGATAAAAATATCCCCACGCCAGCGCCACCGTCAGTAGCGGCCCCTTTGCCATGTCGCGGATGGCGTGGATATAGGTTGCAAGAGGATTCCAGTCATAACGCAACCCGCGATCGCCTGGCACCAGTGGCGGCAGAAAGAGTACAGCAAGCAGTCCGAGGACAGCCATTATAATGAGCGCAATACCCGGCAGCCAGGGCGATGGATTAACAGGAGGCAGTGGGTTGTAACGATCAGCAATCATGCCACCTGCAACAGTGCCTGCAATCACCGCAATGTTCGTGAGCATATTAATCACGCCGTTGGCGCGACTGAGCTGTTCACGTCCGACAAGTTCCGGAATCATGCCATATTTTGCAGGTCCGAAGTACGCACTCTGACAGGCAAGCAGCACCATCGCCAGCAATGTGAGCGGCAGATTGTGTGTCACAAATCCAAAACACGCAAGGGCCGCAATGGGGATCTCAATGATCTTCACCAGGCGCGCGACATATTGTTTACTGTTGCGATCTGCAAACTGCCCCGCGTAGCCCGAAAGCAGGATGAAAGGCAAGGTCAGGCACAGGCCGACGATGCCCTGCCCGCCATCGCCCAGTTGTCCGGCCCACACCCCGCCCGTGATCACCATGACAGTCAGCGTGTACTTCAGAAGGTTGTCATTGGCAGCGCCGAAGAACTGCGTGACAATCAGCGAAAGGAAACCGCGGTTGAAGAGGCGGGCTGCCATTGGTCAGAGAGCATAGTCGCTCTGTCGCCCTGAGTGCGTATACCATGTTTGTGATGCTCAGCCGATCAAAGCCAATCAGCAGGCAGTCGTTTTGCGTGCATCTCATATGCATCATAATGTGCGCGCTGCTGCCCAGCCTGCAGGCGCTGGCTCAGAGTATTGAACTCGATCCACCCGGGGAGCGCGAGTTCATTCTCGATCACGCACAGCTCATCGAGGCTCAGGACGAGACTGCAATCAAAGCAATGTGCGATGCACTGCTGAGCGACACAGCGATTCCCATCATCGTGGTCACGATCGAATCGATGGCTGAGCACACGCGCTTTGATGACATGCGCATTGAAACGTTTGCACATCTGCTTTTTGATCAATGGGGGATCGGCCATGCGGAGATTGATGGCGCAACCTATAACACCGGCATGCTGCTGGTGGTTTCGAAGAATGATCGCAAGGCCCGCATTCAGCTTGGCGACGGCTGGGGCCGTGGGGCAGACGATGCGACAGCCCGTATTATGAATGATGTCATCGTTCCGCGTTTCAAGCGCAGCGATTTTTCCGGTGGCATCCGCGCGGGTGTTGAAGAACTCGAAAAGCTCGCGCGATTCACGCTGACAACGCCACGCTATTCCGGTGACGGCAACGCTGCCCAACAACCGAATGCTGGCACCGAAAATGACGGCACGGGACAGCCGGCGCAGCGTCAGCCGCCTTTTGATATCCCGCGCGATGCTCTGCCTCCCATAGAGAGCGAATCGTTTCTCAACCTGCCCGAAGTCTGCCCGATCGGCGGTTGTGGCGGCGGCGGCATCATTCTGGTCATCATCATCGCGCGGATTCTGGGCAGCCTGCTCTATCGCGGCGGCAGCGGGTCGGGCACCGGCCATGCATTCCCATGGATGTGGGGAAACATGATGGGCGGCAGTCGATCGTCTTCGTCGGGTGGAAGCATCTTTTCCGGCGGCTCGCGGTCACGCTCTTCCGGCGGCGGGGGATTTTCGGGCGGCTCGTTCGGGGGCGGCTTCTCTGGAGGTCGCGGCGCTTCAGGCAGTTGGTGAATGCGAAAGACGGACGTGTAATACGCTATGAATCTCAAGACAGTTGTTTCTGAATCGCAACGTGCTGCGATTGAAGCGGCAGTTGTTGCTGCAGAGGCGCACACAGCCGCTGAGATTGTGCCTGTCATTGCAACTGCGTCGGGTCGTTATGACCGGGCGGAAGACCTTGCGGGTGTCGGCCTGGGTGTGCTGTTTATGATCGGCTGCTGGATACTCTTTCAACGTGAAGATGCGACAGCGGGTGATTGGAACGGCCTTCCGCTGGCATTGCCATTCATCTGGATCGTAGTTGCGTTTCTTGTCGGCTTCTTCGTCGGCCTGCTTTTGACATCGCGCGTGTGGTTTCTTCGCAGATTGTTGACGTCGGGCCGCCAGATGCGCGAAGAAGTAGCGCAGCAGGCCCGGCAGATGTTTTTCGATCAGCGTATTCATCGCACCCGCGCAGGCAGCGGCATCCTTATTTATGTGTCAATGTATGAACGGCTGGCGCTGGTGCTTGCAGATGAGTCTGCTCAGGAAGTGCTGGGCGAAGCTGGCCTCAATCAGATTCGAGATGAACTTATTCTTGCAATGCGGGGTGGATCGGTGGCGACAGCGCTTTGTGCTGCGATCAAAGCAGCTGGCGATCGACTCGAAGGCACAATGCCCCGTCAGGAAGATGATCGCGATGAACTTCCCAGCAGGCTGGTGCTGCTGGGGTAATGCAGCGCGGGGCGCAGAACATCAACTCGCGTGTTTTATCGAATCAAGCGCATGTGGCCGAAGTCGGGAACGAAGCGCGTCCCACCTTCACGCAGCGCGTAGGGTGATGGGAAGTACACACACCATGCGCGGCCGACGATGAGTTTTCGATGCACAACAAAGCCGGTTGGATCAATCTGCTTTGCGACCAGTTCGTGCGGTTGGCCCCACTTGCGGCTGTCCAGTGAAGCAGCGCTGTTGTCACCACACATAAAGTAATGGCTGTCGCCAAGATGGGCGGTGGCATCGGGGTGCGTCGCAACCGCAGGGTCTGGCCAGTCGTAACTCATGATGTCGGGCCGGTAATAAAGATCGCGATCAACCCGCAAGCGATGGATCGTTCCGCCGCCGCCTCGAAACTTCCATTCGAGTTCAGCTGCGTGGGGCCGGATATCGCGCACCCAGGGTTGCGCTGCGTACGACTCTTCCTTTGCGGCCTGCACGCTACGGCCAGTGGAAAAAAGCAGCCGATCATCTGGGTCCCATTCATATGCAAGCGCAACGCGGGTGTCGTTCACATTCAGGAGAAGTTCCTGATCGACATGCACACATTCGACGAAGATCACCTCGCCGGGCACGGTTGCAGGCCGTGCAACCCTGCGTTCTGTGACCGCATCAGGCGAGCCGATTTTCCACATTCGCACGGCAATCTGCTGTGGCTGAATGTCAAACTCGAACACATGCGTGCGGGCACGCAGCAGTAACGTGCCTGCAAAGTCTGCATCATCTGGCGTGAGCTGCATCATGATGCGGAGATCACTGATTTCGAACGCTTCATCGGTTTCGCCCAGCATGTTGTACGCGTTGGTGTCGCGCAACGGCCAGGCCCGCGCGTTCCAGGAAAGTGTCTGATCGCCCGGCTCGATGCTCCACGATTCGTCGTTGCGGGTGAGTCCGAGCCAGAGTTCCTGGTCCGGCCGTCCAAAGGCATTCGCACTGGGCAGAAAATGGCTGTCGTGAATGGGCTGCCAGACTGCACGCTGCACGTGGGCAGGCTTGCGACAGATGCGAAAGGGCGCATCAGGGTCTGCATCGAGCGCCCGCACGAAAACGTCGCCATCGACCAGCCAGACCTCTTCATTGGGAAGTCCGACCAGACGCTTGATGTAGTTCTCCGTCGGATTGGTGGGATTCTTGAACACCACAACATCAAAGCGATCGAGCCGCATAAGCAGTGGCAGCCACTTCATTACGAGAACGCGATCACCCGATCGCGAACGCAGCGGCAACTCAGCAGCGCTGATGCGCTGCAATCTTGCTGCGGGACCCATCATGGGATCGCGGGCGGTCAACATCTGACCTGGGTACAAATTGCCAAGAAAACGCGGGCCGGTATCAACGGTCCATTCGTACCCGGTGTCTTGCGAGTGCAGAATCATGTGATCGCCCAGCAGCGTTGGGGCCATGGACCCGGTTGGAATCACAAAGCCTTCAAGCACAAAACCGCGGAAAGCCATCGCGATCACAAACGCAACAATCAGGGAAATCAGCGTATCAGGAATCGACATCGAGGCATGCTGTTCAGTCACGCAGTGATGGTAGCACACGGTTGCACAGTGACGATGTCGCGCTGATGCTCGCGGACGGCCGCGGCTGGTCAGGTGACTGTAGAAGAAGTCCATGCAACTGCACACTACAGTTGCGCCACACGTGTGCAGTTCTCGCAACCAGACTGATCAACTCCTGCGGAGCATCCCATCGGTTGCTGCGCTGCTCGATGCTCCCGAGTTGCAGCAGCAGATGCAGAGCGGCGTTCCCCGCGCGGTGTGCGTCGAGGCTGCCCGGGCTGCCACCGAATCGCTCCGTACCCGCCTGTTGGCACATGACGATGAAGATGACGGGGCGTCGCGCGAAGATCAATCTCGCGAAAACCAAGCGCGCGAGGCGATGACTGCTTCCCTCATCAGCGACATTCTCGACCGCATTGGCGAGGCCAGCCGTCCAGCCCTCGTCCCGCTCATCAACGGCACCGGGATCATCATTCACACCGGCCTGGGCCGCGCGCCACTTGCGCCCGCCATTGCATCGCACATCGCAGATGTTGCAGCGGGATACGCGCCTGTTGAACTCGACCTTGAATCCGGCAGTCGTGGCAATCGCGCTTCGGTCATTCGCGATCGACTCGTTGCAATCACCGGCTGCGCATCTGCGACGGCTGTCAACAACAATGCAGCAGCGCTCGTGATCGTTCTGGCAACTCTGGCACGTCAGCAGAATGTCGTGGTCTCGCGTGGCGAACTCATCGAAATTGGTGGCAGTTTCCGTCTGCCCGACATTATGACCGCAGCTGGCTGCATGCTGCGCGAAGTCGGCACCACCAATCGAACCCGCATCGAAGACTATCAGCGTGCGATTGATAATCGCACCGCGCTCATTCTGTGTGTCCATCCCTCCAACTATCGCGTGCGCGGCTTCACAGCTTCGCCTGCAATTGCACAACTCGCGGAGTTGGCGCACGAGCACAATCTCCCATTCGTGCATGACATCGGATCGGGTCTGCTTAAACCATCCGATCATCCTGCCCTGCGTCATGAGCCGGATGTGAAGAGCTCACTTGCAGCAGGTGCTGATCTTGTGCTGTTTTCGGGCGACAAACTTCTGGGTGGCCCCCAGGCTGGGATTCTGCTTGGCAGGAGTGATCTCATCAGCAGGATCGAGAGTCATCCACTCATGCGGGCGATGCGGCTGGACAAGATCATTCTGGCTGCGCTGGCGGCAACGCTGGATGTGTATCGCGATCGCAAAAGCGCACGGGAATCGCTGCCGATTCTGCGCATGTTGCACACAACAACTGCGCAACTGCGAGCAAGGGCGGAGCACATTGTCGCGCAACTGAAGTCACACGAACGCCTCGTCCTGGCCATTTCCGAAACGCTGGCGTATGCAGGTGGAGGGTCGACGCCAGATGAAGCGATGGAGAGTATTGCGGTGGCTGCGCGATCGCAGGGCGTGCCAGCTGATACCCTTGCCAGGCAACTGCGACTCACCCAGCCGGGCGTCCTCGGCCGTGTGCACCATGATGCGGTGTTGATTGATCTGCGGACTGTGTTGCCTCATCAGGACGACGCTCTTGTCCAGGCACTGGCCCGATGCCCGCGAAACGCCGATGATGAGTGACCTGTGACGACGCATACTGATACACAACCCGAAGAAAGCGGCGCGCCCGAGGTGAAGCGAGTTCCAGGTTGGGCGATTCATCGACGGTTGTATGACTGGGTGCTGTCGTTTGCCCATCGCCCGCACGCTGGGACTGCGCTCTTTCTGATCAGCTTTGCAGAGTCGAGTTTCTTTCCGATCCCGCCCGACGTGTTGCTGGGGCCGTTGTGTCTGGGCAATCGTCGCAAGGCGATGTATTTTGCGCTGATCACGACGATTGCCAGCGTGCTGGGCGCGCTGCTGGGGTATCTCATCGGCATGTGGCTGCTCGAAGTCGCTTTGTACGTGCCGGGCATTACCCAGGAACGCATCGACTGGCTCAGCAGCGAGTTTGATGAACGTGGCGACATGTGGGTGTTCGTGGCTGCACTCACGCCGATTCCGTTCAAACTGCTGACGATCACAGCCGGGGCAGCGGGAATGAATCTGCTCACGTTCGTTGCTGCGTGTATTGTCGGGCGCGGCCTGCGCTTCTTTCTGGTTGCTGGGATTTTCTGGTGGATCGGCCCGCGCGCAGTACCATTCATTGATCGCTATTTCAACCTGCTTTGCGTTGTGTTTACAATTCTGCTGGTGGGCGGATTTGTGATTCTGAAGGTGATGTAGGCAATCGCGCTCGATTGATGCGATGTGCGGTTCCCGCGAAGCGGCCTCCGCGTCCGAGAAGTCGAGTGATGAGGCCTTGATCGTCAAGGCAATCGTCACGTCGGGGCGTCCGTCAGACGATGTTTTTCAGCGCGGACGCATTCTTGGGAAGCGGTGGCCGTGGGCCGCGACATCGCTACGCTATACCCTCTCGATTCGATGACCAGACCCGGCATCGTCGTTGTGGTACAGCCGGGAAAAAGGTCAGTTATGAGCACTCATCTTTCAGTGTCACACATGCACGAAAACGAACAGCACGGCGACGGACAGAGCCAACTTCATCATGCCCGCACGCGGTCCAGCCCCATCGGCTGGATCTCAATGGCCTTGGGCGCGGGCATTACCGGCTGGCTCATCTGGCATTCGTTTCAACCGGGCGGCTTCCACTCGACCACTCCGGCAGTCACCGAACATGCCCCGCGCCTCTGGGGCATAGGCATCATCCCCTTCATTGCCCTTCTCGCAGCCATCGCTGTGTTGCCGCTCATGCGCAAGACGCAACACTGGTGGGAGAGCAACATCAACCGGTTGACGGTTTCACTGGTGTGCGCTGGGTTGACCATTCTTTACACCGTGATCTTTGTGGGGATGAGCGATGTGGTGCATGTGCTGGAACACGCCATTGTGGCTGAATACATCCCGTTCATTGTGCTCCTGTTCAGTCTCTATGTGATTTCAGGTGGCATC
Organism: Phycisphaerales bacterium; assembly: GCA_051004555.1. Lineage (GTDB taxonomy): Bacteria > Planctomycetota > Phycisphaerae > Phycisphaerales > SM1A02 > JBPCKF01. Next base: position 34,827 of record JBPCKF010000081.1, on the reverse strand, counting down.
CGTGTGACCGGCGATATGGCAGCGCGGCCTTCCACCAATACCGCGTTTCTCGCGATTGGGGCGGGGCTTGCGAGCTTCGTTGGCACGACTGGCGCCAGCATGCTGCTGATTCGTCCGCTGCTGCAGACCAATCAGGAACGCAAATATGTTGTGCATACGGTGGTCTTCTTCATATTCCTTGTGAGCAACATTGGCGGCTCACTTTTGCCGATCGGCGATCCGCCGCTGTTCCTGGGATATCTCAAGGGCGTGCCATTCCTGTGGACGTTCGTCCTGACGCCGGAGTGGGCATTTGCGACGGTCACGCTGCTGATTGTGTACTACGTCCTGGATCGGCGCATGTACGCAAAGGAAGATGTGTCGAGCCTGCAGCGTGATGCCGTGCAGAAAGAGCCGTTGCGCATTGCGGGTCTGCACAACTTTCTGTGGTTGGGCGCTGTCGTCTTCGCGGTTGCGCTGCTCTCACCCGGTCGAGAGTACTTTGGCTTCACTGTGTTTCCATTCCTGCGTGAGATCGTGATGCTGGCGCTGGTGGGCGTTTCGCTGTTGCTGACTTCCCATGAAATCCATCGCGGCAATCAGTTCAACTATCACGCGATTCTGGAAGTGGCTGCGCTGTTTGTCGGCATCTTCATCGCAATGCAGATTCCCGTTCAGGTGCTGAACCTGCACGGCAGCGAACTCGGCCTGACGGAACCGTGGCACTTCTTCTGGGCAACCGGTGGGCTCAGTGCGTTCCTCGATAACGCGCCGACGTATGTCGTCTTCTTTGAAACAGCCAATGCCATGCAGCCCACGGGCGGCGAGGGCATTCTGACTCTGAAGAGCGGCCACTTCATCCGCGAAGATTTGCTGATCGGCATCAGTCTGGGCGCCGTGTTCCTGGGCGCGATGACGTACATCGGCAACGGGCCAAACTTCATGGTGAAGTCGATCGCGGAACAGGCAGGCGTCAGGATGCCGAGCTTTTTCGGCTACCTGTTCAAGTACGCCATTGTGATTTTGGGTCCGCTGTTTGTGGTGATGACACTGCTGTTCCTGTAGAAGCAAGGCGTCGGGAAGGGGTCGACTGGACCCGAACGGGTGCCCACGCCGCGGGCTGTTTCCAACAAGTTACCCACCCGATGTCAACATGCGCGCGAGTTTGGACGTATAGAACTCTGTCCGATAGCCTTCAAGCGGCCAAAACATGCGTTGATCCGGGGTTTTTGCTTTGGATGTGACACTTTTGACGCTAATCTGTCGGCTGGTGGAGCATGCTGGCGTTTGGCATGCAAGGGCGCGTGTAAAATCCGGACAGGAGGTCCAGTCATGCTGGTCGTGTCACGAAAAGAGGGTGAAGAAGTGGTGATCGGCGACCCGAGCAATCCGCTCGGCGTTGTTCGAGTCGCGTCTGTGAAGGGTGAAAGAGTTCGTCTGGCATTCAGCTTCCCGCGGCATGTGCAGGTGTTCCGCCGCGAGTTAGCTGATGAAATTGTCAACGGCACTGCCAGTCCCATCGCAGGATCGATCAAGCCGACCGCATCTTCCTGATTTGAAGTGTTGCAATCTCAGCGCGGGCGTCAATCACGCGTGCTGCGCAGAGAGTGCGCGCTCCGACGCTGCAATCACATCTGCAACCGCAATGCGATCCATCGTGCATGTCTTTGCATGTCGATCTGCAACCAGTTCATCTGGAAGAAACGGCTCTGCCAGCAATCTCTGTTCGTTCGCGCCCGGCACGATCGTCCAGCGGTGATCGGTCGGACCAAACAGACTGACGATCGGCGTTCGGAGCGCAATCGCAATGTGCCGCGGACCGGTGTCGTTTGTGATCAGCAGCGCCGCGCCATCGATCACAGCCTTGAGCGTCGCAAGTATCATGGAATGCTCTGCAAGATTCACTGCAGAGCGTGTCGAGGTCATGGCTGCACATGCCCGACTGGTCAGATCAAGCTCTGCGGGTGATCCGTTGATGACAATGCTTAGGCCTTGTTTGGAAAAGTGATCTGCGACCGCAGCAAAGCGATCGACGGGCCAGCGCTTGTCCAGACGATTGGCCCCGGGATTCAGAACGATGTACCGCCCGGTGGTGTCGCCGAGAAGTTCGCGGGCTGCGCGACGACTCTCTTCATCAACGCGCAGCCCTGGCGAAGCGTGCTCTTCTGCGATCGGACAGCCGAACGCAAACTCAGTCAGGGCTGCGTAGTCATCGACAGTACTGCGAACGACTGCATCATCGGCGTTCTTGCGATCAAGAACATGGGTGAGCAGAAACGAGCGTCCGTTGCCAGCATATCCGACACGCAATGCCGCCCCGCTCAGCCGCGCGATGATGGCCGAGCGCAGGCTGTTTCGCAGCAGAAGAACCGCATCCGGGCGTACACCTCGAACAGCATTCCGCATCGCCCTCATGCCTCGCAGGCCGCGCGGATCGATTTCGATCATCGCATCCAGATCGGTGCATCCCTCCAGCAGTGACGCTAATCCCGGCCGCATGATGCCAGTGATCCGCGCGCGGGGCAGACATGCGCGGGCATGAGCAAGCACGGGCGTCGCCATCACGGTGTCGCCGATCCACGAAGGCAGCTCGATCACCAGATTCTGGATGTGCACATCAATCGGTGGCATGGTGGATGCAACAGCGTATTCCACAGCCCGATCGGATGTGGCCTCGACCGTGTGCAAGCTGGCCCCCGATGCTGGACACGTTTCCGCTGCAGGAAGCCCGCCACATCGGTTCGCCGACGCGACGCACCTCTTCTGCCCCCCCCCTTGAAAAGAATTTCCCATCATAATTCAGTGTTTAGGCTGGTATTTTTTTTTTCGCTGTACACTGGATTGCATGAGCCGGTTATGGGCCGTGATGCTTCTGTGTGCTCTGTGTTTGCCGACGACTCCGGTGTGGGGTCAGGTACCTTCCCCACCTGGCGGGGGTGGTGGTGGGGTCGGTGGTGCACCCCCCCGTGAACGGCCTCCAGTATCTTCCGAAAGCGATGATGCTGAACAGCAGGGCGATGATCATCAGCGACTGATGGACAAACTCGTCAGTCGCGGTAGTTCTATTTCCGATCTGCTGCCCGTAATCGTTGATCTCCCCTGGCTGCGGGAGCGGCTGGGCAACAACGAAGCAGTGCTTGATGGCGAGTTGTTCCCGGCACGCTACGAAGAGTACCGGGCCGACTATCTCGCAGAGGCAGAAGCGCGCACCCCCAAACTGAATGAACTGATGGATGCCCACTTCGCGCATGTCTATGTGCGGATGGGGACGGGACGCGCTCTCTGCCAAGCATGGCGAACAGCTATTGAATCGCTGCGCACTGTCGAGAACGCTTTCTGGAATCAGCTGGCCCAGTTGCCGGAACTCGACGCCGATCTGCTCGAACTGGCACGGCTGGAACGGTTGTGCGATCTGCTGGATTGCTCGGTGCTGAACGTGGTGCCCGAGACAAAAATACACGTGCGATCGATGCTGAGAGCGGCAGAGATCACTGTGGAGGCGGGCGGCGATGTGGTCGTCGTGCTCACCGAACACTTCCGTCGCCGGGCGGTCCTTATGAAGAAGCGACTGGATGCCATTGTTCCGACGATTGATGAGATGACGGCCCACCTCGAGGTTGTGTATGGCATGAGTGATGACACGATGGATCAGCTGACACCGAGCCATATTGGAGCCGCTCGCACTAAAAGTTACGTTGAGGCGGCCCAGCGAATGTACAAGGCCAACGCAGCGCTTGCGCAGCAGACTCGCGCAGGACTTGATGCAGTGCTCGAAAGTGTTGATGAACAACAGTCGCAGCGGCTATCGAGGCTCATCGAACATCAGATCTACCCGCAGGTGTACGAGCGCGCCGATGCTGTCGAAGCCTGGCTGACTGCACGTCCCCAACTGGCAGCGGACCCGGATCATGAGGCGACACTGTCAGCCTATCGAGATCAGCGGCATCGCATCGAAGAGCGAATGATTGCAAGGGTGAATGAATATCGCGACACCTGGCTGGCCGCGACCGGCACCCCGATGACATTTGAGCCTATGGCTGCGTTCGATCAGGACATGATGGATTTCACAGAAGAACTTAAATCGCTTGAGACGCGTGTTCTCAGGCAGATCGACCCGCAATACAACACAGGAAGAAATGAGGAGGCTACTGATGCGAAGGACACACACAACGATGATGATGGTGATGACATGTACCATTCTCACAGCGTTCGCAGCGCTGGCGATGAACTCGACGCTGAACGCAGCGTCAATGGATGATGAGCTGCCGTCGGAAGGGACGACACGTCGACACAGGGGGCGTATCTCTGGTTCAACTACCAGTGCAAGCACACGACCTGCCCTGCGGGCTCGTTGCGGGACGGTGAGTTCAACTATGTGGGATGCGATCCGACGGTTCCGGGCTGCGGCGGATCGTGCTACACCTGCGCAGGCGGCACAACGGTTGGCGACATCTGCAAGCGAGCTAATGGATATGCCTGCGTCTGGCCGAACACAACCCCGGGCCTGCTGGATTGTGGCGCGCAATCGGCCCACACATGTACCTCAACCCGCCCGGCTGGCTTTGCTGGGCAGACGCCGCCGAATGGCTGCTACTGCATTGGCGCAGGCACCGGAACCGGGAACAACTGCCAAGTGTCGCAGTGTATTTGAGGGAAGGAGAGGTTCAATGGACTTTGTCATCACTCTGCAACTCTCACTGCTCAGCACGCTCGGGTTCGGTCTTGCCCCACCTCCCAACGACCAGCAGGGTCGCGACGAAAGAGGTGTTGCCATCGCGGAACTGCTGAATCATTACGATGCGCAGATCAAGTCGATCGAGACGCTCCAGAAAGTCGAGATTCAGGTGTACATTCCAGCGACAGCTGAACACGAAGAGCCTTCCTGGCGCGCGCCTGAGCGATATCGTGAAGGGCGCTTCGGCGAGGATTCTGGTGGCAACTGGTACTTCCGTGGCAGCATGGGAGGTCGCGCCGATTTCAACTCGGAAATGACACAAGCCCCAGGCTGTTATGCAAGCACCCCAGGATACTCGGTGGGGTGGCAGCCGGGGGCGGATGTCTTCATCATCCAGGAACCTCTCGAGCTTCCTCGATATTATGCTGGTCCGTTCATGGCACTTGGGCGGTGGCTCGACACCACTGGCAGCAAGCGCATTGGCGAACTTCTGCTGGCATCTAAGACACTCCAGATTCAGGATGTGGAGCAGGAGTCAGGGATGGTGATGCTTCGCGGCGAGGCGGAAATCGATGGCGTGCCCAACGTCCTGCTGGTCACAGTCGACAGCAGGCATGGCTTTGGGCCAGTAGCGATTCGGCGCTTCGACGCAACCTACAACTCGCTGATTGAGGAGATCATCAATACCGAGTTCACGCTGGTTGACGACATCTGGATTCCGACGGCGGGGACTCGTGTGTTGTTTTCGCGGAGCCGACTGAGTGCGAAAGAGATGCAGCGGTTCAACGGTGAACGCCAGCAAAACGCACGCGAGATGAACCTCGAGAGCGACCATCCCGACGTCATTCGGGCTGTTGCGTCGTCAATGTTCGGCGAACGAGGTTGGCCGGTGACGCCTCTCGGACCCGTCATGACGAGTTTCAAGGTCACCGAAACTTGCACACTGAATCAGCCGCTCAGCACGGAGATGATGACCGCCTTCGCGTCACCCGAAGCCACGATCTTCAACACCGTCAACGGGCTCGACACTGAGGTGTCTCCCATGGAAGATGTGCTGCGCGGGTGCGATCTCATCAAGGTTGTTGTGGATACGCCGGAGGCAAAACGGAACGAGCAGGAAAACGACTCACGAGGGAAGGACGATGAGCCATGAGCAAAGCGACACTCACCCGCGCCGCCCGGTCTGTGTGCGGCTGCCTGCTGGTCCTGACCGGTGCGGTGCTGCTCGCCTTCATGACCAACATGCTGCTGCACCAAGACAGTTCCAACCGCGAAAGAACCGAAGCACAGCTCTTCGAGATCGTTTCGTCGTCGCCGGAAAGACTCGGCGAACTTCCAGTCATGGCTACAGCGGAACGGAGTGTTGTCCTCCGCAACGTCTCCAGCCGACCCATTGAACTTGAGCTTCGCGGTCTTTCCTGTTCAAGTGTGGACATCAGATTTGAAAAGAAGCAGCTCATGCCACAGGAGACAAGCACATTCCGGATGTCGACACTGGTGTATGCAGAACAGGGCGTGCAGTCGCATTACGCTGGAATCCGGGCCACCGGCGGCGGCCGGACCCAGGACACCCAGATCGAGATGCTCTTTGCCTCAGCGGTCGTGTACTTCGTTCAGCCGCTCCGCATGGTGATTCATCAGACTGTGGGCGGCAGTGGTGAAGCATCGTGCGTTGTGAGACCGCACAGCACGGATCAAATCAATATCATCAGCGCCACAACTGATCTTGGCGAGTCCGTAACGACTGAAGTCCAGAACATGCGCGCTGGCGAAGGGCAGGGTGTTCATCTGAAGGTGGTGACAGCCATTGCACAGCCTGGCACTTATCAGGGCCAGGTCCGCGTCACAACCGACTCGTCCCAGTATCCAGACTTTGTCCTTCCTATCACTGTGCGTGTCGAGCCTGCGCCAGCTGCAAGGATCCCCGTCGTGATGCTCGATGGCAGCCGTGGCGAAGGGTCGCTCTCTGCGGTGTATCACCTCCCCGACGACATGAGCGGACCAGCAACGCCGGACTCGCTGCGCGTCACATCGGATGTTCCCCAGGGAATTACAATCAGGTTCGAGCAGGAGGCGAATGGCGGGGGCAGGGCGGCAATCCGGTTCAGCACACGAACAGCGGAACTCCTTGAGGACACCGGATCGACCGATATTGTTATTGCGGATCACACTGGTAACACCTGCATGCTGCGACTCGTCTGGATTGGCGGCCTTGCGGAATTGAAGGCCGTGGACTGATGGTGGTACGCACCACTCGGCATGGGGACCGCTGTCCCCATGCCTTCTGCCCGTCCGATGTCATCCATCCAGACCATGAATAAGTTCCGCACCTGCAGGCACCTGCGCGCTTGACTCGCGTACATCATCATCGATGGGCTGATACCTGCCGCCGAGATGCTCTGCGAGGAACGCTTCGGTGACTGCAAAGAACGCCATCGAGTTTTCCGGCCGTGCAAAGCCATGGCCTTCGTCCGGGAAGAGCACATAGGTCACTGGAATGTTCTTTTCCTGCATGGCAGCGACAATCTGCTCCGCTTCAGCCTGTTTGACACGCGGGTCGTTGGCACCCTGGCCAATCAGCAATGGCTTGGAAATCTGATCGACTTTCGTCAAGGGCGAAATCGCATCAAGCGCAGCTTCATCTTCCAGCGAGCCGACGCGTGAGGTGAACATCGAAAGCACCGGTGCCCAGTAGGGCGGAATCGATTCAAGCAGCGTTTTCACATGTGAAGGTCCGACGATGTCAACGCCAGCTGCAAAGACATCCGGGGTGAAGGTCAGCCCCACGAGTGTCGCATAGCCGCCATAGCTGCCACCCATGATTGCGACGCGATCAGGATCCGCCAGTTTGCGATCGACGCTCCAGTTGACAGCGTCGATAAGGTCGTCGTGCATCTTGCCTGCCCACTCAAAGTTGGCTGCGTTGATGAACTCTTTGCCGAAGCCGGTCGAGCCGCGATAGTTGACGCTGAGCACTGCGTAGCCGCGGTTGGCCAGCCACTGATGCATCGAGTTGTAGCCCCAGCTGTCGCGTGCCCATGGTCCGCCATGCACCAGCAGCACCATTGGCAGGGGCGCAGCAGGGGTGTAATCTTCATCAAGCTCTGCACTTCGAGGCACTGTGAGATAGCTCACAAGTTTCAGTCCATCGCGGGTTGTGATTTCAATCGCATGCATCTTGGCAAGCGGCAACCCTTCGAGAGCATCGCGATTGCTGAAGAGGTATGTGGCCGATGAGTTGTCGCGATCGTAGAGGTAGTACTTCACCGGCCCATCATCTTTGAGGTAGGCGACGGTCCAGATGCGATCCTGGTGATCGCGGCTGGTGAGTTCGATCTCGCCATCTTCAACAGCGCGAAGAAACTCAAAGTCACCTTCGATCGACTTGTCGAGCAGCGTCCACTCTGTGCGAAGGTACTCTGAGGCAACAGCCTGCGGATTGCCGCTCTCTGGATCGATGATCGCGTCGGAGATGTCTGCGCGAGTGTCCTGGGCAACAAGCGTGAGCGTGCCATCTGCATCTTTGGTATCGAGCGCGTAGAGGGCCGCGGTGTTGCGGTCGCGCGAGTCGATCAGGTACAGAGTCTTGCCATCGCGAGAAAACCCTGCTGGCTGAGAGGTGAGCGCATCCTGTTGATCCCACTGGGCGAATGGCTTCCACTCCTCACCATCGCGAAGGAGCGCATCCATGCCACCATCGGGGCGCATTCGCATTGCCATGCGAACGTTGAACTGTGAATCGGTCACGAAGCCAATGAAGCCATCGTCATTCTGATAGACCAGTTCGCGTTCGCCGGTGCGCGTGTTGACTTTCCACACGTCGTGCAACTGTGGGTTGCGGTTGTTGACGCCAACAAGAATGTGATCTGGGAAGCCGCGATCGGTCTGCTGGATGCGAGCCTGCACATTCTCGAATGGGGTCAGATCGCGCTCGTCACCAGTCGTCAGATCAACCGCGTAGATGTGAAAGTTTTCGTCGCCACCCTTGTCCTGCATGTAGATGATCTGCTCGCTGTTCTCAGCCCAGGAATATTGGCGTATTGGGCGTTCGGCTGAGGTCGTCACTGCCTTGGCATCATCTTTGCCGATGGTCTGGACCCAGACGTTGAGTACATCATTGAGCGGAGCCAGAAAGCTGATGCGCGTGCCGTCGGGGCTGACGCGAAGCCCTGCCCGGTCGGGATTGCCGAAGAGCACATCGCGCGGGATGAGGGCATTGTCCTGCTGCTGCTGGCCGTTCATGGTGGGAACTCTATTCGCGTTCGAAGCATGAGCGGGCGCAAGGGAGATCGCAACGAGTGACGCCAGCAGCGATGTGTGTCTCAACGATTTCATCATTTTCTTCCTTCCGGGAGAGGAGTGATTACGGGAAGAGGATGATATGCGCGAGCAGGCTGTGTCGCCGGGGTACGACCGATCGCGCGTCGCCCATTCACTGCACCGGAGTCACCGCAACACCTGCGAGGCCGACAACGATCATGCGGGGGTCCGACCCGATAGGTGAAAACAGCAGAAACGGCCAATGCTTCGAATCCGTCAGGCGGGGGATGTACATTTCATTGGTGATGTGAACCCGCTGGCCGCGACCGTCGACGGGCCTGCCCGCAAGTTCATTGTCCACGGCATACAGCGCGAACCCGTTGGCATCAATCGCAGCTGCGATGGAATCCTTTTCGAGCAGTTTGGTGCGGCTGGCGCTGGCTAGATGTGGCCGCCAGACAGCCATCGCGAGATACTCCGGATGAAAGAAGATCAGCTGGGCCCGGTTGGGAACAGGAACGCCCTGCATGGCTGGCGAGGCAGCCAGCATCTGAAAACACATGCCACGCGTGCCGCGTTTGGAAATGGTGATGCGCTGGGGAGCGAGCATCATTTCACCCATGTTCGAGCCATTGAGAAATACCCCATTCAGCGTTGCATCATCGTGCAACTCGAAAACGAACAGCCCATCGCCACCATCAGACCATGTGGGAAAGAGATACTCAACTGTCTGAAGTGGGACCGAGGCATCTTCGAGCGCGGCAGGATCAAGCGGCGGCAGACTGGTTTCAATAACTTCGCCTCGCCTGATGACGAGTTCGAAGTGAGCATCATCTGGCCGCCTGCGTACCCAGGCGACAAGGTCAGCCGAATCGCTCCTGCCCAGGGCTGCATACGCATTCACATAGGTGTCCTGCGCAATCCAGGTGAGCTCGCCGGTCTTCCACTCCACAAATCCGATCCAGCGCGATCCATTCTGCTGCGGCTGTTCAACGATGAACCCGAGATTATTCGCTGAGCGTCCGAGCAGCATGGGTGCTTCGAGTTCGCCGATCTTTGCGATCATTGAGGACGAATCACTCGGCAGGGGGGGCGGCGCGATGGCAAAGACTTCGACGCGGGTGGCAGTGGGGACGATGGCGCGGAACGATGCGTTGATGGTCTCGATCGCTGGGGCCAGGCCGGTCTCAGAGGCGATGAACATGCCATCGGGGCTGACCAGTGGCAGCGTTGCCTGATTGAAGGGGATGGTGCCGAGCGGGAGCAGGTGAATAGTGGTTGTTGGAGCTGGCTGCCGCTCGACGGGTCGCGCCAGCGGTTCGTTGCCAGTCGTCGAGTTGGTGGCTGATGTGACGCCGGGTTTGACTTCAGTGCGTTTCTCGACAACGCAACCACCAAGGAGTATGAGGGGGAGCGTGAGTGTGATGATGCGAAACATCTGTCGCGCCAGTTCAGTTGCCATCGGCTTCTTCCACGAGCTCGAAATCCGGCCGCTGGAAGGCGTCGATGTTTGCTTCATCAACAACGGGCGTCTCGGGAAGCGGAGCGGGACCGGGGGTGCGATCCACTGGCCGATAGGTGTCCCAGACGTGATCGGTCTCGCTGGGATGGCGCAGCTGTTCCTTGAGCGGGCGCTGCAGATCTTCAAGCCGATGGCGGAAAGGCTCGTTGAGAGAGTCGTTCTCAGACGGATTGTCCACGACGATGGGCGTGATGAACGCAATGAGTTCGCTGCGTGTGGTCTGATTTTCGACAGAGGTGAACAGCGCGCCCAGCAGCGGGATACTGCCCAGCACCGGGACCTTGCGGGTAATCTGCGACTCAGCCTCGCGCAGGATCCCGGAGACGACGATGGTCTGGCCATCCTCGACGACAACCCGCGTGCGGGTTTCGCGCAGGTTGACGATCAGGCCGCCTGCTGCGGTGGCTTCGGGAGCAAGACTCGAGAGACGCAGGTTGACTTCAAGGTCAATATCGCGATTGACAGTAATGCGTGGCCGCGTACTGAGCGTGATACCCACCTGTTGAAACTCGAATGAGTTGTTGAGGTTGCCGGTCTGCAGGTCAGTCAGGCTGTTGGTGACGAACTGAATATCCTGACCATCGAAGAAGTTGGCCTGTTCGTTGTCATGCGTAAAAATGCGCGGCTTTGAGAGGACGCGCAGGTTGCTGTCGCGATCGAGTGCATCCAGCACGACGTTGAGGTCTGCGTTGACATTGAGCACTGCGGTATCGAAAAAGTTGGCCAGGAAGTCGTTCTCGGTGCCGGTAAAATCTGCGCCCGCGCCGAGTTGATTGTCGCGGGGACTTCCCAGCGGCCCGCGCGACCATCGCAGGCCCAGAGCAAGCAGATCGTCCAATTGCACCTCAGCGATGACGGCTGTGATCAGCACCTGTCTGCCAGGGCGATCGAGCTGTTCGACCATGCGGGCCACGCGATCCTGATAGTGGGGAGCGCCGACGATCAGCAGAGCGTTCTGCCTGAAGATTGGCATCACACGCACCTTGCCGATGAGTTCATGCACGGGCGCTTCGTTTTCGTTCGGACGGGCCCGCTGCCAAGGGAAGTCCACGACGGTCTGCTGTTGCGGTGTCTCATTCTGCGCCTGATCCTGGGCATCGGTCGACCTGCGTCCTGTAAAACCTGAAAGGCCACTCTCGCGACCTTCAAGACCGATGTTTGAGCCCACATGCTGGAAGGCAACGTTCAACTCTCTGGCGAGTTCTTCTGCATCCGCGTGCTTGAGTTCGATGATCATGGGCTGAATGTCCATGCCGGGCTGATCGATCTGCGCGATGATGCCATCGAGGATGCCGAAACTTTCGGATGTCTTGGCAATGGCAACGATGCGATTGACGCTGGGCATGGGTTCGATCTTGTAGAGATCAGCCAGACGGGTTGAGCCTGTGCCAGCGGATGCACCGCCGCCGCCCGCAGCTGCGCCGTCGCGCTGGACAGCCGGGCGACCGCCACCACCACCTGTTGCAGGCTGGTCCATGATCTCTTTGAGCACGTTGGAGACCACCACAGCATCTGTGTACCGCACTTCGTAGATTTTGACGATCTCTTCTTTTTCGGGATTGAACTCACGATCCCAGTAGAGGCGGATCTGCTTTTCGATTTCGTCGAGGAGTTCGGGACTGCCCTGGACGGTGACGAGGTTGTTGCGTGTGTCAGCCACTGCGCGGACGGGGATGAATGCATCGCCGCCCCCGACGGACGTCCCACCAGCGCCACCACCACTGCCAGCTGTATCCTGAACGACTCGTCGCCCTCCTTGAAACTGCACGTTCTGATTGCGGTTACCGCCTCCACCGCCACCGGCCGATTCCTCGGGGGCGTAGAACGCAAGGATACGGTCTGCGATGGTTGCAGCATCTGCGTAGCGCAACTCGAAGGTGCGGGTTTCGTTGAGTGGGGTCTGATCGATCTCCTCGATCATGCGTTCGAGGCGTTTGCCCAGGCCGACGCTGACGATTGCGACCATGCTGTTCGAGGTTGAGTCAACCTGAATGTCAGCCCAGTCGGGAACCATTTCGTTGAAGATTTCGCCAAGCCCGCCGACTGCGGTGTAGCGCGGCTTGAAGATCTTGGTAATGATGACGCCATCGTCCGTCCGATCAGCCAGGCGCTCGCGCACCCCGACCACGGGGATGTCTCGCTTGACGAGTTCATCGATGGTGTCGATGCGGATGACATCTTTGCTTTCGACCACGCCCACACGAAGTTCAAGGAACGCGACAAACAGCAGGTTGAGGGCCTCGTCGCGCGTGAGTGGCCGCTCGCTGACGACGGTGATGACGTTGGACATGACCGCCCGTGCCGGGATGACTGTCTTGCCGGTGGTTTCGGTGATGAAGGGAATGGTGTCCTCGATCTTCACATTGTTGAAGTTGAGGTAGACCGGATCGCCACTGTGAACCTTGCGGCCGGTGATCGGATCGCGCTCGACCGGCTGACCATTGGCCCCGTTCTGGGCCTGGGCAGGAAGAGCAGTTGCGATGAAAATGAGTGCAAGACACGCACCAGCAATGGCGCGGACGATTGAGATTGATCTATCAGTCACCTGGGTCGCTCTCCTGGTCGGGTTGGTCAGGAACTCCATCGCCATCGGTATCTGCATCCTGCAGCTCTTGTGATTGGTCTGTTTGCAGTTCATCGTCTGCATCGTCATCGACGACCTCTGATTCGTCGTCGCTGTCGCCATCTGTATCCTTAGCTTCATCCATCTCTTCAGGATTGGCATCATCGTCCTCAGATGGCTGTTGCTGCTGTTCGCTGTCATCCTGAGACGGGATCTCCTGCTCTGGGTCATGATCAGGGTTGGGTTCCAGAGCGCGTGAAGGCACTCCCAATCCGCCCGGCTGACCAGTCGGGCTGCCGCCCATCTGGCCGTTGTCGTAGGGCATTTCCTCGTCGTCATAGGCTTCGTCGAACTGCGCATCATCTTCTTCTTCGTTGTACGCAGCATCGGGGTCGTTCGAGCGTTCTGCCGTCAGCCCACTGGGGAGCGTTGAGAAGTCGGGTGGCGAGAGACTGATGAAACTCGATCCCCCCGCCCTGGAAATCGGGAGATCATACTCGCCTTCTGTGTATTTGGCAGTGGGCGTCGAGGGCGCTGTCCACGCGACCGTCACCGAGACGGGTGGCGTGACTTTCACAACGCGAACGCCGCTGATACTCTGACCGGGGAGCAGGCCAACTGTGCTGCTGCCGTTGCGGAAGAGCACTCTGTCTGCGAGAAGCTGAGGAGCGGTGAGCGGTCCTGCATAAGCGCTTGCGGCACCCATGTCGCGCTGCACAGGCGGGGGAGGTGGTTCGGGATCGGGGCCACGCACGGGTGGCGGGGCTGGCGGCACAAAGAACGGACTGCGACCCTCGAAGCGATCGCGATAGGTTGCAAGTTCAATCTGATGATCGCGCGAGAGTTTGGCAATGCGGGCCTGATGATCTTCTTCACTGGGCGCTGTGGTAAAGAGCGTGCTCAACACCGGAGCAAGATTCAGTAACACAACAATCACGCAGATCAGAATCGCGCCCATGGAGATGCCCAGCGGACCGAGCAGGGTGCGACTGGTGTTGGCTGGATGTGTCGTCATGATGCATCACTTCCATCGGAGGGGTTGTTGAGCGCGATGTTGTCTTCCTCGCTGCTGTTCTGTTGCTGTTGCTGCTGCTGCTGTGTGTCTGGTTCAGCGTCAGTGTCAGTGTCGTCGGTGCTGCCTGCTTCTGATGGCTGCGGCCCAGCGGGGATGGTTGGCGTGGCTGGCGGATTCCTGCCGGGCAGGCCGGGAATGACCCACGCCTCGACTGTGATCTGCACCATGAGCGTCATTTTCCGCGGATCGGCTGAGCGGTTCATTCGTACCATGCTGACCGACTCGATGGCTGGGTCATCTTCCAGGGCTGCGATGATGCTGAACGCGTTTTCCTGCGAGGATTCGAAGCGAACTTCCGCGATGACTTTCTCGCCTTTGCGGTTGGGAGGAAGGAGCGACTGCATTTCACGATTCTTGAACTTCTCGCGAGTCTTGAAGTCGACATCGCGGCTGAGGACGCCATTGTTGTTGAGCACGCGCGAGAGGGCTTCGTGCAATGCCTGAGCACCGTCGATTTCATTCCCCAATGGCTCGGCTTCGCCGAGTGCAAGGACCGCGTCCGACGCAGCGCTTGATGTGCGCGATGCATTGGCTGATGCGCGGGCGATGGCGCTCTCATAGGCAGCTGCCTTTTCGTTCAGAGCCTGCACCTGCCCCCAGACCACCCATTGCCAGACCATGATGAGAATCACAATCACAGCTGCAATGAGCAGCCACTGCATGAAGACCGGATATTCTTTGAAACGCTGCGCGTAACTGTGTGTTGCCTGTGTTGAAGTCATGGTCGATTGTTCCCGAAGTTGCTGGTTGAGCGCAGGTGTTCCATGAGCAGTTTGCGCTGTTCTTCCAGTTGCTTCTTTTCTTCATCAGTAAAGCGGTCGTCCTTGTGGAGGTTGACCACCGCGAGCATTTTTTCCATGGCATCGTCGCGCGAAAGTTCAGCGATGTCATCGGGGGTGAGGATTGCGGGCATCTCGGGCTTCTGGACGCCCGCCTGGCCGAGCGATGGGATGCGGATGCGGGGGTCGGGCCGCTGGCGGGCACCGGTTCTGCCGCCAAACTCATCGCGCGAGATGCCATCATCTCTGTTTGCGTTCGGATCATCGCTGTTCTCTTCGCCGTCATTCATGACAACGTCTTCGACTGGTGGCAGCGGGGCGATCTGCGAGCGATGCGTCTGCCTGCGGGCCCGCTCGCCATACAAACGCTCAGCCAGTGAAACCTCTGCGTAATCATCTGCAAACTGAATGCGACGGAATGCGTTGGTGCCTGTGATGGTGGCTGCGATCGTGAATGACATTGCACCGGAACGATCGCGATCGTCATATTTGGGTGTGACATCTTCGAAGACTTTGGTTGCGATGAGTGCATCCACCATCTCACGCACGCTGACGTCTGATTCCGCCTTGCCACGCACATCGACCTTGCCATCACCCTCATCGAGAACGAGTGTTTCGATGGTAATGCCCTGCGGCGCACAGTTGACGACATCCGCCAAAACCTTGGCCATTGGCCAGGTGTTGCGGCTGAGTTCTTCGTACATGGCTAGCTGCATTTCGCGGCTTCTCTGTTCGGTTTCGTATTGCTTCAGCGGGCCGACTTTCATGTAGAGCGTTGCGACACGGGCTGCTGCGACTGCCAGGGGCGCGAGGGCCAACACTGCAATCGCTGCGACCAGCCACATGGCAGCTGCTCTGCGGGAACTGAGGCGATCGGCCCAGCGATCAATGCGCGATGGGTGTTCAACAGGTTCATCGCGCTTCATCGCAAAGAGCGGAGCCAGAGGACCATTTGTAGCGATGATCGCGCCAGCTGCGATGCCGTAGGCCGACCACCACTGCGTATCCTCCGGCGCGCCCGGCAAACGTTTCGCCAGCACCGGAACCATCTCAGCGGGAATCAGCAGCCGTCCGTCATCTGACGCAATCCCTGCCAGATGTGTATCGAGCTGATCGAGTAACGCATCTGTATATTCATCAGAGTGCCCGACATTCATTGCTGTTTCGACGATCAGACGCGTGACGCCAGCCGTCCAGCGTTCGCGCGAACTCGAACTTTCTTCGCGTGAAGCCCGGAACATCACACCCTGTGCGTGGGGAACAGCCAGAGCAATCGAGCCATCGTTGCGGTCCAGCCACATGACTGGATCAGATGTGCGATCGCCATTGAGAAGTGCAGCCAGCGCTGCAACATCGGGGCCATACAACGTAGGCAGATCAATCGGAAGTGTCGGCCCACTGGAGCGCAACGGCCACGCAACAAGCAGTCCCGCCCGGCTGGATTCGCCTGCTGCGCCTGGCGTCACAGCCAAGGCCTGCCGATACCCGGGAGCGACACCTTCCAGATAGGTCTCAGCCTGCAGCGCAAGAGCGGGGAGCAGCTGTTCATCGGGCGCCTGTGGCAGTGTTGTGGTGCGGCAGATGACGTCCTGCGCGGGAAGCACACAGATGACCGAATCCACCTGTTGCTGATCGAGCCAGGTGGCAAGTTCCGCTTCATTGCTCACTGCAACGGTGCGGCTGTCAACCATCCGCATGCGCGAGCCAGCTGCATCGCGTGATGCAATTACCACCCGCCAGTTGCTGCCAACTTTGTGCAGGGCAGCGGTCATCTGGCTGCCTTGAGAGGTCTGTTTGGGCGTGCTATTCACTGTTCACGATACTCCAGAATATGAACCGGCAAGGTCGAACGATCGACCACCACAATCAATTGCACTTCAAATCCGGTGGTTTCGCTGCGGCCAGTTGATGTGATGGTGAACACGTTGCTTTGTACATCCATCAGTTCGCCGAGATCCGCCAGCGTGGGAGCGCTGAAAACAGGCGAAACAGATGTGAGTTGCACAAGGCTGGTGAACCCCTGAGCCGAGCGCTGCCTCTGAAGAATAATCTGATCCGCAATCGCAGGATCGAGCAGCAGTACATCGGTAAACACCTCAGCAGGCGCGACGTTGATGTTGATCTTGCCGGGCAGACGAAATGATGGATCATCCAGTGTGAGTTCGCCAAAGATCGCTTCGTACTGCTCGAACGTGAGCGACTCAACATTGGGACGGACAGGCGGCGAACCCTGGCCATTCTCACCTGTGTCAAAGGGCGCGATGGTACCATCAGGGTTTATGTAACTCAGTGGCGCGGTCCACAACATGGGCAGCGTGTTGGAAGGGTTGTTGCCAAAATCGAAGATGGCTTCAGCCTGGGCGATGGAAATGTCGCATCGTTTGGCAATCTCATCCGGGTCAGATTCGGGGACAAAGATGCGCGGCTGACCGGTCGGCGAGAGGCCACCCGCGACTGAGTAGGTTGTGAGATATTTCGAGAGTTCCGGCTGCAGAATGCCATCTGCGTTGTCGGGTGGCCACAGCAGCGAGCCATCATCTTCAGCTGCGTCCAGACGGTTGTTGAGATTCCAGTCTTCGCCACGCACTGCTTCGGGGCTCAACCCATACACAAGTTCCAGCTCAGCCATATTGCGCATGAAATTGTTGCGCGGCGCATAAGGCACACCCAGCGAGAGGTAGTACGACTCTTCAGCGCCTTCGATGCGAAGATCATCATCCTCATCAATCCAATCCTGTATGCACGCGATGATATCTTCGGGTACAAACAGATTCAGCAGCGGGCCCGGCTGGTCAACAGAAAGATTCACATTGAAGCGTGTGTGTTCATCCATCGGGCCTGCGAACACCTGGCCGTCGTACGTGTGTTCGATTGCCCAGCTGGCGTCCAGAAGTTGATCGGGTTCGGAATAGGCACGCGCGCCCATTTCGCGATAGATGACATATGCGTCGGTCGTGTCGGGATTCTCGGTGTAATAGCCCAGCGTGTTGATCATGTGTTCGACACCCGCGCGTGCTGCCCAGCGTGCTTCGACGCGCGCGAGACTCTGCAGGCCGAGTGTCGCCTGTCGATGAGCGCTGATCTGAGCAGCTGCGGTGATGATGGCTCCGAGCGCGACTGCCCAGAGCACGACCACAACAACTGATCCGCGCCGATGCGAGTGTGTGCGTGATCGTTGCCTGCGGGAGTTGGTGTTGATGATCACCTTCATCAATCATCACCTCCGCCGCGTTGACCACCGCCGCCGCCACCACCACCACCGTTGTTGTTGCCACCACGACCGCCCCCGCCAGCGCCACCGCCACGACCTCCACCACCGCGACCACCGCCGCCACCGCTTCCACCCTGACTGGGGATGTTGATTGGTCCGCCACCGGTGTCGCCGCCCTGGTTCTGGTTTCCGTTTTCGCCTTCGCCTTGTTCTTCAGCGTTCTGCAGGGCCTCGAGTTCTTCCTCAGTCAGGCCTGAGTCAAACGGCGGCGGGACGCGATCAAGCGAGATCAAGGTACGCAAGACCACCGGGTCTGCATTACGATCATGAATCGCAACCACAACTTCAACGCTCACGCCCCGCGGCATCCCCTGTATGTCGGAGTCCCAGGTGGGAAACCAGTTTTCGCCATCGGTCGCTTCCACGTTGAGACTGATGACATCTTCCACCAGGGGTGTGACGATGCCGCCCCCGTCGTAATATTCATCCGGGACAGCATCGCGCCTCTGCATCAGCACCGAACCGCGCTCATCATCAACCACGCGATACTGCACTTCATATTCCATGCCTTCGCTGGGCACAAACTGGCCTGGACGGCTGACGCGCAGCCGATTGGAAAAGAGCAGAAGATCATCGCGATCAAATGCACCTGCAACTCCATCAGCAATGCGGAACTTACACAGAAAGAGGTCGTCGCTGCGCAACACCGATGTGATATCGCGCCGAACTGCATTAAGTGCTGCATCCGCCTTCACATATGCAGCCATGCGGCTGCGGCTGATTTCGCGTGCAGATGTCAACTGGTCGAGACTGCTGAAGACTGCGCTGAAGATAAAGACAGAGACAGTCACCGCGAGGATCAACTCGACGAGTGTAAAGCCGCGCCTGGCTGCAGGATGGATCGCGCTGCTGAGCATCATCGGTAGATCGGCTCCCCTGGCTCGCGCAACTCATCTGTGCCGCCACGACGTGGAGCGATGTACGTCTGCACGGCTGCTTCGCGCAGCTGGCCCGAGGTGCGCCATTGAACTGTGACAGTGACTCGGAAAGGTTCGGACTCGCCCAGATCATCAATTTCAAGTGTGAAGTCGAAGTTTTCGAAGGGCGGCTGAAAACGCCCATCCATTTCGTTGCGCTTGGGATAATTGATCGGACCATCAATCATGACGCGATTGAGCATCTCATCAATGAGCGCAGCTGCGATGATCTGATCTTCGCCCAGCCGCTGTTTGGCAATGGCCTGGGACGTGATGGAAATCAGCACCGTCAGACCGACAGCGAGCATGGCTCCGCCGAGCAGGGCTTCGATGAGGATCACGCCGCGACGTTGATGACGATGAGAATGGTTCATGCATGCTGGCTGCATTACCACACCTCCTGATCGCGGCCGAGCGCATCCAGATCAGTGACACTGCGAAACTCATCACCCTCGCGGCGGATGCCATCGACAACAACATGAGCGGCCAATGCGTGTGCAGGCAGCGCGATTGATACAGTTGCTGTTGCGCCCTCGATTGTGAGTTCGATGCTGGGCCGCCCCTGGCCGGGAATGACCGGAATCATCCATTCATCAGCGTCCAGCCGGATGTTGTCTTCAAGTACGCTGACAATGCGCGTGTCATCCGGAAGACGCACAGGCTTGACATATCGATCAATAGCCCAGCGCAGAGGATCGCCTGGATTCTGGGGATCGCCAACCAGTTCAAGCAGCATGATGGCCCGCGAGCCGGAGTCGTATCCGAGCGCGATGCGATCATTCCCCATGGTCTCGCGATGTGCAAACAGCGTGAGCATGTCAGCCACAGAATCAGCTGCAAGCACAGTCGCCTGCCGCGCGTTGCCAGTGAGCCGTGGCACTGTCATGCCCACCACGATTGCGAGCAGGCCAACCACAATGATCATCTCGATCAAGGTGAAGCCACAGCGGGCGGCGCGTTGCGCTGCGCGTTTCGTAGTGCGTGCTGAAATGCGGGGATCACGTGTCATTGACTGTTTCGATTACTCATGGACAATGTCTGCGTTCTCACCTTCGCCGCCCGGTTGGCCGTCTTTGCCGTAGGAGATGACGTCGAAGTCGTAGTTCACTTCGCCCGGCACGCGCACGTAAAACGGCTTGCCCCAGGGATCCAGAATGTCATCAGCCCGGTTGAGGTAGGGCCCGGAGGGCCCGCCACCCTGATCGGGCGGCAAGGTGAGCACTGTCAGGTCCATGCCATCTTCAAGTGAACCGCCATTGAGGATAAAGACGTTGATTGCCTTGGCGACGGCTGTGGCATCGTTTTGGGCGACCTGCGAGCGCGTCTGTCCGACAATGCCGAAGAGGCGCAAACTCACCATGCCAGCCAACAGCGCGATGATGGTCACGACCACCAGGATTTCAACAAGGGTGAAGCCGCGCCGGGTGTGTCGGCCGCTTCGGTGTGGTCGGGTCAGGTGTGTGTTTCCGTTCATGTTCAGTTTCCTTGGGCCAATGGAGAAGCAGGAACTCAGCCGCCTGAAAAGGCGCTCTGAATCTCAAGCAAGGGTAAAAGAATTGCAGCCAGAATGAAGCCGCCCAGACATGCCATCACCACAAGCAGCGCAGGCGGCAGGATCGCAGTGAAGACTTTGATGGTGGTCTGTACCTGACGGTCGAATGCTGTTGCAGCATGCAGCAGCATCTGCTCGAGTTTGCCGGAGCGCTCGCCCAGGTTGACGATCTGCACCAGCAGGGGCGGGAAAAGGCCGGAGCGTTCGAGCGGCTCAGCGAGAGCCTTGCCTGTGGTGACCTGCTCCTGCACTTCGCCGATCGCCTTTTTGAGCGCTTCGTTGCCGAGGGTGTCGCGTGTGATGCGCAGACCATCGAGAATCGAAATGCCAG
Organism: Phycisphaerales bacterium; assembly: GCA_051004555.1. Classification (GTDB taxonomy): domain Bacteria; phylum Planctomycetota; class Phycisphaerae; order Phycisphaerales; family SM1A02; genus JBPCKF01. The sequence continues at coordinate 13,903 of JBPCKF010000081.1, read as the reverse complement.
CAGTAGTCAGCGTGCCGAGTGTACGTGTAAAGCGGGCGACAGCGACATCGCGCACCAACTTGCCATAGACCGGCACGCGCAGAATCGCAGCATCAAAACGCAGGCGATTTTCAGGGATGCGCAGCCAGGCACGCCAGGCAAAGATCGCGAACACAATGCCAGCTGCGAGGAAAAGGCCATAGGCAGAGAGAAAGTCTGCAACCGCAAGCACGATCACTGTCGGCAAGGGCATTTTGATCTGATCAGCCAGCGGCTCAATCAGTGTTGGCACCAGGTAGGTGACCAGGATGATCGCGCTGATGAGAATGAGTACAGCCACGATCATGGGATACATGGTGGCACCGATCACGCTTCGGCGCAGTTCCAATGAACGTTCGAGCAGATCAGCCAACTGATGCATGATGCCACTCATCTCGCCTGATGCGTCAGCAGCCCGAAGCATGCCGACAATCATGTCATCAAAGGGCGGCCCATATTCGCGGGCAGCCTGATGCAGTGGAGCGCCCGCTTCAACGCGCTCGATGAGATGATCGAGAATCACTGGCATGCCTTTGCCCGACGCCTGGCGACGCACGGTCTTGAGCGCAGACATGAGAGGAAGGCCAGCTTCCATCGCGGTCGCGAGTTCGCGAATGAGGTTGGCGACTTCTGTGCGACGAAGTGAGGGTCGGGCCCGAGTGCGGCGGACCCTGCGCGGTTGCGAGCCTGCGCCTGCGAGCGCGATCGCTGCGACGTTGCTGCCTTCGCCTTCTGATGCGTCCAGTCGTGTGGGGGTCTCGCCACGAGCTGCCAGTTGCCGCACAGCGGTGGCGCGATCAGCTGCGGAAATGGTTCCCGAACTGGGGCGGCCGTTGGACGTCAGACTTTGATAGGTGAAGACTGGCATGAGGGAAGTGGAGAAGAGTCTGAGATTTCGATTTCGGGTGAACAGGTATTGACGAATAGAGGCGTCGCGATCCGGCAAAGATGCACGCGAGAAATGCAGATCGCAGCGGAAAAAGCAGGCAGGAATCAGAATAACGATGCAAGTGGCGCTCCACTGGCACTCGGGGTGAACTCAGTCGCGCCCGCTGCGCGCTGTGATCATCCCTGATCCCTCGCTCCGTACCGGTATGCTATGTCCCTGACTATGCAACGTCGAAATCTTCCGCATCTTGCGTGGCGCGGAGAACTTCTTCGATTCTGGTCATGCCCGCAGCAGCTTTCTTCATGCCATCGGCCCGCATGAGCGTGAAGTCGCGATCAGCCTGTGCGCGCAAGTCAGCCACCGAGACATTTTCAGAAATCGCGCGTCGAAGGCCGGGATTAATTCGCAATAGTTCAAAGTAACCCAGGCGGCCGCGCTGACCCGAGTTGTTACATTCATCGCACCCTGCACCAGCCCACGCCTTGCCTTTGAACAATTCCTGCTCAGCAGCTGTGAGACGATGGGCAACATCTTCTGCGATCGGAATCTGCATACTGCAATGGCTGCAGATGCGTCTGCCCAGCCGCTGGGCCAGGATGCCTTCGATGACGGACGCAACCAGAAACGGTTCTGCGCCCATATCCACAAGGCGGCCGATGGCGCTGATGGCATCGTTGGTGTGCAACGTCGAGAAAATAAGGTGGCCGGTGAGGGCGGAACGAATTGCAATATCTGCGGTATCGCCGTCGCGGATTTCACCCACCATAATGACATCAGGATCCTGCCGGAGAATGTGCCGCAGGCCGGTTGCAAAGTTCAGTCCGCGCTTGGGGTTGACGGGAATCTGATTGATGCCGTGCAGTTCATATTCGACGGGATCTTCGATGGTGATGATCTTCTTGCGTGGATCATACAGCTTGGTGAGGGCGGTATAGAGCGTGGTGGTTTTGCCCGATCCGGTGGGGCCCGTGACAAGCACCAGGCCGTGCGGCTTGTTAATTAGCGTGTCGATGCGGCCACGCATGCGTTCATCCATGCCCAACACTTCGAGATCGAGCGCAAGTGTTGACTTGTCGAGAATACGCATGACCACCGATTCGCCATACAGCGTGGGTACGGTGGAAACGCGGATATCGACTTTGCGTGTTTCGAAGCGAAGCGAGATGTGGCCGTCCTGTGGCACATAGCGTTCGGCGATGTTCATGCCCGCCATGATCTTCACGCGGCCGATGAGGGCTGGCTGAAGATGCTTGGGCGGGGGCGGCTGCTCTTCGAGCACACCGTCGATGCGATACTTCACTTTGAGTTCGTTCTCGAAAGGCTCGATGTGCAGGTCAGAGGCGCGCGAGCGAATAGCTTCCAGCAGCAGCAGATTCATCAGATTGATGAGTGATGGCGTTTCAGCCATGCGGTGCAGATCATCTGCATCAACTGCATCGAGATTATGTTCGAGATCATCAGTCGTGGAGTCAGCTGCATCAGCAAGACTTGCAGCCATGCGGGCTGCGGTGGTGCCGTAGTGTTCGCGCATAAGGTCGCTGAACGCAGCATCATCTAGGCCGATGCGCGTGAGCGGGTAGCCGGTGAGGGTTGCAATCTCATCGACCGCGCTGATATCCAGCGGATCGCGCATCGCGACCAACAGTCGGCCATCTTCAATCGAAAGGGGGACGGCCCGGAGACGCACTGCAAACTCAGGTTCAAGGAGCGCAACTGCATCAACTGATACTGCGGGGGCCTTCTTCAGCCAGTCGATCCCCAGGCGTCTGCAACGGCGTTCCATGGCAGCCGCTTCGCTCTTTGGTGAGGAGGTGCTGCTCTCGCGTGGAAGGTCATGCTGAGCCCGTCCATTGCTGCCGCTCGATCCGGAGGTCGAGACCGAAGAGCTCACCTCGATTTCGGGCAGAACGACATCATTGTCGCTGGCAGTAACCGCGGGGCGGCGAGCAGCCGGCTTCGATGCGTGATCGTCTTGTGAGTCAGGCCGCGGTGGCCTTGAATCGGTTGGCATGGACAGGGGCGTCTCCAAGAGTCTGTACCTTCATTTCAGTACCCGAGTACTATAGGTTGAATCGCAGCTTGCTGAGCAGATTGGATGTCATTCCAGTTTCAACGGGCGGAAGCGATTCCCATTGCTCACTGGTGAGAATCAACTTCAGCCGCTCAAGCGATGCCTTCGAGGCTTCATACCGCTCGCTCAGCAGGCCGTCGTAGCGTTCACTCTCTTCATCGTTGCCGATGGTGGCTGTGACCATGAGGACATCGGCTCCACCACCGGTGAATTGAACCGTCTGCATGAACGGAGGTGGGCCTTCCTCTTCCTTGATAATCGCGCGGATGAGGCGTTTGCGGAGTTCGACGATCCGTGATTCGAGGTCAGTCTCGAGTTCATCGATCTGCAACATTTGTTCGCTTGTGAGACTATCCCATGTCTCGCGCGACTCGAGAATGCGCTCCGCCTTGGTGAGTTCGTATGCCAGCGGGTAGGCCCGCTCTTCCCAGGCTGCTTCAAACGCTGCGGCTTCGGCTTCGCCCAGTGTTTGCAGGAACTCGCCCGCGAACTCTGCGACGAAGCGTTTGTTGATATCGCGGACCACTCGGCGTTTGGCTGTGGCATCGCTCCAGATTGCAGCGGCGCGCTCGCGGTCCTGCCACATGACCCGCCGCCACTCTTCCTGCATTGGCTCAAGAGCGCGCTCGCGTGTTTCAAGCGCTGCATCCATCTGTTCTGCATAGCGAGTGAAAAGCTCTTCCAGCGAAGTCAGAAATGTCTCGTCCTTGGTCTGTGCATGCACCAGATCAATCACGTCGACATTCTCGCCACCGAGGCGCGAGTCAGGCAAGAGGTCTGCTCTGCGGCGTTCGCGTTCGAAGATCGGCCAGGCTTCGACCTGATCTTCATGCAGCAGGGTGCGCAGGTCGTCCATCAGTCGCGTGTCGAGCTCCTTGCGCTCGCGGTTCCAGCGGCTGGTGATGTCGGGCATCTTCTGTCCGTAGATGCGAAAGTTGCCCGAGGCCTCGGCTTCTTCGCCAAGTTCTTTCATAGCCTCGTCAATGGCGCGGGCTTTGGTATCAAAGGCATCCTGATATTCATCAATCAACGCTTCAGCGAGCAACTTCTGATTCTGATCAAGACCGAGGACACGGCCGTGGGCGCGGAAATCATGGATCGACATCGTGGGCTTGAAGTCGAGGCCGCTGCCCGGCCCTGCAAATGATGTGCGAATCTGTATGGCGTCGCCCTGTTGATTCTGGGCTGCGGCGGGAAGTGCGGTCGTCAGCATCACGCCCACAGCAGTGAGCAGGGCAGTTGCCAGCAGCCGGGGGCGCGCGTTCGAGCCTCGTGGTGAAAAGATGAGTGCGGTGTTGATCATGGCAGGGCTTCCTGTGTTCTCAATCCTCAATCAGTGTGGCGCGTCGCTGGCTCTGCTGCGGAGCTTCCTCTATGGTTGCGGGAAACAGAAGAGCGCTGCAAAGGAGACGCGTTCACCAGGCGCTTCCCGGCAATAATACATGGCTGATTGGGAGTGGTCTGATGCGACTGCAAAGCACGTGCCTTGAAAGGCTCAGCCGCCCCTACCACCACCGCGGTTGCCGCCTCCACCGCCACGTCCACCGCCGCCGCCACCGCCGCCGCCACCCCCGCTGCCGGGGACGTTGCGAATATCAAATCCGCCGCCGCGACCGCGTTCACCGCCACGGTTGCGCGGAGCATCTGGAAGCGATTCGATCTGTTCGGGCGTGAGCATGGCGTGAAGTTGCTTGATCATGCCTTCTTCGTAATCGCTGCGCGCCTGCATGGCCTTGCGGATGGGATCTTCGAAATCCATCTGCTCGCCTCGCATCCGCGCCTGTACCATGCCGATGCGGCGCTCGATGGAGGTGGGATCGTACTGACGCACAGTGCGCTCGAGGGATTCGTTGATTTGATTCAGACGTAGAAAGAACTGCTCGGAAAGCACAGCCACAGCGTCAGCAGTTGCAGGTTCAAGGTCCATGGTGAGGACGGTGTTGAAGATGGTTTCGCCATAGGTATCGCGGTAGACGTCGGGATATGCCTTTTCGCGGAAGGCAATGCGGAAGGGCTGCGGGTTGCTGAGTTCAGATGCGATTCGGTTGGCGTAGTCATCGTGCAAATCGCGGATGCGCGTGCGCAGCTTGCGCTGATCCTCAGCCCGCTTCATCGCCTCATCGAAATCAGCGTTGCGGAGGATGTCGCGGAACGCGTTTTCGATATCTGCAAGGTCCTTTGCGCGGCGTTCGAGGGCTTCATCCAGGCGCAGGTCGTATTCTTCGAGAAGGGGTTGAATCTTCAGTCGCTCAGCCGGATCGGGAATGGACTCATCGACCACGTCGAAGAGGTTGACGCTTTCACCCGCGAGGAACCCTTGCGGCAGATCGCGCCGGCGACGCATCTCGCGCTCCCAGGCTGGCCAGCGCTCAACCTGCTCAGGTGAAAGCACCGACTGAACATTGGTGATGAACTCGTCCCGCAACGCACGGTTCTCGCGACGGCGATCTGTCTGTAAAGCCCGCACAGGCTCGAGCAAGTCCCGCCAGTTGTCACGGCCAGCCCCCCCCTCACGCAACTCGTCGCGAAGTGCCTCTTCCTTGGCTTCGTACGCGGCTGATAACTCGTTGAACCCCGTCTGATACTCGTTGAGGAAGTGCGACACCAGCTCACGCTGGCCGCCATCCAGACGAAGCATGTCAGTCATGCGGCTGAGATCGCGCGGGCTGAACTCGGGCCGATCATCGCCGAACCCCTCGAACTGGGCCAGGGCAGGCCCGCCCGACGCCACCGCAGCCGTCACAACCGCAGCTGCCAGCTTGCCTGAGAATCGTGTCATGATCGATGAAAACATGCTCTTCATAATGCTGCAATCTCCAGTGAAACAGTGGGACACACGGAACAACGTATCAACCATGTACAGGGTCCAACGATGAACGGCCGGATTTATCGCATGCAAAATCGGTGCGAATAACGGGGTCGTTCTCTGAAGGGAGGTCTACCGCAAGAAGGGACTGATGTTGCATTGCCAGTCGGGCGGGTTCGGCCCGGGCCACGCACAACACTCCACCCCGTCTCACTGTCCCACAATCGGATTCGCGATGTCACTTGGCCAAAGCGCTGCAAAGGCGACGCCCGCGATGACCGCGTACACAACACCATCGATCAGTTCGAGCACCACCGCCCGGCCAGTCTTGCCAAACCAGATCGCGTTGGGGATGGACGCAAAGCAATATGTCATCAGGCCCACAGTCGCAGCAATTTGAAACACGCTTGCAAAGTCCGCCCCGTACGCGCGCGACTCAGCCGTGATGTAGGCAATGAACACCGCAGCAACAAAGAAAAACACAACCGTCAGAAACATGTTGCGAGCCATATTCGGAACGCCCGGCCAGATGGTCATCACGCCATGAGGCCCCTGTGTATAGCGCTCCTTCTTCGCGGGGTCTTTCATCTCGTTCCAGTCAACTTTGGGGAAACAATACATTCCCGGCTTGGGCGACTTGCTCCGCATCCAACTCAGGAAGCCATCTTCATCAGGCAATCCCTGAAAATCTGCGTTATGGAACGGAAGTAGTGCCCACGTGACGAAACTGAAGAAAAAGGTGCCGACAGTTGTGAGCAGAATCGGCAGCCAGAGATCGAGAATTGCCTGCATGTGATAACTCCCTGGGTGTAAAGGTGACGGTGCATACGCTCTGTCTGTTCGGGCATGTTATCAGAAGCAGCAATCTCCGGGAGGCCGATCGAGCGAAAATGCGCTGCGCGTGCAACGTTTCGTCTACGATTGAACATGGTTGATCGTGCCTCGTGCGAGCGACGGGTGTATCGCCTGGCTGTGCTGTTAAGTGGCAACCCCAACGCAGCTGGGGCTGTGATTCGCTCGGTGCTGGGCGCTCAGCCGGATTTGCGCAAGCTTGATAGTTCCCATCTGGATCGCCTCACAGTCTTGCGAAGCCGTGAGGTGAAACCGGCTGCCATTATGTCTGATGCCGTGCCACTTGCTGTTGCAGCTGCTCTGGCTGGTTTGACAGCCCAGCAGCGCGAAGCCTGGGTGTTTCATCATGTGTATCGCCTTCCCGAGCGCGAGATGGCCAAGGCGATGGATTGCTCGATGCACGCGATCAGCATGCATCTGCAGGCTGCAGAAGAGCACATGGCGAAAGTGCTGGGCGGACCGCAGCAGGCTCATTCGAGCGCCAAGGCGCTGCTTGCATATACGTTGTCACTTGATGTGCCGAAGTTCTATCGAACTGCCATGCGCTCAGCTGCGCGCATGCGCCGCATCATGCGCTGGGCGCTCATTGCAATCATTGTTGGCATTCTCATGACAGCAACGCTGTATATATTGCATAGAAGCGGGGTTCTGGAGCCGCTCATCCGCTCACTGCCCTCAGGAACGGAGACGTGAAGTTCAGCGTCGGCTACGTGCTCGTGATCATTACTGCAATAGCGGTCGTCGCAGGCATGATTGTATTTGCCAACCTTCGTTCACCTTCGCAAGTCAAACGCAGCGGCGAAGTTGTTGCCACGCCCGCTGTGTTTACGTTTCGTAACGATTCGCGCGGGCTTGCGCTGATTCAACTGCATCACTGTGCGGCCTGTCATGTTGCAACTGATGCAGCGCTGCAACAGATCGTGCATCCAGCAGCTGGGCCTGACCTTCGCGATACTGGTCTGCGTCTGCAGGAGGCGTGGCTGCGCAACTGGCTTGCTTCGCACTTTACTGATGCACTGCCTGAGAATGCGCGAACCGAGACAATCGAAGATCTCGGGCAGTATCTGCTGTCGCAACGAAACACAGGCAGTTTTGAATCGTGGACGACAGAAGAAGCAGGCGATGCTGAGCGTGGCCGCGCGCTGGTTGATTCAATCGGATGCGCTGCCTGCCACGGGCCATCTGATGCGAGTTCGCTCACGCTTGAACTCCTGCGAACTTATGTTGCAATCGACAACCAGACAGAGAAAACCAATACAGCTGCACTGGCAGCATTCCTGCATGATCCCTTGCGATGGCTGCCCGATGGGCGGATGCCAGGCATGTCGCTGTCCCATGAGGAATCACGCGATATTGCTGCCTGGATGATGAAGCAGAACGGTGAGGCGGGCAGTTTCGATTTCCCCATGATTGATGCAGAGCGCGTCGAGCGCGGCCGGGCAGCATTTCATAATCTGCTGTGTTCCTCCTGCCACATGAATACAGACAAGAACAATATCGCGGATCGAAGCAATGCGCAGATGCGCGTCATGGCATTCGAGAATCTGCATATGGAACTCGAGGACGGTTGCCTTGCTGATGACTGGACTTCTGAGAGCGGCGGCATGAGTTTCAACCTCTCGGCGGGAGATCGTGCGGTCATCCGTACCTGGCTGCGTGCTGCATCTCGTGCGCCTTCCATCATGCCGGAAGAAGTTCTGAGCGCTGCGATGATTCGACTCGATTGCCTGCGTTGTCATGCAATTGATGGGAAGGGCGGACCCGAGCCCGCGCTGTGGGAACTATTCATTGCCAACCATCCGGACCTTCCACCACTCGAAGCGCAGCCGCCCGCCCTCGATCAGTTCCCTGCGCGGCTGCAATTACAGTGGATTGATGAAGTGATGAACAACCATGCTCAGGCACGTTCATATCTACGCACGCGCATGCCGGAGTTTGGGACCGAAGCATCGGGCGAAATCCTGACAGCTGTTGCTGCGCTAAAGAGTGATGCACATAAGAACGCATCAACGGAATCGGGTGAACATGCTAATGATGAAACTTATATTGAGGCTGGGCGAGAGCTTCTCAGTATTGGTGGGCTGAATTGCATCAGTTGCCACCCCATTGGCAGTGAGCCATCCAATGGTCTGCCGGGTGTCAATCTCGCGACGGTGCCGTATCGCCTCGACCGTGACTATTTCGAAGCCTGGCTGCGATCGCCGCAGTCGATCAGGCCGAACACCCGCATGCCTGCGTTCTTCGCTGGCGACAGCTCGCCTGTGCGTTTCATTCTCGAAGGCGACGCATCGCAACAGATCGAGGCAATCTGGCAGTACCTCAAGACTGTGCACCCCAAAGAATAGTTCACTCAACTGCCACTACTGGCCCTGGTGCACAATGTTCGAAACATATTCCCGCGGGCTTCATAGTTTTCAAACTGATCGAAACTGGCACATCCCGGACTGAGAAGAATGATATCGCCCGGTTGCGATCGCTCGATTGCGGTCTTCCATGCATTCGCAAGCGTCTCACATTCGAATGTTCGCGCTGGTGCAAGATCACGCGCCTCTGCTGCAATGGAGCTGCCCGTGACGCCGATTGTGAGAAGTGACTTCGCGCGCGATGCAAGGTGTGCCAACTCACTGAGATCGCTGCCCTTATCCGATCCGCCAACAATCAGATGGATGCGATCAGCACAATCAAACGCATCAACCGCGAGACAAGTGGCTGCGGGTGTCGTCGCCTTGGAATCGTTATAACAACGGCAGCCATTCACCTCGCCAACATATTCAAGTCGATGGGGCAGGCCGCGAAAGGTCTGCAATGCAACTGCAGCGCGCTGCGCTAAAGTTGCATGGTCGGCATTCGCTTCGCCACAACGATGGAGTAACTCGCATGATGCTGCAACAGCAAGCTGCGCGTTCCTGATATTATGCTGGCCGGGGATTGTCAGCGACACCGGCTGTGCTGCTGCTGCAGTCAGAAACACTGGTTCGGTCGGCGCATCCGAGATAGCCCGGACGAGGTCTGGATTGTGCTCATCAAACCATGCGACCGTGCTGTCGATGTCATGGCCCCGCTGATTGCGAACGATATTCAGTTTGCTGTTGCGGTAATGCTCATAACAGCCATGCCAGTTGATATGATTCGGCTCGATATTTGTGACAACTGCTACGCGAGGCGACCACGCAGTTCCACCGTTCCATTCGGGGGCGCTGCCCAGCCAATATAACATAGCGCTTGAGAGTTCTAATACAACAAAGTCACGAGCGTGATCGATGCCATCAAGTTGTGACAGCAGGCTGCCGCCGATATTGCCGCCGAAGTGGGCTGTGTGTCCCATTGCATTCAGAATGTGGTGAATCATCGCGGCTGTCGTCGATTTTCCTGCTGACCCCGTGACAGCAATCACCCGGTCGCGATTGAGCCGCTCAACCACGCATTGGATTTCCGTCGTCACAGGAACATCTGCATTCCGTGCAGCGCAGAGGAACGGATTGTCCCATGGCTGCGGGACTGCGGGACTCGCAATCACAACATCCGCATGGAGGAAATCATCGGGATGATGTGCGCCCATGCGTAACTGAACTTTGCCAGAGTGAATAGAAGGCTGCAATGTTTCTATCTGAGAAGTGCATTGTTCCTCAGGCAACAGATCAGTGGCCAGCACACTGGTGCCATGTTCAGCCAGCCATTGAATGATGCCAAGCCCGCCACCGAAACGGCCGATGCCCATCACAGTGATGTTTGCATTCGCGACCCGAACGCCACAGATCGCTGCATGTGTATCGGTTGCGTTCACGGGCATTTGTCATGCTCCTGCTAGAAATGCCTGCTTGCGGGGGTCAGTCTTGGCAATAATCTCACTGACGCCTTTTTGATTGAACCCCTTATATCCGTCGTTGCGCTCGAGATTTTCCAGATGCGAACCAACTGCGCCGCCCTGGGTGCGGAACCATGCTGCCTGTTGGGAAGTGATCCTGCCTTCATGCACCAGTCGATCGAGTCGCCGTTCACTGACTGGCCAGCGTTCACCCTCGGTAAAGGCCTGCCGAAGATGCGGCATATCTGTGAACGGATCCATCGTCTGAATGGAAGCGCCCCGCAACTGTTCACGCAGCGCTTCAAAATCAAACATACATTCCAGATGATGCATGCCTGCCTGAAGAATCGCTTCGCCATGCAAAGCGCACCACAGTCCTACGGTGCCGAGCTCCGTGGCATCGGGGAGCGGCTCATGGGCAAAGTCGCCACGAATCTCTTCAGGACGCAAGTCGACATCTGCGAAAATAACAATGCCAGCCCGCGGCTGTTCGAGAACTTGCGCTCCCCAGCCGGCTTCAGCGCCAGCATAGAAACGTTCGCGACAGGTGAAGCCGAGTTTCTCCAGCTTGGCGATGAGGCGAGTGAAATACACCCGTGACGATCGATAGGTATGGTGGTCGTGATTGGCCCATCCAAGTCCCAGGCGATCCTGCCGCGCCTTCTGCGTTTGTGCTGCCCGGTTGCGGCTTTGCCAATATTCGCGCTCAGCCCGAAAGAACAATGAGCAGGCATAATCGGCACCCAGCTCAGCCACAGCTGCGTCGATGAGATGGCCAGTGTGATCGATTCCGGAAATGTCATCATCCCAATCGCGCTTGCGCAGCCGGAACTGTTCAAGATGCTTGAGCGATTTCAGCGCGCGATCCGCATCCTGATGCGGCGAAGCAAAGCCGGGCCAGCCATGTCGCTCGATTACCCAAAGCTCAGCAGCGCTCGATCGAAACGCTGGTGCTCGACGCATCTGGCTGAGCGGCTCACCTTCAATATCGTCTTCGCTGATGGTGGGATCATCTGCAATATGCCAGGCTGCCAGAAAATCTGCAACAGAATCAACCTTGATGAAAATGCGGGTGATTGAACCTGTGCCAATCAGGATGCGGGGAAACATGGCTCCATGATGCGTGTAACAATCGGGGGAACCCGGCGTCGGCGTGCGTGAAAATCCGGTCGCAGCCAGACGCTGCATAAGTTGCTCGGTGCGTGGCGTCACGATGTGATCGACCCAGTCCTTGAAGCGAGTTGCCGTTTCGCGCTTCATCCGCTCAGCGACGCCGCTGGCACCTTCGCTCTTGTCGAGAAAGCTGGCGATGAGTTCATCGATGAGCGCGCCAGCCTCAGGCTGTGGTTCAAAGTGAAACTGAACAAGGGCATCATCAGCGGCAGCAGCATGGGTCATCGTCGTACGTTCCAGCATGGGGTGATACGGAGTTGTGTCTTGCGTGATGATAAGGTATGACGGCGAGCCGCAGCAGGCTACTCTGCACGCGTTCCAACCAAGCACCGGTTTCTCGTTCGATCTTCTTCAATCCTGCTCTGAACCAAGTGCCCAGCGGAGTTCGGCTGGTCGGGTGAAGTATGCTGCGGCTGCGTACGCCAGCATGCCGCTGGTTGCCTGCACGATGAGCAGCAGGATGGCGCTGGTCCAATCTGCTTCAGACAAGGCTCCCAACGCCAAGGTCGCTCCTACAACTGCCCCTGTCATGAGGGTTGTGAGGATCATGCTCCAGACGACGCTTTTCACAACCTCGCGATCAACAATGCTGCGAATGTGATGGCGTTGGAAGATATGCATCAGCAACAATGCCTGCAACGTTGCGCAGATGGATGTTGACCATGCCAGCCCAGCTTCGCCAAGGAAGTTGATCAGCGTCAGGTTGAGAACGATGTTGAGGCCGACCATCCACACAGCAACACCCACCGGCCGTTTGCTGTCGCCTCGTGCATAGAAGGCGCGGGTCAACACATGCGTGAGCGAATACGCCCAGATGGCTGGTGCATATCCCAGGAGCACGCGAGCCACGCGTTCGGTGTCTTCCGCGGTAAACTCGCCACCTGCAAAGATGACGCTTGTGAGCGATGACCTGACCAATATCAATCCCGCGCTCGCGGGAAGTCCGATGAATACCACAAGCCGAATGCCGCGCTGCAGCGTGTTGCGAAACGCCTGTTCATCACTCGCCAGCCGCGCCAGGGCCGGGAAAATGGCTGTCGCAACCGCGATGCCGAAGACACCCAGAGGAAACTGATACAGTCGCTGTGCAAAGCTGATGACAGCCATGGACTGATCGTCCATCGGCACTTTGAATCCGAAAAATGCATCCGTCGCGAATGTGACTGGATAGCTTGCAATCACGCCGTCAAAGAATGTGTTCAGTTGCAGAACGCCCAGGCTGAGAATCATCGGCCCTGCCATGCGGATCATCGTTCGCACATGTTCGCGAACTTCGGTTGAGCGGGCCCGCAGCCAGCCGCGCTCGCCAACTGCTGCCAGCGACCAGGCGAGTTGAATCATGCCTGCGAGTATCACACTCATCGCAATGAGCATGACATGCATTCGTGCGCTTTGTTCACCGTCTTCTATTCCATCTGGTTTCAGCAGCACTGCGCAGCAGATGGCAGTCAACACGATCATCAGATTCAACACGATCGGCGCAGCTGCGGTCGGACCAAACCTGCCGCGCACCTGCAGCATCGCGCCCAGCACCGCGACCAGACACACCAGTGGCATGTAGGGCAGCATAATCATCATGAGTTCGAGCGCAAGTGTGTCACGATCAAGCAGCCAGACCCCGATGCCGAGTGCGAGCTCTGCGATGAATGTGATCACGCCGAGAAACACCGCAAGCAGCGCCACCGTCACTGCTGCAAAGGCGCGCGCGACGTCGGGTCGATCGCGGTGCAGCGTTGCATAGGTGGGCAGAAACGCAGCGGCCAGCGCGCCCTCGCCAAACAGACGGCGAAAGAGATTGGGAATCATGAACGCAAAGAAGAACGCGCTCATGAGGGTGCCTGCTCCAAAGAGTCGACTGAGAACGCCATCGCGCACCAGCCCGGTGGCACGGCTGAGCAACGTCATCAGCGTAACCGTACGGGCATGACGGTTGAAACCGTTCGAATCAGTTGCGGTGTCTTCGACATCAACTGGCATGGACCGCGAGTGTAGGTTACGGACAGAAGCCGCACCTCGCGCAGCGGCGCAGGGTCGTGTTGAAAGACACTGCCGACCGGTTGTCATGGAGCCTGATCGACAGCCACCCTGCGCGACTTCACTGCAAACAGGAAGAACGTGAGAAAAAGCGCCTCTGTGGGGCGTTCTGGTACCTGTACCCTTGTTTCAGGTCCCTGAAACTTTGTCGCAGGTACCTGTAACTTTGTTCTTGGTACACTGCAAGCTTGTTGCTGGCCCTACGAGAGTCTTGTTGGTGTGTACGAGCTTCTTGTTGGTGTCTACGAGCTTCTT
>JBPCKF010000080.1:0-42604 GCA_051004555.1 Phycisphaerales bacterium | reverse complement strand
CTCTTCGGCGAGTACAAAGACTTCGGCGAAGGCGAACTGCCTTCCTACGAAGACATCGCCAAGTACGTCTTTTACACCGAAACCAGCCGCGAATTTCCCGGCACGACTAAGGCGAAGAACCCGGCGTGGGACAAGAAGACCGGCCGCATCGGCGAACATGGTGGCGCTTCCTATTACCTGCTCTACAAACCCAACCGCAAGTATGACTGGGGTATCGATACTGAGTTTCTCAAAGATATCGCAGCCAAAGACCCCAACAAAAAACTCGTGGTCTACTGCGAAAAAATCTGGCTACACCGCGACCAACTCCGCGAATTTCAAAACGAACACAAGAAAAAGGTCCGGCCGATGCTCGTGCCGTTCAATCTCAAATGAAAGAGGACTCTCAAAAATGAAATATGCACTCATAGTTTGCATCGTGCTGTCCGTCGTTGTCACCAGTTGCACTCGTCCAATTAATCAGTACCGCGTAACCGACATACAGAGTCGCCGCTCTTACATCGCGGTCGATTCACCAGCGTTCCTCCCCGGAGGGGCAATTTCGTTTACGGATCGTGACACCAAAAAGATGGTCACGCTCCAAGACTTCGAAATCGAAGGATTGGAGGGGGAACAGTACGAGATTCGAGAGAACCTTTGGACTAAGAAATGGGAGCTCGTTGAGAAGAAATAGTCACGATGGAACTCAAAACCTACCAACAACGCGTCGTCGACGAAGTCGAAACCTACCTCTCCCGTGTACAAGAACTGCGCGCTGAGGGTGAATCGCGCTTCGCATCGATGGCGGCCTGGCAGGACCTCAATCTCGGCAATTACACACACGAAAAGAACGGCCTCGATGAAGACCTGCCACACTTCACGATCAAAGTGCCAACCGGTGGCGGCAAAACGCTCATCGCCACCCAGATACTCGGCCTCATTCACCAGTCCATCTTGCGCGATCGCAACGGGGCGGGGCTGGTGTTGTGGGTCGTGCCCAGCCAGCAAATCTACCGCGACACACTCAAACGACTGAGCGACCGCGAAGATATCTACCGAATCTTTCTTGAACATGCGCTCTCACGCAGAATCGAATTGTGGGAGAAGGGCGACATTGCGCGACTGACCCCGGCGAAACTCCGCGAGAACCTGAACATTCTCATTCTCCAACTCGCCAGCACCAACCGGGAGACGAAAGATCAACTCAAGTTCTTTCGCGACTCGGGCGGCAACATTGTGCAACACTTCCCGCCCGAAGATGACCCCGAGAAACACCGGGAGTGGAAAGAGGAAACGCCCAACCTCGACATGATCGAGAACGATGCCGACACCGGTCGCCACCTGATTACAACTTCCGTCGGCAATCTCGTGCGGTTATGCAAACCAGCGGTGATTCTCGATGAAGGACACAAAGCGACAAGCGATCTGGCCCGCAGAACGATCAAAGGGTTCAACGCATCCATCGTCGTCGAACTCTCCGCAACGCCGCCCAGCGATGCCAACATCATCAGCCGTGTCTCCGGCGATGAACTGCTCGATGAGGAGATGATCAAACTCCCGCTAAACATCGCGACGTCCGGCAACAAGTCGTGGGAGGATGCGCTCACACAGGCGCGGGACAAACGCAAAGCCCTGCACGGCAAAGCCAACGAACTCGCCGCTGCGGAGAATGCGAAGCAGATTCGGCCGATCGTGCTCGTTCAGGTGGAGCGCACCGGCAAGGAACAACGCGGCACGAAGGTGAAAGGTCGCCGCGTCATTCACGCCGACGATGTCCGCGACTACCTCATGCAGCGGCTGAGCATTCCTGAGACTGCTATCGCTGTGAAGTCGTCCTCGAAAGACGACATTGAAGATGTTGACCTCATGGACCCGGACTGTCCGATCCAGTGGATCATCACCAAGAGTGCGTTGCAGGAAGGGTGGGACTGCCCCTTTGCCTACATTCTGTGTTCACTCAACAACACCGGCAGCGGGCAGGCCATGACGCAACTGGTCGGCCGCATCCTCCGCCAACCGTTCCAGGAACGCACGCCCGATGATGCACTGAATGAAAGTTATGTCTATTGCCTGCACAAGGGCGCACGCGAGATTGCCCGCGAAGTGAAGAAGGCCCTTGAGAAGGAAGGGTACGAAGGCAACATCGAAAGCATGATCGCGGCCGATGGCGAGCGCAGCAAGCCGCAAACCAAGAGCTCGCGTGTGCGTGCACAATTCAGCGACCTCTACTCGAAGCCATTTGAAGGAAAAATCTATCTTCCACACTTTTGTGTGAAGTCGGGCAGCAAGTACGAACCGCTCGATTACTTTCGGCACCTCATCAGCGCGGTGGATGTTGACACGTTCGACTTCCAGGCAGCCAACGGCTGGCACCTCGCTGATGAACTTGAAAAGGCCAAAGACCGTTTCTATCGAATGACTCTTGGCGAGGCTATCTCACGTGAGTACGAAACGGATGTTGACCTCGAAGAATCTGATGAGCAGATCAAGGCGTGGCTCACTGCATCGCTTCCATTCGACTACCTCAGTTTCAAGCAGCTCCGCAGAGTTGTGCATGGAGTGTGCGATGTTCTGATTGCGAGTGAACTTGACCTTGGCGGCCGCCTCGGACTTGTGAAGTTCGTGGTACGCGACCATCTTGTGAAACTCATTCAGGAGCAACTGGACCAGCAGACCGAAGCCGCGTTTGCCGCCCTTTATGAGAGTGGTCGCCTCGAGTTCTTCCTTGAGTGCAAGGAGTGCCGCTTCCAGATTCCCGAATCGGTCAATGTGAAGGTGACGCGGCCGTTCACACGCGATGATGGCAACGTCTCCGAGCGATCGCTCTTCGACTATGTCGATGATTCCGGATTCAACGAGTATGAGCGCGAAGTTGCAATCTGTCTCGATAAGGATGAGCGAGTACTGTGGTGGTACCGTAATCTGGTCGGACGGGAGAACTTCGCAATTCAGGGATACCGCCGCAACAAGGTCTATCCAGATTTCGTCGTGCAGGACAACTCAGAAGGTCGAACGAATCATCGAGTGATCGTCGTCGAGACCAAGGGCGCGCACCTGCAGGGCGAGGACACGGCGTATAAGAAGAACATCGCAGAATACTTTGAGCGGGTCGGGCGCAATGTGACCTGGCAGCAACTGGGCGAGGGGTTCAAGGACCACATCTTCCGCTTCCAAGTGGTGGATCAGATCGGCGAAGGCGGAAGGGACTGGCGGGATGCCTGGGAAGATATCATCCAAGACGATACGAGTCCGTCTGCATGATGCAGCAAGATTGAGCCCGTTCATCGGATGTATCTTCGGAAGGCGAAAACTGTCCGAAGGCGCGATGCTGAAGATGTGCGTTTCTTACGCGGCGCGCTTGGTGCCTGCAATGCCATCGCGTGTGACGAGGAACAGATCATCTGAGATCGGATATGGCATGCGCCTGAAGTCGCTGCGCACCCGTTCCTGAATGCGATTGACAAACTCGTCCGGCCCGAAGCTTACAGCGATGAGCATGTCGCGCGCGGGCAACGCAACGTAGAAGTCGCCATCCAGCTCCGGCGCAAGGCGATCGTACAGCGAACCCAGCAGCACGCGGGCAGCGTCGTAACCATCCTGCTTGGCCACGATCGCAGCTCGGCCACCCTCGAAACTCTCAACCAGCTGAATCTGCAGATCGGGCGCGTAGCGGCTGAGGTTCTGACGGGAAATGAGATCGAGATCATCAACGCCGATCCCCCAGCGGATCATCTGCTCGGATGTGATGCTGACGGTGAGGTGTGGCATGTCAATCACGAAGACCACAACCGTGTCGTTTACAAACTCGATGTGAGCAACATTGGCTTCATCGAGGTGCTCAAAAATCGAGACCGGCTGAATGCGAGGCATGATGCGCGGCTTGGCGACACTGAATGGCAACGGCGTCGATGTGAGTGTGTCGCCTTCGATCAGGTGTTCGAGGTAGTTCTCGACAATCTCGACACCCCGCGATGGGTCGAACATGACCATGCGATACAGGTTCTCAAGCCCAAGGCGCTTGCCACCAATGATCAGTTCGAGCGGTCCTGCAAGTTCTGCATCGCGCTCGGGGTAGTTGCGTTCGAGGATGCGGGCAACCTGCTCGCCGAACGCTTCGGGTTCTCGGGGCATACGGGCCATGGGGCCCTCCAGGGTCATGGGTGCGTTGAAAATCCATTCAAATGGAAAGACCCGATCCAGCCGCCGGGCTTCCACCACAGTGACCTGTTCATCGACCGCCGGGCCGTACGGCTCTACCGGAAAGCGCGCTGATTGGTTATGAGACGTTCAGCGAGACGGTTTCGGTAGTGTGCAGCAAGTGGGAAGAGTTGTTCTCTCACTTTTTTCCAGCCAAGCGTCGAGTTCATCTGCGGAAGTAGATATCCGGCCGTCGGCTCGGGTGAGATTCAAGATATTCGGTTCTCCAGCAGCCCACCCAGTGTTCCGGCTCGATTTCGTAGAGTGTGTACTCGCTGCCTTCGGGACTCAAGGCCATGCGTGGCGGGGGTGGCATGGTCGGCCACCAGGGGACAATCCCCTTCTCGCTGCCGGGCAGTTTCTGAAACTCCTCCGGGTTGCGAATCACCTGATCGACTGTCGTCAGACGATGCTTCTTCTCGCTCACCAGCGGGATCGAACTCAGCAATCCGCGTGTGTAGGGATGGAATGATCGATCGAAAAGTTCATACACCTTGGCATATTCAACAACCCGTCCCGCGTACATCACGCAGACAACATCTGCATTCTCTGCGACAACGCCAAGGTCGTGCGTGATCAGCATCATTCCCATCTTGCGGGTTTCCTGCAGCTCGCGCAAGAGATCGAGAATCTGAGCCTGAATGGTCACATCCAACGCAGTGGTCGGTTCATCTGCCAGCAGCAGTTCGGGCTGACAGGCAAGGGCCATGGCGATCATCACGCGCTGCCGCATGCCGCCCGAGAATTGATGGGGATAGGCGCGCAGGCGGGCTGGTGGATCGGGAATGCCAACATCGTTCATGGCTTCGATCGCGATCTCAGCAGCCTGGCGATAGTTCACGTTCTGATGCAGCAGAATCGCTTCCATGATCTGATCGCCGATGGTGTAGACCGGGTTCAGCGATGTCATCGGCTCCTGAAAGATCATGGCGATGTCACTGCCGCGAATCTTCAACATCTGCTTTTCGCTGAGCGTGAGCAGGTCACGACCATTGAACAGGATGGACCCACGATCGAAGCGGCCGGGCGGACGTGGAATCAACTGCATGGCTGTCATGGCTGTGACAGATTTCCCGCAGCCCGATTCTCCCACCAATGCAACGGTCTGTTGCGGATAGATCGTCAGGCTCATGCCATCAACAGCCTGCACGCGCGGTCCATCTGCATTGTCAAAGCTCACCGCCAGATCCGCCACTTCGAAAAGTGGCTTGGGACGATCTGCTTTGCCTTTGACGGGATGTCCAGTCGCAACTGGTGTTGGCATGGGTGTTGATCCTTCCTGAGCGGTTTGCATGATACGCGTTCGGATCACCCCTGGGCGATGAACGCGCCGGTTTCGTCCTTGGTATCCGGGATACCAGCCTGAGCTGCGATTTCAGCATCGCTGGCTGCGTCATCAACATC
This sequence comes from Phycisphaerales bacterium, assembly GCA_051004555.1. Lineage (GTDB taxonomy): Bacteria > Planctomycetota > Phycisphaerae > Phycisphaerales > SM1A02 > JBPCKF01. The sequence continues at coordinate 37,024 of JBPCKF010000080.1, read as the reverse complement.
AGCCGGACTGCGCCTGGCCATGGCTGCGATCATGTCGGGCGGCAGTTGTCGCAGGCGTCCTTCAGCAGCAGCTCGATACATCGCTGCCAGGCGCGACTCCCATATGTCATAGTCGATCTCGGCCCGATGGGTGGCTGCGTGAATGAGTTCGATCATGCGGGCTCTGCGTGCGCGGTCATCACGACTGCCACGCCATCTGTCGGGTCTGAGCCTGGTGAGAAGCGAGATCGCAGCTGCTGTCCAGTCGCTGGTGCGGAAGTGGACGCGCAGGCGATGACGTCCGAAAATCACCTCGAAGCGATTGACAAATCGTCTTGACAGTTCATCACCACGCGAAGGCTTGGCGTTCAGCTTCCGCCGCGCGATGCGGCGCGATTCGCCACTCAAGGCCATCCTGGCGATGTAGGCGCTGTCGCGGAACAGCATGGCGTCAGCCAGCGGCAAAATGGCGAGCCGAGTGAGGGCACGGCCACGCTCGCCTCGATCAGATTCATACAGCCTGACAATGTACCCCGCAAATTCGCGAGCGTACGACACGCCACCCCAGCGGACGCAGCGTTCGAGGGCCCGCAACAGGTGAAGGCGGGCCAGGCGCCCCGCTTCGGTATCTGCCAGGCCGGGCATCTTGTTGAGCGCTTCAGTCGCGATGCGCTCGAAATCAGCAGAAGATCTGCGAAGCCGCGCTCCTTCGATCCGCATCGAGCGGGCTGCCCGCCGAATCATCCGCGCGATAGGCGGCGACTGACGTTCGGGATTGCTCGCTCTGCCAGCAGCTTCCACTGCAAGCCTGCGTCCGAGACGGAATGCATCATGACATCGTTCGTAGCCGCGCTGCGCGAGGGATGCGATCCCCGCTTCCACTGATGCCAGCGACAATGGAATCAGGCCGCGCTGATACGCAAAGCCGAGCATGACCAGATCAAGCGGGCGCTCGGTGCCGAACATGGCCCGGGCTGGTGCTGCGAAGTCGCGCCAGATCAGATCATCACTGCGGACATGACGCGCGACAACATTGCGCAGGGCCGTGATGTTTTCTGCTGCGTCGCCTGTGTCTCCCATCTGGCTGCCGGTATTGAGTACAGCGCTGGTCGCAGCTGGTTGCGCGATTCGCATGGAACACGCTGCAGCACACGCGCGGGCTGACTCAATCATGTTCTGGCCGATGAGAACATCAGCTTCGCCAAATGGGATGACGTTACTCAACGGAAGGCGCGAGCCATCACTTTGCGGGCGCGTGAAGAGAACCGAAGCCCACTGCCCGGATGCCTGTCCCGATGCGTGTCCAACTGCGTGAGCAGATGCAGGGCTGACCAGTTCATCACGGTGCCGAAATCTGCAGCGAACGTCATAGCCTTCAATCGCCCCTGCTTCGATGAGTGCACGCGCTGCCAGACCCGGCTCTTCGCCACGCATGCCCGCCCAGTGACAACGCCACACCGACTGGTTGCCATGCACGATGGTTGGCAGAGGCAAGCGCGTGGAAGGCGATGATGATGCAACCATGGGTGGGCGTGAACGCACCACTTCCACGATTTCCAGAATGGGTCGCAATCGCAGGCGCGCACGGGCCCGGGCCCGAGTGGAGAGTCGATCAATCTCGAACGACACTCCACTCTCGTGCAATCGCGCCAATGCCACGCGCGTTCGCCTGCGCGGAGCAAGCTGAACTTCACACGCTTCATCGGCTGGCTGAAGCAGGCCATCAACACGACGGAAGCCCTGACGGTCGATCTCATGCGCTGATTCGGTCTCAGTTGCAAAGGGTCCCAGCTGATTGCCACGCACTGCCGGCCGCAGCGAAAGTGTCATGATCGTGACACCATCTTCAAGGACAATCTCCCGCAGTTGCAGGCGTGCTTCGCCTTCATCAAGCTCGCCGCCATCCACCACCCGGACACGGTTGCTTCGACCTGTGGGAATGGTGGCTGTTGCCAGCCGTCTGGCCATGGCGCACTCTCGGGGCGTGCCATGCACAATCACCAGGACATTGCCAGGGTCGTCGGCACTCTGTTGGACGATGCCGCGTGGCGAGCGAATGAATGATGATGCTCGCACAAGCTCAGCCTGCACCACGCGCGCTGCCCCACGCCGCTCAGCGCCGTCGATCGTGAGCACGCTTGCTTCAATCCCGCGCGCATCCAGTGGTGCCCGGCTGATCAGCCAGCGATCAATGTCTGCGAGAATGCTGCGCAGCCGTTCCTCGACCGCGCGAGGCCGGCCATCCTCATCACCATCGCCTTCATTGGTGCTGGCTGCGTCATGCTCTTCGCGCAGGATGTGCAGGAACGCATCAGAAATGACATCATCAGGATCATCCTTCAGCAACCGTTCTGCCACGCGCTTGCCGGGACGAAGCTCATGGAGAATATGCACAACCCGCCGCGCCAGCACCGAAGGGTGGATTGCATCGCCCGGCAACAACGGCCGCGGGTCTTCACTGCCAGTCACTGCGGGCAGGCTGCTATACCAGATCAGCCCCGGCGTCTCCGCACGAATCCGCATCGACTCTGCAACTCGCAGAATCGCACCTGCGTTCTCACCCGGATGTTCCTCAGCAATCACCGCATGCGAACAACGACTCAGAAATCGCGCAACCGCAACGTGATCAATCGGATCAACCACCGCAAGCTCAAGCAGCGGAACGCGGCCGGTGAGTTGCAGTCGATGCAGCACATGACGCATGGCCTCGCGTGCCGGACCAATCAGAATGAAACCATACTCTGCCAGTTCGCCAGGACTTGGCAGGTTGCGCACTTCGTTGCATTCCAAACGCCGCACCACACGCAGAACATCATCACCCTCCGAAAGACGAACGCGCTTGCGACGACGCCTGCGCAACTGCACATCAAGATCTATCGATTCCACAACTCGGCCAGGCTCGCACTGCAGTGTATCGATCGATGCAAGAATCGATGGATGCACCAGCACAGCTGCAGGGCGCGATGCTGCAACACTGAGGATGCGGGCCTGATGAATCATGCCCGGCAGCGACGCCAAATCGGCGACCTCCAGTATTGGATGCGCCAAATCGGCAAGCGGCGCCCGCGCGGATGTAGCCCCACGATGCGATGCATGCAGCCGTTCGACCAGCAACACCACGCCGCCGCGCGGGCCGAGTGGGGACCATCGAGCCGTATTCAGTACATCGGCAGCATCATGAACATCGCTTGCTGGAACCCACACCACGACGCCGTGATCGTGCTGGGCGGCCCGCATGGCCAGGTTCACCGCGCGACTGACATCAGCAGTTCGCTGCACCGCGAGATTGTTGCGACGAAGATACTCGACGTTGCCCGGCTGTTCTGCGATTCGCACCAGTCCTTCAAACCAGTCATCCCCGCGTCCGATGATGCGATCGATGAGCATGTCGGACGTCACACAACCCAAGAGTGTCGCCTCGGCTGATGAGAACAGCGCGCGACCTTCTGTGCGAGTCAGTGGCGTGCGAGCAGACTGTGAAGATGAAGTGGGCATGACGATCGATCCACGCATTGTAGTTGGAGCGATCATCTAACGAGCCGCGACCACCAGTTGCGAGCCAGGCCATACCTTCGAAGGTGTGATCATCCGCGATCAGCCCTTGGTCGCGCGGGGGTTCAACCGCCGAGGCGCAGAGGCATCAGATGAATTGATGAGGTCCGATGCGTTGATCGACTTGCCCCGCCCTCGGTTCCTGCAATCTTTTTTCATTCCCACGCTTCTCACTCGGCACCTCTGGCGATGCACGCACGTTAGTATCAGGGTTGATCGTCACAACTTCAGATCCGTGACGCCCCAGCGGCACGATCGCGCGCGGGCGGTTGCCTTCAACTTACGCCGCAGCCCCGACGTTTACCGGAAGGGTCTCGACGATGTTCTTCAGCACCATGTCGGTACTGATGCCTTCTGCTTCGCCTTCGAAGTTGAGCAGGCAGCGGTGACGCATTGCTGGGATCATCACGCCCTTGACGTCTTCGACTGAGATGTTGGATCTGCCATCGAGCAGGGCCTTCACCTTGGCTGCCAGGATAATCGTCTGAGCCGCGCGCGGACTCGCGCCGAAGCGCAGGAACTGATTGACCAGAGGCGTTGCGAACTGGCCCTGCGGATGAGTTGCCAGGACGATTCGCACTGCGTAATCCTGCACATGTGGTGCCACCACCACTTTGCGCACCAGCGTCTGATGCGCAAGGATTGTCGGCGCATCCAGCACGCGATTGATCGTTTCGGGTGTGCCTGCGGTCGTGCGATCGAGAATTGCGGAAAGCTCCTCGCGCGTCGAATAGCCGACTTCGAGTTTGAAGAAAAAGCGGTCCAGCTGGGCTTCAGGCAAAGGATAAGTGCCTTCCTGTTCGATGGGATTCTGCGTCGCCATCACAAAGAATGGCTTATCGAGAATGTGCGTGGTGCTCCCCACCGTAATCGATTTTTCCTGCATGGCTTCGAGCAGTGCAGACTGCGTTTTGGGGGTGGCGCGATTGATTTCATCAGCCAGTACGATCTGGGCGAAGAGCGGCCCTTTGCGGAACTGAAAGTCGCGGCCGTGCTCGCTCTCCACCACAATCGTCGTGCCGGTCACGTCAGCTGGCATGAGGTCGGGGGTGAACTGAATGCGGGAAAAATGAAGCTGCAGCGCTTCAGATAGTGTGCGAATGAGCAGCGTCTTCCCCAGCCCCGGCACGCCCTCGAGCAGCGCGTGGCCACCTGCGAAGAGGCAGATCAAAACCCCATCAATGATTTCTTCGTGCCCGACCACCGCTTTCTGAATCTCGGTCTTGGTGCGGTTGTAATCGCTCTTGAACTGGGAAGCCTGGGCTTCGATCTGGGCAACTTCTGTTCCTGCCATCGGGGAGTCTCCCTTGCGTCTCGTGCGTGAGGTCGTGTGTCGAACGATTGCGGTATGTGCGCAACCGTCGCAGCGATTCTACGCCCGCGTCCTGCTGCTGGACGCAAGTCTGCGAATGGGGATCAGGGCAATCGCGTTTTCTTGTCGTCCCCGCGCAGGTGGGGACCCAGACGGACGTATCGCAGATGCACGACATACCAGACTGGATGCCCCCTGCGCGGGAATGACTGAACGGTGCGCCGCCGGTTTCCTGCATCTGCATTCCACTCTTCCCCCCTCGGCACCTCTGCGCCTCGGCGGTCAATCTCCTCCGTGATCAGCACCTGCCTCCGCACGAGTTCAACCGCCGAGGCGCCGAAGCGCAGAGAGATCAGATTGAATTGATAGGGTTCGGACCAGACTGGATTCCCGCCTGCGCCTCAGACCTCGAGCATCAGTCGCTTCGGGTCTTCGATGCATTCCTTCACATGCACGAGGAAGCCGACCGCTTCAGCTCCATCGACGATGCGATGGTCATAGCTGAGGGCGAGATACATCATTGGCCGCAGCGCGATCTGACCTGTTCCTGCGGGATGTTCGACCGGCCGCTGCATGATCTTGTGCATGCCCAGGATGCCGGATTGGGGCGGGTTGAGAATGGGCGTTGAGTTGAGGCTGCCGAATACGCCGCCATTGGTAATGGTAAACGTGCCACCCTGAAGATCGTCCAGCGTGAGCTTGCCATCGCGGGCCTTGATTGCGAGCTCTTTGATGCCAGCTTCGATCTCTGCGAAGCTCAGCGACTCAGCATTGCGGAGGTTGGGCACTGTCAACCCCTTGGGTGTTGAGACTGCGATCGAGACGTCGACATAGTCGTGAAACTCGATCATGTCGCCTTCGATCGAGGCATTGACGCGGGGATACTTGCTGAGAGCAGCACAGCAGGCTTTGACAAAGAACGACATAAAGCCCAGCGACACGCCATGCTTTTCGCTGAACTGTTCCTTATACGCTGCTCGAATGGCCAGCACTTCGCTCATGTCACATTCGTTGAATGTGGTGAGCATGGCTGTGGTGTTCTTGGCAAAGACCAGCCGCTCTGCGATGCGCTGCCTGAGCTTGGACATTTTCTCGTTGCGGGTCGTGCGCGATCCCGCGCCACCTGTCGAGCCTGGCACGCGCTGCTGCGTCGCTGTAGTCGTTGTCGCAGTGCCTGAAGCGCGCGAGGTTGACCCGTTGGCGCCGGGTCCAGTGGTGTCAGCCGCAGCCAGCACATCGGACTTGGTGATACGGCCGGAAGGTCCGGTGCCTTCGATAGTGCCGAGCGCGACGCCCCGCTCCTGAGCAATCTTGCGGGCAACAGATGTGACGCGGACATCTGCATCGTCGCGATCTTTCGATGATGATGATGTTTCGGCTGCTGCCGACTTTGCGGCGGGAGCGATCTGGGCCGACGGGGTCGATGCCGATGCAGTTGCTGCTTTTGCATTTGTTCCCGCTGGCTTGGCAGCACTGGTGTCGATCTGCGCGACAACCGCGCCGACTTCAAGCTCGCTGCCCGCTTCAGCTGCGATAGTCAGGATGCCGGATTCGGAGGCTGGGACATCGGTGGTGATCTTGTCGGACTCGACTTCGTAGAGGCTTTCGTCCTTCTCGACCCACTCGCCACTGGACTTGTGCCAGGTGGTGAGGACAACCTCGGTGATCGATTCGCCCAGCGCCGGAATGGTGACATCAACAGCCATATTCGTGTTCTCGCTTGTGGTGCTCGATCAGACAGGTCACTTCTTAACACTCACGCGTTCGGCGCGGGCCGCAGCCAAAGCATCGTCTTCAGTCTCTTGCTCGTCTTCCTCGTGATGCTGTGCGACTTCTTCTTCATACGCCTGGTCGCCTTCGAGATCCGCATCCTCATCTTCCATCTCAAACTCACTGACAGCCTGTGTGAGAATCTCTGCCTGCTCTGCGTTGTGAATGCGATTGGCGCCCACAGCAGGCGTGGCACTTGCATCGCGGCCGATGTAAATCATTTCCACTTCCAACTCTTCGCGGAAGATGGCTTCGACATGTCGAAATGCGCCAGCATTCAGCGGCTCTTCCTGCAGCCAGACGACTTCCTCAGCATTGGCGTAGCGCTCAAGGACACCTTCAATCGTTTCAAGCGGGAAGGGGTAAAGCTGTTCGACCCGCACGATGGCAATGTCGCTGTCGCGCTCGTGCTCCGTCCGGGCGCTCAGCACATCGTAATACACCTTGCCGGAGCAGAAAATGATGCGACTGACTTTGCCTGCCTTGCGGGCGGTATTAAACGACGCATCATCAATGACATTCTGAAAACTGCCACTTGCGAAGTCCGCCACGTTGCTCACAGCCTGCTTGTGTCGCAACAAACTCTTCGGCGACATGACAATGAGCGGCTTGCGGAAGGGCTGCTTGATGGCCCGCCGAAGCGCGTGGAAAATCTGCGCGGGTGTGGTCGGATTGATGACCTGCATGTTGTCATCAGCACACAACTGCAAAAAGCGCTCAAGCCGCGCGGATGAATGTTCCGGCCCCTGCCCCTCATAGCCATGTGGCAAGAGCAGCACAAGGCCACTGTTGCGGGCCCACTTGATTTCAGCTGAAGCAATGAACTGATCAATAATCACTTGAGCGCCATTGCCAAAGTCGCCAAATTGCGCTTCCCACACAATGAGCATCTTGGGATCGGTCAACGAATAGCCATATTCATACCCGACGCACGACTGTTCCGAGAGCGGACTGTTATGCACACAGAACTTGGCCTGCTTGTCGGCAATGCCATTCAGCGGCACATACGATTCACCCGTGGTCTGATCGAACACCACAGCATGGCGATGGCTGAAGGTGCCGCGTTCGACGTCCTGACCGGTCAGGCGAACGGCGTGCCCATCGAGCAGCAACGTGCCATAGGCAAGCATCTCCCCCATGCCCCAATCCAGTGGCACATCGTCAGCCACAGCGCTGCCACGTCCTTCCATCAGCTTGGTGAGTTTGCGATGCAGATCGAACCCCTGAGGTACCCGCCCGAGGGCTGCGCTCACCGATTGCAGAGCCTTAGCGTCTGCGCCGGTTTCCACAAGATCGAAACAGAACTCATCAGTCAATCCTTCCCAGGTCGACCGGAAGGGATCGGGTGTCGGGTCGACTGGCTGTTCGTGCGCAAGGCTCTGAGCCTGATCGAGCTCAGCCCTGAGTGCTTCGCGCAGCGTTTCACTTTCGTCCTGCGACATCACGTTTTCTTTGATCAGCCGCTCCGCGTAGATGTCAATCACCGGCTGCTGAGCACGCACGCGTCCATAGAGCAGCGGTTGGGTGAATGCAGGTTCATCGCTTTCGTTGTGGCCGTACTTGCGATAGCACCACATATCAATCACAGCATCATTCTTGAACGCCTGGCGATACTCCAGTGCCAGCCGCGCGACGAATGCACATGCCTCAGGGTCGTTCCCGTTCACGTGAAAGATGGGAGCCGCAATCATCTTGGCAATGTCTGTGCAGTAACGACCGCTGCGTGCATCAATGGGATCGGTGGTGAAGCCGACCTGATTATTGACGACGACATGAATCGTTCCGCCCACGGTATAGCCGCTCAGATGCACCATGTTGAGACATTCTGCGACGATTCCCTGCGCGGGGAATGATGCATCGCCATGCACAACGATGGGGATCACCTTGTCGCGCATCAGTTCGTTGCCACGCAGGCGCTGCTTGGCTCTGCATCTGCCCAACACGACTGGATAGACAAACTCCAGATGCGATGGATTGCTGGCCATGGTGAGGTGAACGGTCTGCCCGCCCTCCGTCATGCGATCTGATGAATAGCCTCGGTGATACTTCACATCGCCGCCACCTTCCAGATAATCCTCTTCCCAGGCTTCTGCGAACTCGGTGAAAAGTTCCTGATAACTCTTGCCAAAGAGGTTGACCAGCACGTTCACCCTGCCGCGATGGGCCATGCCACAGGCAAACTCTTCCACGCCATTGCGGGGACCGAGTTGGAACACCTCTTCCATGATGACAATCAGTGACTCGCCACCTGAAAGGCTGAACCACTTCTTGCCCTTGTAGCGAAGATCGAGAAACGATTCGAGCGCTGCTGCACGACGAATGCTGTCGAGAATGCGCAAGCGATGTTGCGGCTCGAAGGGGGGATTGTTGCGCACTGTTTCCATGCGCTTCTGCAGCCAGCGGCGTTGCTCGCGATCCTGAATGTGCATGTACTCAGCACCGATCGATCTGCAATAGGTGTCTTCCAACGCGCGGATGATGTCACCGAGCCTGGAAGGATTATCGATGGGCAGATGGCCGGGGTCGAAGAACTCTTCAAGGTCCTGATCAGACAGGCCGAATGATTCGAGCGTGAGCTGCTCGGGGAATGCTCGTTCGACACCCAGGGGATCGAGCTGAGCTGCCAGATGGCCAATGTCGCGATAGTGATAGATCAGCGAATCGACTTTGCCCTGCTTGGTGTGAGCGACGTCAATCGACCCGCCACTCAGCCGGGCTGTTGATGCTGATGATGACGGGGCTGGGGACGTTGCGGTTGCGCTAGGCTGGGTTCGATCTGTAGTCGACGCATCTGCAGCGTCCGGCAATTGCCGCGCGCCCAGATCGAAGCCTGCAAAGAACTGCTGCCAACTCGGCTCGACGCTCTCTCGATCAGTCAGCCACTGTCGATAGAGGCCATCAAGGAAACCAGCCTCCCAGCCGTTCACCGAGATGTCGGGTCCAGCAGGTGGGGTTGCGGCCGAGGGGTGCGGACTGTCAGTCGCCATTGGAGATTCCGTCCTTCGTGTGGTGATCCTCAGTGATTCTAGTCATGGATATCGGCTCAGACGGCTGCGTTGACAAGCGAAGATATGCAAGCCCGATGCCACCCCGCCCGGGCGAGATACCATCCCACCCGTTTCATCGCATATGACCGCCGACAACGCCCAATCTCATGATCACGCTGAATCACCGGCGCTCACCTGGCAGGCCCATCCAGCCGCTCAGCGCCTGGGGCACTGTATCCTGGCCGTTGGCATCATTCTGTTGAGTTGCAGCATCATTACTTTTATGTGCATTACCGAAGGCCTGAGCGTGCCTGTCTCGCTTGCGATCGGCCTGGCATCGCTCGTTGCTCTGGGTCTTTCGCTCAATCGCTTTTTCCTGGGTAGCAGCTTTGTCATCGATGACGTTGGCATCACCGCCCGCTATCCCTTCCGCAGCATGCAGCTGCCCTGGGCGCGGGTGCAGCGGTTCATGCATGACGCCCGCGGCGGTTTCCTCAGTACGCGAGCCCATGCGTCGAGATTCGACAGCTTCCGCGGCATGCACATCATTTGGCCTGCTGACAATACTGAACGCGATCACATCATTCGCGCGATCGAAAAGCGCCGCGCATGCGCTGCTGCGGCGGATGGCCCGCGCGAATGAATCGGTCGAAGCGCCACATTTATGCACACAGTTCCACACGCACCGCAATATTCTTGAACGCAGGCGTGCGCGAACGGCCATCTATCTGACGCGGTACAAGGACATTCGCTTCCGGGTAATACATGGCTGCGTTGCCGGGCGGAATGTCAAACTCCCGCGCCAGAATATTATGCAGCGCGCCGGTTGCATTGAGCACGCTCACGCGATCGTTGTGCTGAAGGTGACGCGCCTGCATGTCTGCTCTTGACATAAGAATCACATCGCGCCGTTCCTGATTGCGATAAGTATCAGCCTCTTCATACACAACGGTATTGAACTGCCCCTCACTGCGAATGGTCATCAGTCGCAGGTCGCCCTTGGCGGGCGATGTGTCCGGGATTGCGACCGCATGAAATACGGCTTTCCCATCGTCAGTATTGAAGCGCGGCTGATGAAATGTGCGCCCGTCGATATGAAACTCGCCGCCGGTCGCACTAATATTGCTGATGCGCTCATATCCGGGCACCACTGCTGCAATCGCGCGCCTGATGGTGTCATGCTGACGCAGCGCCTGCCAATCGACTGCAGGTATATTTGCGTGGCCAGTGATGTTCTCTGCAATATCCGCGATCACATCAACTTCGCTGCGCGGGCCTCTGTGTCGCGCCTCGCCGCCATCACTTAACCGGACAAAGTTGAACATTGATTCCTGCGTGGTTGGCTGATGTTCTTCATCGCGCGGCAGGACGGGCAGAATAATCGATTCACGCCCGCGCCCGACAATGTGCCCGGTATTCAGCGTCGTCGACAGAAATACTGTCATGTCGAGTGACTGCAGCGCCTTTGCTGCAAATACTGCATCGGGATTTGATGCAAATAAGTTGCCACCCAGGTGCATCGCAACACGCATGCGACCTTCGTGAGCAGCATTGATGCACGCAAGTGTGTCGTAGCCAAGACCGCTCGGAAGCGCAATATTGAAATGCTGCTGCAGTCGGGACAATGCTGCGTCAGTCAGTTTCGGCACTGCCCCGACGGATCCGATCCCTTGAATATTGGAATGCCGCGGGGGAATATGATGCCGCACCCCGGTGTATCATGGTTCCGCTGACGCAGCCATCCCGAGCCATTCCTGTTCAATTCGAGTTCCCATGCAGCGCGCCGATCCAGACCAGTCGCAAGCGGTCTACCAGCACGCCATCGTCGGATATGACGAGAACATCGGTGACGCCGCTGGCTTCCGGCAGATTGGCCGCTGTCGCGCTGAACCGCACCGCTGGACCGTGTGCGGTATCTTCAACAACTGCACTGATTCCGCGAGGAAGAGCTGGCGTGATCTCGAACGTACACCCGGGCATGTCATCGCCACTCCCCAGATCATGAACAACTTCCGCGGTTTCCACGGTCGGCGGCACATCAATCACAACGATGGTCGGCGGGGTCGAGTCCACGCGGACAACAATCGGCAGGGCAAACTCGGGCTTTATTCGAGAGTCTGTTGAAACCCGAATCCAGCCGAAATAGACGCCCGGATGATCGAAATGCGCGGCGAGTCGGATCGCAACACCGCTTCCAGGCCCGGCTGGCGTCGCCTTCCACTCAGCAGTGAGACCTTCACCAAGCGTGGAAACAACTTCGTGAACCTGTATGTCGTCATCTGCAGTTGGCCGCAGATAGAACATTGTGCTCGATGCACTGCCAGTGCTTTGAAAAATGACGATCCTGCGTGGTTCAACGACATAAGGAGACACCGTCTGGAAAGCCATCGCCACTCCGATGTTCTGCACCTGCGACCCAGCCTCTGCGAGAATGGCAGCGCGATGATAGTGGGACTCCCGGTCATCTGTCACGAGCGTGTGCATATGGAATGCGCTCTCCTCGCCCGGGTGAAGTACCGTCTTTGTAAACGCAGTGTCAACACAGGAGCACGACAACCCGAAAAGCTCCAACCGGACAGTCCGGGATGAGACATTCCGAAAAACCACAGTGCGTTCGGCCATTGACATCGGCGGCAGCACGCCCAGCGAGACAGGTGTCTCGGAAACGATCTCCAGAAGAACATCTGTCGGATTCGAATCTCGCGATGTCGCGCGGCCATTCCTTGCCGCGCTCGCGAGTGTGACGACCGCAACCGCCGCGATCACGATTGCCGCGATCCCCCCGAACTGCAACCTTGTCAGCTTTGCCATAATCCCTCTTCCACCTATGTTCTACCGGCGCATCCACCACGGGCGCACCGGTTCGTCTTCAAGCACGATAAGGTCAAAGCCTGCGACGACCGCATCAATTGATGTCATCCGTGTATGGAGGCCATTCATTGCATTCGTGACGAGTGCCGTAGGGGGCACCCTCACCCTAAAGAGCTCAGCGCGAAGACCAGCATTGACGGAAAGCACTTCATGAATCGAGAAGGAAGTCATGACATCGGCAAGAAGGGTCACCGGCCAACCGCCATCACCAAACAACTCAAGCGCGGCTGCACGCGTCACAGCTGGATCGGTTTCAGCAAGCGACATTTCTGATGCATGGCCCGCTACCGAGGCCTTGAACTTCCGGCTCTGAGCTTCAGTCAATCTCCCTCTCGTGAACATTGCCCGCGTCCCTGCTGTTGGTATCCACACGTCATCAATCCTCTGGAATTCGGTATTGATAATCTCCTCAGCCAGCGCATTATAAGCTGCGTTGTACCGCCGGATGATGACGGGCGCATAACTATATTGGCGATCGACAGTAATCAGCAACGAACATGGCTGGTCCGAAACGACCGCTTCTGCGGCGAGTGTGACCCTCCCCTTCGCTTCGTCAACTTCGTGGACTCGAAGCATGTCAGATTCCAGGAGTATCTCGCTGAGGCGGCGCGTCCCAGTGATTTCCAGCCAGCGGCCCAAGCCCATGAATGGCCCGGCCTGATAGCGAGGCAGCTCGAACGGCGGTTGAATGACAAACTCATTTCTGCCTGAAAGCCATCCGACAGCGTACATGGGAGTGCTGGTGAATGCCTCATCGACATACTCCATTTCATCTTCGATATTGGCTCGCTTCCCGCTGCTGCCGTGGTAATACCAGTTGCCGCTTGAGTCTTCGCCGAAAGTCCCCTTCTTGCGCAACACCCAATCGCCTGCGACCCCTGTTTCTGGATCGTGATTTCGAACAAAAACGCTCTGCACCCACTCGATTGCGCGGATGCGCCGATCGTGTGCCTGCATTGCCAGCGCGACGATCTCGGCTGTCGCGTCGTCCGATCGCGACTCCGGCGTATCGAGAGCGCCTTGAGCCCCTCCGGCAATCACGCAACTCAACAACAAGTTGATCAACATCGAGTAAACTCCAGTGATCAGGGATCGGGAAAATAGCATACCGCCACAAAGCAATCGGAACCGGTGTCACTTCCAGCGCCGACGCAATAGCATCCATTGGGCGGAGGCGTGCCGTCGAATCCAGACGGCGCGGTCGTGGAACACTCGTGGCTTCTCTTCGCCCCGCAACAGATCGACGGATTGTCTGGATCGGGCCACTCGCATGACTGGAACTCGAACTGCGACTTTATGCACCGCCACTCTGACTGAGGTGAGCCCTCGCAGCTGTAGCAGGGCCCGCCGCAACCCGGTTGCGTACTATCGCAGCCGGAGTAGTTCAATCCGCCGTCGCGCAGAAAACCCGGTCCGCATGTCAACTGCATGTCGCACTCATAGTGCGGCCACGAGTTGCCCCCGGGAGGACCCGGCGTGGTCCCCTCTGTCGGGAGATCATCAGTCATTCCGAGCACGGTGCTGCAAAGGACTGCAATCAAAATCATTGAAAGAACCGCAATTCCCAATGTCCCATTCTTCTTCATCTTGAGATGCCCTCACTTTTGATGGTTTCAAGAAGCTTGAGAGAACGTTTCTCAAGCTCGGTCAGTTCTTCAGTCAGCTCCCTCATCTGCGATTCAAACCTGGTTCGCGGCTGCAGGATCATGGGATGGCCCGTACAGGCCAACCAGGTATCGCGGTAGTCAATTACGCAGGCCAACATGCGTTTCTCGACCGATTGTCGCTGCTGCTCATAGGCGGCCATAGCAGCCGTCGTTGCTGGAGTTGTCCTGGTCGGATCTGCCGCCATCCAGGTTGCGACCGGGTCCACGCGGTCGTACACCTGTGGATAGAAACGATGCTCGATCAGCTCGATCACGCGCGACTTCTGCAACTCATCGAGCTCGTTGAGCATCATCTCAATGCTGCGACGGGTCAGTTGCGCCAGCGCTGCATTGGCGCGGTACATTTTCTGGCCAGCTTCAGCATAGGTATTGGTCCTGGCTTCCGAGACATGCCCGGGGCTCAACTGATCAAGCGTGTCATCGCGCACGCCGTAGACGGCATCCTGATGATGGGCCATATCATCGATGGTCGGGAGAATTGCGTCAAGACGCTTATCCAAAAGCGCGGTGCGCCTGCGGTAGTGCTCGGTCAGCGAGGCGGTCACCGCGCTGCCGGGCGTGACTGGCACTTGAGCCTCGACGAGAAGTGATCGCAGGTCCTGCTTCGTTTCGGGTACCACATTCAGTATCACGACGTCAATCAGCACGCACATGCGCTCTAGCCGGGCCAGTTCGAGCATGTCAGCATCAACTTCGGAAAGCTCCGTCAGCCGAGCCCAGAAACCAGCCTCAATGCCGCGAAGAGCCGCGATCGCAGCGAGCCATTCCCGACAGACAGCCCGCCCGGTCGCAGCGTGCACATAGGTATGAGAAAAATGAGTGTCAACAAGCTCATCCAGCCGCTGCGTTCTGTGGACACCCTCAGCCAGGTAATCCGACCGATATCGCTTCCAAGCATCAGATGCCGAAATCAGCTGCGTGGCTCGGACACCCAGACGAACTTCAACCCAAGGCAAGTCGAGAACGACAGGCAGCATCGCCGAGACATCTTCGCTGGAAGCGGTTGCAACCCTGTCCAGATCTTGCATTTGCCCGCTCCGCATCCCCACAGATATCCCGACCGGAACAGCGTCTGCATGCGCCACAGCGGTTCCCGGCAAGGCGTTCAACAGAACCGCAGCCCAGACGAACTTCTTCGGCATGAGGTTATCGTACCGCACACACCGCGCGTGTCAAGACAGAACACACAGAATTCAACGGAGCTCCGAGACTGACGAGGACGCTAGCTGTCCTCCGCCCTGCGGCTCCACTCGAACTCGAGCGGTTCGAATTTCTCGCGAATCTCATCGCGCTCCTGCTGGAGCTTCTTGCAGCGGCTGCGTGAGGCGGCCAGCGGCTTCGAGTTCGCGCGATGTCCAGCGCTGAAGCTGATCGAAGGGCAGGTCATTAAAAAAGTGCTCGCGGACCGCGCCCTGCATGTCGGCAGCCATGGCCTGGATGGACTTCTTGCAGACTTCCGGAAAGTGGCTGCGCTCGTTGACCATGCCCCCCTGCTGGCCACCCATTCCCAGGGCGCAGGTCTTGCAGGCATTGCGGCTGCGCAGCGACCGCCACATCCGCAACATGCCCCCAGCCTTCCTTGCCTGGCGGAAGGTGTACCAGATTGCGGGCCAGCCACCAGCAGCTGTCAGCGGTTTCATGCCCATGCGGCGATTGTAGTGTAGGAACCAACCGCTGCGACTCGCGTGGAATGTGGTTGCACGAAAGCCCGCTTGCCGATACGCTTGCTGAGAGAGGTGCAATCGCATGGATGAACAGAGCAGCCAGCGTATCCAACGTGTGTTTCAGTGGTCCCCCGCAGCGGCCTGGCTGTTGGTGGTGGTCACTGGCACCGCATGCTTGTGTGGATGTCAGAAGTCGCTCTTCCCACGGGACACGCCTCGCACACAGTTCGAAGCCCACGACCGCCTGCGCAACCGCTTCATTCCCGATCGCATCCCGGATGAGTTCGGCCAGATGCGGCCAGCCCTGCGTCAACGCCTCTCACCACGCGGAACGTAGACCATTCACATCCCTGCGTCATTCATCAACTCGACTTCCCCGTCTTCAACTGGTGTGGGAAAGACAAGCTCAAAGTCGGGTCGCGGCGGTACGAAACCCGCGATCGGAGAAATGTCGACGACTGCATTCACCATGGGTGGAGTGAGGGTCCATGTCCGCATGACCGGTCCGACTTCATCCGGTCGCCACAGCAGGACACCTTCGATCCGCATGTCGCCCTCCCAGTATGCACCGCGGCGTCCGGTCTGTGCACCCACCGGCGTTCCTTTTTTGCTGGGCGGGCGCAAGACAATGTCAAACGAGGCCGGCAGACTGCTGTCCGACCACGGCAGCGCGAAGGACAAGGGGATCTGCGAGTGTTTGCCCGGTGGTGCGAACAGATGGCCGACATCGTGTTCGCTGCCGTCGGGCAGGATGATGGCAACATCGGCATCGATGCCGAGATGGCGGAGTTGATCCATGCTGACATCGTGGAAAGTGGCAGGATCGGACCAGAGCACGCCTCGGATTTCGCGGTGTGTGAAGTAGTGCGTGTCGTCCGGCCACACGAGTTTCATCCCTTCCTCACCGGCCGGGGCGACGGACGGCTGCACCTGCGGGGTGTACACCATGCCGAACAGAGGCTCGCGAATCGTCCCTCGCAAAGCCTCATGCACTGCCCGCCTGGCCTCGGGTGTGTCGACAATCTCAGCCGGGCCATTGTCATTTCTGAGAATCTGCGGGCGGTGTACAACCAGCGCAGGAGCGCGAACAGGCCTCTGCGTGTGCCATGTCGGCCAGCCCGGGAGCAGCCACACGCCCGCCATGCACACCCCGAAAAGGAGTGCGCCAAAAACTGCCAGCCGTGGTTGGCGTGTGCGCCACGACGCCAGCATCAGAATGATGGTGGCTACTCCCGAGAGCGCAAGTGCGATCACAGGCACGATGAGGAAGATGTTGAATGTTGTCATCGTTGATGCTCGCTCTTGGGGCGCTGTTCCAAACTGTATACGCAGACGGCGCGGCTGCCGTTCCGGCATACACATGATGCCGAAGTGGCAGCACGCGCGCCCGCCCAACCAGCTCTCGGATTGTGCAGTGACGCGTCCGAAGTGTCACCATCACCCATCACAAAACGCCGAGTTCCTGCGGCAAAACGCACAGCTGCAGCGTGGCAAAGTGATCGCGTTTTTGGCCAGTGGGTTCTGGCATGAAATGTGCTTGTCTCATCGCAGCGTTACGTTGCGCGCAGGTGTTGCTCGCAATCACAAGACGCGGATGAGAGGCGATCACTGCTCCTGCCCAGCCGACCATCCACATTGAGCAGGAGCACGTTTCAAAGGAGTGCAGCTATGGCTGCCAATCAACCTCAGAAGCCCGGTCAGGCCAAACCTCAATCCAAACCCGCAGCTCAGCCTGCCAAGGGCGCACCCGCCAAGCCAGCTGCCAAGCCGGGTGGCAAGGGCAAGTAAACCTGACCACGAAGATCAAATGATCCTCAAAGCGGGTGGCATCGAAAGATGTCACCCCTTTTCTTTTGGTGGACGCAGCGCACGAGGCCTTCGCGAAAAACGGCTGTGATTGTTGCCTACGGGGCCGCCCGCCCTCAGGCCCCACGCCAGCGTCGCTCTCATCCGCCTAGACTTCTCCAGTCGCCGTCGCATCTGGCCGCGCGGCCAATTGTTTTTTTCCCCTTTGAGGAGTGTTGCACTTTCATGGAAACACAACCTTCACGACTGCGTTTCACCGATGTCGGTGGCATCACCCGCGTCGAGTTCCTTGATCGCAACATTCTCGACGAAGCCAACATCAATCAGATCGGCGAGCAGATCGGCGATGTGATCGATCAGCAGACCGACCCCAAGATTCTCATCAGCTTCGAGAATGTCGATCATCTCTCGTCCGCTGCCCTGGGAACCCTGATCACGCTTAACACAAAGGTTCGCGCGAAAGATGGCAAACTGCGTCTGGCGAATATCGATCCTCAGATTCTGGAAGTCTTCAAGATTACCAGGCTTGATCGTCTCTTCGAGATTCACGATACCACCCAGGAAGCCATGGCCAGCTTTGCAGGCTGACCGCGACATTCCTGCCAACCGCGTCGCCCTCTGTTGTCTGGGTCACACTTGACACTTCCGAAGAACGCCACTCGCGTTGCAGTCCCCAACGAGCGCAGCTGCGCTGATGCGATCGTTGATGACATCATCAACCGGCTCGAAAATCATGGCTTCGATCCCACCAGTATCTTCGCCATCAGACTGGCTGTTGAAGAAGCGCTCGCCAATGCGATGCAGCATGGAAATCGATGTGACCCCAAAAAGTCGATCCGCGTGGGATATCACATCACGCCCGAAGATGCCCTCATCGAAATCGAAGACGATGGTCCCGGCTTCAACCCGCACACAGTGCCAGACCCCACCGAAGAAGCCAACATCGAGATCCCATCCGGCCGTGGCCTGATGCTGATGCGGGCCTACATGACCGACGTTGAATACAACGCGTGCGGAAACAGTGTGGCCATGCGCTATGTGCGCAAATGCGCTTCGTGAGTAGCGAAGCAGCGTGGATTCAATCACGTGGCGCGAACGCGCTCTGATGTTCTTCACCGTCATCTGAATGATCATCCCGCAGGTGACTGGCAGCCCGCGGCGCGCTGGTGGCACTTGCGTCCAATCGCACTCCAGCCAGCGGGAATCGCATGAGAAACTCGGCTCCGCTGGCCCCGGGCTGATCTGCGGGCGGCTTGAGCAGTTCGACATCGCCACCATGTTCCTGCATGATCTTTCGTGCGACTGCCAGGCCCAGGCCGGTGCCCCGTTGCCCTTTGGTCGATTGGAACGGCTCGAAAATACGCTCGCGGTCTGCAGCAACGACGCCTTTGCCATTGTCCGCGAGGATCACCGTTGCAACCTGCTGACCAGCATCGAAGCGCGTGCGAATGGTGATGACGCCCTTGCGTTCAGGGACAGCGTCCAGCGCATTGAGGAGAAGGTTCATGATTGCCTGATGCACCGCCCCTGCATCGAGTGGGACAGGCGGCATGCCGTCATCAAAATCCTGCAACAGGGCGATCCGTTTGGTGGCGCAGTGCGGCTGAACGAGTTCGATCGCCTCGCCGATGAGGGCGTGCAGGTTTTCAAGTTCGATGTCGGGCTGGCGCGTCTTGGAAAACGCGAGCATGTTCATGGTGAGGGAATAGATGCGGTCGAGATTGCGGGCAACGATTGGCCAGCCTTCGCGGGCAAGTTCGACATTGTCGCGGCCAAGTGCAAGTTCGACCGCATCTGCCCCGCCGCGCAGGCCCTGCAGAATGTTTCGAATCGAATGGCTGAGTGACGCAACAGTTTCGCCGATGGCTGCGAGTCGTTCGGTTTCAACCCGCGAGCCGACACGCTCAGCTGTTTCCAGAGCAAGGCCGGTCTGCATGCCGATGGCGCTCAGCAGTCGCAGTTGTTCATCTGTGAATGTCGCCGACGCGACTGATGAGTCAACATGAATCACGCCGAAGATGCGATCCTTTGATCGCATCGGGACACAGATGGCTGAACGAATGCCATAACGCGTCACCGAGTCGCCCGCGCGAAAGCGATCATCGTTCATGGCGTTGGATGAAAGAATGCCTTCGCCCTTGCGCAGCACATGCTGCACAATGGTGCGGCTGACGGGAATGTGACCCTCATCCTGCGTGCGCGGCCGCGTGCGATAGCGAATCACAACCGGATCAGGCCGTTCGTTTGGCTCTGACTGCAACAGGATGAATCCGCGATCGGGCCTGGCCTCTTCGAAGATCATGTCCATCACGCGATTGAGCAGTTCATCGCGGTCGACCGTCGTGCCGATGATGCTGGTGATGTCGTACAGCAGCCGCAGATGTTTCCCCGCAGCTGCGTCGTGATCCTCTTTGCTCTTCGGATCATCCTGATATTGCGAAAATCCGATGAGATCGACGGCTGATCGGTCGGCTGTGATGGTGCGTTCGACAGTCGCGTCGATATCTTCGGGACCCATGACGCGGATGGGACTGATGGGGGCGTCGGGGATGCGGCCGAAGACAAACAGCGAACTGCCACAACGAATCTGATCGCCCGAGCTGAGCTTGACGCGCCCGTGAATCGGCTCGCCATTGAGGTGCGTGCCATTGGAAGAGCTGATATCGCGCAGGTACCAGTCGCGCCCGTCGGGCGTGAGTTCAGCGTGACGGCGACTGACGCTGCGATCCGTGATGGGCAACGCTTCGGACGATCGACCAATCAACTGCGGCTGGTTGTCCGGCAGTTGAAAGGTCTTGCCTCGATCGGGTCCCTGAAGCACATGCAGTGTGAGCACAAGGGATTGTATCGCGAGCGGGGGGCCTGCACGCCACCCGGCGTGTGGTGCGAGTCCCTGTGTTGCAACCGGGTGCGTTGACGCGAACCGGGCCCTCTGTTGCAAGGCAGGCCCCAGGTGGGAGCCGATTCTGGGATGGGGCGGGCCCTCGTGGTGGGCGCCGGGGCGTCTGGTGAAAGCGGACCTGTGGTGAAAGCCCGCCTGTGGTGCGAGACCGGCGGCACCGGGGCGCGCCGAGCCGGCCGTGTGGTGTGAAACGGGCAGCGTGGTGAAAAGCCAGCAGGCCTGCGGTGAGGCCGAGACGGGATTTAGGGGAGAACGCTCCGTCTCGCGAGGACGCTGCACGCCGTCTTCATATCGCATTATGCCCATAACCAGAGGAGGTTAGAAGCATAATGCAAGGCGGCACCCCGCCGCTGCTGCACCTTGGCTTACTGGGAATGGCCTGGCAATAGGCTAGCACGCCGCTGGAAAGGGCGATGCAGCGCGAGCCGGAGCGTGCCCACCTCTCGCTCCGCCCCCACGCCCACACATGCGTCGATGCAAAGCCTCGCGTGCGGCACTACGACAGCGCTTTACAAAAGCAACATCAGCGCGACATCGTCACGTCATTCATCGGAACGACACGGGCGATTGCAACTGCCCTCGCCGTGGTGCTGCCCTCGCGCGATCGTGCGTTGACCTCATGTCCCCGTCGTGAGTTTCGAGAGCAGCAGTGTCGCCAGGCCAAGCACGAGGAAGAAGCCGCACATGTCTGTGACTGTCGTGAGGATCGGCCCCGATGCCAGGGCAGGATCCTTCTTCAGTCGCCGCAGTAACAGTGGCACTGTCCCGCCGATCGAGACTGCGATCATGGTGTTGATTGCCAGCGCCACGCCCACCACAAGCCCCAGCCAGGCATTCCCGCCATAGAGGTACCCGGCAATCGCAACCAGGCAGCCAAGCACTGTTCCATTGATCATCCCCACGGTGATCTCCTTGAGCCAGACGCGAAACATCTCAGCAGGGCGGACAAGGTTCAGTGACAACTCGCGCATGCTCACTGCAACCGCCTGATTCCCCGAGCAGCCGCTCATATCCGAGATGATGGGGAGGAACACCGCAAGTGTAATCACCGCTTCAAGCGTGTCCTGAAACACCGCGATCACGCTGGCAGCGATGATATTGAGGACAATGTTAATGCTCAGCCAGCCCAGGCGACGGCGGCTGCGGGTGAAGAGCGGCATGGTGCGCAACTCTTCGCCACCAACAATGCCGCGCGAGCGCAAGAGGTCGCTGCCCGATTTCTCAGCCAGTGCTTCTTCAACAGCATCGCGCTGCACGACACCCAGCAGAACGCCCGCCTCATCAACAACCGGCACGCCGAAGAAGCGATGCTCATCAAAGAACGATTCCAGTTCCTGCAGCGGCGCATCGACTTTCATTGAGTGCGGATCGCGCAGAAGAATGCGCGAGAGGGGCGTATTGCCCGAACGCAGAACAAGGTCGCGCAGCCGGGCCACGCCTGTGAGGCGTTCCTCCTCATCAATAATGTAGATGTACTGGACGTTATAACGGGCATAGTCCTCAGCGTGCTTGCGCAGATCATCAACCACATCAGCGCAGGTGAGACCTTGCGGATATGCAAGGTATTCGGTGACCATGAGGCCGCCTGCCTCATCTGCTTGGTGGCGCGATAACGCTCGCACATCTTCAGCCTCTTCGGGCGGGAGCAACGCGAGGATTGCATTGACATCGTCCTCATCGATCGCGCTCAGAAGATCTGCCTGCTCGTCGCTGGGAAGTTCATGAACGATGGCAGCGGCGCTCTCAGCCGGGAGGGCAGCGACGGCCCTGGCCACCGCAGCTTCGGGGATCACTTCGATCACATGGGCAGCTGCTGCAGGACTCAGCAACGTCAGCAGTCGGCTTTGATCATGTTCTTCAAGATGCGCAACCGCGTAAGTAATGTCAGCTGGATTCAACGACTCCAGCAGACTCTCGAGGGCCGCAACATCGCCCGACGCCAGCGCTTCTTCGAGCATTTCGAGGGAGGAGACTTCGACGCTGGCCATGAGTGTTAACTCCGATCAAGGAAGAGGGCTGAGCAGCGCTCGGCTGGGGAAGGGATATCTGGTTGTTTCTGACGGCGCGACAATACGCTGCGCTTCTGTTCAGGAACGAGATGCGCAGGACCAGCATGCGACAACTCGCGCGCATTATCGGCAAGTGTTCTCTGCCCGTATCACTCAATCAGTCAATCGAATCATCGTCTACTGAATCATCATCGACCTTGATACTTGCCGGATCAGCATCGGGATCTTCAGCGGGCTTGGCTGGCTCAGCCAGTACAGCCGTTTGAATGTCCAGACCAAACGCCCATTCCGCGAAGGGACCGACGAGAATGGGGGTGTTGAAAGGTCCCTGCTCGACACGGGCAGGATTCACAGTGAGCTGTGGCAGGATCAGGCCACGCACGGCATAGGTTGCATCAAGCCCGTGCGTTTCAACAACTGATTTGCGATTGTCGGGCAGAAACGCAGGAAAGCGCTCGCCAAGTTGCGTGCCATAGACGGGATCGACCGCGACCACCCACATGGCAAAGCCCTTGTCGGTTTTGTTGCCGACTTCGATGATCTCAATGTTCCAGGTGACGTTGATGCGGAACTCGCGATTGCCGCGCTGGGTCCAGCGCTGCACTGTGCTGAGATAGCGCTGCCGTTCACGGGATGTCACGGCGTTGCCGATGGGAAGGCCAGCGACCGCATCTTCGTAACTCTTGATCACAGCCTTGTCGAGTGCACGCGGGCTGGCATCCATCTTGGACTCATCGACCGAGACCTTTTCTTCCATGGCAGGTTGCGTGCCATCAACAGGGTTGCGCTGCGCATTGCTGCCACTACGCATGGCCTGAATCTGGGCCTCAAGATCAGCCAGTCGCTGGGTGGCTGCATCAAGCTCGCGCTGCAGTTCCGCAACGCGGGCTCGCAACTGGGCGTTCTCCTGTCGAAGTTCGTTGTCACTCTGCGCCACAGCAAGCGGTCCCATGAACACACTCAAAGCGGCTGCACAACACAGGACAACTCGGCGAATCGATCGCGGAAGTTGCAACGGGAATCGCGAGGGTGAAGTCGAAGATGAAAGCATGGCAGGTCTCCTCAAGAGATCCAGAAGGGGCTGGAAGTCGCCAAAGCGGCGGCATGTCATCATATCAGGCTCGGGCGATGGGCGTGCCCGAGCATGATATCGGCTTGGGCGGAAGCCTCCCACCGGAGGCGGGCGCGGGCTGCGGGCCACGACTGGCCGATAGTCCACGGATTTTTTGAAAACACAGCCTCGATCAGACGTATAGTAAGAGGAGACGAATGACTCGAAATTGAGAGGCTCACACCAATGAGTGATATCCGAACACTGCTCAAATCTGCTGCGTCGCGACTGTCGTGGAATGCCTTCCTCAGCCGTCTGCACATTGTCGCGATTGTCATCGCAGGCATCGCGCTGTTGCTGGTGCTGGCGAGCAAGCTGACCCCTGCATTCGATGTGCCCTGGCTGTGGGTGGCGCCGGGACTTGGCGTGGTCGCGCTGGCTGTCGCAGCGATCATGTGGTCGCGGCGGCGCGCCACCGAACAACAGGTCGCGATTGCAGTTGATAATCGCCTCGATTTGCGCGAGAAGATTTCGACAGCCCTGCACCTTGGCGATCGATCCGATGCATTCGCGCTGGCTGCGGTTGAAGATGCGGTGTTGGTCGCGCGCGATGCACGCACACGTGAAGCATTACGCCGAAAGTTCCCGATCGAAGCGCCCGGCCGCTGGTGGATCGCGCCTGGACTGATTGTGGCTGCGCTGCTGTCCTCGTTCCTGCTGCCACAGGGGAACCTGTTCGCAGGCAGCAGCGAGTCTGGCCTGACTGCACAGGCACCTGAAGAAGTTGTGCGAACGCTTGAATCCACGGTCGAAGCGATTCGTGCCAACGATGAACTTGCAGATGAACTCAAAGATGTCTTCGAGCAGCTTGATCCCAATGCCATGGATTCCAGTGCGCTCAAGTCGCCCGATGGGGCGCGGCGGGAAGCCATCAAAAAACTCTCCGACCTTTCCAAACGCCTCGATGAAATCACTGACGGCGAGAAGGGTCGCACCGATGAAGCGCTCAAAGATGCGCTGCGGCAACTGAAGACACCCGATGAAGGACCAGCCCGCGATCTTGCCAAAGCCCTTGCAGAGGGTGATTTCAAATCAGCCAAGGAAGCTCTCGCAGAAATCCAGAAAAAGGCTGAGAGTGGCGGCATGAGTGAGGAGCAGAAACAGCAGTTGGCTGAGCAGCTCGAGAATCTCGGCCAGCAGATGCAGCAGTTGGCTCAGCAGCAGCAGACGCTCAAGGACGCACTTGAAAAGGCAGGGATGGACCCCAACCTGGCCAACAACCCGCAGCAACTGCAGCAACAGCTTCAGCAGAATCAGCAACTCACCGATCAGCAGAAGCAGCAGTTGCAGGACATGGCCAACGCACAGCAGGCTGCTGCTCAGGCGTGCCAGGGCATGGGGCAGGCTATGGGCCAAATGGCTCAGGGAATGGGACAGGGCAATGGCCAGCAGATGCAGCAGGGTGCCAGCCAGATGGGCCAGTCGCTCTCCGATGCTGAGGCGCTGCAACAGATGCTCAAGCAGGCGCAGGCCATGGCCAACAAGTTGCAGGGACAATGTCAGGGTCTGGGCCAGGGACTCGGCATGCAGGGGCAGGGCATGGGACAGAACCCCGGCCAGGGACAGGGTGGCGAAGCACCGATCACGCAGACACCCACGCGCAGCCGCACTGAACAGGCTGCCAATCAGAACAATCCCGCAGATGTCATTGCCAACACGCTTTTCGATGGGCCGCTCATCAAAGGTGAATCAACCGCGACATTCAAAAACGCAGCCCTCAGCGCAGCTGAGAGTTACGCAGACAATGTCGAAGACGATCAACTCCCCCGCCGCTATCACGAAGCGGTGAAGAAGTACTTCGGCGACCTGGAAGATCAGGCCCGCGAAGAGAGCAGCAGTACCGAATCGGCTGATGATGTGAGCAGCGATGGCGACTGAAAACAGATTACGCGTGAAGCGTTCGTCGTGCTTCATGATCCTCGCGATGTGTTTCTGTGTTGCGCTCCTGGGGTGTAAGCCCGCGAGCGAACCGTCACTGGTGCTGTATGTCTCGGCTGATGATGTCCTGGTGCGACATGTGGTTGCGCGTTTCGAAGCCAAGACCGGCATTCAAGTTCAGGTCGTGGGCGATTCGGAAATCAACAAGACCACCGGCCTGGTGAACCGCATCATCGCAGAACGCAACAATCCCCTGGCAAATGTCTTCTGGTCAAGCGAATGCTTCATGATGATGAAGCTCGCAGATGCAGGCGTCCTGGCACCGTCGACGTCCTCGATCACCCAGCAACATCCAGCACATATGCGCGACTCAGGCAATCGCTGGTTTGCCTTTGCAGCACGGGCCCGCGTGATTGTGTATTCGAGCGATCGCGTGAGTGAAGATGAACTTCCAACCCGCTGGAGTGATCTTGCTGATCCAAAGTTCAAGGGCAGGATTGCGATGGCTGACCCCCGCTTCGGCACCACGCGCGGCCACCTGGGCGCGATGCAAGCCTGGTGGGACGAGCATCCCGATTCCGGCAACTATTACGAATATGTTGATGCACTCATCGCCAACGGCGTTCACGTGCTCACAACCGGAAACGCTGGCGTGGTGCAGGCGGTCGCAAATGGTCAGGCTGACTTTGGCATGACTGATACCGATGATGTCTGGGCTTCTCAACGCAACGGCCTTGCTGTTGAACTTCTCTATCCTGCACATGGCACGCCCGGCGTACCTGGCGAAGGCACGCTGCTGATTCCCAACACGATTGCGCTCGTCGCAGGGGGCAGCAATCCCGAATCCGCACAGCAGTTTGTTGACTTCATGCTCAGCGATGAAGTTGAGCGCATGCTCGCAGCGAGTGAATCGCGCAATGTTCCAATGGATCCGCAACTCGCTGCTGAGTTTTCTGAGCTGGCAGTGCCCGATCCACTGGATGTTGACCTCCGCGCAGCTGCTGCAGCGATGGACGATGCGGTGAGTTATTTCGTGGAGCGGGCCGAGCACTAGACTGGCGCGTCATTCCCGCGCAGCAGTGGAATTCAGTCCGGTCATCGCGAGTCTGCGGCGCCATCACTCTCCTGCGCGGGGCACGAAAGAGTGATCGGCGCGACTATATCGAAGCTTCCGCGGAAGTTCCAGCGCTTCGCAGGATGGCGAAGAATACGAAGTCAGGACACGAGCCTGCACGGCCTGAATCCGAGACATTTCACCGACCTACACTTCCCACCGAGATGGGCATGCCTGCGCATTACAATCATCCCGCTGATTTTCTTCTTGAAGCTGTTGAGCGGGCGGGTTCGCCTGTTTGTGTCGGACTCGATCCGGTTTGGGAGCGACTGCCTGATGCAGTTCGGCGTGCCGTTTCAACGCCGCCGCCCGCGCTAGAGCGATTCTGCGTTGAAGTGATCGATGCGGTGCACAACATCGCTGCGTGCATAAAGTTTCAGGCTGCCTGCTTTGAGCGCTATGGCGCAGCTGGCTGGAGCGCCTTGGAGGCAGCAATCGCCCACGCCCGTCAACGAAACAATCAGCTGTGCGTGATTCTCGACGCCAAGCGGGGTGACATCGGCATCTCAGTCGAACACTACGCAGCCATGGCAAAGAACATCGGCACCCACTGGATCACAGCCAATCCTTATCTCGGCGTCGACTGCCTGCAGCCATTCCTTGGAGCAGGATTGGGCGTGTTTGCGCTGGTCCGCACCAGTAACCCCGGCAGCGCCGCGATTCAATCGCAGAAGCTCGACGCCGGAAACACGGTGGCCCAGCACATCGCAGCACAAGTTGCAGCACGCGGAGCAGGGCATCTCGGCTCCTGTGGGTACAGCGCATTGGGCGCAGTTGTTGGCGCCACCCATCCTGAAGATGCAGCCGAGTTTCGCAGCATCATGGGTCAACAGATATTCCTCGTGCCTGGCTACG
Organism: Phycisphaerales bacterium; assembly: GCA_051004555.1. GTDB lineage: Bacteria > Planctomycetota > Phycisphaerae > Phycisphaerales > SM1A02 > JBPCKF01. The sequence continues at coordinate 9,547 of JBPCKF010000080.1, read as the reverse complement.
GCGCTCAAGGTGCTGGAGCCGATGATGTGCGGGCGTGTTTCAATGACAAGGACGCATCTGCAACTGGATCGGCATCTGGCGCGATCATTACAGCCAGCCGTTCCGTGATTTACGCGTTTGACGATACGGATGCTAAGGACGACTGGCAGAGCGCCGTCGCCAATGCTGCAACGCGATTCGCGCATGAGATTCGTAACATCCTGCCAGCGCCGGACTCGCCCAGGGCGCATGCATGAACCTGCAGCGAATCATTATTCTGCTGCTCTTCATCGGCCTGCTGGCTGCCCCCTTCATTCTGCAACAGCGCGATCGATCACCTGATGCCACTGCGCATGACCGGAACCGGAAATCGCGCCGGCTCATCATCCTGACGCCGCACAACGAGCAGATCCGCACCGAGTTCAAACATGCGTTCGAAGCCTGGCATCAGCAGAACTTCACGGAGACTGTGGAAGTCATATGGTCGGTCCCGGGCGGCACCAGCGACATCACGCGCATGCTCGAGGCTCAGGTGGAATCGGCCCTGCGCAGCGGAAACCCCGTCGGCGGAAGTGCTGATCTCATGTTCGGCGGCGGTGAGTATGAACACAACAAACTCAAGTCGCCTGTTGTGGTACGCGTGCGGATTGACGGCCGGGTCGAAGAGCGCAGTTCATCCATCAGCCAGATGATCGACTTCGAACAATCCTGGCTCGATGAAATCTATGGTCCGAATGAGATCGCAGGAGCGAAGCTTTACGATCCCGATCGTTACTGGTTTGGCACAGCCATGTCGTCGTTCGGCATCGTGTACAACAACGACGTGTTGAAACACTTGGGTCTGCCCGCGCCACGAGACTGGAGTGATCTTTGTCATCCCGGGCTGCGTGGCTGGGTGGCTTCGGGCAATCCCAATCAGTCGGGCTCGATTCAGACTGCGTTTGATACAATTCTGCAATACAACGGCTGGGAGCGCGGGTGGCAGATTCTGCGCCGCCTCTCGGCCAACTCGCGTTACTTTGCAGCCAGTTCAAGCAGAGTCCCCGTTGATGTCAGCCAGGGTGATGCAGCGGCGGGCGTGTGCATCGATTTCTTCGGCCGGTTTCAGGTGCAGGTGGTGAGCGAAGCAGGTGACCGGGATCGCTTGGGGTACATCGACCCGCCCGGGCAGACGACGATTGATGCTGATCCGATTTCCATGTTGCGCGGAGCGCCCGAGCCTGAACTTGCAAAGCGGTTTGTCGAGTTCACGCTGACAGAACAAGGCCAGGCGCTCTGGCAGTTTCGCACACGCGACATCACTGGCGATCGTCTGGGCCCCATTGAGTTTGAGCTTCGTCGCATGCCCATTCGCCGCGTGATGTACCAGACCTATGCAGCGTCATTCATTGATGATGTCAATCCATTCGAAGCCGCCCGACCTGTTGAATCTCCCAACCGCGACTATCGCAGTTTTATTGCTCCGCTCTTCAGCGCAATGGTCCTCGACAATCGCGCGGAACTGGTCAGGGCGTGGAACGCTATTGTCAATCATCCTTCCTATCCGCACCCGCACAGCGCGAGCGATGATGTGATTGTCACGGCTGCTGATGTTGCTGATCCAGAGTTAAAGGCAATGCTGCAGCGCTTTGATGCCATGCCAGTGATTGCTGGGCCGGCAGGCGCGGCCTACCCGCTGAATGGCGATCCAACTGCACTGGCAGGTGTCAAAGCCGGCTGGCTGGCGGGAGGTTGGCGCGAGGCTGGGCTGTGGCCAGCACCCGCTTCACCAGTGGCTGCGTTTCGCGAGCAGGCAGCTGCATTTTTCAAACACCAGTATGAGTCGATCACGCAACCAGCCGATAGTCGATAACACATGGAACAGCCGCGCATACCGCTGACAAAGATCATTGCCACGCTGGGGCCTGCATCAGCATCAGCTGCGATGATCGAGCGACTGCTGGATGCGGGCGTTTCCATTTTCAGGCTGAACTTCAGTCATGGCTCGCGCGATGATCACGCTGGCGCTGCCCAGCGCATCCGCGCTGTTGCCAGGCGGCGGGGCCTGCCCGCAGCCATCCTTGGCGACCTGCAGGGGCCGAAAATCCGCATCGGCAAGACGCCTGACGGCGGTATTTCGCTTGACGCAGGCAACATTGTCACGCTCGCAGCTGAGCCATGCCTCGCTCGCAAAGAAGGCAGCAACGCGCGCTTCTCAATCACCTGGCCACAACTGGTCGAGGAAGTGCAGCCGGGCGAGCGCGTGCTCATCAATGACGGCGCGGTTCGCATGCTGGCGGTTGATCGCAGCGCGGTTGGCGAACTCATATGCACCGTGACATTGGGCGGCTGCGTGACTTCCGGCAAAGGCATCAACCTGCCCGAGTCAAAGCTCTCAGCCAGAGCGCTGAGCGATCGCGACCGTGACTGGGCTGCATGGGCAGTCGACGCTGGTCTCGATTTTCTTGCTCTGAGTTTCGTGCGCAGTGCTGATGAAGTGATCGAGCTGCGCAGCCTGATTGCAGAGCACGCCCGCGCCCAGGGACTTGCAGCAGATTACGCGCTGCCAATCGTCGCCAAGATCGAGCATCCAGCTGCATTGACAGCGATTGATGAGATTCTGGATGCATCTGATGGCATTATGGTTGCACGGGGCGATCTTGGTGTTGAACTGGAGCTGGCGCGCGTGCCCATCGTGCAGCGCGAACTCGTCGAAAAGTCGCAGGCATGGGGCAAGCCGGTCATCGTTGCCACGCAGATGCTTGAGTCGATGATTCGCAATCCCTCGCCCACACGGGCTGAGATCAGCGATGTCGCAAATGCGATTTTCGCAGGCGTTGATGCAGTGATGCTTTCGGGCGAAACTGCGGTGGGAAGCTATCCCGCCCTGGCGGTTGATCACATGCGAATGACAGCACTCGCGACCGAGTTGCACATGGCCCAGCATCCCGAGACAGTCGATTGGTCGCCCAGTCGGCCGCGTGCTCAGCAGTTGCGGACTGCAGCCCTGATGCATGGCGCGTGCGTGATTGCCCGCGACTACGGCGCGAAGGTTGTCGCAATCTGGTCGCAGAAAGGCGGCGGGGCCCGCATGCTCAGTCAAAACAACATGCCATTGCCGATTCTTGCAATGTCGTCTGACGAGCGGGCACTGCGGCAGATGCAGCTCATGCGTGGCGTGTGTCCGCACTTCATGCAGCCACCTGACACGCTCGCAGAGCTCACGCGCAGAGTGGATGATGTTCTGCTTCTGGGCGGCTTTGCTGAACCGGGCGATCGCTGCCTTTTGATTGCAGGCACGCCATTGGGAACGCCACGCGTCACCAACGCGATTGCGATCCACGAAGTTGGCAGCCCGAGTACAGGCTTCGGGTAAGTCGTCCGACGAAGGGCTGTGACTTTGCCGCGATTGTATTGTGACTCCGATTCCAACACGCGCCAATACTTCTCATCATGGACAACTCCGCACCACTCATGCTTTCGGTTTCCGGAGCGCGTGGCATCGTTGGCAAGTCAATGACGCCACAAGTCACAGCCTGCTTTGCATATGCGTTTGGTCAACACATCTGTCGCGGCGCCCCAGGCGTCGATCGGCCACTCATTTGCCTCGGCCGCGATTCACGACCTTCGGGTCAGACGTTGCTCGATGCAGCAGCCACAGGTCTGCATGCAGCCGGATGCAACGCAGTCGATCTCGGCATCGTGGCAACGCCCACCACAGGTGTCATGATCCAACACCTCAGCGCGCAGGGCGGCATGGAAATCACAGCATCACACAACCCCAGTCAGTGGAACGGATTGAAGTGCCTCGATGGCAGCGGAGCTGCTCCGCCTGCCCTTGAAGCTGCAACTATTATCGAGTCCTATCGCGCAGTCATAGATGCTGGTCATTTTGATGATCTCAGCAACAGCGCAGAAGCAGCGGCGCAGGATCACACCCGCAAACGCAACGACAACGCCACCGACGTGCACATCAGGCGCGTGCTTGCGCTGGTCAATGTCGAGGCTATTGCGGCGGCAAAGTTCACAGTTGCGCTCGATTCAATCAATGGCGCTGGCAGCCGCGGCGGCAAACTGCTGCTCGATGCGCTGGGTGTTCATGTGCATCACCTCAATGCAGAACCCGATGGCAACTTCGCGCACACGCCCGAGCCGATTGCGGAGAATCTCACAACGTTGTGCGATACTGTGCGGCGCGCGGGCGACTGTGCCTGCGGCTTTGCGCAGGATCCCGATGCCGATCGCCTTGCAATTGTGGATGAACACGGCGTGTATATCGGCGAAGAGTACACGCTCGCCCTTTGCGCGCTCCGCGCTTTGGAACGCTGTCAGCAGCAGGCTACCGATGATCAACCCGGCCCGGTGCTGGCAACCAATCTCTCGACCAGTCGCATGATTGATGACATCGCAGCGAGGTTTCCCGGGGCCCGCGTGCTGCGGACTGCGGTGGGTGAAGCCAATGTTGTTCATGCATTGCGTGAGCATGGCAAGGCGGCGCTCATGGGCGGCGAAGGCAATGGCGGCGTGATCGTCCCGAACGTCTGCTGGGTGCGCGATTCACTCATCTCCATGGCGCTGGTGCTGGACCTTCTTGCAGCGCGCGGAGCTGCGCAACCGCTGAGCGCGATTGTTCAGCACGACATTCCCAGGTACACCGTTCTCAAGCGCAAGTTTGATCTTGCAGCAATCGGTGGACGCGACGCGCTGCCGCACATGTTCGCTGCGATAAAGGCTCAGCCGGGCATCAAGCATTGTTATGACAGCGATGGTGTGCGGCTGGATTTCGAAAACGGCTGGGTGCACCTGCGGCCGAGCAATACCGAGCCCATCGTCCGCCTGATTGCTGAAGCGCAAAACGATGAGGCTGCCCGGTCCCTGATTGCAACGACCGCGCGGGCTGCGGGCCTTCCTGTTGCATCGCAACGCGGGCGTTGAATAGATGTTCAGAGCGGAGCCACGGATGACAGCGGGCTTGCTGCGTGCGTCATTTGCGGCTGAATGTTCATGTCCGCTCGTACTGCGTCTGCGATCGCTGCAACGTGGGGTGGACGGAAGAGATCAATGTGCTCGGTCGCGAAGAACCGTGCGGTGAGTTCGCCGGTGCAATAGCGTGCCCATCCGCCTGCAGGATCGCCCGTGTTTGCTTGATCCGTGAGGCGGCTGGTTGTGCCATAGAAGACAGCGCGACCTGCGTACTCAGTCGGGCGATAGCGGGCCAGGGCTGCTCTGCCACAATCTGCAACGCGTTGCATCTGCTGTTCGAGTGCCGAGCGTCGACGATTTCGCACTCTCGGCAGCCGGCAGCGCAGGCTGCGCCAGATGCGATCGACAGGCCCGTAGACAGGCAGTGATGCATCCCACAGCAAGAGCAGCTGAGGCTGACGCCCGCGCTCTTCGAGAATGCTCGCCAGCGCAAAGGCAATGGTGCCGCCCATCGAATAGCCACCAATCGTGACATGTTCACTCGCGCCCGAGCGTTCGAGCTCATCGGCATATGAAGTCGCAAGCGCTTGAATGTTGTGCATGGGCCGCTCATGTGTATCAAGGCCGGGATAGTTGAAGCCATACACATTGACATCACCATCGAGATGGTGGGCGAGGAAGCGGAACATCCACGCGTGTCCTGCCAGGCCGGGAACACAGCAGAGCGTGGGCAAGTGTGCTGTGATGCTGTTGCTGAGAGCTGCCAGGGGGGCGGTGTGTATTGTGCCTGATCCCCCCGCAAGCATGTGTGCCTGCGCTCGAACGGTGCTGTGTGCGAACAGCGATGCAACCGGCAGGTTCAGTTGGAATCGCCGCTCAAGCTCAAGACACAGTTGCATGCCCGAGAGTGAATCCCCACCCATCTGAAAGAAGTCATCATCAAAGCCTGGCCGCGCACTGTTGAGAATCTCCTGCCAGAGGTCACTCAGCAATGATGCGATTCTGCGAACCCCCGCATTTTCGTGTTCAACGCCGCGGTTGCTGTGTCCAGCCGTTCTTGCTGCAATCTGTTGATCAAGCGCTTCGCGGGCATCGGGTAGGCGGCTGCGATCGACTTTGCCGTTGTCATTGAACGGCAACGCGCCGAGACGAATGAAGACTGACGGTACTGCGTAGGCTGGCAGCATGTTCTGCAGCCACAACCGCAACTGTTGATCGAATGTTTCCGCGTCTGTGAGAGAACTCACCACATACGCTGAGAGGCAAGTCTCACCTGCTCGATCGGCAAAGGGACGCACGACACACGCGCTGACAGTCGGGTGCATCAGCAGATGCGATTCGATCTCTGCGCATTCGATGCGATGGCCAAGCACCTTGACCTGTGTGTCACGTCGCCCGAGGTGGACGAGCATGCGCTCGCCCGGTGTTTCGGGCGGCGCTTCGCACCATTTCCCGATGTCACCCGAACAGTAGCTGGTCAGGCCAGTGGCCTGGTCGAATGTGTAAGCAGCAGCCGTTGCTTCGGGCATGTTCCAGTATCCGCTGCCGAAGAAGCGCGAGCGGGCCACGATCAGGACCTTCGTTGCCGAGCGGGGCAGGCTCGCCGGTCGCCTCGTCGACGATGTCGATCTCGACATCATCAAGCGGCGTTCCGATCCCGATCGGATCGTTGTCTGGCGGATCGCCCCAGCAGAATCGTCGCATCGCGAGGGTCCCGGTTTCGGAAGAACCATAGGTGATGAGTAGCGCGCAGCCATCAAGCGCGTGAGCGTTGAAGGCGCGCAGGTCACTGCTTCGCACCACTTCGCCACCCGTGGGAATGCAGCGCAATGCAGGCAGGTGCTGATCGCAGGGGAGGGCAGCAAAGATCGCTCGCAGCAATGAGGGTGTTGCCCGCATCACCGAAATGCGCTGTTCCGCAACAAACTCGATGAGCCGGGCGATGCCATACGTTCGCGGATCAAACGGACACACCGTGCCACCATTGAGAAGGGCAAGCATTGAGACCGTGACAGCTGGGATGAATCCAGCCGGCTCGAAATGACTGTGCCGATCGCCAGGCACAAGGCCGGTCGCTTTGCCGCGCCGCAGGCAGTTATGCAGCAGGGTGCAATGTGTATGCACAGCGCCCTTGGGTATGCCTGTCGATCCCGAAGTGTAGATAATCAGACTCGGCGTGTTGACATCGACCGCAGGGAAATCGCGCTCAGCATCGCCTCTGGCATGCAACGCATCGAACCCGCGCGCAACGGCGTGAGGATTGAGGAGCGATTCAGCCAGCCGCATGTTCTCTGCATCAGCAAGAATCACGCGCGTCTGCGAAGCTTCGACAATCAGGCGCAGGCGCTCCAGTGGATAGGACGCATCCAGCGGCACAGCCCGGTGGCCAGCCCGGAAGACACCCATCGTGGCCGTCTGCTGTTGAGCGCCTCTGCCAAAGAGGAGCGCAACGCTCTGATTCTCGCAGCCGATCTCCTCGAGCAGGGACGATGCGATCCGGCGAGAGCCATCAGAAAGGTCGCGATAGTTCAGTTCGCCATCTGCATCCGCGACCGCGGGGGCATCGGGGATCGCTGATGCAATCCCATCAAGGCGCTCATGCAATGGACAGAGCGATTCCTCAGCAAAGATGCGCGACGACTGTGATGGCATACGACCAGACCCTCAGATGTGTCCGCAGCACTCCCCCCGGACCCCCGGACCCCCGGACCCCGGAGATGGTTATCGACCAGGTCAGCCACAGTCTGAAGCAATTCTCATGCCAGGCTGGAAGGTGCCGCTGCTCTGGCTTGTCGATCCGGTGTCACACGTAAAGGCGATCATTCCTCCGCGTTGTTCCACGCCTTTGCCAATCCTTCACTTGCAGCAGTGCGGCTGGGTTTGACATCGACATCGATCAAAGGCGGCTCTGGCCGGTCGTTGTGACTGTCTTTGCTGATGGCGCTGTCGGCGATTGTTCCGTCGGCTGCGACTTGATCGAAGCGTACCGAGACGCGTTTGGAAACGCCACGCTCCTGCATCGTCACGCCATACAACTGATCGCATTCGCGCATGGTGCGCTTGTGGTGCGTGATGATGATGAAGTGGCTGTCATCGAGAAACGGCCCGAGCGAGTGACAGAAGCGATCGACGTTGGAATCGTCCAGCGCTGCATCAACTTCGTCGAGGATGCAGAACGGCGAGGGCTTGCTCTGGAAAATCGCGAGCAGCAGCGCCACCGCTGTCAGCGTTTTTTCGCCACCTGAAAGCTGGCTCAGAACGCGCGGCTGCTTGCCGGGCGGCTTGGCCTTGATCTCAATCCCAGCCTCGAGCCAGTCAACGTTCCCCTCTTCATCAGGAAGCAGAATGATGTCCGCGTTGCCGCCGCCAAAGAGTCGCCTGAACATGCCCTGCGGCCCAGCAAAGTTTTCGCACACCACCTTGAACGTCTCTTCAAAACGCGTGCGACTGGCTTCTTCAAGCTGCTTCACCAGCGCTCCCAAACGGGCGCAGGTGTTGTCAATGTCTTCGACCTGCTGAATGAGATCGGTATTGCGTTCTTCGAGTTGACTCTCTTCATCGATCGCATCGAGATTCACATTGCCCAGCGACTTAATCGCCTTTCGCAGTTCTTCGATTTCGGTTTCGGCTGAGGCGCGATCGAACGCGGCTGCCTGCGATGCGCTCTCATCAACATCATCATCCTCCCGCGCGCTTCGCCAGGCTGGATATGCATGGCTGAGATCAAGGTCCAGATCGCTGAGTGCCCGCTCTTCCAGATGTTCGCGCGTGACTTCGGTCTCGCGGCGGCTGATCTCAACCGCATGAAAATCCCGATCAAGATGCTGAGCCTGCTCGCGCAACTGCGCCAGGCGCGTGGCTGCATCGGTGAGTGTTGACTGGACACTTTCTATGGCTGCGCGAGTCTCCTGCAACTCGGTTTCGATCTCCGATTGCAACGTGCGGCCGGCTGCGATGGCCACATCAGCTTCGCTGATCGTCTCTGCATAGCGAGCGATCTGCTGCTGCCTGCGTTCGAGCTGATCGCGACTGATCTGCTGCTGGCGTTCGGCTTCTTCCAATGCAAGCTCAGCCTGTCGCGACTCTCGCCGGGACGCTTCGAGCTTTTCGGTGAGTTGCCCGAGCGCGACGCGGGCTGCAGCTGCATGTTCCTGCCTCTCCCGCAAGAGATCTTCACCTGTTTCAAGATCAGCCTCAGCCTGCGCGAGCAGCTCAGCCTGCTCGGCCCGCAGCCGTTCAATCGATTCGATACGTTCGCGTAATGACGCTTCTTCAGCTCGTGATGCAGTGAGGCGTTGTTCGATTTCGTCGCGCGCGGACGATGCGTTGTGATGCGATCGGTCAAGACGGATGATGTCCGCTGCAATGCGTTCGAGTTCATAGTCGCGCTCGACCACTGCATGTCGTGCTGCGGTGAGAGCGTCGCCCAGTTCCTGAGCGCGGCCGGCTGCATCATCTGCCTGTGCGGAGACTGCCTCAAGCTGACGCTGCTGAACATCCAGCGATTCATCGAGTGAGACTATGGCGCTCGTGATGTTTTCGAGTTCGATACGGCGACTGAGGAGGCCACGCGTTGACGCACCAGCAGTTCCCTCCCCTGTCCCTGCCCCCGTTCCGCCTGCAACCGCCGAACCGTCTTCGTTCAGTACATCGCCATCGGGTGTCA
>JBPCKF010000079.1:0-18463 GCA_051004555.1 Phycisphaerales bacterium | reverse complement strand
GTTACGATTGCGCAACTGGAACACGAAGGTATTCGACACCATTCATACGTTCCCAGCAGGCACGACTGAAGCAACGATGAATCACACAATCGATGACGCCAGTGTGTATATCAACGCAACCACAGGCCAAATCGAACTGCGCATGAAGCACGTTGTGATCGCGACGTTCTCGACAAGCGGCTTTATCGCGGAGATTGACCGCGTGCGGATCGGTGTTGAATAACGCGGCCGGACCGCTTACTGCGTGCGCGGCTGTGCTGATACAGAAGTCCATCACATGAGAGGCGCGAGGCCGAGTGACTTTCTGGCGACGGTGACTTGTCCTGCATGAATGCCCTCGTGCACAGCCAGCGAGCCCATAAGCGTCGCTCGCGTCGGCGCAAAGTCCTGCCAGTTTTCTGGCAACGGCTGCATCAGGGACTGCTCATCCTGGCTGCGAAACCACGTGATTAACGCCTCTCGCGTCGAATTCAGATTCTCCTGCACCTCAGAGAATGGCGGATACTCGTCCGCTGATTGGCGCGGCGTCGATCCCATGCCAAAGAGATCGTTGTACTGCTCCGGGAGTTGCGTCGCGCTCTTGGTGAAGTGCTGCACGAAAAAGTCATCAGTCCAGGCAATGTGCCCCATGACCCACAGCAGATGATTTCCGCCGCTGCACGGCTGATGCGTGCACGACGCTTCTGGAATCGATGCGATGTAGGCGTTCAGCGTGTGGCGGCTGAACCGAATCGCTGCGAGGCCGACTTCCAGGAGTGACGATGACGTTGATGTTGATGCTGTGTTGGACATGTCGCGATTGTAGTCCGTGGCATCATCATCATCCTGCAGATTTCTTTGTCGCGAAGGCGCGCAGACTGATGCCGCGCGTTGAGTGATCGAGCATTCCCGCAAGCTTGTTCCACATGCGTCCTGCCAGAACGCGCGGCTGCGACAGAGCCCGCTCCGATGCGCTGACTCGCACCTGACTTGTCGAATCCATCCGCAGGACATCCATGCCCGCAGCTTCGATCGCCAGCCGCAGCGAGCGGGCGGTGAAATGATTGAGATGAATCGGCGGCATGAGCATGGGATCGCGATATCCCAGCAGTCGATACACGCCGCCAAAGTTTGGCACCGCAATCGCAAGGGCCCCCCGCTCGCGCAATAACCCCGCAGCCTTGCGCAGCCACAGCATCGGATCGAGTGCATGTTCGAGCACCTGACTCATCACGATCGCTGCGAACGGACCCTGGCCAGTGAAATTCTCGAAACTCACGCGTTCGAACGTGCTGCCCGTGACAACATCCGTGGCAGCATTCGAGCCGGGGTCAAGATCGATCATCGTGATCGGGCTGAATCCCTGCTGAGCAAGGTGGTAGGAGAATCCACCTTCGCCCGATCCGACATCGAGCGCGCCCTCCCGCAAGGGCGTGAGATCAACGATACATGTCGCAAGGTCGCGGCAGCCGCGCTTTGCTTCCAGGGCCTCGACTGTTACCACCTGGTTGGAACGATGTTCGCCCTGTGAATAGATCTGTTCCAGCCGTTCTGGTGTCGGACGATTCACGACAAACGCATGTCCGCATTCGCGGCAGCGGTCAAGACGCCACATCTCCCCGAACGCTCGACGTTCGAGGTAGCCAACCGTCTCAGCCTGACAGATGGGGCAGGACATTAGGAAAGTGAGAGCAAGAGGCGCGCGGGCTATGCAGTATTCTCGCCCCAGCGGGCGCTGATTTGATGTGACACATTCAGAAGATCAAGCAGACGCGCAGCCACGAAGTCAATGATGTCATCAACGCTGCGTGGCAGGAGATAGAACCCGGGCGACAGCGGGGCGATCACTGCGCCCGCGCGGCTGAGATGTCGCATGTTCTCGATGTCAATCGGGCTGAGCGGCATTTCGCGATGCGCGATGATCAGCGGCCGCCGTTCCTTGAGCGTCACAGCGGCGGCCCGCTGCACCAGGTTCATGGTGATGCCATGCGCGATTGCGCCCAGGGTGTTGCTTGAACATGGCACGATCACCATGCCATCGTGTTGAAACGATCCCGAGCCGATGGCTGCCCCAGCATCGCGATCGCGGTGCAGGATAATCTGCTCGCTGCGCCCGCCGCTGATTGCGTCGAGGTCGATCCCTTCCATGCCAAGTTCATCGTGCAGCAGGCGTCTGCCGAACGGCGTCAAAGCCAGATGCACTTCAATCCCGCTTGCTGCGAGCTGTTGAATGATGCGCTGTGCATACGCAGCGCCGCTGGCGCCGGTGATACCAACCACAATGCGCTTCGGTGTTGTCATGGTGGTGATGATAGAGGGTTCGGCTGTTTCGGATGTGCACTTGACCCTCTGCGATAAGACGCCACGATGATGTGTGCCACCCGATCCAGGTCATCCGGTCCGGCTTGATGCCGTCATCTTTGGTGGCGGAGCGGCGGGTCTCTGGATGCTCGATGGCCTGTTGCGCTCTGGTCGCACAGCCCTTCTCGTCGAGCGCGATGCCCTGGGCGCAGGGCAAACCGTCTGTGCACAGGGCATTATCCATGGCGGGCTGAAGTACACGCTCGATGGCGTTTTGCATCGATCTGCATCATGCATCGCTGAAATGCCAGGCATCTGGCGCGAATGCCTGCTGGGGAGACGGCAGCCACATCTCACTGCGACGCACATCCGGGCTGAACACTGTTACCTCTGGCGGACCGATTCGATTGCGTCACGACTGGGAATGATGGGCGCACGTGTCGGCCTGCGCGTGCGTCCAAAACGCATCAATCCAGCCCAATTGCCACCAATTCTCGCCAATGTCCCCGGAACTGTCGCGCAACTTGCAGAGCAGGTGATCGACCCGGTCAGTCTGCTCGCAGACCTCGCGCAACAGCACGAATCACACATCATTCGGTGCGCCAGTGACAGCGCGAACAGCAGCGCCGGAGCGAGCATGATTCACGATGTCGAACATGTCGATCATGGTGTACGCTCGTTCATTCTTCGCGATGCTGAGACGCATCAATCCTGCGCCATCATGCCGGGCAACATCATTCTGACCGCGGGTGCAGGCAATCGCGAACTGATGACAACTCTCGGCATGCAGGTTATCGAAACACAACTTCGGCCATTGCACATGACCATGCTGCGTGGCGAACTTCCTGAGATCAATGGCCATTGTGTTCACGGGAACCGCACGCGCGTGACCATCACATCCGCGCGCGACGCGCAGAATCGCATTGTCTGGCAACTGGGTGGCCAACTTGCTGAAGATGGCGTTGCTATGGACACGATAGCGCTTGTGAAGCACGCGCGCAACGAGATCACAACTGTGCTGCCCGACATTGCACTCGATGGAACCGAATGGGCCACCTATCGCATCGACCGGGCTGAACCTGCAACGAAAGGTCGCCGCCGTCCCGATGATGCTGTCGTCGTGCGTGAAGGCAACATCATCGCAGCCTGGCCGACCAAGCTGGCGCTGGTACCGCGGCTGGCGAAGATGATTCGGGCACGCATGGATGACAGTTCGCCCAGCACCATCAGCGATACAGCGAATGTCGCCAGCGCTTTCGAAACCTGGCAGCGCCCGCAGATTGCCAAACCACCGTGGGAGTGGGCGACAACATTCAAGTGAAGCCCCGCGCGGCGCTCGCACGCAATCGCCACGTTACAACTCAACGTAGTCGCCCGCGACCATCTCATCCTCACCCGCGATGTTCCAGACAAACCACCAATGGCAAAGCGCGCCGATGATGACTGCGATGTGCCAGAGCTCGTGTGCGTGGACGACGCCGGGGACCACGATGAACCAGCCCTGAAACTCCATCACCGCTCCGACCGTGTACGCCAGACCACCCAGTGCCAGCGGAATCAGAAAGCGGAACCCGTTTCGCATGAAGATCGGGATTGCAGTCAGGGCAACGCCCCAGCCGAGGCCGAGGTAGAACGAAAGCCCCAGCCACTCAGGCAGACTTTCGAAGAATACCGTTTTCAGCGTGATGCACATAGCTGCGAAACACCATACGACAATCAACGGGATCCAGCGAAACCATCCGCGAAACATGACGCCATGCACCGCTGTGAATGTGCCCGCAATCAGAACAAAGATCGCTCCATGATCCAGCCGTTCCATGACGCGGCCAGTTGGTCCGCCCCGCACGAACATATGAAAGAGCGCGCTCGCAGAAAAAAGAAACACGCACGCGACTGAATACATAATCAGAAACGCCAGACTGGCCTTGTGTCTGTGGCCGCGACGAATCAGTTTCCATCCGAGATAGAGAAAAAGGACGACGGTCGCGAGATGGCTGATCGCGTTGAAGGGCTCATACAAGCCGGGCAGATGGTACAGTTCCTGTTGCGCGATCATTGGTCTGATGAGGTTGGCGGCTTGAGGACAGCCAGAACAGTCAACCCGGCGCGTACTTTCTGCTCGGGCTGCACGCACACTTCGACATCATCAGGACGGGGCAGGATAAGTTCCGTGGTTGAACCGAACTTAATCATGCCAAACACGTCGCCACGCGTAAAAGTATCACCCACCTCTGCATCACACACGATCCGCCTTGCGATCATCCCCGAAACCTGACGAACGCCGAAATGTTCGCGCAGCGTTCCATCAATGGAAAGCTTTGCGGAAACAAGGTTTGATTCATTCACACGGGCTGATTCAGATGTTTGCGCGTTCAGAAATCGGCCCGGCTTGTAGGTGATGTCGATCACTTCGCCATCGTATGGCCAGCGGTTGATGTGCACATTCAAGACGCTGAGAAAGATGCGGATGATGATGGCTGGGTGGCCATTCGTTGCTTTGTGACTGGGAACGCGTTCGATGGCGGAAATCACGCCATCCGCTGGGCTGAGCATTGTCCCCTGCGGCAAGTTGCGGAGAACACGCCGCAGTGGATGGCGAAAAAAAGCGACCAGTCCCAGCCAGACGATGCCGACAACCAGCGCCAGCCAGTACCAGCGCAGAAGCACGATTGCCCCTCCTGCAGCAAGTGCAGCAAACACCGTGATCGTCATCCACTCGCGCAGGCCGTAGCGGCTGAGCAGCATCATGCGCTGGCCCCATCGCCATTCGATACATCGATCAACTGTTGCAATGCCCGGGCTGCTGCGCCATCAGCGATTGCGCTGCGCGCCCGAGCCACACCATCTGCGATCGAATCTGCAAGATCCGCAACCATCAGCGTGGCTGCTGCGTTGAGGATCGCTATATTTTCGCGCGGGCCGCTCTCTTCTCCGCTCAGAATGTTGCGGAAAATCGCGGCTGCGTCTTCGAGATCGCGGGCCTGCAACGCAGAAAGTGGCGCGGGCTTGAACCCCAGCGCAGCCGGATCAATGCGTTCTTCATGCACAGCACCATCCTGTACATGGGCAACATGTGTCGGCGCGGAAATGCTGCATTCATCCAGCCCATCTTCGCTGTGCAGCACCATCGCTCTGATCGACCCCAGCGCAAGCAGCGCTTCTGCAATCGGTCTGACGAACTCCTTGCGGTAGACACCCATCACCTGTCGTCCCGCCCCAGCCGGATTTGTGAGCGGCCCCAGCAGATTGAAGATTGTCGCAAATCCCAGCGCCTTGCGGGCACCGATCACATGTCTGGTTGCAGGATGATGGTGGATCGCGAAACAGAAACAGATGCCCGCTTCTTCGAGACAGCGAGCCTGCGTGTCGCGATCAGCATCAACATTCACGCCCAGTTGTGCCAACACTTCTGCAGAGCCGCGCCCGGTGCGTGAGCGATTGCCATGCTTGGCAACCTTGGCCCCCGCGCCAGCAGCAATGATGGCTGCGATGGTCGAGACGTTGAACATCTTGGGTGCCCCGCCCGTCCCTGCGGTGTCGATGAGCCTCGATCGATCGAGCGTGGTCGGGACCGGATCGACATGGGCCCGCATCACTCGGGCTGCTCCCAGAAGTTCATCAGAGGTCGGGATCCGCATGGCCAGCAGGGCCAGAAACGCTCCGATTTCAGACTCATGGGCGTTGCCACTCACCATTACCTCAAACGCAGCCTGAGTCTCAGCACTGCTCAGGGAGCCTCCCGCAAGCAATGTTGCGAAGGAAGATCCAAGATCGGGCGGACTGGGACGTTGAAACTCTGGTGGGCCGAGACGGGTATCTGTCATGGGGGAAATCTGCTATTCGGTGTCATTATCGGCAAAGGATAATCCATGCGACCCGGAACCCTCCGATCGCCGAATAGACTATAGCTGGAGACAATCATGCAACAGATTCTCGATCAGCTCTCACATCTGCGTACCCGCAGCCGAACCTTGCTCATCATTCGCGGGGCAGCTGTGATTCTTGCAATCACGATGGGCCTGTTGCTGGTGATGGGAGCGCTCGACTGGCTGGTGCGGTTTCCCGCTGGACTGCGGCTGATCTTTCTCATCGCGGGAATGGCTGGACTGGCCTGGCTGATCTGGACAGCGTTCCTTCCCGCCCTCCGCTTTGCACCCACTCTGACCGACCTCGCTCTTCGCCTTGAGCGCATCACCCCAGCCCTCAGCGGCAGGCTGGCATCAAGTGTTGAGTTCGCGCGCGATGCGACATTCACTGAGAACGATCTGGCGCAGCGAAGTATGAACGACACACAAACGCGGGCGCTGGGAATCGACTTCGATGATGCCATCACGCCCACACAGACCCGGCGAGGTGTGCTCATGCTCAGCGGCGTGGCTGCATTCGTCGTGCTTCTGCTCATCCTCTCGCCTGCAACTGCGTCGACCGGCCTGCAACGCCTGCTTCTTCCCCTGGGTGGGGCGCAATGGCCGGCACGCACGGCTGTCGAATCGCGTATGCAGTCTGTGACGGTGCACGCACGCGGCGAAGCAATCCCGCTCCGCGCTCGCGGCGTCAAAGCGCCGCGCGGCAAAGTCGATGACATGACCATCACTGCACACTATCGCCTGAGTGGCGAAGGCATCAACAGCGATTGGCGCGAGCTTGTTCTGGCATCACAAGGCGGCGGCGAATACGAAAGTCTCGTCGATACCAACGCTGAAGAAATCGAGTTCTACTTCGCATCCGATGATGACCGTACCGATCGGCAGTCGATCGCCCTCGAGCCGCCTCCTGCAGTGGCATCCGCGACGCTCGAAGCGGCGCCGCCCGCGTATGCAAGCGGACTTGTGCCGGACAAAACCATCGCGCTCGGCCCCGGCCTTGATGAACGAGCCATCACGCCTGTCCCGTTGCTTGCAGGCTCAACTGCGCAGTTGACGCTTCAGTTCAACAAGTTGCTGCCCAAACCGAATGACAACGTGGAAGATGTCAATGCATGGCTGACCGAGACGCTCGGCTGGGACGCAGCATCAACCACGTCTGTCGAAGCCACCTGGCCCAGTCCCGACCAGTTGCGCCTTCGCTTCACGCTGGCTGAAACCCTCACCCTCTCGCTGCATCTTACAGATGAGAATGGTCTGCACAACAATCAGGATATTGCCTATCGCATTGATGTTGCAGAAGATCGCGAGCCGGGCGTCACCATTCTCAAGCCGGAATCCGATCAGTCGGTGCTGCGCACAGCAGTGGTGCCGCTCACCGCTGATGCACGCGATGATGTCGCAGTGATCGCGGTTGCCCTGGTCGCCACGCGCGGACTGGAAGGCAGCGCTCAGCAGCCGGAACTTCTGTGGACGCATAATCAGACGATGCTGAGCACCACAGCCACAGTCGAAACCACACTCGAACTCGAAACGCTTGATGTCAAGGAAGGCGACGTGATCGAAGTGCGCGCCTTCGCAGAGGACAACTATCGCTCGGATGATGGGACGATGCATGATCCAGCAATGTCGCCCGCGCGCAGACTGCGCATCATCAGCGAGCGCGACTTTGGTGAGTCGCTCTTTCAGGAACTCAAGGCGCTGCGCGAGAATGCCATCCGCCTTGAAGCACGACAGGGCGAACTCCAGGATGATGTGATTGATGATGGCGTCCAGCCAGGCATCGGCCGCGCTCAGGAGCGCATCGGCGAGCGATTGGGCGAACAGATCGAAGGCATTCAGCGCTTGATCGACCGGGCCCAGATGAATCAGTTCGAGGACAATCAGCTGGATGCACTCATCGATCAGGCTGATGATCTGCTGCGACATGCAGGCGATGCATCCAATCGAGCAGTTGCGGAAATCGCAGCGCGCCAGCAGCAATCGCAATCGCAACCGAATAGCGACGCACAAGGCAACGCGCAAAGCGATCCTCAGCAACAGCCCGGCGCAGATGCACAAGAACAACAACCACAGGATGATCCGAGCAATCCCGAGGCAGGCGACCCGCGCGCTCCGGGTGCCAACCCCGCCGATCAGGCCCAGCAACCCGATGACGACCAGCCGAATGCCGATCAGCCCGACGATCCCGCAACGGATGACGAAGCAGCCGACCCGCTTGATGATCTGGAAGTCCGCACTGCCAATGAAGAAGACCGTCCCATCGTCGACGCGCAGCAGGAAGTGCGCGATGAACTCCGCGATCTCATCGAATCACTCGACCGCAACGAAGACACCTGGGTGATGAACCAGCGCATCAAGGATCTGCTTGATGCACAGACCGATGTGCAGGCGCAAACGCAGCAGTTGGCTGGACAGACCACTGGCCGCCCACTGTCCGAACTCGAACAGGCGGAGCTTTCCGAACTCGACCGCATCCGTCAGCGACAGGAGGAACTCGCAGATCAGTTGCGCGAGCTTATTGATGACCTGCGCGATCGAGCAGATGCAATGGAAGAGGTCGATCCGCAATCCGCCCAGGCCCAAAGGCAGGCAGCGGATACGGCTGAGCAGAGTCAGACCGATCGCACCATGGAAGATGCAGCGCAGGCTGCAGCCAACAATCAGTTGCAGAACGCCCAGCGCAATCAGCAGCAGGCGCGACAGGACCTCGAACGCATGCAGGAGAGCCTCGATCGCAAGCGGGCCCAGGCTCAGGAACTGCAGCGTCGTCTTGAGAGTCTCATCGAATCAATCAAGCAGTTGGTGCGCGTGCAGGAAGCGGAAGTCGATGCACTTCTGCGGGCCCATGAAGCAGGGAATTACACCGGCCGCGACCAGGCCATGATCCGTCTCTCGCAGAACACGCAGGCCGTCTCGACCGATGCCCGCGCAGCTGGTCAGGAAGCTGCCCGCATTGCCCGCGCTCTCGATCGCGCAGCTGATGCACAGGGTGAAGCGATCGGATTCATCAGGCAGAATCCCGTCGCAGCTGATCAGGCAGATGCAGCCGAGGCCCGATCGCTGGAGATGCTCAAGGAAGCCCTCGCACTTGCAGAAGAACTCGAACAGCAGGTGCAGGAAGATCTGGTCCAACAGCAGCGTGAAGAACTTGTGCAGGCCTACCGCGACCTGGCTGAACGCGAACTTGCGCTTCGGGCCAAGTCGCAGGCATTGCAGGAACAGGGCGAACTCGATCGTCGAGCCTTGGTCGAAGCGCGGCAACTCGGCAATGAACAGGAAGATATCCGAACAGCCATGGCTGACATTGCGGCCCGAACAAGCGAAGTGGCTGAATCGATCGTCTTCTCCCACGTGCATGAGATGGTGGATGAATGGTCGCTTGATGTTTCTGAGCGATTGCGCGAGGGTGACGTACAGGTGGCGACCACTGATCGTCAACGCTCGATCGCAGCGTCGCTGAGTCGCCTCGCTCAAGCGCTCGAACAGGAAATGCAGGAGCCCGATCCTTTCGAGGAGGGCAATCAGGAAAGTAACGACGGCGGTGGCGGCGGCAATGGACAGGATCAGCAACAGCCGCTCGTCCCACCCATCGCAGAGTTGCGACTGTTGCGCGGGCTGCAGGAAGGTGTCTACGAAGATACCCGCGATGTTGATGACCGCAGCGATCTGGATGATGCAGCACGGCGTCAGCGACTGCGCGAACTTGGCAGGCAGCAAAACGATCTGCTGGATCTCGGCCAGCAGATGCTCGAAGCATTACAGGAGCAGATGGGACAAGGGCCAGGTGGCGGTGGCGGCGGCGAGAATCTGCGCGATCAGCAACAGCCAGATGGCAACGGTGAACAGCAGCCACAGGAGTGAAACTACATATGCCTTTTCATTATCTCCATTGCATCAATCTCTTCGCACCACTCGCACTTTCGTGCTGCCTGATGACCATGCCAGCCTTCGCGCAGGCAGAGTCGGTGCCGCAGGACGCCCCTGCGGAAAATCAGCAGGCCCAAGATGGCTCGCAGGATCAGCCGCCACGCTCGATTGATGATCTGCTCGGTATTGAGGAAGATGCATCGGCTGAGAGCGCCCGCACTGCAGCTGAAGCAGAGAGTGAGGCTGAGCTTGAACGTGCTCTCAACAACGAAGAAATCTCCGACGCCTTCCGCGATGCCATTCGCCAGATGGGTGTCTCGGCTGATCTGCTGCGCGATCAACTCGACCCCGGCCTCGGCACGCAGCGCATCCAGGAAGAGATTCTTCGCAAGCTCGATCTTCTGATCGAAAGCGCCCAGAAGCAGTCGAGCAGTTCCTCTTCTTCATCAAGCTCGCAGCAACAACAACAGCAGCAACAACAACAACAGCCACGCCCCCAACAGCAGAATCAGCAGCAGCAGAATCAGGCACAAAACCAGGCCAATCAGAACCCGACTGATTCGAGTTCGCCACGTCCGCCTGATGCAGAAGCCACCGACATCAACTCGATGCTGGCTGAAGATCAGATTGAATGGGGCGCATTGCCCGAGCGCTACCGCGATCAACTTCTTCAGGCAATGAAAGACAAACCTTCAGCATTGTACAAACGATTGACGGATGAATATTACCGCCGCCTCGCAGACGAAGCGTCGCGCTGAACATTCGCAATATCACTCGCGCACTTCGAGCAGCGGCTTCACGGCACAGCCACACTCCGGACACGTGCGCAGCGTGTGCTCAACCACGATGTGTCCAGCCATGTCGTAGCCACATTCCGGACAGACATCGTGGCCGAAGATGCGCATGGCCTCGAAGTAGCGTTGTTTGAGTGAGCGCCCGCGCGCAACTTCGATGGCAATCGCGCCCAGCATCCATCCGCCCATCAGCCCTGCCAGTATCACCAGCGGCCAGGAGGCTTTCAGCGAAAGCCACTGCACATGTAAGCCGTACAAAAGGAACGAGACAGTCACCACCAGCGGTCCGATCACGAAGATTGTGATGGGCGCTGCCAGTCGTTGCGCGGGGGTCATGGATTCTTCGCCCATCCAGATCGCCCACTGCCGATCTTTTTCGTCGCGCAAGCGCTGCAGCTCGGGATGCATGCGCATCATGATCCCGAACTGGCTTCGCCAGATGAGCCGTTCGAGTCTGCGTTCGAGTCGTTCAAGCATGAGGTGGGATGACCGGCCGTTGGAATGTGGCTATCGAACAAAGCAGGCAAGAGGCTTTGAGATTTACGCTCTCGCAGCCTGTCCGTGAACAATACATCGGTCTCAGGAACTTCCCAGTTTCCAGCAGACGTTTCACGCATAGCAGCGAGTTATCGGATTTATCGTATCTCCCCCGCGCTTCCCCCCCCTCCTGCATTCTCTTGCTGGTGTGCTACGCTTGCATCATGGACAGGGACCACGTACGCGACAACTTGTCATTCGAATCATGGAGAGTCTTCCGCATCATGGGAGAGTTCGTCGAGGGGATCGACACCATGGCGAATGTCGGACCAGCCATCAGTGTCTTCGGGTCAGCCCGCACTCCCGAAGATGATCCCTATTACATCCAGGCGGCTGATTGTGGGCGTAAACTCGTGCGGCGCGGCTTCGCAGTCATTACCGGCGGCGGGCCGGGCATTATGGAAGCAGCCAACCGCGGCGCTGCTGAAGAAGGTGGCAAGTCGGTCGGCTTGAACATTTCGCTGCCACACGAGCAGGTGCCCAACCCATATCAGAATGTCGAAATCAACTTTCGTTACTTCTTTGTCCGCAAAGTAATGTTCGTGAAGTATGCATCCGGGTTTATCATTTTTCCGGGCGGCTTCGGAACACTTGATGAGTTCTTCGAATCGCTGACACTCATGCAGACATTGAAAATCGTGCCG
Organism: Phycisphaerales bacterium; assembly: GCA_051004555.1. Lineage (GTDB taxonomy): Bacteria > Planctomycetota > Phycisphaerae > Phycisphaerales > SM1A02 > JBPCKF01. The sequence continues at coordinate 6,475 of JBPCKF010000079.1, read as the reverse complement.
TTCCCTGTCGTGCTGATCGGGCGCGATTACTGGAGCGGCCTGCTCGATTGGTTCAAGTCGACGCTGGATACGAAGTATGCAACCATCAGTCCAACAGACTTCGACCTCTTCACGTTGACTGATGACGTTGACGAAGCGGTCACGATTTGCGAAGACTGCCTGACCGGTCGTCGTCAGGCTGGCGCCGCCCTGCCACGTTTCGTAACTGATGAAACCGAGCCGACGGGCGAGGGTACACGCCTTGGTGTGCCGCCCCGCAAACGTGGCGCATTTCAGGAACGTAGCCAGCAAAAGGATCGTGACGCACACCGATGATGCAGGCCGCGTGGTGCGGACGCGGACACCTCTGTCGTCGTCGCCGAAGGTGACTTGGCAAGTGGCGGCCGACTCGCCGCCAGCGAAACATTTTCTCGCACACGCTTTGCGATTCAGCGTACAGTCATTTCCTACACCCCCCGCGGCGTTTTATTGATCGCAAGGAGAATCCATACGTGCTCTGGCAGCCCTCCCTCCCTGAGAAGTATCTGAAGATGAACGACGCAGCACTGGCGAAGGCCATCAGCGCGCGGCGTGCTGAGCTGGGCGAGCGGCTGCTCATCCTTGGCCATCACTATCAGCAGGATGATGTCATTCAGCATGCAGACCTCACTGGCGACAGTCTCAAGCTCAGCCAGTTGGCAGCGATGGAGTCGCACAAGCGTAACATCAAATGGATTGTCTTCTGTGGCGTGCACTTCATGGCTGAAACAGCAGACATCGTCACTGAAGATGACGTTACTGTGATTCTGCCCGATCTTTCTGCTGGCTGCTCCATGGCTGACATGGCAGACTACGACGACACCGTTACCGCGTGGGAAGAGATTCACGCAGCGCTGCCCGATGGAGCGCGCGTGATCCCCATCACCTACGTCAACTCAACCGCAGCTGTCAAAGCATTCGTCGGCGAACATGGCGGAGCGTGCTGCACCAGCACCAACGCGCGCAAGGTCTTCGAATGGGCAATGAACGGCGGCACCGAGCCGGGCAACACAGATGATCTTCGCATTCTCTTTCTGCCCGATCAACACCTCGGCCGCAATACCGCATCATCGTTTGGATACCTCACGGAAGTCGATGAAGCTGCTGGACGCGGCCCCACGCAAACCCGACTCTGGCAGCCGAAGAAAGAGCACGGCGGCTTGAGTGAAGAAGAGATCCGAAGTACGCGCGTGCTGCTGTGGGCAGGGCATTGCTCGGTTCACAAACTCTTCCGGCCTGAACATGTTGTGCAGGCACGTGCGGAGTACAAGGACAAGGGCGGCATCACAGTGCTCGTGCATCCAGAGTGCGCCAAGGAAGTTGTCGATCTTGCGGACCTTTCCGGCTCAACCGAGTACATCATTCGCCAGATTCAAGACGCCCAGCCGGGCACACACTGGGCAGTGGGAACCGAAGTGCACCTTGTCAATCGTCTTGCGAAGGAAGCTCGCGAGCGCGGCATTTTCGTTCGCATGCTTTCTGATTGTCAATGTCTGTGCACTACGATGTATCGCATTGATCAGCAGCATTTGCTGTGGGTACTCGATCATCTGGCTGCGGAGAAAGTGGTGAACGAGATTCGCGTGCCGCCCCGGGCCAAGGAACTGGCGCGACTGGCGTTGGATCGCATGCTCAGCCTGGTGGATGACAAACACCGAAGACCAGCGATGATCGATTGATCGCGCGAGGAGCGGAATGGTCATGCCGAACAGATCATGGTCACGCAACTTGTCCAGTCCTCGCGCCATTATGCTCGTTCCTTCCTTCTCTGGACATGATCCTTCAGGGACTGGACATCTTTTGGGCCAAAACATGTCCAGAGCCGCGGGGGATTATGTTCAGGGAAAGAAGGACTGTGTCCGTTGGCTCGGGGACTGGACATGTTCTGCCGCGCATTGTTTGGCGCGAAACCGCCTTCGCGGCTGAATAACCGGGAGCGGACGCATTGGGAGCGCCCCATGTGGCGGCGGGCGTTTGCGTCCGGCTGACGCCGCTTCAATGCCGTCGCCCCCAGATGCGAGCGAGGTGTCGGTCTCAGCCATAGAAGAAAATATTGAAAAATATGGATTCACTGGTTGACATGCCAGCAGTGTCGTGATATACATCCACATAGAAATGTATATGCCATCCCGTATAGCTCGAAAGGAAAAGAACATGGCTCCATCAATCACGATCTCGGAAAACTGCTACGGAATGCTCAAGCGGCTGGTGAATGAGCCGTTCGAGGACACGCCACAGTCGATCATCCACGACCTCGCGACGGCAGAACTTGCCCGACGAGCGGCGCAAAATGGCCACGGTGGCGGCGGCTCCGCGCCGGAAACGGTGATGCTGCTTGATCCCGATCACCCCGAGGACCTCACGCACACCAAGGTTCTGGCGGTGGAACTGGACGGCAAGCCTGTCCATCCGCCACGCTGGAACGTCCTTCGCAACGCTGTGCACACGCTTGCCGTGAAGAACTTGGGCTCATTCGAAGCGATGCAGGCCAAGACGAGCGCCCACGTGCGTGAGGGGAAGGTTGAGGGTGAAGGGTACAAGTACCAGCCCGATGGCGACTTCTCCATTCAGCAGCACCAGGCATCTGTGTGCTGGGAGCAGGCGCTGCATATGGCCAAGGTGCTGGGTGTAGGGGTGAAGGTGAGCTTTGTATGGCGTGACAAGGAGGGTTCATCACATCCAGGCAAGAAGGGCTCAGTCGAATGGTCGCCGAAGAAAAAATGACATCGCTTACACCGCGTTATCTGGGGTGCGCGTTCCGGTCTCGCCTCAGATGCAGGCGATACCGGGCGGCGGTTTTGGCTTCTTTGCGCGCGATGAGTTCGCGGGTTGTGCTTCCGTGCGTCTGTCTGGGACATCGGCTGCCGAGGCTGTCCCGAGGGCGGTTGGAATCGGAACGGACATGCGGGCACCCGGGGGAGTCGCTGAATGCAAATCCGTTGCGGGCGTGCTCTTGACGTTCGTTCAGCGAACGCTTGGCATTGCCCCGAAAAGAAACGGACAGGGCGGGATTCGAACCCGCGGTAGAGCTGACGCCCTACGTCGGTTTAGCAAACCGGTGCCTTCAGCCGCTCGGCCACCTGTCCAGGCGTGCAGCGATGATAGCGAACACAACGGCATGAATCGAACCGCCCGAATCACAGCCATGAACGTTTGTGATATGGTCGGTCCGCTCACGGATCGCATCCGCTTACTTCGTGCGCGGCTCGTTTAGTCTCGGGCGCGCAGCAAAGCGCGCAGTAGGCATGGTCCAAACGGGTCAAAACGGGTCCACGGGAGGGGCGACGAGTCCACGCAAAAACTGCTCGCAAGTGTCTAAAGAATGAGGAAGTTAGACCATCACAGTCCATGTATGTCGCGATGAGTCAAAAAGTGGAGCCGGGGGGAATCGAACCCCCGTGCCGAAACAGTCAGCAAGGTGCATCTCCGTGCGCAGTCGCCTGATTATTCTCGTCATTCATGCTCCGCAGGTGACAACGATACATGATGACATGACAGACGAAGTGTCTCGCTCCGCCGGGGCCTGTCAGCCCTTTGGAACCAGCCCGATAGTCGTGCAATCCGCTCCCCATCGGACGTCAGAAGCGGATCGTGCAGCCAATTCAGGCCGCAAGTGCATACTGCGGTGTGGCAGTTATGAATGGTGCATCCTTTTTACGTGGCCAGGATGCTCCACGGCACGCAGCGCCAGGCCTTCCCTGTCCGGTCGATACCAGTTCGGCCCCAGATTGTGAAAGAGCAACTCGAACAGGAGATTATACGCGTGAATGAACGAGCGAGTTCACGCTTTCGTTTTCGCATGAACCCTGCGTGACTTCTCCGGCGGCCTTCCCCCTACGCGCCTCCGCTCTCGGCGGTAATCCTCACGTTCCCGTCGAACCGAAGCCGCCGTGTCCGCGCTGGGTTTCGTCGAGTTGCTCGACTTCTGCAAGAGCGCAGCGAATCACTGGAGCGATCACCATCTGCGCGATACGCATGCTTGGTTCGATTGTGAACGATTCCTTGCCGAGGTTGATCAGCGGCACCATCACTTCGCCGCGATAATCTGCATCAATGGTGCCGGGCGCGTTGGGCATGGAGATGCCGAACTTGGTTGCAAGTCCGCTGCGTGGCCGAACCTGCGCTTCGAAGCCGACCGGAACAGCCATCGCAAATCCGCAAGGAATCAGTACGATCTCGCCGGGCCCACACATGCGTGGCGACTCGATTGCTGCGTGCAGGTCCAGACCAGCTGCGTGTTCCGATTGATACGCGGGAATCGTCGCATTGTCGCGCAGGCGCATGAAACGTAACTCAAGCTGCTTCGTCTCTTTGCTGAAAGTCGTCGAAATACTCATCTCGCGTTCTTCTTTCGGAAAAATCCCAGGCCGTCCGGCTCTTTGCCCGTCGCCAGGCGGCCGACAATGCGAAGCGATTCGAGATGGATTATCGTCACGACATCAGCCTGCGTATTAGCAACAAAGGCATGGGTTCCGGCTGGCGGAATAAGAATCCCTACAGGTGTCGGACTTCCTTCGAAGCTGCCTGCAAACAACCTGCCGGCGTCATCATCAACGACTGGTTCGTTCATAACAATGCGCCTGATGATGGCGTGCGAGGCTGCATCAAAAACAACAACGTCACCAGTCCGCGCGTTGGAAACGAGAACTTTCGAACCATCGGGCGTGAACTTCACGCGAATCGGGAACGACTCGCATGCAATCGTCTCGATAATCTCCGATGTTGCAGTGTTGAGTACTGAGAGTGTCTCAGCCGCCCGATTCGTCACCCACACTTCCTTACCGTCAGGAGAGATATCAACACCCTCCGCACCCTCACCAGTCGCGACCGTTTGAATATGTCTGCCTTGAGTAAGATCGAAAATACTTACGGATCCTGAGCCGATATTCGTCACATACGCGATCGATTTGTCGGGCGTCACAGCCACCATATGACTGATCCGCGCGTTCGTTGGCAGTACTGTTTCGATGACGCCGGTGGGAACATTCACAAGAAGCAGGTTCTGCTCCTGCTCATTGGTGACAGCGATGCGATTGTTGTCGAGAAATACAATGCCATGCGGGCGATGATGTTCACCCAGATCGATCGTCTTCGTCACTTCATATGTTGCGAGGTCGATGACTGAGAGCGTATTGCCGGGCGTTCGCTGCCCATAGTTGCACACCACTGCGATCGATTCATCGGGCGCAACAGCGACTTCGTGTGGTCCATCGCCAACCTCGATGCGGGCAACTTCCTGATTCTTTGCAAGATCGATGACACTCACCGATGCTTCGGCCTTGTTCAGAATAAGCAGCATGCCTTCGAGCGAAGTGGTGACGGGCGTTTCAACATCCACAGGCGTTTCCTGAGCACTTATGACGGGGGAATAAAGCGTAACGACAACAGCCGTTATCGCGAATAATCCGATCTGCATCCACATAGGCTTATTCCTCGGCCCGCTTGCGAATATTATCGAGCACGTTCATGAAGTTGATATATGAATCGTACGGGCTGTCGTAGGGACTGAAATACTTATGCACATCGCCATCCGCCCAGTATTTGGTGCACATGTAATACAGGTGATCGCTGGTCGTCAGCTTGCGCCAATCTTCGAGAATGTAAGGATCGCCAGCTTCATGTCTGGCCTTGACAGCCTTTTCAAGTTTGAAGAGTTCCGACCCAGCATTGATCTGCATGTCATTTCCCAGCCAGGCAGAAAGGTCGCGCTCGGTATCCGCCCAGGAAATCACGTTGGGAACGTCATACTCCCCCACGGGTCCATAAGCAGCCAGGCATTCACTGGGCATTCTGAAGTCGTTCTGGCCCGGATTGGTATCGTACACCCAGCCCGGCAGCGCATCGAGGAAATCAAATATGCCCGTGTCCTGCCATTGATGTTCGCCGAAGGTTTCATAATCCATGAACAGGTTGCAGAGGAAGCCGTCGCCATTAATCTGATTCACCCATTTCGCAAAGGTTTCCGCCCGCAGCGGCCACTCTTTCCAGTTGCGATCGGAAAATCGAAATGCAATATCATCGCTGAGTCTGAAGTTCTTCAACAGCAGTTTGAGGTTGGATTGTCCGGGCGGGACATATAAGTAATTGGGCGAGCGATATCCTAACAGTCCATCAACGCCCTCGCACAATATTCCATCGTAACGTCCCGTCGCCGCAATATGCGCAGCCAGTTCGTTGGAATATGTCAGTTCCGTGTTTCGGAAAACTCTGGGCGTGGCTCCGAAGAGATCGTGCAGCTGCTTTTCATGCAGTTGAACCTGCGCATCAAACTCGGGCTTGGAAAAGAGAAATGAGAGCGAGTGATGACTGGTTTCGGAAATAAACTCACACGCGCCGGTTTCGCCAAGTTGTTGAAAGAGCGAGATCAGATCGGGGGCCCAGAGTTGAAACTGCTCCAGAACCGTGCCGGTGATTGCAAAGGATACGCGAAAACGACCATCATGACGTCGCACCAGAT
>JBPCKF010000078.1:0-5850 GCA_051004555.1 Phycisphaerales bacterium | reverse complement strand
GCTTGAACTTGTCGAGGACAGTCGCATCGGGTCCGCGGTCCACCATGCCCCATTTCGGAGAGAAGAAGATGCGTCCGGCTTGCGCGCGAGTGGTTGATTGAAGAGGCTGTTTGCGAGACATTTCGTTAGAATCTCCGCTGCGTGCAGCGAACGCGCTGGCGCTGGTACCCGCTGCGGCTGCACCGGCTGCGATGGACTTGATGAAGGTGCGACGATCGGGCTGTTGTTTCATGCGTCTTCTCCAGCAGGCATCAGCAACTCCGATCATGCACACTCACGCCACTGCATACATTGGTTCGGCGGTGTCTGCAAGAATATGTTTCACAATATCGGCTGCGGAGATATCTTCACCCGCTGCGTTGTAGTTCGGCATGATGCGATGTCGCAGCACGAATGGGGCAATCTGGCGAATATGCTCGGCTGACACCGTTGGCCGGGCGTCGAGTGCAGCCATGGCTTTACCCGCAAGGATCAGATGTTGCGAAGCGCGTGGCCCCGCGCCCCATTCCACATATTCACGCACATACGAGCCTGCATCAGCATCGACCGGGCGTGATGCCCGTGCCAGACTCACTGCGTACGAGACGATGTGGCGTGAGACGGGAATCCGCCGCACCAGGGATTGGAACTCCATCATGCGCTCACGCGAAAAGATTGGCACCACCGAAATCTCCCTGGGATCGGTCGTCGCCAGAACAATATCTTCTTCTTCCTTTTTGGATGGATAGTCAATCCACAGGCTGAACATGAAACGATCCAACTGCGCTTCGGGCAGGGGGTATGTCCCTTCCTGTTCGATGGGGTTCTGGGTTGCAAAGACGAGGAACGGCCGTTCCAGGGGATGCGTCGTGCCCATGCTGGTGACGGTGTACTCCTGCATGGCTTCGAGCAGTGCGGACTGCGTCTTGGGTGGCGTGCGGTTGATTTCATCTGCAAGAATAATGTTCGCAAAGACGGGACCGGGCACGAAACGCATCGAGCGCTCACCACTGACTGCATCAACATTGAGCAGTTCGATGCCGATGATGTCAGCTGGCATCATGTCGGGCGTAAACTGAATGCGCTTGAACGTCCAGCCAAGTGCCTGCGCCAGCGTCTTCACCATCAGCGTCTTGGCAAGGCCGGGGACGCCGATGACCAGTGCATGACCCTGACAGAACACCGCTCCCAGCAGCGGGCGAATGATGGCATCCTGCCCGACGATCACCTTTCCCATCTCCGATTTCAGTTTGCGAAACCCGTCCGCAGCCTCTTCGAGCAGATGAATGTCATCACGTGAGAGCGATTCAGAAGTCGTCGTCATGAGACGCGATGATATGCCAGCATGCCTGGGCTGGTTTGGTCTGGTGTGGTTTTGATCGACTACTCTTCGATGAGCAAATCCTCGACCAGCGTGGCATCGCCGGTTGCTGGATCAATCACTGCGAAGCCAAGCTCGATGAGTGCGTTGAGCGCAGCCTGTTGTTCTGCCCGCTTCTTGGAGGCACCCCAACTCGACGGGAATCGCACGGCGCCGATCTCAACGCATATTTCGAAACATTTTGCGTGGTCGGGCCCCTGTTCATCCAGCATCACATACTGAGGCGAGTCGGTGAGATGTTGCTGGGCAAGTTGCTGCAGGACCGATTTGAAGTTCTGCTGATGCCCCGACTCTGCAGCATGCACGATGCGCTTCTTCAGAACCCGCAGAAGAAACACCTTGGCTGCATCGTATCCGCCGTCGAGAAAAATCGCGCCGATCACAGCTTCGAACACGCCCGCACTCAGCGAGCGCGGGAGCGCCTCGCGATTGGACATGCCCTTGCCTAAAAGAATGAAGCGATCAAGTCCCAGGGCATCTGCAATGTCCGCGCACGTCTCGCGGCTCACCACTGCTGATTTCAGCTTGGTCAGATCGCCCTCCTGTAACGTTGCGTATTGCCGGAAAAGATCTTCGCATACAACCATTCCCAGGACAGCATCGCCGAGGAACTCCAGACGTTCGTTGCTGGCCAGGCGATGATCAGCCCGGGAGGCATGCGTGAGTGCAAGCGCGAGGAGATCGCGATCGAGAAACTCGTAGCCAAGAATCTGCTCGATGTCACCAAGAAGGGGTGAATCAGAACCGACACCGTCTGAGTGTATCTGATGATCAATTGTCGACATGAAAACCTCTGCCCGGCACAAAGCATGATTACTCTGCGCGGTGAACGCACTGAAACATTCTGGGCAGGATCTTCGGACGTCTCGCTCCACCACCGGCAGAAGGCGTCTGAGGAAGCTGCGCAGCCGGGCTGACACCAGCCCGCATACGACATGGTACGCAGAGAGTCATCGGCATGTTACATAGCCCACTTGCGAAACTCAAACCACATTTGTGGCCGGAACACCTACAACTCCGGCGCAAAGCCGCGCCGCATGGTGTTCTCGCATATTGCCCGCGGCTCGACAAACTGCAGAAGATAATCCGCACCCCCAGCCTTCGACCCGACCCCGCTCATCCCAAAGCCGCCGAAGGGTTGTCTGCCGACTAGCGCGCCGGTGATGGTGCGATTCAGGTAGAGGTTGCCGACGCGAAACTCACGCCGGGCCCGTTCCAGATGCGCGGGTTTGCGGCTGAATACACCACCGGTTAGTTTGTAGGGCGTCGCGTTGGCAACATCAAGCGCTTCATCAAAATCGCGCACGCGCATCACGCTCAACACGGGTCCGAAGATCTCTTCGTTGGCAAGGCGATGATCACGGGTGATGCCGGAGAAAATGTGCGGGCCGACAAAGGGCTTGCCCACAGATGCTGCCAGACCCGCGGGCACTTCCAGACCCAGTTCCAGCGTTCCTTCACTTTTGCCGATTTCGATGTACTCGCGAATCTTCGCTGCTGCTTCTTCATCAATGACAGGACCGACATCAGTGCCGGGCTTCCCTGGATCACCAATCACAAGCGAGCGGGTAGATTCAACCAGTCGATGCAGAAAAAGATCGTGGGCTGAATCGACAACAATCACGCGACTGCAGGCCGAACACTTCTGTCCCTGAAAGCCGAACGCGCTGGTGCGAACGCCAAGCACCGCTTCATCAAGATCAGCTGATGCGTCGATGATGATCGCGTTCTTGCCACCCATCTCGCAGATGACTTTCTTGACGAATGGCTGTTCATCAGGCGTGATGCCCGCCGCTTTGATGATGTCCAGGCCGACCGCCTTGGAACCGGTGAAGGCAATGATCGCAACACGCGGATCGCGCACAAGGGTTGCTCCCGTGGTCTCACCCGGGCCTGGGAGGAACTGGAGAATGTCTCCAAGCGTGATGGCAGGTCGCGCGTTCCCTTTTGCAACTGGTCCAGGAGCAACCTGCTTGAGGGCTTCGGCGAAAATCTCGCACATGACTTTCGCGATGGCGGGTGTCTGTTCCGCTGGTTTGACAATCACAGTGTTGCCCGTCACCAGCGCTGCTGCCGTCATGCCGCAACAGATTGCCAGCGGAAAGTTCCATGGACTGATGACAGCGCACACGCCGCGCGGCTGATAGAACGTCTCATCCAACTCGCCGATGAACCGCCCCAGGCGATGTCGCTGAAAAAGCGGCACCGCCATGCGAGCGTAATACTCACAGAAGTCGATCGCTTCTGTGACATCTGCATCTGCGTTCCGCCAATCCTTGCCGTTTTCTTTGATGATGATGGCGGAAAGCTCATCGCGCCGCTCGCGCATGCGCTGGGCTGCACCGGTCAAGACTCGCGCGCGTTCGATCGGATCCGTATCACGCCACGCAGGAAACGCTGCAGCAGCGCGATCGACAGCAGCACGCGCATCATCTGCTGTGCCATCGTTTGCCACAGTTGGCACATCCGCCCGTTTGACTGCTTCTGCAAAACCCCGTCGCTGCGCTGCATCTGCAAAGTCGCGCATCGGCTCGGTATAAAATGGCTGACCGTCGCCAACCCCCTCAACAGCAACAGAAAGCGTATGCCGTTGTGGCGCATGCTTCAGCCGCTCAACACCAGGATCAGTTGCAAATCGCCGATGAGGCGAACGCAGCAATATCTCAGGCGACGCATCATCCATAAACCCAGCCTTCAGCCACGACTCATTGGATGTGTTCTCAAGCAGACGCCTGACCAGATACGCCATCCCCGGAATCATCTCGCCGACTGGAACGTATTCGCGCAGACGCAGGCCGCGGGCCACTGCTGCATCTTTCAACTGATCTGCCATGCCATGCAGCATCTGCAACTCCAGAGCAGACTCAGGCAAACCAGCATGTTCCAGATGCGCCATGGCACTCGCAATCGAACGCGCATTGTGCGAGCCCAGCGCCAGCTTAATGCCACCAGTCCCGCTTGCATGTGGCGTTGATGCAATGAACTCAGCAGCCATGCGCTCGAAACACGCATCAGTATCAACCTTACGGCTCCAGACCGGCACCGGCCAACCCATTTCCTCTGCGTGAATCGTTTCGTAATCCCAATACGCGCCCTTCACCAGTCGTACCGTCACAACCCGTCCCGTGCGCTTCGACCAATCAATGATCCGCTTCGCATCATCATCACCTGAACGCAGATATGCCTGCATGGCGATGCCCGCTTCAAAATCCACTTCTTCACAACAGCGCATGAACAGTTCAAGCGTGAGGTCCTTCAGGCTGTACTGCTCCATATCGAAGTTGATGAAAACGCCATGCTGCCTCGCCGTCTGCAAAATCGGGACAAGCGTTTCCATCAGGCCGCGCAACGAGCCTTCGAAGTCGATGGGATCGGTACGGGCATACAGCGAACTGATCTTGATGGAAACATTCGTCCGCGCAATCGGGCCAAGATGATCCGACTCAAGCGCCGGGTTTGCAGGCCAGGCTGCAACTGCTTCCGGAAGATTCTGAATCAGGTCGAGATACTTCTGCTGATACGCGAAAGCTTCTGCATCGCTGACACATGCTTCGCCAAGCAGATCAACGGAGAAGGCCATGCCCGCCTTCCACAACTTTTCCAGTTGCGGCAAAGCGGAGCGTGCATCACTGCCCGCAATAAATCTCTCAGCCATCGCAGTAATACGACCCGTCACCGTCCTGGTCATCAGCCCCTTGGCCATGCCACCAACCTTCAGCCCAGCACCCAGAAATGGTGGCAGCGTCACGCCCGGCTGCGTGAGGTAATCAACCAGATGTTCGTGGACCAGATCAGCATCGTGACGAATCACTGGAAACGTATCAACAAAACGAAACAACTGCGTCTTGAACTGCTTGTCCTGCATCGACCAGTCCATCAGCTTGTCCGACCAGAATGATGCAGAGAAAATACCCGCCCTGGCTGAGCGGGCTGATGCCAGCAGAGCCGTACCAATCGCAATCGTGCGGGCTTCAACCTCAGGAAGAGCAGGTGGAAGAGGCTGGCCTTCATCATCAACGATTGCGCCGTTCAACGCAGTGCTGGCCGGCCCGGTCGCAGACCCATTGGCCGCCCGAGGATCGCGGGTGTCGCGACTGGCTCGCGCTGCCCGGACATCACGTGATTTGGAGCGGGAAAACAAGCCCATCAATCGGCCCTTCTGGTGGTGTTCCAAGCCGCACGAGCAGCACTTGGAACTGTCGATGAACGCAACGCTGCCAGTATATGGCAGGTGCTGCAACATCGTCCCGACCAGACAAAAACACTCCCGCTCAACCCCGCCATCAACCCCTCACGCTCAACCGCTCACGCAGCCAGACGCAACGCATCACCATCACCATCATCCTCGCGCACTTCAAACTCCACATCAATCACATCATCATCAACCGTCTGCACGAACTCATTCGAAAATGCGGTCGACGAAGTTCTGCGACCATGAGAGGAGTCCGGAATCGGTGCGGGGGAGAAAGTCGGTTGTGCCGGGCATAGTT
>JBPCKF010000077.1:0-6447 GCA_051004555.1 Phycisphaerales bacterium | reverse complement strand
GTTGATATCGAAGAGATACGCCGAGCCGGAGTAGCTTCCGTTGTCATCGTCCCAGTACGCCCCGACAATGGCGGTGTCGCCGTTGATCGCCACGGAGTAGCCGAAGTAGTCCAGCGCCGCCCCATCCTGGGCCCGGAGTTTGGTGATCTGCTGGCCGGTGGTGACATCGAAGAGGTACGCCGAGCCGGAATTGGTCGCGTTATCGTCGTCGAAGGGGGCCCCGACAACGGCTATAGCGCCACTGATCGAAACGGAGATGCCGAACCCGTCATCCGCCGCGCCATCCTGAGGCAGGAGTTTGTGAAGTTCACACTGGGCTGCGGCCGGTTCCGGGAAGGCCACTGCGGCGACGAGGAAAACGATGAGCGTGGCGACGGCAAACGTGCGATTGAACATGTGTACCCCAATCCGGAGAACTGGTATTGCTGCAGCGTAACGGATTTCGCGTGGCCATGCAAGAGGATTTATGCCGCTCTTTCGTAGCGGCCAACCCCAAAGAGCCGCGACTACTGGTGACCACCGGCGATGCATGACACCGGTAGGCAGCCCCTCAATACGGGTCGGCAGCCGCTCAATACCGGTATTTAGCCTCTCTCTACCGGTAGGCAGCCGCTAAACACCGGTAGTTAGCCTCTAACTACCGGTAGGCAGCCTCTAACTACCGGTAGGCAGCGCTTAAATACCGGTAGGCAGCGCGTAAATACCGGCCGACAGCGGAGAAAACCTGTCATGCTGACTGTCTTTGTGCGGAGGGGCGATGACCCGCTCACCCTCGCACCGGCTGGCGATGTTCGGTCCAGAATCATGAGTTCTGGTCGCCTTGTGGTGGCCGTGGATGGACATTATGCACGGCAGGTGGCGGCACGTGGGGGGCACGGGGGGGCGGACTTCAGACTGGTCCTACCATACGAACCCAACAACGGAGGCATTTATGACAACGATCATTTCACGCCGCGCGTTTTGTCTTTCAACTGCAGCGCTCACTGGCACTGCGTTCATCACGCCGCTGCGACTTCTGGCGATGGTGCCGCTTCAAACGCAGCAGCCCGCAACCGATTTCGAAGTCATGAAACTGCGCGAGGGTATTCATGCGATCATCGGTGGTGGCGGCAACGCGCTTGCGATTGCTTCGACCGATGGCGGACTGCTCATCGACACCAAAATGCCTCCTGTGGTTGACCTGCTGCACACCAGTTCGGTCGACCTTCTGGGCGGGCCGCCAGCCATCATCATCAACACGCATCATCATGGCGACCACACGGGCGGCAACTATCGCTTCAGCGATCACGCTTCGATCATCGGCCACAAGAACATTCAGCCGCGCCTGCAGGAAAACATTGATGGCTGGATTCGCCAGGCGCTGTTGCGCATGGTGCGCGAGGCTGAGACGCAGGGTGATGCAGCCCGCGCTGCGGAGTTGCGGGAGCTTGCAAAGTCCATCTCCATCGAACAGTTCAAGGCTGATGTTGAGTTTGCAGATGAGCACACGCTGGAACATGGCGGCAGGAAGATCTCCCTGACTCACGTCACGCCCGGCCACACTGATAATGATGCAATCGTGTTCCTGCCCAACGAGAATGTGCTTCACGCAGGCGATCTTCTTTTCAACGGGATTCATCCATTCATGGATGTCTCGGCCAAAGCCAACTCGACCGGCTGGCGGGAATCGCTGCGCAGAGCCATTGCCATGTGCGACAAAGACACCATCGTTGTGCCGGGACATGGCCAGATCACAGACCGCGATGGTCTCACCAAGCAGATTCATTACTTCGAAGTCGTCGAAGCGACTGTGCGCAATGCTGTTGCAAGTGGCAAGGATCGCGATGCAGTTGCTGCACTTACCATCGACGAGTTTGCAACGTATGCTGGCAACCGCATGGGCACGAACCTCGGCATTGTGTTTGATGAAGTCACAGGTGCCACGCGGTGAGCGCGGCTGTGGGTTCGACATTGCAGCGCGATGTTGCAGCACTGCTCAGCGGTGATGATCGCGTCCGGCTGCAGGCAGCAGAACAGCACGGCTGGTTTGAATCGCTCTCGCCAACTGATAATGGCGTACTCGCTTCGGTGCGACTGCAAACGTTGCGGGAATACGAAGAAGCGATGCAGCGGGCCCAGCGCGTCCAATCCGAGTGGGCCATGCTCCCTGCTCCCAGGCGTGGCGAGATCGTTCGCCGCATCGGCAATGCGTTCCGCGAACATTCTGATGCGTTGGGCACGCTCGTCACACTCGAATGTGGCAAGATCAAACCCGAAGGCGATGGCGAAGTGCAGGAATGTATCGACATCGCAGACTTCGCAGTCGGACTGTCCAGGCAGTTGTACGGACTCTCGATGCACTCCGAACGCCCGCAACACCGTATGTATGAACAGTGGCATCCGCTGGGGACGATCGGCATCATCACTGCCTTCAACTTTCCTGTTGCAGTATGGGCGTGGAACGCAATGGTGGCTGCGGTCTGTGGCAACACGATGATGTGGAAGCCCAGCCGCATCACGCCGCTGTGCGCTGTTGCAATGAACGGCATCGCCCAGCGCGTCATGGACACGCAGGACATATTCAAGCCTGCACAGGGCAAGGCCCGCGATGTCTTCGCACTGATCATCGGCAGCGATGATGAGGTCGGCGAAGCGATGCTGGATGATCGACGTCTCCCACTCATCAGCGCAACAGGGTCATGCAGAATGGGGCGACATGTGGGAGCGCGCGTGGCTGCGCGTCTGGGGCGGACGCTGCTGGAACTGGGCGGCAACAACGCGATCATTGTCATGCCTGATGCAGACATCGACCTCGTCACACGCGGCGTGGTGTTCGGCGCTGTCGGCACAGCGGGTCAGCGCTGCACAACCACGCGCAGACTTTTCTGCCATGCTGAGATTGTCGAAACGCTGTGCAAGCGACTGACAGCTGCCTATCGAACGATATCGATTGGCGACCCGCTCGATCGCGCAACGCTCATGGGGCCGCTGATTCATCAGGATGCAGTCAGCGCGATGCACAGCGCGATTGCAGCAGCAGTCGACCAGGGATGTACCGTTCTGCACGGCGGCATTGATGGCATCGAACAGATGCGCGATCGGCCCGGCAACTTTGTTGAGCCGACGATCGTGCGCGTGCCGCGCGGCAGTCATCCTGCCATCGTGCAGGCGGAAACATTCGCGCCCATTCTGTATGTGTTCGAGTTTGATGATCTCGAAGATGCCATCGCACAGCAGAACAGCGTGCCGCAGGGATTGAGCAGCGCCATCTTTACCGATTCGATTCGCAGTGCAGAGCGATTTCTTTCGCCACTCGGCTCGGACTGTGGCATCGCCAACGTCAACATCGGCACCAGCGGCGCAGAAATCGGCGGCGCATTCGGCGGCGAGAAGGATACCGGCGGCGGTCGCGAGTCCGGCTCTGATGCGTGGAAGACCTACATGCGCAGGCAAACCTGCACCATCAACTGGGGAGATGATCTGCCACTCGCGCAAGGGATTGAGTTCGGCGGATGACGCAGGATACTGCTTGAACCCGCTGGTTCCGTCGATTGTGCAGCACATTGCTGACACGTGCAAATGGATGTCGTCCCATGCTGCAGCCGACTTCACCACGCGGCCAGGAAGAATGAGATGTGCAGGAAGAGGTGGGTCTGCGCGGGTTATGCACATCGCACCGCCGGCGATAGAGCTATGCAGCGCCACGGCAGAGCTATGCAGCGCGGCGCTAGAGCTACACAGCGCAATGGTTGCGCCCAACCATCCCACGGTGGCGACCAACCCATGCCATGGGAGAGACCAACCAGCCCATGGGAGAGACCAACCAGCGGACGGTGGAGCTATATAGCGCGGCGGTAAAGCTATGCAAGCGGAGCCCAGCGACCCGCGGCTGGCAGCGGCTGGTGCGCTTCTCAGAGCGGCGTGTCGATGTGATCAGCGCTCGGCTGCGCCTCGCGGCGAAACATCAATCTTCCGGCCGCTCGCCTTCCGGGGCCATCTTTACGATGCGGGGGTCGAAGCGCGCGATCACATCGACCAGATCACGCTGCTGCGACATCACCTCATCAATGTCCTTATACGCGAAGGGTACTTCATCAAGCCCTGCGGAAATCAGCGTCACATTCCGCTCGGCAAGGAATCTGCGGGCGGCTGACCATGTCTGCGTGTTTCTTGCCTGGGTGCGCGACATCGCGCGACCCGCGCCATGCGAAGCTGATGCCAGCGATGCAGGCACTCCCCTGCCGCGCACGACATAACCCGGCGTTGCCATCGAACCTGGGATGACGCCGAGCACGCCTTCCCCTGCGGGCGTTGCACCTTTGCGATGCACGATCAGTTCGACCGGCTGGCCATCGATGTCATGCGTTTCCTTCCACGCAAAGTTGTGATGGTTTTCAATGTCGAGAAGAACTTCAGCGCCGAGATGTTTCGCAATCTGTTTGTGAATGACAGCATGATTCGCAGCTGCGTAACGGCCCATCAGATTCATGGCTGCCCAATATTGCTGGCCGGGTTCTGAATCGAGGTCGAGCCAGGCAAGATGTTTCAACTCGCGTGGCAACTCAGGATGAAGTTCCATCGCGAGTTTCGAGAAGTGCTGAGCGATGCGGGCGCCAGCGCCACGGCTGCCGGAATGTGACAGCAGCGCAACATATGTTCCCGCTTCCAGCCCCATCTCTGGCTGCGTGAGGACGAGCGTTCCGAACTCGACAAAGTGATTGCCCGAGCCACTGGTGCCAAGCTGGCCGTGGGCTTTGGGCTTCATCATCGTAGTGATGTGAGAGACATTCCAATCTTCATCATCCATCACGTCGTGTTCGTGCGGCTGGTGAAACTGTGCGCCGGTTCCAAAGCGGGTTTCCGTTTCGATTGCGCCAATGAGGCGATCGCGCTGACCGTCAATCGCGCTCAGCGGAAGATCGAGGACGGTGAGCTTCATGCGGCAGGCGATATCAACGCCGACTGCATAAGGAATAACTGCGTTTTGGGTTGCCAGCACGCCGCCAATGGGAAGGCCATAACCAACATGGGCGTCGGGCATGAGCGCGCCAGCGACAGCAACCGGTAAACGCGCAGCATTCCGCATCTGCGCGATGGATTCTGGTTCAAGACCACTACCCCACTGCTGCCACGGCGCGGGCGCGTCACGTTCGATGAACGCTTCGCGATTGGCAGCACGGCCGCGCAGATCGAGCAGAGCACGTGCGACTGGTTCGAAGAGATGGTTGTCGAGAAACTGTTCTGGCGATGCACGCAACGTCCGCAGCGTTGCCCGCACATCGCGGGTGGTCATGCCGCCGTCACGAATGGCGTTGCCAGCTGCGATCTGCGCAGCTTTCAACACCTCGCCGCGCGGGAATCCGAGATTGACAAGTTCGCGTGCCTTCATGGTCAAGCCCCTGTACGCCGGAGTGTGGCTATTTTAGCGCTGCACATCATGGCCGCGGTTTCTCTATGATGGTTTGCTATGCGGCGATGTTCGACAATCACTTTGCGGGCTTGCAGATTGTGGTGCATTGCCG
The DNA here is from genome assembly GCA_051004555.1 of Phycisphaerales bacterium. Classification (GTDB taxonomy): domain Bacteria; phylum Planctomycetota; class Phycisphaerae; order Phycisphaerales; family SM1A02; genus JBPCKF01. Next base: position 946 of record JBPCKF010000077.1, on the reverse strand, counting down.
TTCCCATGTGCCTGCTGCTTGTATATACAGCCGCTGCAGATATTCCGCCTCTCGAAGCGGACGATCGTGGTGAACTGTTGACAGCGGACGATGGCAGCGAACGCGTGCACTACGAAGCTGCTTTCTCCGCATTGCTTCGGAACGCTGCGTCGTGGACGCCGGGGCCAGGCAACACAGCGGTGCGCGTGCAGCCCGACTTTGCAGCAATGCTCAGCGATCCCGATGCGTTTCGTGGCGAGGTGTGTTTGATCAGCGGCAGTATTGACGCAATCGAAATCCTGCATCCGCCTTACACAGGGGTCGAAGCGTGGTTCGTTCGCACAGCGGATCACACGCCCGTGCTCGTGTATGTTGACTTGCGCAATCGCGAACGACCATCCGGCGTAAAGCGGAACGCACATGTCGAGATCTACGCCCGCTTCTACAAACGGCATGAAGCGATCGCGCGCGATGAAACCATGCATGCGTATGCTGCATTTGTTGGCGCGTTCCCACTGATCAGCGAATCACGCACCAGCACAACAGCCAGCCCTGCAACGTTTCTGCTGGTTGCTGTGGTCATTCTCGGCACTGTGTTCTTCATCCTGTGGATCTTCACCCGCAGGCAGAATGCCAGGGACCCTCGCACCCGTCGATATTCTGCCAGCGCAAGTGGGTACGATACCAGTCGTGATGATTTTGTTGACACTGGCCCAACAGCTGCCGAGTTGCCCAGCGATCCGGCTGAAGCGCTGGCAGTTCTTGCGAAGCAGGCACCCCTCGAGGATACCGACGCGTCATGATCGATGCACAGCCCGTCCGCATTCCCATTCACTTCGGTCACGAGCGCAGCAGCGAATACCTGCTGGGATGCAACACGCTGGCATCGCTCGGCGCAGCAACGTCTGCATGCGCCCCAGCTGCCAGTTGCATGCTCATTGTTGATGATGCCATCGCGGCAACGCAC